>CAIVPX010000107.1 GCA_903907905.1 uncultured bacterium | reverse complement strand
TGGGTTGGCATTCTGCGGTCGGCTCCTGCTCTTGGGCGGCAGACCGATCCAGCCCGCCATTGTGGCACTACGCAGTCCTGAGGAACACCCTCGGGCGGGGGCTAGCGGGGCGCGACGCCGTAGAAATGCGCCTTGATCTTGCTGCGGAACTGTTGGTGGCAATTCATGCAGCCCGTCTGAACCTGCCGGAAGCTATCGATGACCTGCTGGGCGTCGGCCCGTCTGGCGGCCTGCTCGAGTGACAGCGCAGCCTCGCCGGTCTCGGTGTCGAAGGCCTTGAACTGGCCCATGCCCGGCCCCATGAACGTGATGATGCGGATTTTTTCGTCCTGAGGGGGCTGGTCGTGTGCCGAGATCCGGGGCGCGGCAGCGGCGATCAATGCCCAGTCTTCGCGAGCGATCCCATCGGTGATGACCTGCATGGCGCGACCCATCTCCTTCATGATGGCTTGCAGGTGCAGGGGTTCTCCCGCATGGGCGCTGGCGGTGAGAAGCGTGCCGCCTAGCGTGACGGCGATGGCGCCGAGCAGTCGGCAGGCCTGGTCGATGATGTGTTTCATTGCGTGGGCTCCTGGGGCCTGAAGGGGCGTTCAAGGTCTGGCGGTGAGGCTGCGCAAGAAGACCTGAAAGATTTGCGCGGCTGACGGTTGGGCGGCTTTGCCGCCGCCGACGATGGCCGAGCGTAAAACCAGGCCCTGCACCATGCCGATGTAAAGCACAGCGGCCGCCCGACTGCACAGGCGCTGGTCAATGAGTGCGCATGCCTTGGCTTCGTCGATCAACTTGACGATCCGGTCTTCGTAGCCGCCGATGATTTCCTCGATGAGCTGGCGAAAGCGGCCGCTTTTCTTGTGCAGCAACTCGGAGAACAGCAGGCGGGGGATGGCCGGGTGCCGGCCGACAAACTTCAGGTGGGCGCTGAACATCTGCTCAATGGCCATCAGGGGGTCAGGCGCTCCCGCAGCGGCCCGATCGATTACCCGCATGAGGTGCTCGCGCACCCAGACAATGACAGCGAACCAGATTTCGTCCTTGGCCGAAAAGTGCCGGAACACGGCGCCTTGCGTCAGTTGCATCGCATCGGCGATGTCCTGAGTGGTCACCTGCTCGACGCCCTTGGAGGCCGCGAGCTCGACGGCGACACGGATGATCTCGCTTTGCCGTTCCTCTGAACTCAGGCGTCTCCGGGTTGGCCGAGCTTCGGCGGAGGAAGGCATGATCGGTGGCACCTGAAAGGATCGGCTCGCAGAAAAAGCTCGTTCGCAAAGGCGTCCCGAGGCTTTCGATCCAGCTTGTCGATCGGCTGAACGCGGGGGGGCTTACCGGCTTACCACCCCTAAGATAGTAACCAATTACTATCTTAGGGGTGCGGTCAGCAGAGGTCAAGTCGCCTGATTCAGCCGAATGGGCGTCTGCCTGCACTCGCCCGGTGCCGCCGCGAAGGCAGGGGCACCGGGCTTGCCTCAAGCGCGATCAGGCTCGAGAGAAGGGCAGCGATCGCTGCCGTGCCGAGCCCAGGCTGGCCATGGCGTTGGCGATCGCCGGCGCGATCGGCGGCAGGCCAACCTCGCCGATGCCACCGGGGTGGTTGTCGGTGACGAGCACCTTGACCTCGACCAGCGGCGTTTCGTTGGCGCGAAGGATCCGGTAGCGATCGAGGTTGGTCTCCTGGGGTTCGCCCTTGCGAAAGCTCATTCGCTCATGGAGCGCTGCCGACAGACCGAAGATAATCGATCCCTCGATCTGTGCCTGAACGTTGCGCGGCTGAATGGCCACGCCGCAGTCGACCGCTGCCCAGACCTGATGCACCACAGGCGTACCGTTCTGCAGCGACACCTCGGCGACCATGGCGCACATGGTGTTCCAGGCATCCGAGAAGGCGACCCCGAGGGCGCGCCCGGCCGGCCGAGGCTTGCCCCATCCTGACATGGCCGCCACCTCGCGCAAGACCGCCGCGCCGCGCGGGTTCTTGTCGAGCAGGTCAACGCGATACTGAATCGGGTCACGCCCCACGCCGCGGGCCACTTCGTCGATCAGCGTCTCGATCGCAAACTTGGTGTAGCCCGGTCCGACCGCCCGCCAGAACCCGGCATCGATGCCGCGCTGCTCGATCATGAACTGCACCGAGTGGTCGGGGATGGAGTAGGTGATCTCGGTGCCTTCGAGCACGGGCGCGTCCTTGCCACCCGAAGCCTTGAAAGCCCCCGGAACCACACGTGCGTAGATGCCCTCTGAGACCACGCGATGCAACAGGCCCACCAGCCTGCCCTGCGCGTCAACCCCGGCCACCAGATGCTGGCCGGTCATGGGGCGGTACTTGTCGTGGGTGATGTCGTCTTCGCGCGTCCAGATCACCTGAATGGGTGTACCCGGCATGGCCTTGGCTACCAGGGCGGCATCGACGGCATAGTCGGGCTCGACCCGCCGGCCATAGCCTCCGCCCAGCAAGGTGATGTTCGCCTTGATGTTTTCCGGCTTGAAACCCGCGACACCGCTCACTGCGCCGATGATGAAGGAGGGCGATTGTGAAGGCGCCCAGAGTTCGATGGCGTCGCCCGAGACCAGCGCCGTGCAGTTCATGGGCTCGAGGCAGATATGCGAAACCATCTCCGACGTGTAGGTGGCCGAGAAGCTTCGCGTCGCCCCCGCGAGGGCTTTTGCCGCATCGCCATGCTTGATGAAGTCGATCCCTGTGTCGTCCAGTTTTCGCGCCCGCGCCACATACTCGGCCAGGACCTTGTCGGAGTCGTGCTGGCGGGCGCGTGAGGTGCTGGTCCATTCGATACCGAGCAGGTCGCGCGCCTTGCGAGCCGTGTCGAAAGAGTCGGCCACCACGGCCACACCGTAGGGCAGCGTGATGACTTGTTTGACACCGGGTAGCGCACGTGCCCGGGTGTCGTTGACGGCCACGGGCTTTTCTCCCTGTACCGGGCCGCGCCGAACCGAGGCCCATAGCATGCCCGGCAGTCGCTGGTCGATCCCGAACCGGGCGCTGCCGTTGCTCTTGGCGGCCACGTCGACGCGCGGCAGGTCTTTGCCGATGATGCGGAACTGGCTCATCGGCCGCAGCTGGCTCTTGTCGACCTTGGGCAGTTCTTCCGGCGCTCTGGCCACCGCCGCAATCTGGCCGTAAGACATGCGCTTTCCTGAACTATGGATGACCTGGCTCAGTTCGGTCCGACATTCGCTAGCGGGTACACCCATGGCCGCAGCACCGGCCTGCAGCACCACCTGCCTGGCCTGCAGGCCGGCCAGGCGAATCGGCTCGTAGTAGCCTTGCACTGTGCGCGATGCGCCGGTGGTCATGCCGCCGCCAAAGCGCGGGTTGCCGTAGAGTTTGGCATTGGCCGGTGCCTGCACGACCTTGACCGTTTTCCAGTCGAGGTCGAGCTCTTCGGCCAGCAGCATGGGCATGGCGGTCATGGTGCCCTGCCCCATTTCGGCAGCAGGCGACATCAGCGTGACGCTGCCGTCGGTGGCGATGTTCACCCAGCCGTTGGGGTTGAAGCCGGGCTGGGCCTGGGCTTCGGCCAATTCGGGGGCGCTCAGTCCGAAGGAGACGCCCACTGCGAGCGAGCCCGAGCCCACCAGAAAGCTTCGACGCGAGAGCTTCATGGAGTGTTTCATGCCTTGCCTCCGGTCAGCGTTTTCTGGGCGATGGCCACTGCACTGGCGATCTGGTTGTAGGTGCCGCAGCGGCACAGATTGCCGCTCATGGCATCCAGAATCTCGGTGCGTGACAACGGCTTGGTGGCGGTGCTCAGCAGATGCGCAGCACTCATCAGTTGGCCCGACTGGCAGTAGCCGCACTGCGGCGCTTGCGCCTCGTTCCAGGCGCCCTCGAGCGCTTTGCCGGCGGTCGTCTTCATCAGGCCCTCGACCGTCGTGACTGTGCGGCCCGCCGCTGCCGACAGCGGCATGACGCACGAGCGCACCGGTTGACCATCGAGGTGGACCGTGCACGCACCGCACTGCGCAATGCCGCAGCCGAATTTGGTGCCGGTCAGGTTAAGCTTTTCGCGGATCGCCCAGAGCAGCGGCGTATCCGGCGGGGCGTCGATCGACACCCGCTCCTGGTTGATCGTGAGTTGAACCATCGTTGTCTCCACTCGGTGTTGATGGGTGATCAAGCCCGGCAATGTAGTCGCAGCCACCCGCAACTCCGGAAAACCCCAGCATGAAGCGGGGTGAATCGCGGCCGTGCCGCCTGCGGACCGACTTAAACTCGGGCGATGAAACGTTTGGACAATCATGACTGACAGCGCCTCGATGAGCCTTTGGACGGTGCTGCCGAGCAGCCTCACCTACATCGCGACGGTGACCGTCGGCGATGTCTATTACCCATTTGCCTATACCGGCCAGACCCTCGCCTTTCCCGCGGCCCGAATGCCCGTTTACGGCCAGGTCGATGTCGATGGCACCGCCGGTCAGGACATGGTGGTGGGCACGCTCGACTACCATCGCTACGCGCTGGGCGAGGGCAACGATCTGTTCATCACCGGCTCGGGCCCGGAGTGGGTCGATATGGGACCCGGTGACGACCTGGTCTACCTCACGTCGAACCAGGATTTCTACGATGTCGTGATGCTGGGCGCTGGGCGCGATCTCATCGTTCCGGTGCAGACCGTGGGGGCGATGGCAGCGAGCCGTCGTCACATCATCAAAGACTTTCAGCCGGGCCCGGACGGTGACCGGATTGCGATGACCTACGAGGCCGCGCGCCTGGATCCCTACCAGGGCGGCACGATCATCTCCGAGTTCAGTGGCGGATCGACCAACGGCCGGGGCATTTTTCTGGAAGGCGTGCTGCCTGCCCAACTCACGGCGGACAACTTCATTGCCTTCGATCCCAGGAATGACCTGAGCACCTGGATCGAGAGCGTCAAGCAGCGGGACTACCCCTCGTACATGGTTTCGTCTTTCGTCTCGCTCTTTCAGACGGACCCTTCGCAGGCGGTGTCCTGGGGCCAGTCGCCTACGCCGGTGACCAGTTCGGTGAGCATCAACCGCTTCGGACTGCTGCGCTACGACTTCTCGGGTAACCCGGTTGTCGAGCCGGCGTTCAACGCGGAGCGACACGTCAATCTGACCCAGGGCGAGTACTCAAACCTCGGGCAATTGATGGCTGCGACCGAACTCAGTTCGGACGGTCGAAGCCTGAAACTTCCGTGGTGGGGGGGGGCGCCACTCCCCGTGGCGGGTGATGGTTTGCTGATCCCCGGTGATCGATTCCTGGCCCGTTACTCCCCGGACGATCCTGCTGAGGCACAACGTGTGATCGCCGAGTCGCTACCGGCCGGAACGGTCTTCAAAATCCTGGGATTCGAGCAGGACGCTGCGGGGGCGACGCGGATCGAGATCGAGGCGGTGTCGGCCAACGGCACGCCATTTCCGCTTTGGTCGCACTGGGACGAACTGCAGTCTCTGTTGGCGACGGGCCGCGTGCGGCTCGAGTCGGCGCTCACCCACTTGTCTGTCTCGCGCGCCCACCTTGACCTTGCCTGGGACGTCAACGTGGTTGACCCAAACTCCGACCTCTACCGCTTCAGCACGCAGAACGACACGGTCTTCATTCGCGACGAGAGTAGGCTCGTGCGGTCGGCCCAGCCCGAATCGCTCTGGCGGATTGATACCGGTGCTGGCAATGATGTGATCATCCCGGTAGTCGCGCCGGTACGCGAAGCCACCAACCCCTACAGCTACAACGAAACCGGGATTCAGAGTTTTTACCAGGGTGCAGCCGGTACTGGTTGGGGCACGTCGATGGTCAGCGCGGCGGGTGCTCTTCCGATCAACCTCTGGGTGCCTTTCAATCCGGCCATCGTGCTCACCAAGCCGAACGGCGGCGAGGGTGATGACACGATCCGCCATGACGGCAGCACCGGCCACGCCGTTATGGTGGTCGGTCCCGTCGGGATCGAGTCCGTGGCGTTTAGCGGCACCGACCCGCTGATCCTTACGTCGGCCGATATGGTGTGGGACACGGTCACCTCTGGCGCGGCCGTGGGAACGATGCGAGTGCAGGGCGGTTCGGGAGGCGATCTGATCGAAACCGCCGAGGGCAACGACACCCTCGATGGCGGGGACGGCCCGGATCTGCTTTTCGGCGGCGCTGGGGTAGATGAGCTGCGAGGCGGCGCGGGCATCGATTTGCTCATCGTTAAGGCCGCCGATCGGATCGTCGATAGTCCGGGTCTCGATCTGGTGCTCTGGCGCGATCGCGCAGCGGGCGCGGCTCGCCCGGGGCGCGTCGAGTTCTCGATGCTCGACGGCAGTTTCGTCAACGCCAATGCCAATGGC
>CAIVPX010000106.1 GCA_903907905.1 uncultured bacterium | reverse complement strand
TCGCCGAGTTCGGCTTGAGTGGCCACCACCAACTGACCAATCTTGAGCTCCCGACCGAGGATTTTCGCGGTCAGGGGAAGTGTGATGTCCAGGGCCCCGAGCGTGGAGAACACCGGCTTGCCAGCAGACCAGGCGAGCGTCGCAGACGCAGGCGTATCGGTCGCGGACTTGCCGTCGGCATCGATGACGATCTGACCCGACTTGACCCCCACCTCCAGCGGCCCCGCCTTGAGCGCCAGATTGATATCGGTGGCTGCCAGACGCGTATCCAGGACCAGGCGAGTCCCGGTCTGGGTACTCGGGTTGTAGTCCTCGAGCGTGACCTTCACGCCCTCGCCACGCTTGGGCAGGGTGAGACCGAGGCGCAGGTGCAGATCGACGCCGGCCACCAGGGCCAAAGAGGCCTTGCCCGACGCATCCGCAAAGCTGCTGAAGCCTGCCGGCAGACTCAGGCCGGCGAGCTTGGCCAACTCCTCGAGCTCGAGGTTGAGCGCGAACTGGTCCTCGTACTGGGTGTCGAGGGCGACGTCCAGATACAGCTTGCCCGCCTGAGTATCGAGGCTGAGATCAAGCAGGTCCGGCGAAAGACCAAGGGCTTTCTCGAGTGCAGTCTCTGCGGCATCCAGGCTTGCAACCGGGTCCTTCATCGCCGACTCAAGTGCACCCAGCCAGGTGTCGCCCACCGCCACCAGTTCGGACAGCGGCCGGTTGATGATGGGTAACTGCGCCGTGTAGAACGGCAGGTCTGCAAGCAGACCGTCGACGGTCTGAAGGCCGAGACGAACGCCCCCCACCAGGTCGGCAAAACTCAGGTTGCCGACATCGAACAGCGATCCGATGTCGGGCAGCACGACCACGAGTGCGCCCTGCGGCAAGCTGCCACCCTTGATGGCAGCGGCAAGGTCGAAAGGCGCCGTCTTCATCTCGACCGGGCCCATGTGCAGCAGGTCGGTGACGAACACGCCCAGTTGCATGCCCTCGTCGAGGGTTACGCTGGTGCGGCCGGCTTGCACGGTGAGACCTTTGAGCGTGGCAGACGCCTCGCCCGAAAGGTCAACGTGAAGACTTTGTAAGGCCTCGGCCGAAAGGAGCTCGGACAGATCGAAGCGGGCGCCGCTGCGCTCATCGTCGGGCGTGCGGTCCAGTTCGACCCGGGCGCTCGCAGCCAGACGCACGCCAGAACCGCTACCGGCACCGCCGGCCTGCAAGGTCAGCATGCCCATTTGTGCGGCCACGCTGAGGTCGGCGACGGAAAGTTCGATCTCGACATCAGCCGCCAGGTGATCGACCGCGAGCTTGAGCCCTCCGCCGGATAGTCCGAGGATGAGGTCGAAGCCTGCGTCAATCCCTACCGCGACCTCTCCGGACGCGGTGGTGGTGAGGCTGATCGGACTGCTCTCACCTAAGGCAAAGCGGATCGGCGTCTGCAGCTTCGCCAGGTCCCCGCGAAACTGGATCGGCACGACCAGATCGCCCGTCGATGCATTGAAGGTGACGCGCTTGTCACCCATCAGGCTGGAGTTGTTCAGGGCGTCGGCGAACTCGTCGACC
>CAIVPX010000105.1 GCA_903907905.1 uncultured bacterium | reverse complement strand
TCGACCACGCACCGGCAGTTGTCGGCCGAGGAACAACGCACGGCCGGTGTGGCGCCCGACATGATCCGGCTCTCGGTGGGGCTCGAGTCGCTCGAGGACATCCTGTGGGATATCGATCAGGCCCTCGAGAAGTCCCAGCAGGCCTGAGGGTCAGCTCTGCAGGGCCCGCCACATCTCCAGGTCGCGTTCGGCCGTCCAGATGCGCGGGTGCCGGATGCCACTGGCTTCATCGTAGGCGCGCGAGACGTCAAAGGGCAGGCAGTGCTCGTAGATGAACACCTGGCCGAACACCGGATCCATCACCTTGCGGGTGTCGGCGAACACCTGTTTGAGGTCCTTGCCGGCCGCCACGCCCGCGCGGGCTGTCTCGTAGAGGTCGGTGACCCACTTTTTCGTGTAGTCGATGGCGGCATTGCACGCGGCTTCGCCCTGCATGACCGGCCCGCGCCCCGGCACCAGTTGCTGGGCGCCGAGCGCTCGCAGTCGCTCGAGCGTGTCGGGCCACTCTTCGAGTTGCGCGTCGCCCGTGTAGACCCCGGCGTTGTATTCGACCAGATCGCCCGAGAAGCAGATGCGTTGAGAGGGGATCCAGGCCAGGGTATCGCCGCGGGTGTGACCTGCGCCGATGTGCATCAGCCTGACTTCGAGTTTGCCGAGGTGAAGCGTCAGTTCGCGCTCGAAGACCATGGTGGGCCAGGTGAGACCCGGGATCGATTCCACCGCCTGAAAGAGCCGCGGAAAGCGCTCGATCTCCGAGCGCATGTCCGCCTCGCCTCGCTCGACGATCAGGTCCCAGGTGCCTTGCGAGGCGATGATCTCGGTTGCGCCCTCGGCAAAGTAGGCCGAGGCTCCGAGCACGCGCACCGCGTGATAGTGCGACAGCACCACGTACTTGATGGGCTTGTCGGTGACCTGTCGGATTTGCGCAATCAGTTCACGCGCCATCACCGGGGTGGCGGTGGCATCGATCACCATCACCGAGTCGTCGCCGATAATCACGCCCGAGTTGGGGTCGCCTTCGGCGGTATAGGCGTAGGCGTTGTCGGACAGTTTCGTGAACGAAACCTTTTTGGCTTCGAGGTCAGCCTTGGAGGCGAACTGCTTGCTCATGTCTCGGATCTCCGGTGTGCACGGGTTGGCCCGATAGTCCGTCCAGCCAGAGCCCGGCGGCCAGATCGGCGAAGCGGGCGTGGCTGACCGGGCCGTCGGGCCGCAACCATGCGAAAGTAAAGTTGATCATACCCAGAAGCGCCATGGTGACCACGCTGCGCTCGCCGGCCGCAATGCGTCCGGGCGCGGCCCGGTCGAGCATGACGGCGATGGCCTCCACCACCTCGCTTTCCTGCGCGCGAATCTGCACCTGTTGCGCCGGTGCCAGAAAACGCATGTCGTTGAGCAGCGCTGCATGATAGGCGTGCGAGTGGCGGTACTCGGCCATCAGGGCCCGTACGGCAGCCGTCAGCGTCTCGCGCGGCGCAAGTCCCTGCGAGCGCACCGACTCGATCAGATCGCGAAGGCGCCGCGTGTAGCGGTCGAGCGCCTCGAAGAGCAGGGCCTGCTTGCCCGGAAAATAGTGATAAAGCGCGGCCTTGGAGGTTCCGCAGGCCTGCGCGAGCATGGCCATCGACGCGCCCGGATAGCCGGTGCGTGCGAAGGCCTCGACCGCGAGCGCCAGAATGCGATCGCGTTGAATCGTGTAGTCGGCGGCGCGCGGTCGGGCCATCAGCGCTCGTCGTAGCTCAGCACGACACGGTCACTCAGGGGTCGCGCCTGACAGGTCAGCACGAAACCGTCCGCGATTTCGCGCGCATCGAGCGTGTCATGCCGACCCATCGCCACTTCGCCCTCGAGCACGCGAGCCCGGCAGGTGCAGCAGACCCCGGCCTTGCAGGCATAGGGCAGGTTGGCGCCCGCGGCCAGACCGGCGTCAAGAATTGACGGGCCATCGAAGGGCATCGACAGGCGCCGCGCCTTGCCGTCGATGCGAAGCATGACCTGCGCCTGCTCAGGGCTTGAGGATGCCGCCTGGCCAGACGGCGTCGCCGGGCTTGGCCGCGCCGCAGTCACCGGTGGCGTACTCGGGGCGCTGCCGAAGCGTTCGATATGAATCCGGCTTCGGTCGAGCCCCCGATCGAGGAGCACCCGCTCGGCGGTGTCCATCATCGGGGCGGGGCCACACACAAAACACTGGTCAATCGACTTCAATGCGACCGCGTGCTGCAGCAGGGCGTGAAGCCGCGCCTCGTCGAGTCGGCCCGAGAGCAGCTCGATTTCGGTAGGCTCATCCGACAGCACATGAAAGAGTTGCAGGCGGTCGAGGTAGCGGTTCTTGAGCGCTTCCAGCGCCTCGAGAAACATGATCGAGCCGGCGTTGCGATTGCCGTACAGCAGGGTGAAGCGGCTGCGCGCGTCACCGGCAAGCGCGCTTTGCATGATCGAGAGCACGGGCGTGATGCCCGAGCCGGCGGCCAGCGCAAGGTGGTGGCGGTCAGCGCCCGCTGCATCGGGCAGGCCAAAACGCCCGTCGGGAGTCATCACCTCCAGATGCAGGCCGGCCGCGAGTGTGTCATGCGCCCAGCTTGAAAAGCGGCCGCCGTCGACCCGTTTGATTGCGATGCGCAGTTCACCGTGGTCGCGGTAGTGCTGGCTGCTGGAGCAGATCGAGTAGGCACGGCGCAGTGGCTCGCCCCCGACGTCGGCCTCGAGCGTTAGGAATTGCCCGGGGCGAAAGCGGTAGGCTTCGCGCAGGGCCTCGGGCACCTCGAATGCGACCGATATCGCGTTCGAGGTCTCGGCGCGACGCTCGGCGATACGCAGGCGGTGAAACTGCGGCAGAGCCATGGGGTGTCTCAGTAGGGCTTGAAGTAGTCGAAGGGCTCGCGGCACGACAGGCAGCGGTAAAGCGCCTTGCACGGTGTCGACCCATATTCGGAAACGAGTTCGACCGCGTGTGCCTCGCATCGCGGACAGGCAAGCCCTTTGTGGGATCGCGGTCGGGCCACGAAGCGCAGCACGGCACTTGCGGTGTCGCCGGGTTGCGCGCAGGCCTGCGGCGGCGCAATGCCGTATTGCTTGAGCTTGTCGCGCCCCGTCGGGCTGATCCAGTCGGTGGTCCAGGCGGGTGCGAGTTCAATGCGAATGTCGGGGTCTCTGACGCCACACCGCTCGAGCGCCCGGGCCACCTCGTCACGAATGGCGTCGGTCGCCGGGCACCCCGTGTAGGTGGGGGTGAGCACCACTTGGATACGTCCTGCCGCAAGGCTCACCGACCTGAGAATGCCGAGATCCTCGAGCGTCACGACGGGAATCTCGGGGTCGGTGACCGCCGCCGCCGCCGCGCGTGCCCGTGCGAGCAGCGGCAGGGCCTGATCGCTGTCGCTCGCACCATGACCCGTGTCGCTGGGTCCAGGGTCGGGTTGCCGCAAGGCGACCGTATCGCTTGCGCTTACCACTGCGCCCCCGGGTGGGCCCGCGCGAGCGACTGCATCTGCGCCAGCAAGGGCCCGAGATGCTCGCTGTGACGGCCGTGCTTGCCGCTGGAGACGAAAGCGCTCGACGCGGGCCGCGCGAGTGTGGCCTGGCCCAGCAAGGTATCGATCGTGGCGTCCCACTGAGGTTTCAGGTCGGCGGTGATGACGCCGAGGCCCGCGCCCGCGACGCTGCGCTCGACCTCATCGACGCTCCAGAATTCGTGGGTGTAGGGAAAGAGGCGATCGAGCGCACGCTGCATGCGCAGGCGGGATTGGTCGGTCCCGTCGCCCAGGCGCACCAGCCAGCCTGCGGCGTGGCGCAGGTGGGCACGCGCCTCATTGACGGATTTGGCGGCGATGGCGGCGAGCTGCGCATCGCGTGAGGCGCACAGCGCGGGCCACAGTTCGACCTGGAGCGCTGCGAACAGCGTGTTGCGGACGATCGTCACCGCGTAGTCGTCGTGGGCGCTCTCGCCATCGGGCAACTCGACCAGCGTGTGGTTGCGGAATGCCGACTCGTTGCGAAAGTACGCCAGGGTGTCCTCATCCCGACCGCGGCCCTCGAGCGCCCCGGCATGGGCGAGCAGCAGCCGCGCCTGACCGGTCAGGTCGAGGGCAATGTTGGTGAGCGCGATGTCTTCCTCGAGTGCGGGCCCGTGGCCGCACCACTCGGATAGGCGCTGGCCGAGCACCAGCGCGTTGTCGGCCAGCCGCAGCACGTATTCGAGATGCGCGTGCCCCACCGTGAGCGCACCCGTCATGGTGCGAGCCGCTTACATGTGGCGCAGTTCATCGGGTAGCTCGTAAAAGGTCGGGTGTCGATAGATCTTGTCGGCCATCGGGGCGAAATCGCTTGCCTGATGCTCGGGCGCCGAGGCCGTGATGGCGCGCGAGGGCACCACCCAGATGCTCACGCCCTCCATGCGCCGCGTGTAGACATCGCGGGCCATTTGCAGCGCCATCGCGGCGTCACTTGCGTGCAGGCTACCGCAGTGCTTGTGATCGAGGCCCTGCTTGCTGCGGACAAATACCTCCCAAAGCGGCCAGTCGGAGGGTGCGGCAGTGTCGGGCATTCGGGTGTCTCCGTGGGATTGAGTGGGCGAGGGTGTCGACAGTGGGGGTGACGGATGCGCGCCGGATTTCAGGCTGCGCGGCCGAGTTCTCGAGCGCGCGTCTTGTTCGCGTGGGCGAGTGCAGCCTCCCTCACCCAGGCGCCCTTGTCGTGAGCGGTACGCCGAGCGTGCAGGCGTTCGCGATTGCAGGGCCCGTCGCCGCCGACCACCCGCCAGAATTCGTCCCAGTCGATGGCGCCAAAATCGTGGTGGCCGCGTGAGGCGTTCCATTTCAGATCGGGATCGGGCAGGCTCACGCCCAGCAACTGTGCCTGCGGGACCGTTGCATCGATGAACTTCTGGCGCAACTCGTCGTTGGAAATCCGCTTGATGCCCCAGTTCATCGTCTGGGCTGAGTGCACCGACTGGCCGTCGCTCGGGCCGAACATCATGACCACCGGCCACCACCAGCGGTTGACCGCGTCCTGAACCATGTCGCGCTGAGCGGCAGTGCCCCGCATCATCGCCAGCAGCGAATCGAAGCCCTGTCGCTGATGAAAGGACTCCTCCTTGCAGATGCGGATCATGGCGCGCGCATAGGGCCCGTAGGAGCAGCGGCACAGGGGGATCTGATTCATGATGGCCGCGCCGTCGACCAGCCATCCGATCACGCCGACGTCGGCCCAGGTGAGCGTCGGATAGTTGAAGATGCTCGAGTACTTCGAGGCCCCGGACAGCAAGGCCTGCTGCATGGCTTCGCGCGGGGTGCCCAGCGTTTCGGCTGCCGAATAGAGGTAAAGGCCGTGTCCGCCTTCGTCCTGGATCTTGGCGAGCAGAATCGCCTTGCGTTTGAGACTGGGCGCGCGCGTCACCCAGTTGCCTTCGGGCAACATGCCGACCACCTCGGAGTGCGCATGCTGGGAGATCTGCCGCACCAGGGTCTTGCGATAGGCCTCGGGCATCCAGTCCTGAGCTTCGATCTTCTGTCCGTCGGCCAGTCGCGCGTTGAAGGCGTGTTCCCTCAGGTCCTGCCCGACCGGCGCGGCGGAACCGGTCGCGGCGGGCACGGGTGTTTGCAGATCAAGCGCTTGGGTGTACATCGTTGTCTCGGGGCGGGATGACGGATCTTCGAAGTTTATTATTCAACCAACCGGTCGGTCAATGAATGATGGGCCGGCACGGGCACCGATGGCGATGGCGATGGCGGCGGTCGGCGTCCTGCGCAATGGTCGGGCCCAGTCTGACGGGACCACCGGCCGGGCCGGCCCCGCTTCAGCGGACGTCTCGCGACGCGCGCGGCTCTGGGGGTGGGCTTCGAGCATCCGGGTCAAAGCGCATGGGACCGGGCCTTCAGTTGACATCGAGCATCTTCCGCGCGATAATCCAAGGTTCCCTGGAGGGGTGCCCGAGTGGCTAAAGGGGGCAGACTGTAAATCTGTTGGCTTACGCCTACGCTGGTTCGAATCCAGCCTCCTCCACCGGGAAAAGATCTCCGGAATGACGGGTTGGTGGCGATCCGGGTCGTTCGCGGTCTTTGGGGCGCGTGGCGCGCTCGGGGCCATCAGGTCGAGCGAAACGGGTCAGGTCGGCTGTCTGTCGTTTGTGCGGGTGTAGCTCAATGGTAGAGCAGAAGCCTTCCAAGCTTACGACGAGGGTTCGATTCCCTTCACCCGCTCCAGCTTTCGGTGGTCTGCAGTTCGGTTTCACTCGCCCATGTGGCTCAGTGGTAGAGCACTCCCTTGGTAAGGGAGAGGTCACGCGTTCGATCCGCGTCATGGGCACCACCAATTCGCCGGGTGAGTCGGCGGTTATCTGTCCGTTTGGGCAAGCGCGCATCCGTGTGGCGGGTGGGCGGTGGCTCGGCGGGCTGGGGCTGCGGCGCATGCCGCAAGCGTTCGAGGCAGTGCCTTCCGAGGAAGGCGGACTCGGGCGCGTCGGTTCGAAACAGTAGCGAGCGGGCCACCCGGCCGGGGGTCGCGCAGGTCTGGAATCAGGAGCTTGAGACATGGCAAAAGGCAAGTTTGAGCGTACGAAGCCGCACGTGAACGTGGGGACGATCGGGCACGTGGATCATGGCAAGACGACGCTGACGGCGGCGATCACGACGGTGTTGTCGTCGAAGTTTGGTGGCGAGGCGAAGAAGT
>CAIVPX010000104.1 GCA_903907905.1 uncultured bacterium | reverse complement strand
TTTTTCATCATGGCCGGCAGCCAGGTGGCAATCTCGGGAAACGCCACGATCACCAGCAGGCCGAACAGCATCACGCCCACAAAGGGTGCCGCGCCGATCATGATGTCGCTCATCGACACGTCTTTGGGCACGATGCCCTTGAGCACGAACAGGTTGAGGCCGACGGGCGGCGTGATCATGCCGATCTCGACGGTGATGGTGACGATGATGCCCAGCCAGATCGGGTCGTAGCCCATCTCCTTGAGCACCGGAAAGGCCAAGGGCAGCGTGATCACCATCATGGAGGCGGGATCCATGAAGCAGCCCAATACCAGCAGCGCAACGATGTAAAGCGACAGCACCATCCAGGGCGCCAGCCCCGCCGAGGTCACCGCTTCGACCATGCCGTGTGCAATGCCCAGTCGGGACACCACGAATCCGAAAAAGCTGCCAAAGATGATCAGCAGCAGCAACATGGCGGTGGCCTGTGACGTGCTGAGCAGCACCTTGCCCAGCCCCTTGAGGCGCATGTCGGGTCGCCGGATGGTCAGCAACAACGCACCGATCGCCCCCAGCGCGGCCGCCTCGGTGGTGGTGGCAATGCCCGAGTAGATGGCCCCCATCACGATGACGAAGAGCAGCAGAATGGGCCAGATGCCCGAGAGCGAGGACCAGCGTTCGGGCCAGGAAGGCGCTTGCTCGAGGTGCTTGAGGTTGCCTTCCTGAAGGCTGCGGTAGATGACCCAGGCGATCATCAGCGCCGACAGAAACAGCCCGGGCAGGATGCCCGCAATGAACAGCGACCCGATCGAGGTCTCGGTGAGGATGCCGTAGATGACCATCACCATGCTGGGCGGAATCAGAATGCCCAGGGTGCCACCGGCCGCCACCACGCCCACCGCCACGCGCTTGGAGTAACCATGCCGGATCATTTCCGGGACCGAGGCATAGCCAATGGCTGCCGCAGTGGCCGGGCTGGAACCGGAGATTGCCGCAAACATGGTGCAGGCCACCACCGTGCTCACCGACAAGGCGCCGGGCACCCAGTTGAACCACTTGGTGGCGGCCAGGTAGGCGCGCTCGGCAATGTCCGAGTGCGACACCAGTCCCGCCATGAGGATGAACAGCGGCGCCACCAGGAAGATGTCGCTCGTGGCCACGGCAAAACTGACCCGGGCCATCTGCACCAGCATGTTGGGGCTGAGAAACATCACCACCATCAGGCTGGCGGTAATGCCCATCGAAAAAGCCACCGGAATACCAAGAAAAAGAAAGACGATCAGGATGCCGAACAGCACCAGAGTCAGACCAAACCAGTCCATGTCGGCCTCGCCTCAGGGCTTGCGACGGAAACGACCGGCGAGCATCACGGCCTGCGTCAGCAGCGTGAGCGCCACGCCGAAAGGCATGACCCACTGCACGACTGCTACCGGCCAGCCCAGCGTAGTCTCGTCGATTCGGCCACGCACCAGCGAGTCGTGAAACACCCCCCAGACCTTGAGAAAAAAGATCCAGAGAAACGCCAGGCAAATCAGATCGCCGACAATGCGTGTGACCTGTGCAAATCGACCAGGAAACAATTCCTGCAGCAGGTCGACCCGCACGTGAATGTTGTCCTGCAGGGCATTGCCGATCGCAAAAAACACGACGAAACAGAGCAGGTAGGCGGCCACCTCAAAGGACCAGGTGTCGGGGTCGCCCAGCACGTAGCGGGTGAAGACGCCATAGCAGCAGAGCAGCGCGATCACCAGCACCAGCCAGCCCGACACCTCGGCCAGGCGCGTGTTGATGATCGCGAGCAGGCGCTCGAGGCGATCAAAGCGTGATTCGGTCGAAGCGGTCATGGCGCCGGTCTCGAGTGGATTGGATCAGGGCGCTGATCAATGAGCCGCTCAGACTTCAGAAGGCCCGATCTTGAGAAAACCGGCCCGCCCACGGGCGGGCCGTCGTCACGCCAGGCTCAGGCCGGACAGGCTGTCACATCACCCACCGACGGACGAGTGACCACCTGACCGCGGTAGCGTTTGATCAGCTCGATGAGTTTCTGACCATCGGCGCTCGCCTTGGGCGAGATTTCCTTTTCAAACACATCGTTGGCGGCCGCCACCAGTCGCGCAAACTCCTTGGCATCAGGTACGCAGAACTTGGCGCCCAGATCGCCCAGCCGCTTGATGGTTTCCTGGAAGATGCGGGTGTATTCGGCCACGCCCCAAGCTGCCACATCGGCACCCACCTTGAGCATCACCTTGCGATCCGCTTCGGAGAGTTTGCTCCACACTGCATTGGAGACGTTGATGCTGCCCGAGGCGATGGAGTGCTCGTTGCGCGTGATGAACTTGGCGGGCTCGTAAAGCTTGAGCGACAGCACGCCGTTGTAGATCATGAGCGTGCAGTCGACGGTGCCACGGTCGAGCGCCGTATACAACTCACCCGGCGGAATGACCGTAGGACTGCCACCCCAGCGCTTGATGGTCTCGGCCTGCCAGCGGCCGGCGGTGCGGATCTTGACCCCCTTCCACTGCTCGGGCCCGCTTACGAAGCGGTCGCGGCAGGTGACCGGATCGGGCAGCAGCACCGGGGGTACAGCCACCACCCGCGAGCCGCGCTTTTCGTAGATGGCATCGAGAATGGGCAGCGACTCGGCATTGAACTGCCCGAGCCCCGCCGCCTCGGTGGGGAAACTGAACGGTACATCGAGCGGCGCCAAATCAACGATCTCGCCCGACACATACGGCGTGAAGGACAGTGCAGCGTCCACGACCCCGTCGCGCATGCCGTCGACCATCTTGTTGCCAACCAGACTGCCAGCCCAGTGGATGCGGAATTTGATGCGCCCGCCGGTTTCCTGGGTCACGCCATCGGTCCAGCGCTTGACCAGTTGGGAGGAGAAATCGGCCTCGGGAAAGGCAGTGGCAAATTGCAGGGTTTGGGCCTGCACCACCGACGCCATGGAAAACACGGCTGCACCCACCGCGAGGACGAGTCGACGCGAAAGGGCTGAACCCGCCTTGGCAAAACGCATGAATTGTCTCCGAATAATCGTTGTTGTTGACGGCCACCCTGGGCGATCAGGGCAAGCAGTGCAATGTATCAGGCAAGCCGCGAGGCGTTCAAGCCACCGGGGGCACCGGACGCACGATACGGTTGCGCAGAATGCCGATCTTTTCGATTTCGAGTTCGACCACATCGCCCGGTTCGAGGAATCGATCGATTTCAAGCCCGCAACCGGTGCCCACCGTGCCCGATGCGATCACCTCGCCCGGATGCAGCGTTTCCGCCTGCGAGATGAAGGCCAGAATGTCGTTGAACTTGTGATGCATGGTCGAGGAATTGCCGCCCCCCCTGCGCTCGCCATTGACCCGGACTTCCATGTTCAGATGATGGGGATCGCCGATTTCATCGGTGGTGACGATCCAGGGCCCCAGCACGTTGCCGGTATCGAAGTCCTTGCCCTTCATCGGCCCCATGCCCAGGGGTCGCTCGACCATCTGGGTGTCGCGCGCCGAGAAGTCGTTGAAGATGGTGAAGCCGAAGATGTGCGACAGGGCGTTGTCGCGCGTGAGATCGCGACCGCGCTGACCAATGACACAGGCCAGTTCGAGCTCGTAGTCCATCAGCTCCGAAAACGGCGGCCACTGCACATCGGTTCCATGGCCCACCACGCTCAGCCGATTGCACTTATACCAGGTGGGCCGCTGATACCAGACGGGAGAGATGGGATTACCTGGCTTGCCGGTGCGCTTTTCCCAGGTGCGCGTGGCATTGATGAGATGCTCCTCGAACACCAGACAGTCGCGCATCTGCCGCGGTTGCGGCAGGGGCGATAGCAATACGGTGGCGGCCAGCGCCTGCGCGCATGCAACAGGCCATGCGGCCGCCACAGCCCGCGCTTTGCGCAAGCCCGCTTCCCCGGCATCAATCAGGTCGAGCATCGACGCGAAGGTGGGCTCCGGCGCGCCGCCCGCTGCGGCGGCCCGTGACAGATCGAGTACCTGGCCACGCGACGTGTCCACCACGCCGACGGCCTCGCTGCCATCGGCCCGCCTGAAGGTCGCGAGTTTCATGGTTCAGTCCTCGAAGATGGCCACGGCGCGCGTAAAGCCTGCCGAACCGCCCCGGATCTTCACCGGGAAGCAGGAGAGCGTAAAACCCGTGGACGGCAGCACCTCGAGGTTGTGCATCTTTTCGATGTGACAGTAGCCGATCTCTCGCCCTGCCTTGTGCCCTTCCCAGATGACACCGACGTCGTGCGTCTCGGCATAACTTTTGGACATGTGCTTGTAGTGGGCATCCCAGGACCAGCAATCGGTACCCGTCACGCGCACGCCGCGCGAGGTAAGGTAAAGCGTCGCCTCTCGTCCCATGCCGCAGCCGGCCTCGACGTAATCGGGATCGCCAAACCGCTTGCCCGCCGAGGTGTTGATGACCACGATGTCGTAGGGCTTCAGATCGTGGCCGATGCGCTTGAGTTCCTGCTCGACATCGGCTGCCTGCACTACATAGCCGTCGGGAAAATGCCGGAAGTCGAGTTTGACGCCGCGACCGAAAAACCAGTCGAGCGGAATCTCGTCGATCTTGGCCGCGGGTTTGCCGCGATCCATGGTGGAGGCGAAATGCCAGGGTGCATCCACATGGGTGCCGTTGTGCGTATTGACCTTCAGAAACTCAATCGCATAGCCCTCGCCGTCGAGCAAGCCTTCCGGCGCCAGCCCGTCATAGCGTTTTGCCACGATGGGGGCGGTTTCCTTGTGATTGCGATATTCGATGCTGGGCTCGAGCCCGGGCGGGTCAGACTTCACATCGTTTTCGATGGGCACGGACAGATCGACGAAACGGCGGGCCATGGTGGAATCCTTGGTGGAACTCGCGCCCTCCCGGGACACAGCAGGCACCTGACCGGCTCGTCGGGTCGCGCGGGGAGAAAAAGTCTAGTCTAAGGTCAGACCTTTTTGCAATCAGCGACGGTCCGAATCGTCGAGCCGAGGGGGTCTGTCGATGCTCTCGATCGATGGTGCGGTGCGGTAGGCATGCCGATGCGCGCCAGGCATTTGCTTGGATGTGGTTGCTGCATCGGGTGTCACCGGCCCGGTTTGACCGCAATGGGTTGACCGCGCTCAAGGGCGTGTCAGAGAAACGATGCGATGCTGATTTCGGTCACGACACCGGACACCGGACCATGAAACACACCGCCCTGACCGTCATTCATGAAGAGCATTTTGCGCTTTCAGCCATGCTGCGCTCGATGATGATGCTGATCGACCAGAACAAAAAAGACGGCACGACCCCGCCCTTTGATGTGCTGCGCGCCATGCTGTTCTACATCGATGAATTTCCCGAGCGCCTGCACCACACAAAGGAAACGACACTGCTGTTCCCGCTGATCCGCGAGCAGGTTCCGCACTTGGGAGCGGTCATCGATCGCCTCGAGAGCGATCACCATCGGGGCGAGACCAGCGTGCGCGAACTCGGGCACCGGCTGCTCGCCTACGAGGTGTTGGGCGAACCCCGGCGGCAGGCCTTCGAAGAAGGCGCCCGCCGCTACGTCGATGCCTACCTCAGACACATGGCCCTGGAGGAAAGCGAAATTTTGCCGGCCGCCAGGCAATACCTGAGCCCGAGCCAATGGGCGGAACTGGACGCGGCCTTCGCAGCCGACGCCGACCCGCTTACGGGCCGTGCGCCGCCGGATGAGTTCAAGCCTCTGTTCAGAAAAATAGTGATGACGGCGCCCGCGCCAATCGGGCTCGCCTGACGCCGCGCAGGAGGGACGTTCAGTACTCGACCGCGTGACCCTTGATGTAGGTTTCGAGGTATTTGATGTGCTCGCCCTGCTGCTGCATGATGTCCTTGACGATGTCGCCAATCGAGACCATGCCCACCACGTGCCCGTCATCCACCACCGGCAGATGCCGGATGCTACGCCCCACCATGATCTTCATGCACTGATCGAGGGTGCTGCCGACCCCCACGGTCAGGGGGTCGCGCGTCATGATCTCGGACAGCCGTGTTTGCGATGGGTTCCAGCCTGGCAGCAGCACCCGAATCGCGCAGTCGCCCTGCGAGACGATGCCCACCAGGCGGCCCTCATCAATGACCATCACGGACCGGATCTTGCGGTCGCGCATCATCTGCAGTGCCTGCAGCACACTGGAGGTGGACTCGAGCGAGTAGACGACACCCGACTTCTGTGACAGACAAGCCTTGACGGTCGACATGGCAAACCCCCGACAACGGCCACGCGCAAACCGCCAGGCTCTGGCGTGACCGGAACAGCATGTGGATCCCTGTGATTGCGGGCTTCAGCCCGTCTGTGGGCAGAGACTAATCGATCCGCCTTGCGCGCTGCAGCAATATCCGATCACGATATTCAGCTTTGCATGGCGGCTTTGCCCGCGCGCGGCCCCCGAGACTCAGCGGGACGACTGCGACGCGATCCAGTCGTCTGCGTCGAGGGTCTGCCCATGCAGATCGCACTCGGGCGCACACAATCGGTGCAGTAGCGGCATCAGGGCCTCCGGCGGCTTGACGGTCATGGGATCTTCGGCGGGAAAGGCCGCTGCCCGCATTTCGGTACGCGTCGGTCCGGGGTTAACGATGTTGCCCCGGATCGGCGAGCCCTCGACATCGAGGCAGTAGAGTCCGGCCATCATCTCGAATGCGGCCTTGGACGCGGCATAGGCGCCGGTCGTAGCCTTGCGGCGGCGTGCCACCCCGGTGCTGATAAAGACCACCCGGCCGGCATCCGAGCGCCTGAGTAGCGGATCAGTCGCCATGAGCAGTGCCAGGCACGCGTGCACGTTCACCTGAAAGACCTCTCGCCACGTGGCCAGGGGCTGCTCGACGATGGGTGTGCGCACGCCACCGATCGCCGCATTGAGCACCAGGATGTCAAGTCGATCGGTGTGCTCACGCAGCGCTTGGGCGACGGGTGCCGGATCATCCAGTTCGCTCAACTCGAGAGGCAGCCCGGCGCCCGACGTCCCGGCCGCGCGCAGAGCGGCCAGGGTCTCATCAAGGGCCCTCGGGTCGCGCCCGGTGAACACCACCCTCACGCCAACGCGAGCGAGCGATTCAGCCAGCACACGGCCAATGCCGCGCGAGCCCCCGGTGATCAGCGCGGTTCGGCCGACGAGGCTGCTCGCAAAGAGGGGATCCGTCATGTCGGGTTCTTCGATCAAACGAGAGAGACGGCGCGCAGACGCGGCGCCGCCAACCGATCGCGGTTATTGAATTGCAATCATTCCGGCTTGATGTTGGCCGCCCTGATCAGCCTCGCCCAGCGCTCATAGTCCACTTTCAGCCAGGCGGCGGTGTCCGCAGGCGTCGTGCCCACCGCCACCGCGCCCAGGCTACGCAGCCGCTCGCGAGTTTCCGGACGCGACACAGACGCCCGAATGGCTGCCGAAAGCTTCTCGACGATGGCCGGGGGCGTACCCGCCGGCGCGAGAAAGGGAAGCCCCGGCGAGTTGTCCTCGAATCCGGGAAAGCCCAGCTCGGACATGGTGGGCACCGCAGGGAAATCGGGATGGCGTTGCGCCGTGGACACCGCCAGTGCCTTGAGTCGTCGATTGGCCACCTGGTCGGCAATGCCCACCATCGGGTAGAACATGAAGCTCACGCGCCCCGCGATCACCTCGGTCAGCGCCGGCGCGTTGCCCTTGAAGGGCACGTGTGTCATCTCGGTGCCCGATTGGACAGCCAGCGCCGCGGCCGCCAGGTGCGCGGACCCGCCATGACCGGCCGACCCATAGGTGAGCGCACCGGGTTTGGCCTTGGCGCCGGCAATGATGTCGGCGATGCTGCCGATCGGCGAGTCGTACCCACTCACCGCGATCATGGGCACCGTGCCGGCGAGGCTGATCGGCGCGAAATCGCGGATCGGGTCGTATTTCGCCTTTTCCGGGTTGAGGATCGGATTGATGTTGTGCGCCAGTGTCGCGGCCAGCAGCGTGTAGCCATCGGGCGTCGAGCGCATCAACAGTTCGGTGGCAATCAGCGAGTTGGCGCCAGCGCGGTTTTCCACCACCACGGCTTGACCAAGCGAGTTCGACATGTCCTGCGCAACCAGGCGTGCAATGACGTCTGTGGGCCCTCCTGGCGCAAAGCCCACCATGATCCGGATCGGGCGGGTGGGGAAGTCCTGCGCCGACACACCCGCTGTACCCAGCAGACCGAGACCTGCGGCGAGGGCCAAGCCCAGACGGCGCTTGAAGGGATGAAAGCAGTTCATACGCGTGCTCCTCTTTGCGTCGAGCCGTCAGGGGCTCGGTTCAATCAACGGGGCCAGTCGCCGGACCGTCCTCGGCAATTCTTCCGGGGGCGCGTCAGGACGGCTGGCGGAATTCGAACTCGGGCGTGCCGCGTTGCTGGGCGATCAGCCATCTGCCCTCACCCCGTTTGAAGTGGGTCTCGACGAGCAGAAACCGCAGCGCGTTGTCGATCGTTTGCGGCGCTGCTTGTTTCACGCCCTCATCGCATTTGTACCCAATCATGTAGGCGATCAGGCGCGCGCTGTCGCCCGACTCCTCGGCCACAAAGGGATTGGTGATCACATGACGGATTCGTTGGGTATTCGAGCGCTCGTTCAGGGCTGCGAGAATCTGCGCGTGCCCCTGCAGTGCGCGCCCCTGCCGGTGCCAGACGGCATCGGGCAGCATCATCGACAGGATGTCCTGGTAGCGGAACTCGTCCAGACACCAGAAGAACCGGTGGGTGATCTGAACCAGGGATTCGAAGGTGGAAGCGCCTGACATGAGAGTGTCCGCCCATGGAAGAAGGTGGCTTCGAGTATAGACAGGTGGCCGGAACCATGGCAATGACGGGCATTCCGCCAGGCGCCGGCCACAGGCCATAATGACGCCAGACGCCCTCGCTCAACAACACCACCCAGGAGACAGACCTCATGGCGCTTCGCAGGCAGGTCCTCGCTTCCGCGGCCGCGCTCGCCGGCGCGGCGCTTTCGCCCTCGATCGCCCGCGCGCAGGCCTTCCCCTCGCGCCCGATCAAGTACCTCTGCCCGTGGCCCGCGGGCGGCTCGACCGATGCGGTGATCCGGGCCATCGCCGAGAGTGCCGGCCGGGCGCTCAACCAGACCGTAATCGTCGAAAACAAGCCCGGCGCCGGCGGGATGCTGGGCGCCATCGAGATGCTCAATGCTCGTCCCGACGGCTACACGCTCACGCAGATCCCGCAGGGCGTTTTTCGCATTCCCCACATGCAAAAGGTGCCCTACAACCCGCTGACCGACTTCACCTGGATTGCCTGCCTCACCGGCTATACCTTCGGCCTGGTGGTACCGGCGGACTCACCCATCCGCAGCATTGCCGACCTCGTGGCCTGGGCGCGGGCACGTCCGGGCGAGTTCACCTACGGGTCTACCGGCACCGGCACCAGCCCGCATCTGGCAATTGAAGAGTTCGCGCAACGCGCGGGCATCCGGCTCAATCACATTCCCTTCAAGGGCAACGCGGAGAACATGCAAGCCGTCCTCGGCGGACACGTGATGTCGGCCAGTGACGCCACAGGTTGGGGGCCGCATGTCGAGTCGGGGCGCTTGCGCCTGCTCGCCACCTACGGCAGTCGGCGCACCAAGCGCTGGCCCCAGGTGCCCACGCTAGACGAACTCGGCTACAAGACCGTCTCTGATTCGCCTTTCGGGGTCTGCGGCCCAAAGGGCATGGACCCGGCCGTGGTCAGGGTACTGCACGATGCCTTCAAGAAAACACTCGACGATCCCACCGTATTGGCCGTGTTCGATCGTTATGACCAGACCGTGATCTACAAGGACACCGCCGAGTACACGCGCTTTGCGCGTGAATCATTCGAGGCCGAACGGGCCACGATCGAGCGCCTGGGCCTGGCCCAGAAGGGCTGAGAGCGGCGCGTCAACTGGCGCGCCCCACCCAGACGGTCGCGCCCTGCGGGCCGTATTGTTCGGCGTGAGGGATCAGGCGATTGAGCCGGAAGGACTCACCCGCGCCGAAATGCCGGGTCTCGCCAGACACGGTCAACCAGAACTCGCCGCGCACGACCAGCGCGCTGACATCGAAGGGGTGCGCATGCTCGTCCACCTGCATGTCGGGCGCCCATTCGCGCACGACGATCTCATCGAAACCTTCAGACTGGGCGGTGTGGGTGAACTGTTCAAGGGTGGGCAGGGTCATGGCGGGATCCTGGGTGTGGTGAGGCACGCTGTCACGAGACCGGATTTTACCGGTTTCATGGCCAGGCTCGGGCACCCCCTGGTGCACGGGCGGTTCGCGAGCGCGCTTGCGGCGATCGCCAGGCCCGACTAGCATCCCCGGGAAACAGCCTGAAAGCCGGGGCACGCAAGCGAGTCACGCCGGGCACACCAGCGGCCAAGCTCGGGGGAGATACGATCGACAGCAACTCGGATCGATGCCCATGGACATGACCCGGCTCGCCCTCTCCCCCTACCCGGACTTGTCATGACCGACGCCAAAGCCTTCCAGGGCATCCGCATTCTCGATTTCACTCACGTGCTCTCCGGGCCCTACTGCGTGGCCCAGCTCGCGATGCAGGGCGCCGATGTCATCAAGATCGAACCGCGTGAAGGTGAGCCCATGCGCGCCTCGCCGATCTCGCGCGAGTGGACCGAGCGAAAGCTCAACCCGATGTGGATGGCGGTGAACGTGAACAAGCGCAGCATGACGCTGAACCTGCGCACACCCGAAGCCATCGAGGTCGTTCAAACGCTGGCGCGCGAGGCCGACGTCGTGTGCGAAAACTTTCGACCTGGCGTCATGGAGAAGCTCGGTATTGGCTGGAAGCAGCTCTCCGAACTCAATCCCAGGCTGATCTATTGCGCGATCTCGGGGTTTGGCACCACCGGGCCCGAGGCGCGCACCGCAGCCTTCGACGGCAAGATTCAGGCGATGTCCGGCCTGATGACCCTCACGGGTGAACCGGTCAACGGTCCCATGCGGGCGGGCTTTGCCGCAGCCGACATCACTACGGGCATGACGGCGGCGTTCGCGCTCGCCACCGCGCTCTTTCAGCGCAGTCATACCGGTCGCGGACAATTTGTCGACGTGTCCATGCTCGAGTCGATGATGGGCTTTCTCAACGCACAGATCGCCGAATACACCGTGCTGGGCTACCGCCACGAGCAGTTTGGCAACCGGTCGGTCAGCATGAAACCCACGGCAGATCGCTTTCGCTGTGCCGACGGCTACATCGTGCTGGCCGTGCTCACCGACAAGCAGTTCGATTCCTTGATGACCACCATCGGTCGCGCCGACACCCTGAGCGACCCGCGCTTTCGCGACTGGGCCGCCCGGATCGAGCACGGTGAGGTGCTGCGCGACATCATCGAAACCGGCTTCGATCAGGCCGGGCTGTCGCTGCAGCAATGGGAGAGCAAGCTCACCGCCGCCGATGTGCCCTGCGCCGCCGTGATCGGGCTGCCGGACATCGTCGGTCATCCGCAACTCGCGCACCGCGGCTTCCTGCAGCAGGCTGCCACCTCCTACGGCGAGGTGACGCTCGCAGGACCAGCCTTTCGCCTTACGCAAGGCAATGGCGCCATCGACCGGCCGCTCGCCCAACTGGGCGAACACAACGACGAGGTACTACGCGAGATCGGCTACACGCCGGAACGCATTGCCGAGCTGCGTGCGAGGGGGGTCATCTGATCGGACGGATGCTGGGGTTCAAAACGCGGGGCAGGCCGGTGTCCGCGTTGACAACGATGCCCAATGACTTCATCTGCCCAAGCATGGGCCTGGCCACGGCGTCCATGCCGTTGTGAGAGACGAGGTCCGGACTGCGGGCCTTGAGCGCCTTTTCGCACTCATCGGCCAAGCCTTGCCCTTGGGTCGTGCTATCGTCGATCACGGCGACCGACTTGCCCTTGAGCGCGTCGATTGCGGTGATGAGCGGCGACAGCCTCAGGCTGTCGCGCAGCGGCCGGTAGGCAATCCGCTCGATCGCAAGGTTGAGGGCCGCTGCCACGACGCAGGCAATCAGCGTCACCAGCAGCAAGACGAACCAGCCCGCCGCACCCGGCATGGCATCCCGCATCAGGCCGATCATGGTCCAACTGGTGAGCGCCCCCACCATCAGCACCTCGCCGTGGGCAAAATTGATCAGGCTGATGATGCCGTAGACCATGGTGCAGCCCAAAGCCACCAGCGCGTCCATGCTGCGCAGCACAAGGGCGTTGATGATCTGCTGGAGGACGACGCCCATGAGATGAATGCGCAGCCCTAGCGGGGCGATGGTCAGGACCCTACGACGAGACCTTCCCGGCCCGCCAAGCGCCCTACCCTGCCGCGCCGCGCCCCGGGCGACGAGGGGCGGTCGGCGCCAGTGAAACGCAAGCGACTGGGCCAAGCTGCCGCTGCTATGCTTGACCGATTCCACCGGCGCCGCGAGGCCGCCCCGACGCCCCCCACAACGCCGCAGAGGCTCCCTCCACATGGCACGGACACTTTTCGACAAGATCTGGCAGGCGCACGTGGTCGTGCAGCGCGACGACGGTTCGGCGCTGCTGCACGTCGACCGCCATGTGCTCCACGACCTCACAGCCCAGCATGCTTTCGCCATGCTCGAGCGCGCGGGCCGTGGCACGCACTCGCCGGGGCTCACCATCGCCACCCACGACCACGTGGTGTCCTCCGACCCGGGGCGGCGCGATGACAGCTACGCCCCCGGCACCGCCTTCGTATCGGCGCTGCGCGTCGGCGCGGCCCGCCACGGCATCCAGCTCTTCGGGCTCGGCCACCCGCAGCAGGGCATCGTGCATGTCATGGCGCCCGAGCTCGGCATGACGCTGCCCGGTTCACTGCTGGTGTGCGGCGACAGCCATACCTGCACCAACGGCGGACTGGGGGCGCTGGCCTGGGGCATCGGCACCTCCGAGGTCGAGCACGTGCTGGCCACCCAGACCATCGTCGCCCGTCAGCCCCGCACCCTGCGCATCACGCTCGACGGCCGGCTCGGTGCCGGGGTCTCGGCGAAGGACCTGATCCTGCATATCATCGGTCAGATCGGCGCGCGCGGCGGCAACGGCTACGCAATCGAATACGCGGGCGAGGCGGTGCGCGCCCTGCCCATCGAGGGCCGGCTCACCCTGTGCAACATGTCGATCGAATGCGGCGCTCGAATCGGCATGGTCGCCCCCGACGATTCCACCTATCACTGGCTGGCGGGCCGCCCCTATGCGCCGTCCGGCGCCCTTTGGGACCAGGCCCTCGAGTCCTGGCGCCAGTTGCCCAGCGACCCCGACGCCGCCTTCGATCACGAGGTCCGTCTCGATGTGTCCAGCCTCGAGCCGCAGGTCACCTGGGGCACCTCGCCCGCTCAGGTCCTCCCCCTCAGTGGCCGGGTCCCCGACCCCGGGCAGGCGGGCGACAGCACGGCCCGCGAGGCGGGGCAGCGCGCGCTCGACTACATGGGTCTGCAGCCCGGCACGCCGCTTTCGGGCCTGCGCATCGACACAGCCTTCATCGGGTCCTGCACCAACGGTCGACTGGAGGACCTGCGCGCCGCAGCGACCATCCTGCGCGGCCGGCGTATCGCGCCGCATGTGCGGGCCCTGATCGTACCGGGGTCGTCTCAGGTCCGGCGCGAGGCCGAGGCCGAAGGGCTCGATCGGGTGTTCCTCGAGGCCGGTTGCGAGTGGCGCGAGTCGGCCTGCTCCATGTGCGCAGGCGTCAATGACGACCGGGTCGGATCCGGGCAGCGAAGCATCTCCTCGTCCAACCGCAATTTCGAGGGGCGTCAGGGGCCGGGCGCGCGCACCCATCTGGCCAGCCCAGCCACCGTGGCGGCATCGGCCATCGCAGGCGCCATCGCCGACCCGCGTCAGATCGAGGGAGCCCTGGCATGACGCCCTTCATTCGCCTGAGCGGCGTGGCCGCGCCGCTGCCGCGCGCCGACGTCGACACCGACGCGGTCATTCCGGTGCCCTGGATGAAGGCCATCGAGCCCGACTACGCGCGGGCGCTCTTTGCCAACTGGCGCTGGCAGGACGGCGATGGCGTCACCGAGTTACCCGGCTTCGTGCTCAACCGCGAACCCTACCGTCGCGCCTGCATACTTGTGGCGCGCAGCAACTTCGGCTGCGGCAGTTCGCGCGAAGCGGCGGTCTGGGCCCTGCAGGGCTTCGGCATCCGCTGTGTCATCGCCCCGAGCTTTGGCGACATCTTCTTCGACAACGCGCTCAAGAACGGCCTGTTGCCACTCATGCTGCCTGCCGAGCAGGTCGAGGCCCTGCTGCGATCGCTCGAGCAGGGCCTGGGCGGCTCGCACATGGCAGTCGATCTCGAGGCACAGCGCATCACCACCCCCGAGGGCGGCGAACTCGCCTTCAGCGTCGACCCTTCCCGACGCGCAGCGCTGCTGGCAGGCCTCGACGAAATCGGCATGACGCTGTCGCAGCGCGAGGCCATTGATGCCTTTCAGCAGCATGACCGACTGATTCGACCCTGGATCTACGAGCCCCCTCTCAATCGCCCGCCGGGCCATCAAGGAAGCGCAAAATCATGACCAGCACCGACCGACTACGGCAGTTGCTCGCCGGCCCCGATGCCTTCCTGGCGCCCACGGTCTATGACGCGCTGTCCGCGCGCATCATCGCCCAGGCGGGCTTTCCGGCGGTTTTCGTCAGCGGCTTCGGCGTGGCGGCATCGCGTCTGGGCATGCCCGATACCGGCCTGATCTCGTTCGGCGAAATGATCGATCAGTTGCGTGGCATCTGCGGCGCCGTGCCCGGCGTCCCGGTGATCGCCGATGCCGACACGGGCTTTGGCAACGCCATGAATGTGCGCCGAACCTTTCTGGAATACGCCCGCGCAGGCGCCAGTTGCGTGATGATCGAGGATCAGGTGTCGCCCAAACGCTGCGGCCATTTCGATGGCAAGCAGGTGGTCTCGCGCGACGAGGCCCGCATGAAGGTGCGGGCTGCGGTCGAAGCGGCGCGCGAGGCCGGCATTCTGGTACTGGCACGCACCGATGCCCGCGCACCCGAGGGCTTTGAGGCGGCCCTGCAGCGCTGCCGCGACTTCGAAGAAGAAGGCGCTGACATCGTCTTTCTCGAGGCGCCGCAATCCGAGGACGAATTGCGCCGCTTCGTGTCGGGCGTGAGCCGACCCACCATGGCCAACATGGTGGCCGGTGGCCGCACACCCATCATGTCCCCCGCGCAGCTATCGGCCCTCGGTGTGCGGCTGGCGGTGTATCACCCCATGCTCTTTACCGCCGTGCAGGCCATGAAGGATGCGGCGGCCGCACTCTTCCGGGGCGACCTGCAGGGGGGGCCGCCCTCCTGCGGCATCGAGGACGTCAAACAGGTTGTCGACATGCCGGCCTATGAGGCGCTGGAGCGCCGCTACGCCACCCCTGCTCGCTGAACACCCACGCTGGAGAACATCATGAAATCCCGACTGAACATTGAGGCGCGACCGATGAACCTGCCCACTCGCGCGCAGAGCAACCGACTGCTGGGCAACGTCGTAGCCTGCGCGCTCGGGCTCGCACTCGCCCTGCCATCAGCCCATGCGCAGACCTGGCCCGACAGACCGATCAAGCTCATCGTGCCGGCCCCCACCGGCGGCGGTATGGACGGCCTGGGCCGCACACTCGCCGAAGCCCTGCCGCCCCTGCTCAAGCAGCCAGTCGTCGTCGAGAACCGCGCGGGTGCCAACTCGGTGGTGGGGCTGGCGGCGGTCGCGCGCGCCGCACCCGATGGCTATACGCTCCTGCTCACCGCCAGTTTTCAGACCATTCACAACTGGACCATCAAGAATTTGCCCTATGACGGGGTGCGCGATTTTGCCGGCGTGGCGCCGCTGGGCTACACGCCCCTGGTGCTCACGTCTTCCGCGCAATCAGGGCTGAAGTCGGCGGCCGAGTTCCGGGCCTTCGTCGAGCGCAATCGGACCGGTGTGCCCTTTGCGGCATCGGCCATGGAAACGCGGCTCGGTGCCGAGATGCTGCTGCAGTTGCTCAAGGCCAAGTCGCAGATCATCAGCTACAAGGGCACCGGCCCTGCGATGACCGACATCGCAGGCGGCCATGTCCCGCTGTTCATGACCACCTTCACCTCGGTGCTGCCGTTCAAGGACACGGGCAAGATTCACCTCATCGGTATCGCCGCCAAGCAGCGCAGCAGCTTCCTGCCCGATGTGCCGACGCTGGCCGAGCAGGGCATGCCCGTTGAGGCCGGGGTCTGGTATGGGGTGACGGCACCCGCGGGCACGCCGGCGCCCATCATCCAACGGCTCAACACCGAGATCGCCAAGGCGGCACAGACGCCGGAGTATCAGGCCAAGCTCAAAACGCTCTGGGTCGACGCCATGTCATCCACACCCGCGGAGTTCGACGCCTTCATCCGGGCCGAGAGCGAGCGCTGGCGCAAAGTGGTGGCCGAGGCGGGCATCCAGCCGGAGTGAACCGTCCGGGGTGCCTGGGCGTGATCGCGCACCGCCGGGCGGCTCGCCCCACGGCACCGCGCAGCCCTCCACCCTGCCGGCGCGGCACCTCGGAACCGTTGGGGGGTGCCTCGCGCCCACTCAATCGGCTTTAGCCCCGGAGGCCTTCACCGCCCGCGCCCACTTGTCGGTCTCGGCCTTGAGAAAGCTCGCCAACTGATCCAGGCTCATGACCAGTGTCTCGGCCCCCTGCGCCTTAAAGCTCTGCCGCACCTCGTCACTTGCGAGAATTCGATTGATGTCGGCGTTGAGCCGCTCGACGATCGCACGCGGGGTCTTCGCGGGCGCGGCCATGGCGATCCATGGCACGCCCGAGAAGCCAGGATAGCCGCTCTCCGAGATGGTGGGCATGTCGGGCAAGGCCGACGAACGCTCGGCGCTCGACACGGCAATGGCTCGCAACTTGCCGCCGCGAATGAGCGGCAGAGTCGCCGGCAGCGTCTCGAACATCACGTCGACCTGTCCGCCCACGAGGTCAGCCAGCCCCGCCGGACCGCCTTTGTAGGGGATGTGCTGCATGTCGATGCCGGCCGCGGCCTTGAACATCTCGGTGACGAGATGATTGGTGACGCCGCTGCCCCCGGAGGCGTAATTGAGCTTGCCCGGCTGAGCCTTGGCGCGATCGACCAGACCTCGAATCGAAGTGAAGGATGAGGCGGGATTGACCACCACGGCATAGGGCACGATACCAATGCCGGCGACCACCACGAAATCGCGAGCCACGTCATAGGGCAGCTTCGAATACAGGCTGGGGTTGACCGCCAGCGGGCCACTCGACGAAGCCAGCAGTGTGTAGCCGTCGGGCTCGACCTTGGTGGCCATCTCGGAGGCGATGATGCCGGCCGCACCAGGCCGGTTCTCGACGAAAAACTGTTGCCCATTCAGGCTGGAGAGTTTGCCCGCCACGATGCGCGCGAGCACGTCGGTAGCCTGCCCCACTGGAAACCCCAGCAAGATACGCACGGGCTTGTTCGGGTAGTCCTGGGCCGACGCGACCTGCGCCGATGCCAACTGGGGCACGAGTCCCCAGGCGAGCACCGTGAGCAATGCAGCACCATGGCGGAATCGTTCGAAGGGACGGAAAGCGGTGATCACGTCGATGTCTCCTGGCTGTCTTTTTTACGAAATGCACGGCGCGAGCCCAAGCGAAGCACTGGGCGCCAACGCGCGTCAGACCATTGTAGTATCGGAAACCCTGTTGCCAAGGAGCCCGTGATGCCCCTGCTTGCACTGCTGCGCCCACTGGCGCGCTGCCTGCCGCCGATCCGCGTCCTTCACGCCTTTTTCCTGCCCGCCGCTCTGCGGCCCACCGCGCTCCTACCCGCCTGCCTTCTGCCGGTTTGCCTGCTCTTTGCGTCAGCTCCCGCGCACGCTCAGGACTTTCCGGTGCGACCGGTCCGGCTGATCACGCCCTATGCTGCAGGCGGCGGCATTGACCTGCTGGCGCGGGCCGTCGCCCAAGGCCTGAGCCAGGTGTGGAATCAGCAGGTGATCGTCGACAACCGTCCCGGCGCCGGCTCCACCATCGGCAACGCGGCGGTGGCCAAGGCAGCACCCGACGGCTACACCCTTCTCGTGTCGGCCAATGCCATGGCCATCGGGCCGGTGGCCTATCGCACCCTGCCCTATGATCTGAAGCGTGACTTCGCCGCCATCAGTCTCGTCGCCAGCACGCCCGAGGTGCTGACCGTGGCCCCCGGCCTCGGTGTCGGTCAGGTGTCCGATCTCATCGCCCGGGCTCGTGGCCGCACAATGAACTACGGCTCGGCCGGCAAGGGCACGCTGGCCCATCTGGCTGCCGAGTCGTTCAATCGCCGGGCACAACTGGCCTCGGTGCACGTGCCCTACAAGGGCAGTAACCCGGCGCTGATCGACCTCATCTCGGGTCAGATCGACTGGCTCTTTGACTCACCCGCGGCTCTCATCCAGCACATTCAGTCGGGTAAGCTGCGCGCGTTGGCAGTTGCCTCTGCCAGGCGCACCGCGCAACTACCCGAGGTCCCGACCTTGGCCGAGGCTGGTTTTCCGGGGCTCGAATTCCTGATCTGGATGGGGCTGATGGCCCCGGCCTCAACGCCCCAACCCGTCCTGGATCACATCGAGCGCACGCTGGCCGAGGTGCTGCGTGGGCCCGCCACCCGCAAATCACTGGGTGATCAGGGGTGGGACATTGCCGAGCAGGGCTCGAAGCACTTCGCAAGCTTCTTCGAGCGCGAGATCGAGCGGTTGGGCGAAGCGGCCCGCAACGCGGGCATGAGCCCCGAATAGGTGTCGGACTGGACCGGCCACGCAATCGGCCGGTCGCTGCGGCCCTTCAGGTGCGTTCGCGAATCACCAGGTTGCCGTAGGGATCGACGATCGCCCGCTGGCCGGGGAGCACGTAGGTGGTCGCATCGAGCTGGGTGAAGATCGCGGGCCCGTCAATCAGCGCGCCCTCAGGAAGCAGACCGCGCTCATAGATCGAGCATGCCGCCCAGCCGGTGTCGGTCCAGACCTTCTGCTCGCCCACCCTGGCTGATTCGATCGAGCCGGCACTGCCCACTCGCGGCACCGTCGGCTTGTCCAGCGAGCCGATCGCCTGAACGCGAATCTGTACGAGTTCGACGGGTGCATCGGGCTGAGCAAAGGTGTAGAGCCGCTCATGCTCGCGATGAAACGCCTCGATCGCGCGCTCGAGAGTTGTTCGCTGGGCGTCAGGCGACGGCCAGTCGACGGTAAGCTCGAAGCCCTGATGCTCGTAGCGAAAGGCCGCCATGCGCCGCAGGGTTCGTCCGCCAGACGGAACGTTCTCTCGATCAAGCCACGCCATGGCCGAGGCCTCGAGCTCGGCAAAGACCGATGCGAGTCGCGGCAGATCGTACTCAGGCGGCCGCAACAGGCAGGTGCTGGAAAAGTCGCTCTTCAGATCGGAGACCAGCAGACCGAAGCTCGACAGCACGCCCGGCGCAGGCGGCACCACCACGGCCTTCATACCCAGCAGTCGCCCGATGAAGGCGCCGTGCAGGGGGCCGGCGCCGCCGAAGGGCACCAGCGAGAATTGCGCAGGGTCGTAGCCGCGCTCGACCGACACCACCCGGATTGCACCCATCATGTTGCTATTGGCAATGTCGATGATGCCGCGCGCGGCCTGCTCGACCGACATGCCAAGCGGCCGTGCGACCGACCGCTCGATCGCCGCGCGCGCGGCCGCAAGATCGAGTTGCAACTCGCCGCCCAGCAGGCTGCCGGTGAGGTGCCCCAGCACCGCATGCGCGTCGGTGACCGTGGGCTCGGTGCCCCCGCGTCCGTAGCTGACCGGCCCGGGCCGCGCGCCCGCACTTTGCGGCCCCACGGTGAGCCCGCCCGGTCCGATGCGGGCAATTGAACCGCCCCCGGCGCCAATGGTCGTGATGTCGAGAATGGGCAGTTGCAAGGGCCAGTCGCCAATGCGGCCTTCAGTGGTCATGGCCGCGCGCGCCTGGGACATGAGGCAGATGTCGGCGGAGGTGCCGCCGATGTCGAGCGTGATGATGTCGCGGTGTCCGGACAGTTCGGCGATGAGCCCTGCGCCGACGACGCCCCCCGCCGGCCCTGACAGGGCCGTCTGGATGGGCTGCGCACGCACCGTCTCGACGCCGGTCACGCCACCGCTCGACTTCATCAGCAGCAGCGGCGCGCGGATCTTGTCTTCGACGAGTCGCGTCTCGAGGCGCGCCGCATAGGAAGCGATGGCCGGCATCACATAGGCGTTGAGCACCGTGGCCATGGAGCGCTCGTACTCGCGAAAGATGGGCAGCACTTCAGAGGACAGGGAAATGAAGACGCCAGGCAGTTCCTCTCGCAGGATGGCGGCTGCACGCTGCTCGTGCGACGCATTGGCATACGCATGCAGAAAACAGATGGCCACCGAAGCGATGCCGGCCGCGCGGATGCGCGCGGCAGCCGCCCGCACATCGGCCTCGACCATCGCCTGCAGCACCGTGCCCTCGTGATCGAGCCGCTCGCGGACTTCAAAGATACGGTGCGCGGGCACGGGGCGCGGTGTCTTGACCCAGTGGTACATGTTGGCGGTGCGCGGCACGTCGTGGCGACCGATTTCGAGCACATGGCGAAAGCCCGCAGACGTGAGCAGTGCCGCCTCGGCACCCCGCCCTTCGAGAATGGCGTTGGTGGCCACGGTGGTGCCGTGAAACACATGGCTGATGCGATCGGGCGATTCGCCTGCATCACGCAGCGCCCGGCGGATGCCCTCGATGAAACCCAGCGAGGGGTCATCGGGGGTTGACGAGACCTTGGCCTTAATCAGTCGCCCCGAGGCGCGATCAACGAGCGTGACATCGGTGAAGGTGCCGCCCGTATCGATGGCCACCGAAAGCGTCGCAGAAGAATCGATATTTTCGCTCATCGCCATGCGCCCGGGCCCGTCGATTTCAGAGGGCCTTGATGCTAGCATGCAGACGATTCACACCAGCGCGCGCACCACCGCTTCCGACATGCCGATCGGCTCCCCCACCGCCGCCAGGGTGCTCGAGGTTCAGCAACTCAGCACCGCGTTTCGCAGTCGCGTCGGCCCGCTCACCGCGGTCGACCGCGTCAGCTTTGACGTCGCCCAGGGCGAAGTGGTGGCCCTGGTGGGTGAAAGCGGCAGTGGCAAGAGTGTCACCGCCCTGTCGATCATGGGCCTGCTCGACGCACGGGTCGCTGCGGTGACAGGCGGGCGCATTCTGTTTGAAGGCCAGGATCTCACCCGGCTCCCCGAGTCTGAACTGCGCGCCTTGCGCGGCGATCGAATGGCGATGATCTTTCAGGAGCCCATGAGTTCGCTCAACCCCTCGCTCAGCATCGGCAGGCAGATGACCGAAGGGCTCGAGCTTCACAGGGGTCTGCCGTCCGCAGAGGCACGCAAACAGGCGCAGGCCCTTCTGGCCTCAGTGGGCATTGCCGACCCCGAGCGCCGCCTCGCCGCGTACCCGCACGAAATGAGCGGTGGCATGCGACAGCGCGTGATGGTCGCCATGGCCCTGGCCTGCAAGCCCCGGCTATTGCTGGCCGACGAGCCCACCACTGCGCTCGACGTTACCACGCAGGCACAAATCCTCGACCTCATTCAGGTCCTCACGGCGCAGACAGGCACGGCCGTGCTGCTCATCACGCACGACCTCGGACTGGTCGCCCGCTACGCCCAACGCGTCAACGTCATGTACAGCGGCCGACTGGTCGAGCAGGCCGATGCGCGGCAACTGTTTGCTCATCCGAGCCACCCCTACACCCGCGGGCTGCTCGCCTCCATCCCCCGGCTGGACACCCCTCGACTGCGCGAACTGTCGGCCATCGAGGGGCTGCCGCCGGCCCTTGACGAACGCGACGAGGGCTGTGCGTTCCGGTCGCGTTGCCCCTTGGCCGACGCGCGCTGCAGCGCAGCCCAGACCTGGGTCGAGATCGCACCCGGGCACCGGGCAGCCTGCTGGCGGGCCCAGGAAGCCGCATGACTGCCTTGGCCCCAATTCCCGGCGCCGATCCACGCTCAGGCCTGGCGCCTGCCGCACCGCTGGTCGTCGCCGACCGACTCGTCAAGCAGTTCGTAGCCCGCGGCGGCCCCTTGGGCCAGGCGGGCTCGGTGCGCGCCCTCGATGAGGTCAGTCTTACGATCGGACGCGGCGAAACGCTGGCCGTGGTGGGCGAGAGCGGCTCGGGCAAGAGCACGCTGGGACGCGCCCTGCTGCAACTCGATCCGCCTGATCAGGGCAGCGTGCGTTTCGAAGGCGAAGAACTGGTCGGGCTGAGCGAGCGACGCCTGCACCCTTACCGGCGCCGCATGCAGATGATCTTTCAGGACCCCTTCGGCTCCCTCAATCCCCGCATGACCGTACGCGCCATCCTGGCTGAGCCCTTCGAGATCCATCGCAGCACCTACGCGGGCGTGAATATCGATGCCGAGGTTCGCCGGCTGCTCGATGCCGTGCAACTGCCTGCCAGCGCGGCCGATCGATATCCGAGACAGTTTTCCGGTGGGCAGCGCCAGCGCATCAGCATTGCGCGCGCGTTGGCGCTCAAACCCGAGTTGGTGGTGGCCGATGAGCCCGTCTCGGCGCTCGATGTCTCCATCCAGGCGCAAATCCTTCGGCTGCTCAGCGACCTGCAGACGCAGCACCGTCTGGCCTACCTGTTCATCGCCCATGACCTCGCCGTGGTGCGGCATATCGCCGACCGGGTGGTGGTCATGTACTTCGGGCGTGTGGTCGAGGTGGCCGACTGCGACACGCTCTACCGCACACCCAGGCACCCCTACACGCGCGCCCTCCTCGACGCCTCGCCCCTGCCCGACCCCGAGGCCGAGGCCAGGCGCGAACGCATCACCTTGCAGGGCGAAGTGCCCAGCGCGACAAGTCCGCCGACAGGCTGTCCGTTTCACGGGCGCTGCCCCCGGGCTCAGGCGCGATGTCTCACCGAGCGCCCGCCGCTGCTCGAGCAGGATAAGGGCCATCAGGTAGCCTGCCATGTCCCGCTCGAGTCGGCCCCTGCGTAAGGCCCCCTGGGTCACCCCGGGTCGGTTTTCCTGAGCGCGCCAAGGCCTCGTCTGTCCGGTGAGCCACCTGACCAACGATCCGCCAGCCGAGCAAGCGCCCGCCAGCGCCCCTCGACTGCGAGGCCAGGCGCCGCGTTGCTAGCGCAGGCGATCGGCGCGCTACACGCTCAACGCCATGCCACCGCCACGCGGGTCGGCGCCTCCATCCAGACGCGCACCATCAGACGACCTACGGGCCACATGCGGACGCCCCGAGGTGTAGTCGTAGCTGTAGTAGGAGCGCCGCACGGGATGTCCCCGCGCTTCGAGTCCTGCGAGCACCGACTGCTCGAAGCGCGCCTCGATCTCGAGCGTATCCCCCTCGCAGTGAATGCGCGGCGCCGACACCGCCTCGACTGGCGACATGCCGAAGTCAAGCAGATTGCTGATCGACTGGGCCACGCCCGAGATGATGCCGTGACCGCCGGGCGCCCCCACCGCAATCAGCGGTGACTCGTCCTGGAATACGATCGAGGCGGCGGTGGCGTGCTGGCGAATGCGCCCGGGCGCGATGGAATTGGGTTGCCCCGGATTGGGGTCGAACAACATCATCGCGTTGTTGTACATGAAGCCCAGTCCCTCGGTGACCACCCCCGAGGCCAGCCCCAGGGTGTGCGTCATGGACACGGCATTGCCCTCGCCGTCGATCACGCTCACATGCGTGGTGTCGCGCGAATCGGGCACGAGCAGCGCCCCTACGTCGGCGAGCCTCAGCGCACGGGCATCCGACACGAGCGCACGCAGTTGGTCGAGATGGGCCCCCTCGAGAAGAGCCGACGGGTCTTCGGCGACGAAGCGCGGATCGCCGCTTCGCGCCTTCCAGAGCGCGAGGCCGAGTTTGAGCGACTCAGCCAGGCGATGCGTATGCGCCAGACCGTTGTGGGCCGTTGAAGCATCGATCAAGGGCTCGAGCAGCCCCAGCGCGAGCAAGAGGGCCAGCCCCCCGCCGGGCGGTGCCGGGCTGGCAATGCGCCGACCGCGGTAGCGTCCCCACAGCGGCGATCGCACGCTGACCTGACAATCGCGCAGGTCGCGCTCGCTGAGCAGCCCGCCGTGCCGTCGCATGTCATCGAGCATCTGACGCGCGATGTCGCCCTCGTAGAAGTCGGCTGCACCATGCTGGGCCAGTCGGCGCAGCGTTGTGGCCAGCGAATCGGTGGGCATGCGCTCGCCCGGCCCGCGCATGCGGCCATCGACCGTGTAAATCGCCGCCGCAGCCGGCGTCACGGTATGCCGCTCGAGGCTGTCGGCAAAACCTGCGGTGGGGCGCATCCAGCGGTCGTGCACATGGTGATAGACCGGTGCGCCAGCCTGGGCGATTTCGATCGCCGGCCCCAGCAGTTGCGACCAGGGGATCGACCCGAAACGCCTGGCGGCAAAGTCGGCCGCCTTCACGAACGTGGGCGTGCAAATCGACTGATGGCCGATCTCGTTTTCGCGGTTCTGCAGTCGCCAACCGCCCCAGCGTACCCGCTCGACGATCAGCGGCTGGAACATCTCCGCCGTGGCGGCGAGCGGCGCGGGGGCATAGAAGGACAATTCGACCGTCTCGCGTCGCCCAGCCTGGTGAACGAGCATGACGCCACCGCCCCCGAGCCCGCACATCTGGGGGTCGACTACACCCTGGACGAAGGCGCAGGCCAGGGCCGCATCGACCGCGTTGCCGCCACGGCGCAGAACGTCGGCACCAGCCTCGACGGCAAGTGGCTGCGGGGCACTGACCACGCCACGCATGATCAACTCGCCAGGCCGACAGCACCGGCCATGCGCAACGCATCCACGCCACTGCGCAGCACGCCGGTTGCCGCATCCACCGAAATGCCGACCGGTCGGGCGAAATTGGCCGTGACGAAGGACTCCTCCAGCGCCTCGATGGTGTGACCGCGCCGCGCCAGTTGCGCGAGCACCTCGTCGGTCACCCGCGAGTCGATCTGAAGCTTGTTGCCCTCGCAGTGCAGACGGGGCGCACTGATGGCCTGCTGCAGGCTGCGCTTGTAGTCGACATGATTGACGATGGACTGCAGCACCGAGGTGATCACCTTGCGCCCGCCCGGTGCGCCGATGGCAAAGGCCGCCCGATCGGCGCGCGTACCCAGGACCGTGGTGACATTGGACAGGGGCATCTTGCCGGGTTCGATTGAATTGATGTGGCCCGGCACCGGGTTGAACCAGATCATGCCGTCGTTGAGCAGCATGCCGGTGCCCTCGGCGACCACATACGAGCCCCAGAGATCACCCAGCGTGTTGGTGAGACTCACCAGATTGCCCTCGGCATCGGCCACGCACAGATGCGTGGTGCATCCGGCATCGCGCAGCGCCCCGCGCGCGCGGCCGTCGGCCGAGGCCTGGGTGCGATCGAAGGGCCAGGGATCGCCCGCCCGCTCGGGCCCCGCACGATCGAGCGCGATGGCTCGTGCACGCTCGAGCGCAAAGTCTTTCGACAGCAAGCCCTGCAGCGGCACCGCGACCCGGGAGGGGTCTGCCATATGGGCGAAGCGGTCGAGAAAGGCGGCTCGCTGTGCACAGGCCATGAGGTGCAGGTGATCGGCACCCAGAAAGGACAGCGCAGACAGGTCGAACTGCTCGAGGATGTTGAGGATTTCGAAGGCGGTGGTCGCACCGTTGGCGCCGGGCATCGTGTGCAGGTTGAGCCCGCGGTAACGCGTTTCAGTGAGCGACTCGTGATACTGAGCGCGATAGCTGGCCAGATCGTCGGCCGTGATGAGGCCGCCCTGTCGCTCCATGGTGCGCACCAGCGCCCGGCCCACCTCGCCCCGGCTGAATTCCTCGATGCCGCCCGCCCCTAGCCGGCGCAAGGTGGCCGCAAGCTGCGGTTGGCGAAAGCGCTCGGAGCCCAGATAGGCCCGCAGCGGCGGTGCAGGCGGCAGACCGCCCGGCAGGAAGATGTCCCGGGTTTCGGGAAAGCGCTGCATCAGGCGCGCGGCCCCGGCGATCATCGTGGACAGGTACCAGTCGGCGGTGAACCCTTCCTCGGCCAGTTCGATGGCGGGCTCGAACAGCCGCGACATCGGCATCGTGCCGTGCTTTTCAAGCGCCAGGCTCAGGCCGGCCATGGTGCCCGGCACCCCAACCGACAGGGCGCTGACGATGTTCGAGTCACCCTCGACCAATGGCCAGCCGAACATGCCGCCCGCGGCCTGATCAGCGCGCACGCGATACATGTCGGGACGCGCCGCAGCCGGCACCCTGGGCAGGTATTCGATGGCCACGTTTTTCTTGCTGCGGGCGAGGTGGATCATCATCGCACCGCCGCCGGCGAGGCTGCTCATGGAGGGCTCGACCACCGTGATGGCCGCCGCAGCCGCCACCGCCGCATCGATGGCATTGCCGCCCGCGGCCAGGATGCGCGCCCCGGCCTCGGCCGCCAGCGGGTGCTGGGCCACCACGATGCCGCGACGGCTCGCGATCTCGGTCTTGTCGATCAGAAATCGCGAACGCAGGAAGGGGGTATCAGTCATCGCCGTGGGCCTTGAAGAAGTCGCGGGTCAGCGTCCACCAGTCATCGAAGCTTTCGACCCAAAAGTTGTGCGAGGTGTTCTCGAAGATGTGCAGGCTCGACCCGGGAATGGCCTGGTGCACCTGATGCGCAAAGCGCGGCCCCGTAATGAGATCGAAGGCGCTGGCGTTGGCGATCAGTGTGGGGCACTTGATCTGCGCCGCGCGCGCGGTGGCATCGTAGGCGCAATAGGCGTCCACCAGACGATCGAAGGCCCAGGGCTCGGGAAAGGTCTGCTCGCCGCCCCGTGCCTTGGCTGCCCCGAGCGCGATCTCGGGCCGATGATTGAAGGTGTCGGGTGTGTAGCACCAGAAGGTCACCTCGCGGGCCCACAGCACCGGGTCAAGGCGCCGAAGGTCCTTCCACATGTGCATGATTTCGCGCAGGAAATTGTCCACCTTGAGACAGGGCGAGCCCAGCATCAGGGCCGACACCTTCTCGGGATGACGGATGGCCATTTCCATGCACACCAGCGCCCCCATGCCACCGCCGCCCAGCACCCGGCAACGCGGGATATCGAGCGCATCGAGCAGACCGGCCAGATCGTCGGCGAGCATTTCGATGCTGTAGGGCGCATCCGGTGCATCGGACGCGCCGATGCCGCGGTGATCGTGGCGGATGCAGCGAAAGTTCTGCGCCAGCAAGTCGCGGTGCTGAATGAAAGCGCGCTCGGCGCGCGCCCAGCCGGTGGAAATGAGCAGCGGCGGCCCGCTGCCCACCTCGTCGTAGTGCATGTCGATGTCGGAGACGCGTACTTTGGGCATGAGAGCTCCAGGGTCAGGGGTGGGCGCACTGCCGATACCACTCATCGGCATCGAGGTAGCCTTGGCGGTGAAAGAGTTTGGTGTCCCAGCGATACGCAGCGCGGTGCGCCTGCGTGGCGGTCTCGTCGATGCGCTCGCCGTCATCGCTCAGCACCACGCCGTAATCGGCCCGTGCGCGGTCAACGCTGACGAAACCGCCCAGCACATCATTGAGCACGCGCTGGGGTTCACGATCGAAGGGGTGGCCATAGCCGCCACCGCCCACGCACTCGAAGCGGATGATGTCGCCGCGGCTGACCATGATGCCGTCCTCCATGCTGGGCAACGCGCGCTCGCGATCGGTGCCGGGATTGAGCACGATACGCCCCGACCGGCCGGACATGCCGCCCGCCACGCCCCAGGGCGGATTGGCGACGTTGTCCATGCGCACGCCCAGCATGGCGCGCTCGGTGAGTACCTCCACCTCGCGGATCACGCCCGCGCCACCGCGCCAGCGGCCAGGCCCGGCGGAATCGCGATTGATGCCGTAGGCGCGCACGCGCAGCGGAAAATTCTGCTCGGTGAATTCGATCGGATAATTTTTCTGAGCGATGAAATACACCGCGTCGATGCCATCGGCCTGTGCACGCGCACCGTGCCCGACCCCCAGGCCCATGCTTTTCAGAAAAGGCTTGCCGCTGCGCGAGTCGATGCCGCGCAACTGGTTGAAGGAGTAGATGGACGAGCCGGCGTGGCCTCGCGCCGGATCGGCGATGTCGAGCAGTCCGAGGCAACAACTCTGCACCTTGGCCAGGGTGTTGGTGCGCTGGCCCAACGCGCCGGGAAAGCGCGGCCACAGCACGCTGCCTTCGCGCAGTCCCACCTCGTCGATGAGCCTCAGCACCCCCTCGTTGAGCAACAGCCCCTGATCGGCCGCGAGGAAATAGATTCCGAAGATCATCTTGGGCACCGAGGGGTGCATGAGAAAGTTGACCGCGCCTTTCACCTGATCGTCGCTCGCAGTGGTGTCCAGCGTGACGCCCGATGCATCGGCGCGCAGCGTCATGCGGACCGTGACCGGGCCACTGCCCTGGCCGTCACTGTCGAGTCGGTCGGCAAACTGCCAGCTTCCCGAGCCGAAACGCTCCCGAAAGCCCTGCCGGACCGCGCGCTCGCTCTGCTTGATCAGGGCATCGAAACTGGCATCGAGCATCTCGGCCGAATACCGGCCGAACAACTCGAGCAGGCGCTTTTCGCCCAGACGCACCGCCGCCATCATGGCTCGCATGTCACCGCGGGCCATATCGGGGAAGCGGGTGTTGCGAATGAAGGTCTTGAAGAGTTCCTCGTTGAGCCGGCCCTGATCGTAGAGCTTGACCGGCGGCACGATGATGCCCTCCTGGAAGATGTCGGTGGCGTCGGGCGTGGTGGACCCCGGGCGCATGCCGCCGATATCGAGAAAGTGCGCCCAGGAGTGCGCGTAGGCCACGATCTGCCCATCGCTGAACACCGGCGCCACGAACACCTGATCGGGCGAGTGCGACACGCCCCCCTCGGAGCCATAGCAGTCGTTGTACCAGTACAGGTCGCCCGGCTTCATGGTCTCGGGCGGATAGGCCTTGAGCACCGGCCCGATGATGTTGCCCAGCACCGGAATCTTGGTGCCGATGAGCAGTCGAGCCTGCCGGTCGAACAGCCCGCAAAAGTAATCCTGCTTCTCGCGGATGATCGGCGACATGGCCGTTCGCTCGAGCACCGTCTCCATCTCGGACTGCGTCGCCCGAAGTGCGCCCTTCACGATTTCGATGGTCACCGGATCGGGGTGGGCGGTATCCGTCGCGCGGGCTGGCGCGCTGGCGTCGGCCCGCGCAACAGTCGTCGGTTCAGCAATCACGGGGTATCTCCTTCTGCCGCGCTCGGCGGGTGCATTCAACTGACGCGCAGGCTGGGATCGAGCCGGTCACGCAACCAGTCGCCCAGAATGTTGACCGACAGCACGGTGATCATGATGGCAATGCCGGGAAAGCTTGCGATCCACCAGGCCTGTTCGAGCGCCGTGCGGCCTGATGCCAGCATCGAGCCCCAGGACACGACATCGAGCGGCATGCCCACGCCCAGAAAGCTGAGGGCAGCCTCGAAGATGATCATCTGGGGAATGGCAAAGGTGGCCACCACCAGCAGCGGCGTGAGCGCATTGGGCAGGATGTGCCGCAGCACAATCCGCAACCAGCCAGCTCCCAGCGAGCGCGCCGCCAGGACAAACTCGCTCTCGCGCAGGCGCAGCGCCTGGGCCCTTGCCACGCGCGCGTAGAGCGGCCAACTCGCGATGACGAGCACGGCAATGACGTTGAAGAGCCCCCGACCCAGCACGTACATGATGACGATGGCCAGCAGGATGAATGGGAACGCGAGCTGCACGTCGACGATGCGCATCAGCACCTCGTCGAGCCAGCCTCGAAAATAGCCCGCCAGAATGCCCAGTACCGTGCCGATGAGCCCGGCACCGATCACCGAGGCGACACCCACCAGCAGCGACACCCTCGCGCCATGCAGGATGCCGCTCAGCACATCCCGGCCCAGCATGTCGGTGCCGAGCAGATGGGGAAAGCCGTCGCGGGCAGAGAGCCCCGGCGGGCGCAGGTTGTTGAGAATATCGCCCTTGAGCGGCTCGTAAGGGCTGATCCAGTCCGCCGCGAGCGCGGCCAGCACCACCAGGCTGACCAGCGCCCAGGCGAGCACGGGCAGCCATGCAACCCGAGGGGCAGGCGTGGCAAGGCCCGGTACGGCGCGCTCGGATCGATCAGCCAAAGCGCACCTTGGGATCGAGCCAGGCATAGGCGAGGTCGGCGAGCAGGTTGGCCAGCACCACCCCGAGCGCCAGAACGAAGGCGCCCGCCTGAATGATGGGAAAGTCGCGCTGACCGATCGCCTGGATCATGAGCCGCCCCACCCCGGGCCAGGCAAAAACCGTCTCGGTCACCACCGCCCCGCCCACCAGAGCGCCGAAATCGACCGCCAGCACCGTGACCAGGGGCACCGCGATATTGCGCAGGGCATGGCGCCGGAAGATGAGCCATTCGGACAGGCCCTTGCTGCGTGCCGTACGAATGTAGTCCTGAGACATGACCTCGAGCAGTTCGGAGCGCACCAAACGCGTGAGCCGGGCCATGAAGAAAAACGCCAGGGTCAGCGTGGGCAAGACGAAGTGGGCTGCCGTGCCATAGCCGGCCGAGGGCAGCCAGCGAAGCGTGGTGGAAAAGAGCAGGATCAGCATCAGGCCGAGCCAGAAGTTGGGCACCGACTGCCCCAACAGCACCAGCGACATGGCCCCGCGGTCGATCGCGCTACCCCGATGCAGGGCCGACAGCGCCCCGGCAACCAGTGCGATGACCAAGGCGAGGGTCATGGCGGCCAGCGTCAGCAGCAAGGTGGCCGGAATGCGCTCGAGCACCAGATCAAGCGCTGGCTCGCCCTGCCAGGGCGACACGCCGAAATCACCGCGGGCCACATTGGCGACAAAGACGAGGAACTGCTGCCAGACAGGTTTGTCGGTGCCGAGCGAGCGACGCAGTTCGGCGATTTCGTCCTCACCCAGCCCGGGCTGGATCATGAGCGCGACGGGATCGCCGACCACGCGGGCCAGAACGAACACCACGACCACCACGCCCGCCACCACCAGCACGGAGCTGAGCAAGCGGCGAACAAGCGCGCGCAGCATGATGCGCTGGAACTCCGCGCAAACCGACCGGTAGCCCTCAGCGTGCCGTCATGTCCTCGACGTAGATGAACTCGTCCGAGCGCACTTTCCAGTTGATCTTGTTGCTGACCCCATAGAGCGGCAGGGGCTCGTACAAAAACAGCCAAGGCGCCTCGTCGCGCACGATCGCGGCCATTTCCTTGAAGAGCGCAGTACGCTTGGCAACGTCCACCGTTGACTCGGCCTGGTCCCAGGCGCTGTCCACCTTGGGGTTGCTGTAGTGGGTCCAGTTCCAGTTGCGCCCCGTCACCAGTACGGTGGATAACACCAACTCGATGGTGGGCCCAGCCTTGTAGTACATCAGGAACACATCGCCCAGATCGGCCTGGTTCTTCTTGAAGTCAAACAGCTTGCCCGCAAACACCTTCCACTCGTCCTGCAACAACTCGGTCTTGATGCCCACCTTGGCCAAATCGGCTGCGATGGCCTGCGACAGCTCGGGGCCGTTGGGCACCACGCCCGTGGGAAAGTGCAGCTTGAGCGTCAGGTTGGAGACCCCCGCCTCCTTCAGCAGCGCGCGCGCTTTCTCCGGGTCGTAGGGATAGGGAGCCAGGGCGCTGTCATAGCAGGAGGTCTGTGCGGAACAGGGCTGCCCCATGGCTCGCCCGTAGCCCTGCAACAACCGGTCGACGATTGCCTGCTTGTTGACCGCGTAATTGATGGCCTGGCGAACGCGTTTGTCCCGAAGGCCCTCGCGGTCCACCACGAACCCGGCCCAGATGGGCAGGGCGCCGGCTTCGGCGGCCTCGATACGCGCGGCACTCGAGCCCTTGACGCGATCGACCTGGATCTGCGGCACGTTGGCGATGAGTTGCGCTTCCCCATTGAGCAGCGCCGCCACCCGGGTTCCCGGTTCGGGGATGGGCCAGAAAACCACCCGGTCAGCCTTGGGCTTGCCGTTCCACCAGTCGCGATTGGCCTCGAGCGTGACGCGGTCACCCCGGCGCCAGCTGACGAACTTGTAGGCCCCCGTGCCGATGGGCCGGCGCGCCAGCCCGTCGGCGCCCACCTCGGCAAAATACTTGGGCGGCACCGGCAGCAGATAATCGGCCACCAGGATGAGCGTGTTGGCAAAGGGCTTCTCGGTGATCAGATCGACGGTGAGATCGTCGATCACCTTCACCTCCTTGAACTTGGAGTAGTAGCTGCGCGCCTGCGAGGTGGTCTTTTGCATCAGCTCGACGGTGAGTTTGACCGCCTCGGCCGTGAGCGGCTCGCCGTTATGAAACTTGACGCCCTTGCGCAGATGAAAGCGCCAGGTGAGCGGATCGATCTGCTGCCAGCGCTCGGCTGCCGCGGGCATGACCTTGCCGTCGGCACTGAGGGTGATCAGCGGATCAAAGATGTGCCGATACACCCAACGCTGGTGCGTGTTGATGTTCTGAGTGGGGTCGAGCGTGTCGACATCGAGGTGGGTGGCGATGGTGACGGTACCCAACGACTGGGCCTGCGCAAGCGGCGGCGCCGACATCAGCACCAGCGCGGCCAGCAGACCCGCTCCCAGCCCACGCAGCGCACCGGCTGCCAAGATTGATGGTCTCATTGAAGCTGCCCTCCCCGGCATGATGTTGGACGCTGCCCGAACGGGCCGCCACGAGAATCAGTCTAGCCCGGCGCGTCAAGGACGGACAAGCGGCGCCGCACGCAATGAAACGCTCGCCTCACGCCGCCCGGGGCTCGGGCCGCTCGGGACTTGGGCCGCTCGGCTCCTTCGTCAGTCGCCCGCGCGGATGCCGAACGCCTTGATGACCTGACCCCAGCGCTCGATCTGGTTGTCCAGGAACGCGGCCAACTCATCGGGACGGGAGAGTTTCAGATGCATGCCCTGCCCAGCCAGGCGATCGCGCACGGTGGGCTCCGACAGCACCAGCGACAGTTCGCGATGGACCCGAGCGATGATCTCGGCCGGCGTCTTCGCCGGCGCGAACACGCCCCACCAGACCAGCGCCTCGAACCCGGTCGCCCCCTGCTCGGCCAGCGTCGGCACATCGGGCAGCACCGGGTCGCGCTGCGCGGAACTGACGGCGATGGGAACCAGCGCGCCCGACTTCACATGGGGCGACAGCAAGGCCATCGAGGCCATGGCAATGGGCACGTGGCCGGCCAGGGCATCGGCGGTGAGTGGTCCGCCGCCCTTGTAGGGCACATGAATCATGGGGAAGTTGAGCTGGGCCGACAGGCTGGTCATTGCGAGCTGAGCCAGACTGCCGCTGCCGATCGTGCCATAGGGCAGGCCCTTGCCAGAGGCCTTGGCGCTGCGCATCAAATCCTGGAAGCCCCGGTCGGTCTGTGACTTGTGTGCCGCCAGCAGCATGGCCCCCGTCGCCACCAGCATCACCGGCGCCAACTCGGCGCGAGTGTCAAAGCTCATGTTGGGGATGAGGCTGGGGTTGGTGGCGTGGGTGTCGAACACCACCACGAAGGTATAGCCATCGGGCGCCGCCTTGGCCACCAGCCCGGTACCGATCGAACCATTACCGCCCACGCGGTTCTCGACCACCACCGGAACGCCCAGCGCCTGCGACAGACCGGGCTGCACCAGGCGGGCGATCTGATCGGTGGTTCCCCCGGGCGGAAAGGGCGAGACCAGACGCACCGGGCGGCTGGGCCAGGCCCCCGACTGAGGCTGCGCCTGCGCCGGATCCGGAACCACGGCGGACAGCAGCGCGAGCAGGGACAGCGCGGCAGCTGCAAGGCGCATCGGCCTGACAAACAGCCGGTCGCCGGCGGTCGGCGTGAGCGTGTGAGCGAGCATGAGTCGTCTCCTTGACGGGGTCTTGGGTGCCCCGCTGGTCATCATGCGCCCCGCTTACCTGCCGCGCAAACAAGCCCCTGCGAAGCGGTGCCGAATCTGCCGGGCCGCGGTTGTTGCCCTCACGGCCCGCCATTAGAATCGGGACAGACCCATCACAGGCGCTCGAGCGCCGACTCACCCAAGGGGAGACACCATGCCGCATCGTCCGACACCACGCCGGCGCCAGTTTGTGCTTGCCGGCCTCACAGCCGCAGCGGGATGGCCAGGCTCAGGCGCTCTGGCACAAACCCGGCCAGCCGACTTTCCGTCGCGTCCGATCCGGGTGATCGTCACCTTCGCGGCCGGGTCGGCCACCGACATCATGACCCGCCACCTGGCCTCGCACATGTCCCAGACGCTGGGCCAGAACGTGATCGTCGAAAATCGCGTGGGCGCCGCAGGCGTGATCGGCGCCGAGCTGGTGATGCGTGCGCCGCCCGACGGCTACACCATTGCCATGTCGGCGGTCTCGGCGATGTCGATCGCCACCGCCATTCGTGGCACGGCCATGCCCTATGACAACCTGCGTGACTTCACCCACATTGGTCGCGCCTGCACGTCCACCAATATCATCGTCGTGCACCCCTCCATTCCGGCCAAAACCCTGCCTGAACTGATCGCGTACTCCAAAACCGTGAGCGGCGGCGTGCGCTACGCCTCGGGCGGTCACGGAGGCTCCAACCACCTGGCGGGCGAGCTCATTGCGCTGCGCACCGGTGCGCAGTTTCTGCATGTGCCTTACAGCAATCAGGGGCAGGCTGTGTCCGATGTGGTCGCCGGGCATGTGCCGATGCTGATCTACACGGTGGCGGTGCTGCCGCACGTCAAGTCGGGTCGACTGCGCGCCATCGCCGTCACCTCCGAGGATCGCCAGCGCCAACTGCCCGATGTCCCCACCGCCATCGAGCAAGGAGTGCCCGGCATCGTCGCCAACTCGTGGTTCGGCCTGTTTGGTCCGGCCCAGATGCCCGAGCCCATCCGCGATCGACTGTACGGCGCGCTGCGGGAGGCGCTGGCGCAGGCTGACATTCAGAACAAACTGATCGACACGGGCCTGCAACCGGCGCCGCTGGCGGCCGCCGATTTCCGAACTTTCATCGAGAAAGACACCAATACCTGGCGCGAAGTGGCCAGGGCCGCGGGTATCAAGCCCGAATAGCCGACCCATCAGGATCAGCACCGCCATGAAACTCGGAACCTTCACGGTCAGCACGCCCCTCGGGCCCATCCGGCGTATTGGTGTCCAACATCCGCTGGGCGTCATCGACGCCACCGCAGCCCGGATCGCCCTGCACGAGCACAGGCTGCCGCGTGCGGCCGCCGAGCGCGTGGGCGCGGCCGAAGTGCCCGCCGACATGATCACGCTGCTCGGCTCGGGCGATACCGCGCTGGCGTGGATTGAGGAAGCCATCGACGCGCTCGCCGGCCGCGGTCAAGCGCACCGCGCCGACGGCCAGCGTCTGATCTACGCCGAATCCGACATCACCCTGCTGGCGCCGGTTCCGCGCCCCCCGGGCGTGGCCAACTTCAGTGTGTGGCCGGCGCACACGGCCACCGGCGCGGCGCACGGCTTCAATCTGAGCCGCGCTCCCGAGGAAAGCGGCGTCAAGCCCTACTGGAAGGGCAACCCCGACTCCTACGTCGGGCCGGGTGTCACGCTCGAGTTTCCGCCCTACGCCACCGAACTCGACGTCGAATGCGAACTCGTCTGCATCGTCGGCACCGGCGGCAAGAATCTCAACGCGGAAACGGCCGAACGGGCCATCGCCGGTTACACCATCGTCAACGACGCCAGCGTGCGTGACATCCAGCGCGAGGAGATGAAGACCGGGCGCGGTCCCTCCAAGGGCAAGGACTTCGATACCGGCAACGTCATGGGCCCCTGGATCGTCACGCGAGACGAGATCGGCGATCCGCGCGGCCTGCACCTGTCGCTGCATGTCAACGGCCAGCAACTGTCGGGGTCTGACGGCAGTGGCATGGTCTGGACCTTCCCCGAGATGCTTGCCTACCTGTCGATGGGTCAGACGGTTCACCCGGGCCAGGTCATCAGCGCCGGTTGCTATGCCGGCGGCTCGGCGATGGATCTCGATCACCACCTCAAACCGGGCGATTGGGTCGAACTGCGCATCTCGAAGATCGGCTCACTCATCAACCGCATCGGCACCCCGCCGACTCAGCCCTGGAGAAAGGCATGATCCGGGTCACCCCTCACGACGGCCTGCTGGGCGCCACAGTCACCGGCGTCGATCTGTCCCAACCCCTCTCCGACGGCGACTTCGCAACGATTTTTCGGGCGCTGGGTGAACGCGGGGTACTGCGCTTTCCCCAGCAGATGATCGACGCGCCCGAACTCAAACAGTTTTCCGAACGCTTCGGCTCGCTGCAGGTGGTCAAAGGCTCGCCTTATCACGAACCCGGCATGCCCGAGGTGTCCATCCTATCCAACGTCAAGGACGGTGATCGTCAGATCGGCCTGCCCGACGCGGGCCAGGAGTGGCACACCGACATGACCTACAACACGCTGGTGGGCTTCGTGAACGTGCTGGTCGCCCATCGCGTACCGGTGCGTGACGGCGTCACCCTGGGGGCCACCGAATTTGCCAGCACGCAGGCCGCCTACGCGGAGCTGCCCGTCGACCTGATCCAACGGCTCGAGGGGGCCACCGCCACGCACGATCTGAATTTTTACTGGGAGCATATGCGCCGCGACAAGGGCTCGACCCGCCCCCCGCTTACCGCCGAGCAGCGCAAGGCCCGCCCGCCCGTGCAGCACCCCGTGTTCCTCACGCACCCGATCACCGGCAAGCGGGTCATCTACGTCAACCCTGGCTTCACCGAGCGGATCGACGGCGTATCGCCCTCGGAAAGCGACGACCTGCTGGCGCAACTCTTCGAGCATGTGCTGCAGCCACGCTTTCGTTACACGCACCGCTGGACGCTGGGCGATCTGCTCATCTGGGACCACCTGGGCACCTGGCACTATGCCGTGCCCGACTATCGCCCCGACGAGCCCAGACTGATGAAGCGCTGCCAGGTGCTCGCCGACAAGGTGTTCGACGCCCGCTTCAGGCAGCGCACGCTCGAGATGGCGTGATGGCGCATCCAGGCGCGGCTCGGTAAGGCAGCATCCTGCCCGCCGCGCCCGGCACATGAACCGACGGACGGCGCCCTCAAGGCGCCATCCGGGTCAGGATCCGCTCAGAAGTGGTATTCGGCGCGGATCGTCGGCGTTCTGGCAAAGGCGCCGCGGCCGGCCGCACCGTTGGCGTCATTGCCGAACTTGTTCTTCCACCAGTTGTAGCCCAAGCCCACCTGGAAGGCGTTCTTCGGAGCACCGATCGGACCACTGAGGTCGTACATCAAGGCCAGATCGATGAAGGTCTCGGCCTTGGTCGCGCCACCGAACTCGTTCTTGCCTTTGGAGGCGATGAAGTTGGCCACGCCCTTGAACCAGAAGCCCGCCACCGGCGTGCCCCAGGCCGCGCTGATCATCGGGTGCGCGTCGTAGCTGTAGCGCGCCACACCCGAGTTGGTGTAGGTGCTGTAAGGCGCATTGCTTTCCCACAGTTGCAGCAGGCTCACATCAAGAAAGCCCGGCACATCAAACTTGAGGGTGGGGCCCGCCACCAGCATCTGCTTCTTCGAGTTGTAGCCCGCGTCGTCTTTGGTATTGACATCGAAGCCTGCCGTAAAGCCCAAGCCTTTGACCGGTCCGAACTTGAAGCTTGAGCCTGACACCGTACCGATATCCAGCGTATGGCGATAAATGGCGTAAAACTCGCGCGCGCCGCTGGTGGCGCCAACGAAAGCAGGATCGTCCTTGCTCGACATCAGGTAATCGATGGTGAAGAAGTTGCTGCCGTACTTGTAGCCACTGACGTGCGTGAAGCTGGCAACAGTCTTGGCGATGTCCTTGCTGTTGAAGGGCTCGGCGAACTTGGTGCCGTACTTGAGACCCATCGAGGTATCGCTCCAGTCTGCAGCCTGGGCCGACACACTCAGCATGGACGCCAGCACAGCGGCAGTCAGGACAGATTTTTTGAACACGGGACAGCTCCGCAAAAAGGGGTCAAGGGGGGGGAAGGAGAGATCAACTTCGATACGAGGAGGGTTGCTCGCGGCGAACACTTGGCAAATCCTGGACCACCCGATTCGAGCCCCGAAACGCGGACATCGACAATAACCGCGGTCTTAACAGGTGCAATGATGCTCGAATCTGGGGCGAAACGCCCCCCGAGTTGGCCAGCCAACATGGCACGCACCGTGCTTGATGCGCTCACCCTGGAGGACGCATGCACTCTACCCTGATTGAAGCGCTGGTCGATGCCAGCGCCGCCGCGCAAGGTCTTGAAATCGCCCCCGAGCACCGGCCGGGCGTCCTGCTCTACTTCGGTCTCGCTGCGTCCTTTGCCGAGCAGATCGCGGGCCACACCTTTTCGCTGGCGGACGAGCCCGCCATCGTCTTCGTGCCGGTCACACCAGAGGGCTCGGAAGGCGTCACATCATGAGCACGACCTGGATTGACTGCAGGGCGGGCGAGATGGCCCGCGCCGCTCGCGAAGGAGAGGTCCGCGCGACCGATCTGGTCGAGCGAAGCATCGAGCGCATCGCCCAGACCGACAGCCGGATCAACGCCTTCACCGATGTGCTGGCGGAGCGGGCCCTCCTGCGGGCGGCCACACTCGACGCGCTACGACAGAGCACGCCCTCCCCCGACCGGCTACCACCGCTTCATGGCGTGCCCTTCGCGGTGAAGAACCTGTTCGACATCGCGGGGCTGCGCACGCGGGCAGGATCAACCATCGAACTCGATCGCGAGGCCGCCCGACACGATGCCGTGCTCGTGGAACGGCTCGAGGCGGCCGGCGCCATTCTGGTGGGCGCGCTCAACATGGATGAATACGCCTACGGCTTCACCACCGAGAACACCCACTACGGCCCCACCCGTAATCCGCACGACCTCGAGCGCATCGCCGGAGGCTCATCGGGTGGGTCGGGTGCTGCCGTGGCAGCGGGCCAGGTACCGCTCACGCTGGGCTCCGATACCAACGGCTCCATCCGAGTCCCGGCCTCACTTTGCGGCGTGTTCGGCCTGAAACCCACCTACGGCCGACTGCCCCGTACCGGTAGCTACCCCTTCGTGGACAGCATCGACGTGCTGGGTCCGCTGGCCCGAAGCACGGGCGACCTGGCGCTCGCCTACGATGCCATGCAGGGGCATCATCCTGGCGACGCAGCCTGCCGCCGGGCCCCCCCCCAGCCGGTCAGCCCACTGCTGAGTCTTGGCATCCGCGGTCTTCGCATCGGCATCCTCGATGGCTATTTCCAAGACAACGCCGGACTGCAGGCGCGCGAGGCCGTACTACAGGTCGCGGCGGCGCTCGGGACCGTCACCCGAGTGGAATTGCCCGAGGTGGAGCGCGCGCGCGCGGCGGCCTTCCTCATCACCACCGCCGAGGGCGCAGCCCTGCATCTGGACGACCTGCGTCGTCGCGCGGCCGACTTCGAGCCACTCTCGCGCGACCGGTTCTTGGCCGGCACGCTGCTGCCCGCCAGCTGGATCTATCAGGCACGCCGCATGCGGCATTGGTTTGCCCGAGAAGTCGCCCGAGTCTTCGGTGATGTCGATGTGCTGCTGGCGGCCGCCACGCCGGGCCCAGCGACCCTCGTCGGCGCCGACACCATGGACGTCAATGGCCGGACGCTGCCCGCACGGCCCAACACCGGCATGCTGACCCAGCCGATTTCGTGCATCGGGCTTCCTGTCTGTACAGTGCCGGTCTGGCCCGCTGCGGGGCAGGCGGGTCTGCCGATCGGCGTGCAGATCATCGCCGCTCCCTGGCGTGAAGACCAAGTCCTCCGGGTGGCTGCCCACCTTGAGGCGCAAGGCATCGTCGCGGCCCCGATCGCGGCACTCTGAATCTGAACGGAGTTTTCATGGAAATCAATCGACCCGAGGTGCTCGCCGAGGTCACCGCCGTGTTCGCCCGCTACGAGGACGCACTGATCCACAACAAGGTCGAGGTCCTCGACGAACTCTTTTGGGACTCCCCCTATACGGTTCGATATGGCGCTGCTGAAAATCTCCGGGGCATCGAGGCCATCCGGGCGTTTCGCAGCGGCCGCTCGCCGGTTGGTCTGGCCCGCACCACCGCCAACACCGTGATCACGACCTACGGCAACGACTTCGCCACCGCCATGGTCGAGTTTCAGCGTGACGACCCCACCAAGGTGGGACGGCAAAGCCAAACATGGGTGCGCATGCAGCAAGGATGGCGCGTGGTCGCTGCACATGTCAGCGTGATCAAGCTTCCCGACTGAGACGCTGCGCCACCCGCCGGGCGCGCCCGCCGCCCCGCCGGGTGTCACGCCCCCCTGCTACGCCAAGGATCAGATGTAGGCTGGAATCCGCTTGAGCGTATGCCGCATGTGCAACGACAGCCCCAGCGCCTCGAGCTGATGCGCCTTACGCCCTAATATCGCGCTGGCCTGAGGCAGGAAGTCGCGCTCCTCATCGCCCGCGTGCGCGCGGTACCGGGCAATCAACTGCAGAATGTCCGACACGGCTACCTCATCGGCCTGCCCCCTGGCGAGCCGTCGAAGGCCAGGTTCGATGCGTTTCCAGATCGCCTCAAGGGCACGGTGCTGATCCACCAACCGGCGAACCATGGCCTCGAGCTCCTCGCGCTCTGCACCCGGCTCGGCGTTGGCGATCACCGCGGGGAACAGCTCGCGCTCTTCGTCCAGATGGTGCTCGAACAAGGCCTCGTGAAAGAACCCGAGCGAACGTTCGGCTATTTCGCGGGCTCGCAGCACCGGCTCAAGCAGCGCGGGCAATTCACCCAGACTTTCCAGCTCGCTGATGATGCCGCCATGCGAACTGGCAAACGACTCGATCGGTCCGACTCCTGCCGACACATCTTCGCCCAGGTTCATCGCGTGCTCCCTTGAAGGCCGATGGCTCCATGGTGCGCCGGTGCTCGGCCGCAGGCGACACCCGCCGCGAAAGGTGTTTGACCCCGCGCAAGGTTCGGTGCGCGGGGGTCCGCCACCCGATCTGGGATCTGACGTGCTTCTTGACGGGGCTGCCGCTCGCTCAGCAGGCCTCTTTGGCCGCTCGGCTGAGCGGGTCCGCCTTGCCCGAGTTGAGGGCGCCCAGCATGGTGCCAGTGGGTGAGGTCGCCCGCCCCGCTGCGCTCATCGACGCAGCGCAGAAAGACGCAGCACCGCGTCCAGGGGTCACGGCGAGGCGAGGCGAGGCAGCGCGGTGCCGCGTCGAGCCTGACGCGCAAGCCCTACCAGTTCGACTGCCGCTCCGCCGTGGCACTCACCCGGTGGATGCTGAGATCGGCGCCCTCGAACTCCTCTTCCTGGCCCAGGCGCAAGCCCACGGTGATCCGCAGCAGTCCATAGATGACGAACCCACCCAGCAGCGCCCACGCCACGCCGGCGAGAGTGCCGATCAGTTGCGCCGTCAGGCTGACCCCGCCCAGACCACCGAGGGCCTCGGTACCAAAGATGCCCGCCGCAATTCCCCCCCAGGCGCCACACAATCCATGAAGCGGCCAGACCCCGAGCACGTCATCGATCCGCCAGCGGTTCTGCGTGAGCGAAAACATCGAGACGAAGATCGCCCCGGCGACACCGCCCACCACCAGCGCGCCCACGGGGTGCATGAGGTCCGAGCCCGCGCAGACCGCCACCAGGCCCGCCAGCGGCCCGTTATGCACGAAGCCCGGATCGTTGCGCCCGATCACCAGGGCGACCAGGGTGCCCCCCACCATCGCCATGAGGGAATTCACCGCCACCAACCCCGAGATCTTGTCGAGCGTCTGGGCGCTCATCACGTTGAATCCGAACCAGCCCACGATCAGCATCCAGGACCCGAGGGCAAGAAAGGGAATACTGGAAGGCGGGTGCGCCGAGATGCCCCCGTCGCGGCGGTAGCGATTGCGTCGGGCCCCCAGCAGCACGACTGCGCCCAAAGCCACCCAGCCGCCCACGGCATGCACCACGACCGAGCCCGCGAAATCATGGAACTCTTCGCCCGTGAACGCCTTGAGCCAGGCCTGAAAACCCCAGCGCTGATTCCACGCCACGCCCTCAAAGACCGGGTAAACGATCCCCACGATGAGGGCCGTCGCAAAAAGTTGTGGATAAAAGCGCGCACGCTCGGCGATCCCGCCTGACACGATGGCCGGAATCGCTGCGGCAAAGGTCAGCAGGAAGAAGAACTTGACGAGCTCATAGCCGTTCTTTTCAATCAGCGAGCCCGCGCCCACCAGAAACCCCGTGCCGTAGGCGACCGAATAACCAACCAGAAAGTAAACCAGCGCCGAGACGCAAAAATCGGCGAGGATCTTCACCAGCGCGTTGATTTGATTTTTTTCGCGGACCGTCCCCAACTCCAGGAAGGCAAACCCTCCATGCATGGCCAGCACCATGATGGCGCCCAACAAGATAAACAGCGTATCAGCGCCCTGTTTTAGTGCGTCCATCCCTGGCTCTTTCTTTTGAATTGAACGGTTTCGGTGCGATTTAGAACGCCACCGGCGAAAAACGCCCTAATCAAGCAAAAGTTGCACCAAGATAGAAACTCAAACACCGACCAACAACTGCAATCGCATCAAACCACAAGGAAAGCGCGCTCCATGCTCATCAACTGCGTCGTCTACCAGCAGGGCTACAAACTGGCCGACATCGAGCCGCAAGAGATCCGCGAATGGATCAGCCGGCCCGACTGTTTCGTCTGGGTGGCGCTGCGCGATGCCGAGGATGCCGAACTCACGCAGATGCAGCAGGCCTTCGGCCTGCACGAACTCGCCGTCGAAGACGCCCGGCACGGCCACCAGCGCCCCAAGATCGAGGAATATGGCGACACCCTCTTCGTCGTCATGCATCTGCTCGAGGCGCAGGGCGGCGACATCGCCACAGGCGAGGTGGCGGTATTCGTCGGCAGCAACTTCGTGCTGTCGGTTCGCAACCATAGTTCCCAGGGATTTCTGGGGGTACGGGCGCGCTGCCAGCGCGAGCCGCATCTGCTGCGCCACGGTTCGGGCTTCGTGCTCTATGCGCTGCTTGATGCGGTGGTCGACCGGTACTTCCCGCTGCTCGATGCCATCGAAACCGAACTCGAGGAGGTGGAAGCGCACATTTTCGAGCGCAGCAATGCCCGCGATAGCATCCAGCGACTCTATGCGCTCAAGCGCCGCGTGGGCACCCTGCGCCATGCGGTCTCACCCCTGCTCGAAGTCGCCGGCAAGCTACACGGCGGTCGCGCGCCCGTGGTCTGCGTGTCAACGCAGGAGTACTTCCGCGACGTGCACGATCACCTCGCCCGCATCAACGCGTCGGTCGAGGCCATTCGCGACACCATCGGAACAGCAATCCAGGTCAACCTGTCGATGGTCACGATCGAGGAATCGGAGACCACCAAGCGCCTGGCGGCCTGGGGGGCCATCATCGCAGTGCCCACGGCGATGGCCGGCATCTGGGGCATGAACTTCGATCTGATGCCCGAGCTCAAATGGCGCTGGGGTTACCCCCTTGCGCTACTCACGATCGCCCTGGCTGCAGGCTTTCTGTTCAGACGCTTCCGACGCGCCGGCTGGCTCTGAAGCCGGGCCCGACCAGACGCCCGCCCCGGTACCGAAGATCGATAGACCGCCAGGCAATCGGGCACCACCTGCTCACAGGCGGCGCTGCGTGGCTTGACCGTCTGTTCGGCACTCAGCCTGTCAGGGGCCGGCTTGGTAATCGCGGTGAACACAAATCGCATCAGATGGCAGGTGAGCGTGGCCCGGCCCATGAGCTCGTGAACTTGCCATTGGTCCGCCATGTGGACGGCGCTGCCCTGCGTATCGATCTGGCCGATCTTGAACGACCGATACAGCTCGGTGGTCGGCATGGAGATAGGCATGGCGCCGTGCTCGGCGGTCGGCGGGACTCGCCCACCAGCGTGCTCGGCACGATTGATTTACCAACCCGTATCGACCAGCCGTGAAGGCTGCGAGTGCCCACTCGTTACCCCCGTCCCGATCTGGGACGAGCCTGCGGATTCGCCTGCCCGGGCCCCCGTAGACCGGATTCGCCGGCTTTGCCCACCGTCGCCCGGCCCCCTCGGACAGCTCGGCCGCCCAAGCCCAGTTGGGCTTTCTGAGCCGCAACGACTTCGAGGACAGCTTTCGGCACTGGTGCATCGAAGCCGCCTGAGCGGGTACACTAGCGTCCCATGCGCCAGCCATAGGCGCAACCGGAGGATCCCCGTCAACCTCCCTTCCAGGAGCCTCCCTTGATACGCGAATACAACCCGATGTTCTCGCTGCTGGGCCGGATACTGCTTGCCGCCCTCTTCGTTCCTGCTGGTGTCTCCAAGCTGTTCAGCTTTGCCGGGACCGTCAATTACGTCGCCGCGGCCGGCTTGCCGCAGCCCCAGTTGGCAGCGGTCATCGCCATTGGCGTAGAAATCCCGCTGGGCCTTGCGCTGCTGGTGGGCTGGCACACCAAACGCGTGGCGGGCGTACTGGCGGCCTTCACCTTCCTCGCCACGCTCGCCTTCCACAACTTCTGGGTCATGCCCGAGGCGCAGCAGTTCGTCCAGCAACTGATGTTCTGGAAGAATGCAGCCATCGTAGGGGGCCTGCTCATGGTGGCCTCGCTAGGTGCGGGCGAGTGGAGTTGGGACGGCTGGAAGGCGCGGCAAACCGCGCAAGCCTAGTCGGGTTCATCGCCCTGGTCTGTGGGGCGGCGGCAAGCCGGGCGAACCGGCCGCCCCACTCAATCCGCCGATTGCTCAGCGTCGCCACGAGTCCGGACTGGTCTTCCGTATCGTGCGGCGCGCCGCGAGGGTCATCGCGCTCCCCCGCGCGGCCACCTCCTTCATCTCTTTCGCCCGGTTTACAGTCTCGCGCCGCATGCCTATGATCCGACCGGTATCCAACCGGTCGGGAGGCCGCCATGCCACGCAAACACGACGCAAGCCCGATCGGCCAAACGGGCACGCCCCGACCGTCCGGCGCCGGGCACTTCGACTATGATCTCGCCGTCATCGGCTCGGGGCCGTCCGGGCAACGCGCCGCCATTCAGGGCGCCAAGCTGGGAAAACGGGTGGTGGTCATCGAGCGGGCCCGGGCCGTAGGGGGCGTCTGCGTCAACACCGGCACCATCCCCTCCAAGACCTTCCGGGAGGCGGTGCTTCACCTGTCCGGCTTTCGCGAGCGCGGCATTTACGGGTCGTCCTACCGGGTAAAGCAGGACATCAGCATCGACGATCTGATGTATCGCGTGCAGCAGGTCATCCGGTCCGAGATCGACGTCATCCGCAATCAGATGACCCGTAACCGGGTGGAACTGATCGAGTCATCGGCCGCGTTCGTCGACCCGCACACCCTGGAGCTCAGTTCGGCCAGCGGGCATGGGCGTCGCCAGATCACCGCCGAGCGAATCGTGATCGCCTGCGGTACCGAGGCGGCACGCGACGCGCACATTCCTTTCGACGGTCAGCGGGTCTTCACGAGCGACGACATTCTGGGACTGCAGTTTCTTCCCCGCTCGCTGATCGTGGTGGGCGCCGGGGTGATCGGTGTCGAGTACGCGACCATGTTCGCCGCCCTGGGCGTGCGGGTCACCATCGTCGACAAGCGCCCCACGTTGCTGCCCTTTCTCGACCATGAAATCTCGGCAGCACTCACCTACGTCGTGCAGCAAAGCAATGTGACGATGCGCCTGGGCGAGGAGGTCGATGGCATCCAGGTGCTCGATGGCGCCAGCAAACCGGTGGAGGTCAGGCTCAAGAGCGGCAAGGTGCTCCATGCCGAGTCGACGCTTTATTCCATTGGACGCGTCGGCGCCACAGCCCGACTCAAGCTCGATACGGCGGGCGTCAGCTGCGATGAGCGCAACCGAATTCCCGTACGGGAGCACTTCCAGAGCAACGTCGATCACATCTACGCCGTGGGTGACGTGATCGGCTTTCCCTCGCTGGCCTCCACTTCGTATGAGCAGGGCCGCGCCGCGGCGCGGCATGCCTTCGGCGTTCGGGAGGCCCATGAAACCGGGATCGGTCTCTTTCCCTATGGCATCTACACCGTGCCGGAAATTTCAACCATCGGCAAGAACGAGGACGAACTCACCGCAGCGGGCATCCCCTACGAAATCGGCAAGGCCAACTACCGGGAGATCTCGCGTGGCCAGATCATCGGAGACCGTACCGGCATGCTGAAGATTCTGTTCAGCCCTGACGACAAGAAACTTCTCGGCGTGCACATTTTGGGCGAGGGCGCGAGCGAGCTGATCCATATCGGTCAGACGCTCATGGCCCACGAAGGCACAATCGACTACTTCGCCGATGCGGTCTTCAATTTTCCGACGCTGGCCGAGTGCTACAAGACCGCCGCCCTGGACGGACTCAACCGGCTGTCTTACTGATACGCCAGGGTCAAGCGGGCCGCGCCAGCACCGACCTGCATTCGTCGGTTCAGCGTCGCACCTGCAGAGTGACCCGCACGCCGCGTCACGCGACGGATCGGGTCGCGAGCGCCATGGGGCACGCGCTGGATCGAGCGCGAGGCTCGCACCTCAGGCGGCACCCGAAAATGCCGACGCGCCGGCCAAATAGCGAGCCGCATCGGCCCCTGCCGTACGACCCACGGTCAGCGCCGAGGCGAGTCCCCCCATATAGCCACGGTGACTGATGTTGCCGGCGTCATTGCCGGCGGCATACAGCCCGGGAATCGGGGACTGGCGATAGTCGGGGCCGATTGCAATGCTCGCGTGCGCGTCGAGATCGACATACGCGCGATCGACCGGTACCTCGGCAAACGCCGACGTACCGCCGGCGCGCCTGAGCACCCGCCCGCGCTCATCGATCTGGATGCCGCCCATGGTGAAGGTGATGCCCGCGCGAACTTTCACCGCATGAAAGGGGGCGTTTTGCAGTGCCCTGCGATGGCGCGCGCGGGGCGGTACCAGGTCGTCCGCCCTGTCCTCGCGCAGCGTCTGGTTGAAGGCCTGCAGCGTGCGCAGGCAAGCCGCCGCTGGAAACCCGAACTGGCCCAGGCCCTCGCACAAGCGCTCCAGCGTAGGGGCCTCGATCACATCGGCGCCCAGGCTGCGCGCGCGCGCCAACATGCTTCGGGTTACGCCGGGCCGGCCCTGGATCGGCGGCATATCGAGGCCCTCGGCATCCACGATATACACGCCCAGACCCTCGGGCTGACGGGCCAGGGCCTGGTTGAGCGCTTCTTCGCCCGACCCGGCGGTTTCATCGGCAAAGCGTTCACCGTGCAGGTTGAGAGCGACCGACAGGCCCCCGTAGTACTGGCTGGCATCGCGCAACTGGAACTTGGTGAAGCGCGCGGGCGGCGCAGCCAGTGCGTGCCCGTAGAAGGTGCTGAGCCCGGGCGATGCAGCCGCACCGACTGCGGTCGCCGCGATCAGTCCGTCCCCCGTACTCCAGCGGTTCGCCCGAAGAATGAGATCGGCAGGCTGGGGTACCACGTAGCGCGTGAGCAACTCATGATTGCCCTGAAAGCCGCCGGTAGCCAGGACGACCGCGCGCGCGGGCAATTCGATCAGACGACCCTCACGCGCGGCCACCACGCCGCGCACGCTGCCCTCGCCATCGAGCAGAAGTTGCTCGAGGCCGCAATCGAGCATCATCTCGCCCCCCAACGCCTCGAAGCGCTGCACCAGCGTGGCAATCATGGCCGCCGGCTCGACTGACCGGCCGCTCCCGTGAAACATCACGGGCTCAAGCGGCCCGGTCTTCACGCCCAGCCCCTGCAGCCAGACGACCGAGGCCTCGAGCGTGTCAAAGACCAACCACTGCAGCGCAGCGTCACCGTTGGGAATCAGTCGCCTGACGTCATCAAAATCGGCGATGGTCCAGAGCAGCCCGCCCGACAGCACGGTGGTGCCGCCGGGTTCTGGCGCCTTATCGATCAGCAGCACCTGGATACCCGCTTCAAGCGCCGTCACGGCCGCGCTCAGTCCGGCAAGCCCGGCCCCGCAGATGAGGATTCGATCGATCGGTGTGGTCACGAGGTCGTCAGCACAAAGAATGTCGGAGGGCCCCGGTCTGTGACGGACAGCCGCCACGCGAGCCGGCCACACCGGGTTGTGGAGGGTGGCGGGATGGTAAACGCCGTTGGCCGGACCCGCAACGCACGCGCCTCATAAACTGGCCCGCGCACCATACCCCATCGTCGATGGCAACCAGAGCACGATCTCGGGGAAGACCGTGATGGCCACGAGCAGGCCGAGCAGCATGACGAGAAAGGGCCAGCCCTCGCGCATCATCTCGCCGATAGGAATGCCGGTGAGCGCCCGCGTCACGAAAAGCAGCATGCCGAAGGGCGGATGGATCAGGCCGATCATCATGTTGAGCACCACCAACACGCCAAAGTGTACGAGGTCGACCCCCAGCAGCTTCGCGGCCGGCAGCAGCATGGGTACGAACACCAGCAACAGCACCGAGACATCCAGAAAACAACCCAGCAGCAGAAACAGGGCGTTGACCATGAACAGAAAGGGTAGGCGCCCGAACTGCTGGGCCTCCACCCAGGCCGCCACGGCCTGGGGCACGCCCTCTGCCGTGAACGCATAATTGAGCATGAACGATCCGGCCAAAATGACGGTGATCACGGCGCTGGCGCGCGTTGACTCGAGCACCACGCCCCAGAACGCACGCCAACTCAGAGCCCGAAACACCACGGCCGCCAGGATGAGCGCGTGCAAGGCAGCCACCGCAGCGGCCTCGGTGGGCGTGAAAGCCCCGGAGTAGATTCCTGCCAGCAGCACG
>CAIVPX010000103.1 GCA_903907905.1 uncultured bacterium | reverse complement strand
TGGCCGCCGTGATCGGCCATGAAATCGCCCATGCGCTGCGTGAGCACTCGCGCGAGCGCGCGTCTGAACGGATGGTGACGCAGACCGGGCTGGGGGTGGCCGCGGCGATTGCGGGCCTCCCGGCCATCTCCACCGACATGGCACGGCTGGCGCTCGAGGTCACGGTGTCCTTGCCCAATAGCCGCCTTCACGAGAGCGAGGCCGACCGGATGGGCGTCGAACTGGCCGCGCGCGCGGGCTTCGATCCCAGGGCGGCGATCACCCTATGGCAGAAGATGGCCCGGCTGAGCGAGGGCAAGGGGCCCGAGTTTCTGGCCACGCATCCGTCGGCCGAGACGCGTAGCCGCGATCTCGAGGTGTGGTCCGAGCGGGTCATGCCGCTCTATAACCGTCGACCTGCCCGCTGAGGCGCTGCATGGCATAATCGCCGATCCGTTTTTTTCGGCGGTCTTCCATGTCACTCGCGCTCAAAACTCTCTATGACAAGTTGTGGGATGCGCACGTCGTCCATTCCGAGGCCGACGGCACCACCATTCTCTATATCGACCGGCATCTGGTGCATGAAGTCACCAGTCCGCAGGCCTTCGAAGGGCTGCGCCTGGCCGGACGCCAGCCTTGGCGCATCAGTGCCAACCTTGCGGTGGTCGATCACAACGTCCCCACCACCGATCGCTCGCAGGGTATCGATGACCCCATCGCCAAGCTTCAGGTCGACACCCTCGATCAAAACGCCCGCGAATACAAGATCCCCTATTTCGACATCAACGACCGCCGACAGGGCATCGTTCACGTCATCGGCCCCGAGCAGGGCGCGACCCTGCCCGGCATGACGGTGGTCTGCGGCGATTCGCACACCAGTACGCATGGGGCGTTTGCCTGTCTGGCCTTCGGCATCGGCACCTCCGAGGTCGAGCACACGCTGGCCACGCAGACGCTGGTCGTGCGCAAGATGCGCAACATGCTGGTTCAGGTCGACGGCAAGCTGCCGGCCGGCGTGACGGCCAAGGACATCGTGCTGGCGGTGATCGCGCGTATTGGCACGGCCGGGGGCACGGGCTTTGCCATCGAGTTCGCCGGCTCGGCGATCTCGGGGCTGTCGATGGAAGGGCGAATGACCCTGTGCAACATGGCCATCGAGGCTGGTGCACGCTCTGGCATGGTGGGGGTCGACGACACCACGCTGCGTTACCTCAAGGGGCGTCCCATGGCGCCTGCAGGCGAAGACTGGGAGCGGGCGGCCGCCTACTGGCGTACGCTGCGCTCCGATCCGGGGGCCAAGTTCGATGCGGTGGTCACGCTCGACGCCGCCAGCATCATTCCTCAGGTCACCTGGGGCACGTCGCCCGAAATGGTGGCGTCAATCGACGGTCGTGTGCCGGATCCCGAGAAGGAAAAAGATCCGGTGCGCCGCGAGGGCATGGAGCGGGCGCTCGTCTACATGGGCCTCAAGCCCAACACCCCGGTGACGGACATCCGCATCGACAAGGTCTTCATCGGTTCGTGCACCAATTCCCGAATCGAAGACCTGCGAGCGGCGGCCGCCGTGGTGCGCGGTCGTCAGAAGGCGTCCAACGTCAAGCTGGCGCTGGTCGTGCCGGGCTCGGGACTCGTCAAGGCTCAGGCCGAGGCCGAGGGGCTCGACAAGATCTTCCGCGATGCGGGCTTCGAGTGGCGCGAACCGGGCTGCTCCATGTGTCTGGCCATGAATGCCGACCGCCTCGAACCCGGTGAGCGTTGCGCCTCCACCTCGAACCGCAATTTCGAGGGACGGCAGGGCGCGGGTGGGCGCACGCACCTGGTCAGCCCGGCCATGGCCGCAGCGGCGGGTGTGGCGGGCCATTTCGTTGATGTCCGACGTTATCAGTAAAGGCAGCCGACCATGCAAAGTCTTACCGTTCATCGAGGGCTGGTGGCCGCACTTGATCGGGCCAATGTCGACACCGACGCGATCATCCCCAAGCAATTCCTGAAGTCCATCAAGCGGTCGGGCTTCGGCCCCAACCTGTTCGACGAGTGGCGCTATCTCGACCACGGCGAGCCCGGCATGGACAATTCACGTCGGCCGCTCAACCCCGATTTCGCGCTCAACCAGCCGCGCTTCAAGGGGGCGTCGGTGTTGCTTGCGCGCAAGAACTTCGGCTGCGGGTCGTCGCGCGAACACGCGCCCTGGGCGCTGGAAGATTTCGGATTTCGGGTGCTGATCGCGCCCTCGTATGCCGACATCTTCTTCAACAACTGCTTCAAGAACGGGGTGCTGCCCATCCGCTTGTCCGAGGCTGATGTGGATTGGCTGTTTCATCAGGTCAATGGCTTCGTGGGCTTCGAACTGGTCATCGACCTGCCGCAGCAGATCGTCAGCACCAGCGACGGATCGCGCAGCTTTCCGTTCGAGATCGACGATTTCCGAAAGTACTGCCTGACCAACGGGCTCGACGAAATCGGGCTCACGCTGCGCCATGCCGATCGGATCCGCGAGTTCGAGGCGCGTCGCTTGGTGGAGCAACCCTGGCTCGGGCAGATGCTGTCCACCTGAGTTCGCCATCGGCGCCCGCGCGCCCGGCTGCTCAGCCGGTCGCGCAGGTCGAATGCGCAGGTCGAATGCGCAGGTGGCAGGTCGGTACCCTCGAGCGCCCGCGAGTCGGGCGCTTTGCATGTGATCAATGGAGTGTGGACGATGAAGATTGCAGTGTTGGCGGGCGATGGAATCGGCCCTGAAATCACCGAGCAGGCCGAGCGCGTCATCGCGGCCTTGGCCCAGGACGGTCTGCGGATCGAGACCGAGCGAGCCCTCGTGGGGGGCGCGGCCTACGATGCGTCGGGCGACCCGTTGCCCGAGTCGACGCTCAAGCTTTGTGAGAAATCGGACGCCATTCTGTTCGGCGCGGTCGGCGGCCCCAAGTACGATGCCCTGCCGCGCCCCAAGCGACCGGAACAGGGTTTGCTGCGACTTCGCAAGCACTTCGATCTCTTTGCCAACCTGCGGCCGGCCACGGTGTTTCCCGAACTGGCTCACGCTTCCACGCTGCGCCCCGAGGTGGTCGCGGGGCTGGACATCCTCATCGTGCGCGAGCTCACCGGCGACATCTATTTTGGTCAACCCCGGGGGGTGCGCACCAACGAGGCGGGCGAGCGCGAGGGCTTCGACACCATGCGCTATGCCGAGAGCGAAATCCGTCGCATAGCGGTCATTGCTTTCGAGGCGGCGCGCAAGCGCGGCAAGCGCGTGTGCTCGGTGGACAAGGCCAACGTCCTCGAAACGACGCAGTTCTGGCGCGACATCGTCACCGACGTCCACCAGCAGCATCGCGACATCGAACTGTCCCACATGTATGTCGACAATGCGGCGATGCAACTCGTTCGTAACCCCAAGCAGTTCGACGTCATCGTCACGGGCAACATGTTCGGCGACATCCTGTCCGACGAGGCCTCCATGCTCACGGGGTCCATCGGCATGCTGCCCTCGGCTTCGCTCAACGCCCGTAACTTCGGCATGTACGAGCCCATTCATGGCTCGGCGCCCGACATTGCCGGCAAGGGCGTGGCCAACCCGCTGGCCACGATTCTTTCTCTGGCCATGCTGCTGCGCCATTCGCTTGGCCAGGAGGCGGCTGCCCAACGGGTCGAAACCGCTGTGCGCAAGGTGCTGGCCCAGGGTCTGCGCACCGCCGACATCGCCGAGCAGGGCAAGCGCACGGTGGGCACCCGCGAAATGGGTGATGCGGTGATCGCTGCCCTCTGAGCGCGCACTGAGCGAACACTGAGCGAACACTGAGCGAACATTCGGGTCCTTCGATTCGCGGAGCAGGGAACATGGCAATGAAAGTCGGGATGGTGGGCTGGCGCGGGATGGTCGGCTCGGTGCTGATGCAGCGCATGCGCGAGGAAAACGATTTCTCGTTCATCGAGCCCGTGTTCTTCAGCACCTCCAGTTCGGGTGGCGAGGCGCCCATGGGCGGCGATCGGCTGCAGGACGCGATGTCGGTCGAGGCCCTGTCGAAGATGGACACCATCCTCACCTGTCAGGGCGGCGACTGGACCAACGACCTCTATCCCAAGTTGCGGGCCGCCGGCTGGAAGGGCTACTGGATCGACGCCGCTTCGGCGCTGCGCATGCACGACAGCTCGGTGATCATTCTTGATCCCCTCAACCTGCATGTGATCAAGGAAGCGCTGACGCGCGGCGGCCGTGATTTCATCGGCGGCAACTGCACGGTCAGCCTCATGATGATGGGGCTCAACGGCCTCATCCGCGAGGGGCTCATCGAGTGGATCACCGCCATGACCTATCAGGCGGCCTCGGGCGCGGGCGCCCAGAATATGCGTGAGTTGCTCGCCCAGATGGGCGCGCTTCATTCGGCGGTGGCGGCGCCCCTGGCCGATCCGGGCTCGGCCATTCTCGAGATTGACAGCCGCGTGGCTGAGACCATGCGCGGCAAAGCTTTTCCCGTGGAGCACTTCGGGGTCCCGCTGGCGGGCAACCTCATCCCCTGGATCGATAAGGACCTCGGCAACGGCATGTCCCGCGAGGAGTGGAAGGGCGATGCCGAGATGAACAAGATCCTCGGCCTGCCGGCCTCGGGGGCGGGACACATTCCCGTCGAGAGCCTGTGCGTGCGGATCGGTGCCATGCGCTGCCATAGCCAGGCGCTCACCATCAAGCTCAAGCGCGATGTGCCCATTGCCGATGTCGAGGCACTGATCGCGTCGGGTAACGAATGGGTGCGTCTGGTGCCCAATACTCGTGAGGCCAGCATTCGCGATCTCACTCCCAATGCGGCCACCGGTACGCTCGCCGTACCCGTCGGGCGCCTGCGCAAACTGGCTATGGGGCCGGAGTACCTGAGTGCCTTCACGGTGGGGGATCAGTTGCTGTGGGGCGCGGCCGAACCGCTGCGCAGGATGTTGCGTATCCTTCTCGGCTGAGGCGGGTTCTTGATCGGGAAAGACAGTCTTGCCCAGGGGGGCAGGGGGTGAAGTTCGGCATGGGCGCTGGCGAATTTCTCACGCGGCCGTTCTCGAGGCTCAAGCTGGCAGCGCCCTTCGTGGTGGCGGTGCTGGCACTTCTTGCCGTCCAATGCCTGCCCGCTCGCGCGGCCGACCTTGGACGCCTCCTTCTTGATTCAGGGCTGGGCCAGCGACTGTCGGCTGAGGTCGAACTCGTTGGTTGGGCGGGTGGACCGGTGCGGGCCACGCTCGCGGCCGATCCGGCTGGCCAGTCGGGCGCTGCGCCTTCTGCGCGTCCCTCGATCGCCCTGATCGTCGACGACACGGTGCGCGCCCGGCCGGTCCTCAAACTCACTTCAGCCCAGCCCGTCGATGAGCCCCTTCTGAGGCTGGTCATTCAGGTCGACTCCGCCCTGGGGCGGTCGGTGCGTGCCTACGACCTCATGCTCGATCCGCCCGGCCTCAGGCGAGGGGTGGAAACGGTCGAGGGCGTCGTGATTCTGCGCGCAGCCGCGCCGGTGGCTGTGGTGTCCGCTGTTGCTCCGAGCGCTGCGCAGCCTGAATCGGTGCGCATCCGGACCCAGGTCGAGGCGGGGCTACCCCCCTCGCCGCCCGACCGAGCCAATCTGGCGACGGCACCCGTGCCCATGGAGCGGGCCGGCTCGGCACCGACACCCGCGCATCTTGAGCGGGCCGCCAATGCAGCGCCGACCGCCTCGCCGCTCGACCGGGCCAATTCGGCGCTGGCGGCCGTGCTCGCGTCTGCGGCCTCGAGAACGCCTGGGGCGCAGGAGGCCGCTGCGTCTTTGGCTTCGGTGCGCGGGCCTGTCGATCGGACAGGCGCACGCCCCACCGAGATCGAAGCGGGGGTTGGCGACAGCCTCAGCGCTATTGCGCAGACCTTGCGGGTCGGCGGGCAAACGCTGGAGCAGGTGCAGTTCGCGCTCTTCCAGGCCAATCCGACGGCCTTCAACGGCAGCGTTGATCTGCTCCGGGTCGGCTCCCGGCTGAGGGTGCCGTCGGTCGAGGACATTTCCCGCATCGATCCCGGGCAGGCCCGCGAGGCCTTGCGTGCACAGGCCGCACCTGCCGCATCCGCGGCACCTGCAGCACCTGCAGCACCGGGTGTGCCTGTCGGGCCAGCCGCAACTGCTGTACCTGTTGCTTCTGCGCCATCCGCTTCAGCCCCGCCGGCGCCCGGGTCCGTCTCGCCGGGTACGCCCGCCGCCCCCGCCGCCCCCGCCGAATCCGCCGAATCCGCCGAATCCGCCGCACCCGCCGCAACCGCCGCAACCGCCGCAACCGCCGCAACCGCCGCAACCGCCGCAACCGCCGCAACCGCCGCAACCGCCGCAACCGCCGCAAC
>CAIVPX010000102.1 GCA_903907905.1 uncultured bacterium | reverse complement strand
TGCCGCCGTGCCCGCGCAGAGGCTGAGCAGTTGGGCCATGGTGTGGTGCCGGTCAGTGGGGGGCGGGCGGCGCGGCTAGCGAACCGTCAGCTCGAGCCCGGGCAGGGCGAGCCCTTCGATCCGGGTCGTCCAGACGCCGGGCTCGGTGAGCGCCTGGGCGTCGGTGAGCGTGCCGGTGGTGATCATCTCGCCGCTGCCGAGGCGCTGGCCTCGCTGGGCCAGTTCGCGCACGAAGCGGCCCAGCGACAGCAGCGGGCTGCCCAGCACCGCCGAACCCGTGCCCGGCCAACTGCTTCCGCCGGCGACGCTCATCGCGATCTGAAACTGCGCCAGACGTTCAATCAGGCTGGCAGACGTTTGGGCGAGTTGCTGGGGGCGCAGGCGGGGCCCGACGATCAGGGCGGCGTGCATGCCCTGTGCGGCGTGGCTGTCGTAGGGGCTCGATTGCCAACCGGGGTAGGGGGTGTGCACGATCTCGAAGCCGTGGGCAATCCACGCGGTGGCTGCGAGCAGATCGGCCGGCGCGTCGCTGGCCGGCGAATGAGCCAGACCAAAGACGATCTCGGGCTCGATCCGGGGCAGCGACAACCCGGCCAGCGCGAGCGTCGCCCGGGGGGCGTCGAGCAGGGTGACGGTGCGGTCATAGAGCCGTCCCCAGAGCGGGCGATCGATGCCGAGGCGGGGCCAGACGCTGGCATTGGTGAGGCCGATCTTCCAGCCGATCGGGCGATCGCCGCGCGCCCGGCGAAGTGCCACGATCTGCTCGCCGAGGCGCTCGGCCTCGGGCCAACCGGAGAGGGAAAGGTAGGCGTCACGGTCCAGGGTTTGGCCGCGGTCCATACGTTCGAGCAGCAGCGCTGCGTGGGGGGCGGTCTTGTCCATCGGGTCATTGTAAGGGGCGTCCCCTCGCAGGTGTAAAATCGAAGGTTTTCCCTTTCGTCCCCGGCAGGTGGCCAGCCAGAGCTGTATTTTTGGCCGAGCCGCCGGGGCCATGACGAGCGTAGAGGAGACCTGAGCGATGACATCGACGAGCGCCGTGGCCGACACGGCCGATTCGCAGACCCCCGGCTGGACTGCCACCTCGGTGGCGGCGCCCGCGCATGTCCGTCATCGCGGCCTGGTCGAGTGGGTTGCCTCGATCGCCGCCCACACCGAGCCTGCGCGCGTGGTGTGGTGTGATGGCTCCGACGAGGAGTACGCCCGGTTGTGCGACCAGATGGTTGCAGCGGGTACCTTGCGGCGGCTCAGCCCGGTGCTGCGTCCGCGTTCGTTTCTGGCCTGGTCGGATCCGTCGGATGTTGCCCGGGTCGAGGACCGCACCTTCATCTGCTCGGCCACCCGCGAAGCGGCCGGGCCCACCAACCATTGGGTCGATCCGGCCGAGATGCGTGCGACGCTCTCGGGTCTTTTCCGCGGTGCCATGCGCGGCCGCACGCTGTATGTCGTGCCTTTTTCAATGGGCCCCCTGGGCAGCCCCATCGCGCACATCGGCATCGAACTCACCGACAGCCCCTATGTGGTGGTGAGCATGCGCACCATGACCCGCATGGGCCGGCGCGTCTACGACATTCTGGGTGATGCGGGCGAGTACGTGCCCTGCGTGCACACGGTGGGAGCGCCGCTTGCGGCCGGCCAGGCCGACGTGCCCTGGCCCTGCAATCCTACGAAGTACATCGTTCACTACCCCGAAACCCGCGAGATCTGGTCCTATGGGTCGGGCTATGGCGGCAATGCCCTATTGGGCAAGAAGTGCTTTGCGCTGCGCATCGCCTCGACCATGGGCCGGCAAGACCTTGAGGCGGGCGGCGCCGGCTGGCTGGCCGAGCACATGCTCATCCTGGGCGTCACCAGCCCCGAAGGCCGCAAGCATCATGTCGCGGCGGCCTTTCCGTCGGCCTGCGGGAAAACCAACTTCGCCATGCTCATTCCGCCCAGCGGGTTTGAGGGCTGGAAGGTCACCACCATCGGTGACGACATTGCCTGGATCAAACCGGCAGCCGATGGCAGCCTGCGTGCCATCAACCCCGAGGCGGGGTATTTCGGGGTGGCGCCCGGCACCAACGTGCGCACCAATCCCAATTGCATGGCCTCGCTTCGCGAAAACGTCATTTTCACCAACGTGGCCCTCACTGATGAGGGCGATGTCTGGTGGGAGGGCATGACCGATACACCGCCTGCGCACCTCATCGACTGGCAGGGCAAGGACTGGACGCCCGCTGACGGCAAGGCCGGGCGCAAGGCGGCGCACCCGAATGCGCGCTTTACCGTGGCCGCCACGCAAAACCCGGCGATCGATCCGGCCTGGGATAGCGTCGAGGGCGTGCGCATCGATGCCTTCATTTTTGGTGGTCGACGCTCGAGCACCGTGCCCCTGGTGACCGAGGCCCGCAACTGGGTCGAGGGCGTTTACATGGCCGCGACCATGGGGTCTGAAACCACGGCGGCAGCAGCCGGTCAGCAGGGCGTGGTCCGCCGCGACCCCTTTGCCATGCTGCCGTTTTGCGGCTACAACATGGCCGAGTACTTCTCGCACTGGCTCGAAATGGGCCGCCGGCTGCAGGCCCAGGGCGCCACCCTGCCGCGCATCTACTGCGTCAACTGGTTTCGCACCGACGAGAACGGGCGCTTCGTGTGGCCGGGCTTTGGCGAGAACATGCGCGTGCTGCAGTGGATCGTCGATCGCAACCAGGGCCGTGGCCAGGGCGCCGAGCACGTCTTCGGGATCAGCCCCCGCTACACCGACCTGCACTGGGAAGGGCTCGATTTTTCGCCCGAGCGCTTCGAGCGCATCACCTCGATCGACCGGGCCGCGTGGCGCGAAGAATTCCGGCTGCACACCGAGCTGTTCGACATGCTGGCGCAGCGCCTGCCCGCCGAACTGCTCGAGGTCAAGGCACGCCTGGAGCATCAGCTCGCCGCCTGAGGGCCGCGCGCCGGGGCCGGGAACCCGGTCTTTCGGAGGGCTGGCCCGCGTCGGCATGACGCGTGGCCGCCCCGCCGGACCAGGCGCAGGCGTAGCCGGCCACGCCCGAACCCGGCCTTGGTCTGATCTGAGAAGCCTTCGCCTCTGATGACCATCAAGGGTCGTGTGCCCGCCGGCGTTCGTGCGCGCCGTGAGTGTCTAGAGTCGTGGATCGAATCGCCGGCGCACCGAAGCGGCGTCCGGCAGGGGCCGGACGCTGGGCCCGGCATCGCGAATCGAGGCCACGACATGTCAGATTTCCTGCCGGCGTCCATCGCGGCCGACTGTTCAAACGCGTGTCTGGCGCCGCGGCCGCAGGCGGCTGAATCGGCTGAGTGCCGTTTATGCGGCGCACGGCTCGGGCCGCGCTCGGCCCAGGCGCCGCTCGATTACGCGCCCATGCCGGTTTACGAGGTACGGTTTCGTGAGGGGCAGTTGCTCTACCTCGCGGGTCAGCGTGGCGACGTGCTGTTCGTGCTGCGACGTGGCTTGGTCAAGGAAACCATCGTGACAGACGAGGCCGAGCGCGTGGTCAGGCTGGTCGGCGCGGGCGGCGCCACGGGGTTAGCCGCCGTGCTGGGCCAGCCGCATCGGCATTGCGCGACCGTGATCGGCTCGGGGTCTGGGTGCCGCATTCCGGTGCAGGCCCTGCACCGCGTGTTTCGCGCCGATCCGGGCGCGGCCCTCGAGTTTCTGCCCAAGTGGCAGGGCGCGCTCGACGATGCCGACCGGTCGATTGCGGCCTTTTCTTCCGGGCCCGCCCGGGCGCGCCTGGCGCGCCTGATTCTCTATCTGACCTCGAGTCTGGGAACCGCGGCGAAGCTTCGGCGGCGCGAGGCCGCCGAGCTGATCGGGGTCACCCCCGTCAGCGTCACGCGCCTGATCGGCGAGTTCAAGCGCGAAGGGCTGGTCCGCGAAAATGGCTCGCAACTCGCGGCGTGGGATGAAGACGGTCTGATGAAACTCGCCGGGGGCGCGCGCCGGGCCGGCGGCGCGCCGGGCGGGGGCTTGGGCGAGCCGGCGCTGGGCGTGGCGATGCCGGCCCTGTAGGCCGCGAAAGCGGCGCGGTCGCGAGGGTGTTCGCTTAGCTGCTTAGCGCTTGGGCCATCCGGATGGCCGCGATCAGGCTGGACGGGTCGGCAAGGCCCCGGCCATCGGGCCCGGGCTGCCCCGCGATGTCGAAGGCGGTGCCGTGGTCGGGGCTGGTGCGTACAAAGGGCAATCCGATGGTGATGTTCACGCCCTCGTCGAGTCCGAGGTACTTGATCGGGATGAGTCCCTGGTCGTGGTAGAGCGCGATCACGACATCGAACTCGCCAAAGCCGCGCGCCCGCATGAAGACGGTATCAGGCGCGTAGGGGCCGCTCGCGTCGATGCCGGCTTGTCGGGCGAGCGCGATGGCGGGCGAGACAATGTCGATTTCCTCGCGACCGAAGAGCCCGGCCTCGCCGGCGTGGGGGTTGAGACCGGCGACCGCAATGCGCGGCTGCGCGATGCCGGCGCGCTGCAGCGCCCGGTGCGTGATGGAGAGGGTCTGGACCAGACCCGGGGTATTGAGCGAGCGCAGGGCCTGTGCGAGCGGCACGTGGATCGAGTCGAGCACCACCCGCAGTTCGTGATTGGCCAGCATCATGCGCACCTCGGCGCCGCCCGCGAGCTCGGCCAAAAGCTCGGTGTGGCCCGGAAAGTGGTGGCCGGCCGCCTGCATGGCGTACTTGGAGATGGGGGCGGTGACGATGGCGCGCACCGTGCCGGCCAGGGCGAGTTGCGTGGCCTGCACGATCGAGCGCCAGGCGGCGTCGCCCGCGCGCGCGTCATCGGTGCCGTGCGCGAGGTCAGCAGGTAGGGTTGCGGCTGCGATTGGGTGGGCTGGCACGGGCAAACCGAGCCGGCTCGCCTCGCGGGCCAGTCGGTTCGGGTCGCCGACGACCCACAGCGGGATGCTGTCGCCCAGCCTTGCGCAGGCCTTGAGCACGATCTCGGGGCCGATGCCGCAGGCATCGCCCATGGTGAGGGCGATCGGGCGCGGGTCGTTCACGCTGCGGCGCCGCCCGCCGCCTCGAGCACGGCCTCAAGCAACACCTGAGCGCCGGCCGCGAGGTGCTCGGGTCGGGCGTTCTCGATCTCGTTGTGGCTGATGCCGCCTTCGCAGGGGACGAAGATCATGGCGCTCGGGCAGGTCCGCGCAACATACACGGCGTCGTGGCCCGCGCCGCTGGCCAGTCGCCGGACCGGGTGACCTAGCGCGCGGGCGATGGATTCGATGCGCCCGACCCAGTGCGCATCGAAGTGGCAGGGCGCAAAGTAGACCACCTCGGTGAGGGTGGCCGCCAGGCGCTCCTCTTCAGCAATCGCCTGGACCGTGCGCCTGAGGTCATCGGTCATGGCGAGCAGCGTGGCGTCCTGGGCGTTGCGCAGATCAATGGTGAGCTTGACCTGCCCCGGGATGACATTGCGCGAGTTGGGCGACACGATGAGCTGACCCACCGTGCCGCGCGCGTTGTTGGGGTATTGCATGGCGATGCGCCGCACTTCCTGCACGATGCGGGCGGCCCCCAGCAGGGCGTCGCGCCGCATGGCAAGCGGCGTGGGGCCGGCGTGGGCGTCCTGGCCGATGAGTTCGAGGTCAAACCAGCGTTGGCCGAGCGCGCCTTCGACGGCGCCAATCGTGATTGACTCGGCTTCGAGGATGGGGCCTTGCTCGATGTGCGGCTCAAAGTAGGCGGCAAAGCGGGGTGCTGCATCCGTGCCGGCGTAGCCGATCGAGGCAAGCGCCTCGGCCACGCTGATGCCAGCCAGATCGCGCTGGCCAAGGCAGTGCTCGAGCGCGAAGGCGCCGGCGTAGGCGCCCGAGCCCATCATGACGGGCGTAAAGCGGCTGCCTTCCTCGTTGGTCCAGATGGCCACCGCAACCGGCCGCTCGGTGACCACGGCCGCATCGTTCAGCGCACGGATGACTTCGAGGCCGGCAAGTACGCCGTAGTTGCCGTCGAACTTGCCGCCTGAGGGCTGGGTATCGATATGACTGCCGATGCCGACGGGGTCGCTGTCGCGTTGCCCGGGCCGGATGGCGAACAGGTTGCCCAGCGCGTCGACGCGCAGCTGGCAGCCGGCCGCCTTGAGCCAGCCGCCCACCAGATCGCGGCCCTGTCGATCGAGCTCGGTGAGCGCGAGCCGGCGCACCCCTCCCTTGTCGGTGGCGCCGATGGCGGCCAGCGACATCAGGCTTTGCCACAGGCGCTCGGGCTGGATGCTCGCGGTGGTGGGGCGTCGTCCTTCGGGAGCGTTCATGTCAGTCCTCGTGGGGTGAATCAGCTTGCCGAAACTGGCGCGGGGGTGCGACATCCGCCCAGGCGCTCTGACAGATGCTGGGCGAGTTCGCGGATGGCGGTGATGAGCTCGGTGCGGCGCGCGGGGGTGGTGGCGGCCTTGATGAGGCTGACGGCGACCGCGGCCACCGCCTCGCTGCGACCTGCCGCAAACACCGGCACGCCGAAGCATTGCATGCCCTCGGCCATTTCCTCGTCATCGACCGCATAACCCTCGCGGCGAATTCGCGCGAGCTGTCGCAGCAGTGCCTGGGCGCTGGCGACGCTGTGGCGGGTGGGCCGGGGCAGGGCACCATCGGCGGGCAGGCGAGCACGCACCTGGTCATCGGGCAGGGTGGCAAGCATGGCCTTGCCGCTGGAGGTGCAGCTTGCCGGAAAGCGCCCGCCCACGCGAAAGTTGACGGCCAGGGGGCGCGTGCCCTGGCGGCATCCGAGGTAGAGAACGTGGGCGCCATCGAGCACGGCGAGCATCACGGTTTCGCTGGCGAGCGGGCCGGGGCGCTCGGCCAGGTGGTGAAAGGCGCCCGAGACATCGGACTGCAGCGAGTAGGCGCCCGCCCACTGAAGCGGGCGCGGGCCCAGGGCGAACTCGCCTTCACCATCGCGGCGAACCAGATCGAGCGAGACCAGGGTGGCAAGCAGCCCGTGCACGCTGCTCTTGGGCGCCTCGAGCGTGCGCGCCAGCTCGGCGAGGCTTGCGGGGTGTCGCGACTGCGCGAGGGCATCGAGCAGCCTGACAGCGCGCTCGACGGCAGGGACCAGACGCGGGGCACCGGACGGAGCAAGCGCTGGCGCCGGGCTGTCCGCAGCCGTACGGGGGCGAGCGATGCGCGCGGCGCTGCGCGGCGGCTTGTTCGAGCGCGGGGACGGACGTACGACAGCGCGTGCGGTTGACATCGGGGCGGTGGCGAATTAACGTGATTGGCTGGTTCGACCGCTCGAACGATCGTTCAGCCGGTTGAACGTTTGCTGAAATGAAATTGAACCCGAATCCCGACGGAGATGCAAGTGGGCAGTCCCGACAACATGCTTTCCCAGACGCTGGTGGGCCACTGGATCGGTGGCCAGCCCGTCGCGCCCAGCCCGGCCAGCCGCCGCGCGCCGGTCTACAACCCCGCCACCGGTCAGGTGGCCCGCGAGGTGGGCTTTGCCTCGCCGGGCGATGTCGACGCGGCGGTGCAGTCGGCCGCTGCCGCCGCCCCTGCCTGGGCGGCCATGCCTGCGCTCAGGCGGGCGCGGGTGATGTTTCGCTTCAAGGAAATCGTCGAGCGCAATGTCGATGAGCTGGCGGCCGTCATCACCGCCGAGCACGGCAAGGTGCTGTCCGATGCGCAGGGCGAAATTACCCGCGGGCTTGAGGTGGTCGAGTTTGCCTGCGGCATTCCGCAGCTGCTCAAGGGTGAATACAGCGAGCAGGTGGGCACCGGCATCGACATGTACTCGATCCGTCAGCCGCTGGGGGTGTGCGTGGGCATCACGCCCTTCAATTTCCCCACCATGGTGCCGATGTGGATGTTCCCGGTGGCGCTGGCCTGCGGCAACACCTTCGTGCTCAAGCCCTCCGAGCGCGATCCGAGCGCCTCGCTGCTCATGGCGCGCTGGCTGAAGGAGGCGGGGCTGCCTGATGGCGTCTTCAATGTCGTGCAGGGCGACAAGGTCGCGGTCGATGCACTGCTGGCCCATCCGCAGGTGAGCGCGGTCAGCTTTGTGGGCTCCACGCCCATCGCGCGCTACATCCACGACACGGCTGCTGCGGCCGGCAAGCGCGTGCAGGCGCTGGGCGGCGCGAAGAACCACATGGTGGTCATGCCCGACGCCGACCTCGAGCAGGCGGTGGATGCGCTGATCGGTGCGGCCTACGGCTCGGCGGGCGAACGCTGCATGGCCATTTCGGTCGCCGTGGCGGTGGGCGACATCGCCGACCGATTGGTGGCGCGCCTGGCCGAGCGCGTGCCGGGTATTCGCGTGGGCGATGGCTCGCAGCCCGACATCGAGATGGGGCCGCTGGTCACGCGGGCCCACGCTGACAAGGTGCGCGGCTATGTCGATGCCGGCGTGGCCGAGGGGGCAAGCCTCGTGGTCGATGGCCGGGGCCTGGTGGTGGCCGGTCGCGAGCAGGGGTTTTACGTGGGCGGCTGTCTGTTCGATCACGTCACGCCCGCCATGAAGATTTACCGCGAGGAAATTTTCGGTCCGGTGCTGTCCATCGTGCGCGCCGACAATTTTGAGCAGGCGCTCGCGCTGGTCGATGCGCACGAATTCGGCAACGGCTGCGCGATCTTTACGCGAGAGGGCGATGCAGCGCGCGAGTTCGCCGCACGGGTCAAGGTGGGCATGGTCGGCATCAACGTGCCGATTCCGGTGCCGCTCGCCTTTCATTCCTTTGGCGGCTGGAAGGCCTCACTGTTTGGCGATCACCATATGCATGGGCCCGAGGGGGTACGCTTCTATACGCGCAGCAAGGCGGTCACGCAGCGTTGGCCCGCCGGCATCCGGTCGGGCGCCGAGTTCGTGATGCCCACGATGAAATAGTGCCGGGTCATCGCATCCGGAAGGGACAAGGAGAATCGACATGACACTGGTACTGAAAGACGCTGCGCTGTTGCGCGAGCAGGGGTTCATCGATGGCGCCTGGGCGAGTGCTGATTCAGGCGCGCGCTTTGCGGTGACCGACCCAGCCACGGGCGCACAGCTTGCGCAGGTGGCCGACATGGGTGCTGCCGAAACCCGTCGCGCGATCGCGGCGGCTGACCGGGCGCTGCCGGCCTGGCGCGCGCGCACGGCCAAGGATCGCGCCGCCATTCTTCGTCGCTGGTTTGATCTCATCCTCGCCCATGCCGATGATCTGGCTGCGCTCATGACGGCCGAGCAGGGCAAGCCCCTGGCTGAGGCGCGTGGCGAGGTGGTCTACGGCGCCTCGTTCATCGAGTGGTTTGCCGAGGAGGGCAAGCGCGCCTATGGCGAAATCATCCCCACCTATGCGCCTGATCGCCGGGTGCTGGTCATGCGCCAGCCGATCGGCGTGTGTGCCGCCATCACGCCCTGGAACTTTCCCATCGCCATGATCACTCGCAAGGTGGCGCCGGCGTTTGCGGCGGGCTGCACGGTGGTGGCCAAGCCGGCCGAGGCCACGCCCTTGTCGGCGCTGGCGCTGGCGGTGCTGGCCGAGCGGGCAGGTTTTCCGGCGGGGGTCTTCAATATCATCACGGGCGATGCCGCGCACGCGCCCGAGATCGGGCTCGAGTTGTGCACCAGCCCGATCGTGAAGAAAGTGTCGTTCACCGGCTCCACCGAGGTGGGTCGCATCTTGTTGCGCCAGTCGGCCGACACCGTCAAGAAGTTGTCGCTCGAACTTGGCGGCAATGCGCCCTTCATCGTGTTCGAGGACGCCGATCTCGATGCCGCAGTCGAGGGGGCGCTCGCATCGAAGTATCGTAACGCCGGCCAGACCTGCGTCTGCGCCAACCGTCTCTACGTGCAGGACAGCGTCTATGAGGCCTTCGCAGCCAAGCTCGCGGCGCGGGTGGCGCAGTTTCCGGTGGGTGCCGGCACTGAGCCGGGCGTGCTGATCGGACCGCTGATTGAGCAGGCGGCCATCGACAAGGTGGAGCAGCATGTGGCCGACGCTGTTAGCCAAGGCGCGCGCGTGCTCACGGGCGGCAAGCGTCATGCGCGCGGCGGCCTTTTCTTTGAGCCCACCATCCTGGTCGATGTCACGCAGAGCATGCGCGTGGCGCGCGAAGAAACCTTCGGTCCGGTGGCGCCGCTCTTTCGGTTTCGCACTGAAGACGAGGTGGTCGCGATGGCCAACTCGACCGAGTTCGGACTGGCCGCGTACTTTTACTCGCGTGATCTGGGCCGCGTCTTCCGGGTGGCCGAGGCGCTCGAGACCGGCATGGTGTGCGTCAACAGCGGTCTGCTCTCCACCGAGATCGCGCCATTCGGCGGGGTCAAGCAGTCGGGGCTGGGCCGGGAGGGGTCTCGCCACGGCCTGGATGAATACCTCGAGATCAAGTACCTGTGCCTGGCCGGCATTCAGTAAGCCGCGAGGAGCATTGACCCATGAAGATCCGCGCCGCCGTGCTTCGCGAGATGGGGTTGCCTGCGCCCTACGCGCAGAGTCGACCATTGTCGATCGAAACGGTTGAGTTGGCGCCGCCTCGCCAGGGCGAGGTGCGGGTGCGCATCCACGCCGCCGGGCTTTGCCACTCTGACCTGTCGGCCATTAACGGCGACCGGCCCTGGCCCATGCCGATCGTGGTGGGTCATGAAGCCGCCGCCGAGGTGGTGGAGCTGGGTGAGGGCGTGACCGATCTGTCGGTGGGCGACCACGTGGTGCTGATCTTTCGACCCAGCTGCGGGACCTGCGCCAGTTGCTCGGTGGGCCGGCCGGCGCTTTGCCTGCCGGGGGGTGAGTCGAATGGGGCCGGTGCGCTGCTCGGGGGCTACCGGCGTCTGTCTGCAATCGGTCATCCCGGCATCGATGGCGCGGCCGACGGGCCGCTTCACCATCATCTGGGCTGCGCCGCGTTTGCCGAGTACGCCACCGTGTCGCGACGTTCGGTCGTGCGGATCGATCCTTCGCTGGCCTGGGATGAGGCGGCGCTCTTCGGGTGCGCGGTCATCACGGGCGCGGGTGCGGTGTTCAACACTGCCCGCATGGAGGCTGGCAGCAAGGTGGCGGTGGTGGGCCTGGGGGGCGTGGGCTTTTCCTCGCTGCTCGCGGCATGCGCGGGTGGCGCGCGCGAAGTGGTAGCGGTCGACATGCTCGATGCCAAGCTCGAGCTCGCCCGGTCGCTGGGCGCAACGGCCTGCGTGAAAGCCTCGGATCCCGACGCTATCGAGCAGGTCAAGGCGCTCACGGGTGGCGGTGTCGACTACGCCTTCGAGATGGCCGGCAATGTGGCGGCGCTCGAACTCGCTTACCGCATCACGGCGCGCGGCGGGACCACCGTCACGGCCGGTCTGCCCAATCCGCAGCAGCGCTGGTCCTTGCAGGCGGTCTCGCTGATCGCCGAGGAGCGCACGCTCAAGGGCAGCTACGTGGGGTCCTGTGTGCCCTCGCGCGACGTGCCGCGTTTCATTGCGATGTACCGGGCGGGGCTGCTGCCGGTGGACCGACTGCTCTCCGAGCGTATCGCGCTCGATGACATCAACCCCGCGCTCGACCGACTGGCGCGTGGCGAGTCGATCCGGCAGGTCATCATGATGTGAGCGATCGTCCTGGCGCTGCGTGGGCGCGCGCGAGGCTTGCGGCGGGCTCGGCGGCCCGCCTCGGTGAGCGCGCGGTGGGTGCGCAGGCCGAGTCGATCAGCCGTTCGAATCAGCAGACAAGAGGGCAGCGATGACAGATGAACGCTTCGACTACGTTGTCGTGGGGGCGGGAACGGCCGGGTGTCTGCTCGCCAACCGGCTGTCGGCCGACCCTTCGGTGAGGGTGTTGCTGCTGGAGGCGGGTGGCCGCGACGATTACCTCTGGATTCATATTCCAGTGGGTTACCTGTACTGCATTGGTAATCCGCGCACCGACTGGTTGTTCAGCACCGAGCCCGAGCCAGGTCTTGCCGGGCGGGCGATCAAGTACCCGCGCGGCAAGGTGCTGGGCGGATGCTCCTCTATCAACGGCATGATCTACATGCGCGGCCAGCGGGGCGACTATGACGCCTGGGCGGCCGCGGGCAACCCGGGCTGGTCCTGGGACGAGGTGCTGCCCTGGTTTCGCCGGCACGAGGACTATCACCGGCTCGATAGTGGCGGTGAGGATGCGCTGCACGGACATGGTGGCGAGTGGCGGGTCGAGCGGCCCCGCGTGAGCTGGGCGATTCTCGATGCCTTTCAGCGCGCGGCCGGCGAGCAGGGCATTCCGGTATGCGATGACTTCAACCGGGGCGATAACTTCGGTTGCGGCTATTTCGAGGTCAATCAGCGCCGGGGGGTGCGATGGAATGCCTCGAAGGCGTTTTTGCGGCCGGTGCAGCAGCGCCCCAATTTGCGGATCCAGTGCGACGCCACGGTCATGCGACTGCTCCGGGCCCAGGATGGTTCAGGACGGGTTGTCAGCCTGGAATATCGAATTGGCGGGGCTTCGGACGAGAGTAAGCGCATCACTATCGATCGTGAGTTGGTGCTCGCCGCCGGTGCAATCGGCAGTGCGCAGATTCTTCAGTGCTCAGGCATTGGGGCGCCCGAGGTGCTCGCGCAGGCCGGGGTGAAGACCGAGCTTGCCTTGCCCGGGGTGGGCGAGAACCTCCAGGATCACCTGCAGTTGCGCACGATCTACAAGGTGGCCGGGGTCCCTACGCTCAACGAGCAGGCGAACAGCGTCTTCGGCAAGCTGCGCATGGGTCTGCAGTACCTGGTGTCGCGCTCCGGACCGATGGCGATGTCGCCAAGCCAGTTGGGGGCCTTCGCGCGCTCCGATCCGCGGCATGCGTCGGCCAACGTGGAGTACCACGTCCAGCCGCTGTCGCTCGACCGCTTCGGCGAGCCCCTGCACACCTTCCCGGCGTTCACGGCCTCGGTGTGCAACCTGCGGCCGTCTTCGCGGGGCACGGTCCGGGTGGGCTCGCCTGATCCCATGGCTGCGCCGCGGATCGCGCCGAATTACCTGTCGGCCGAGGAAGACCGGCGGGTGGCGGTTGAGGCCATCCGGCTGACCCGCCGGATCGTCGGCGCTCAGGCACTCAGCGCGTATTTGCCGACCGAGTTCCTGCCGGGAGAGGCCTGCCAGTCGGACGAGGAACTTGTCGAGGCGGCGCGCCGGATCGGGACGACGATCTTCCATCCGGTTGGCACCTGCAAGATGGGGCCGGCTTCCGATCCCATGGCGGTGGTCGATCATCGCCTGCGGGTTCGTGGGGTGCCCGGACTGCGCATTGCGGACGCATCGGTCATGCCGTCGATCACCTCGGGCAACACCAATTCGCCCACGCTGATGATCGCCGAGAAGGCGGCCGCCATGATCCTGGAGGATGCGAGGGCTTGACGGGGCAGGGATCCGCTGCCGGACTCTGAAGGTCGAGGTTTCAAGGCGATTCATGGTGGATCACGTTCAAACGCTGGTGGTGGGCGCGGGAGTGGTGGGTCTGGCGGTCGCTCGCGAGCTCGCGCTGGCGGGTCGCGAGGTGGTGGTCATCGAGCAGGCCGAGACCTTTGGTTGTGAGACCAGTTCTCGCAACAGCGAGGTGATTCATGCCGGGATCTACTACGCGCCCGGTTCGCTCAAGGCCGGGCTCTGCGTAGCGGGCCGACACGATCTGTATCGGTTCTGCGAGCGCCATGGCGTGTCGCATCGTCGCTGCGGCAAGCTGATTGTCGCGCCCTCACTGGCGCAGCGCGACAAGCTCGAGCAAATCGTCACGCGGGCGGAGCGGGCGGGGGTGCGCGAGCTGCAGTATCTGAGCGGCGAGCAGGCGCGGGCGCTCGAGCCTGCGCTGCGGGTGGGCGCGGCCTTGCGGTCCCCCAACACCGGTATTGTCGACAGCCATGGCCTGATGTTGGCCTATCTGGGTGAGGCGCAAGATCATGGCGCCGTGCTGGCGGTGAAAAGCCGCCTCCTCGAGGCGGAGTGCGGCTCGCACCGGTTTCTGGTCACGGTGCAGACACCGGCGGGTCTGATGAGGTTGCGGTGTGACGAACTGGTCAATGCAGCGGGGCTATACGCGAGTCAGGTGGCGGCAAGCCTCGCTGGTGTGGATGCCGCTCACGTGCCGGCCACCCGGTTGGCGAAAGGGCACTACTTTTCCCTGTCGGTGCCATGCCCCTTCACGAGATTGATCTACCCAACGCCGGATGAGGCGAGCCTTGGGGTCCATCTGACGCTCGACCTGGCGGGGCGAGGGCGCTTCGGTCCCGACGTGCAGTGGGTGTCGGGGATCGACTACGACATGGACCCGGGCAGGGCGTCGTCGTTTTATGGGGCCATCCGTGAGTATTGGCCTGGGCTCCCGGACGCGTCGCTGCAGCCCGCCTATGCCGGCATCCGTCCCAAGCTGGTCGGTCCGGGCGATCCGGCGGCTGACTTTCGGCTGGATGGCGCAGGGCGGCACGCCTTGGCGGGGCTGGTGAACCTGTTCGGCATCGAGTCCCCCGGACTTACGGCCAGCCTCGCGATTGCGGCGAGTGTCAGGCGACTGTTGGACGAGGCCCGCTGAGGCTCGGTGGCGCAGGTCGGCCTGGCACTTTCCCTGGAGCGTGTGAGGCGGCATCGGCCTGTCAGCGTGGTACTCGGCCGCGCGGTGATCGTCTTCGAGGGTTGGGGTTCCGAGGCCTGGCCTCCGGATGGTGCAGGCCTCATGAGTCGGCGCTGGGTTTGTCTCGGGTGGTGAGTGAGGGATGTCGGGCGCGAAGTGTTTCACGTGAAACATCGTGGGGTGGCGCAGGGGAGCCTGGTTCGATGGCGGCCGCTGTGTGGAGCCTGTGATGCGCTGTCGGACACTGAATGGGGCGCGGTCTGTCGTCAGGCGCAGGGGTTCGGGCAGCGCGAGCCGAACATGGTGCCAGCGCAGCTTGGCGTTCGTTTGGATCGCTGGCACGGGGTCTGCTGGCTCAGGCGCATCGAACACCGAGCCCGCTCACCGGGCACTGAGCATCGGACCAGTCGTATCTCAAGGGCCGTCGCGGCTCGCTTGCTGTAGCGTGTGATACGGATTGGCACCGGCACCGGCACCGGTGCCGGTGCCGACATCGGTAACTGCGGCAGCGGCGGCAGCGGCGGCAGCGGGAGCGACGGCGACGGCGACGGCGATGGCGATGGTGATGGCAGTGGCAGTGGCAGTGGCAGTGGCAGTGGCAGTGGCAGTGGCAGGGGCAGGGGCAGGGGCAGGGGCAGGGGCAGGGGCAGGGGCAGGGGCAGGGGCAGGGGCAGGGGCAGGGGCAGGGGCAGGCCTACGGGGCGATCTCACGCCGCCACCCCCAACGCCGCGCCAATGTTTCACGTGAAACACCCCCGATCCGACGCCATTGAAGCCGTGACCGGGATGAGGGCACCGCTTGTCGGCCCAGAGCAACATCTGGCGCGCTACTCACCGCTTGCTCCGGGAATGCCAGCCCGTACGCCCCTGCGGTCTCCCCACCTCCGCTGATTTCAGCTAGGATTCGCGCCTCCCCCCTTGGTGTATCGCAGATGGATTTTCCGGACTCTTTCGACGTCATCGTGGTCGGCGGTGGACACGCCGGCACCGAGGCCGCCCTGGTGTCGGCGCGAATGGGCGCGCGCACGCTCTTGCTGACGCACAGCATCGAAACCCTCGGGCAAATGTCCTGCAACCCCTCGATCGGGGGCATCGGCAAGGGACATCTCGTCAAGGAGGTGGATGCGTTGGGTGGCGCGATGGCCAGTGCCACCGACGAGGCCGGTATCCAGTTCCGCATTCTGAATTCCAGTAAAGGGCCCGCCGTCCGAGCCACCCGCGCTCAGGCTGACCGTGTGCTGTATCGCCGCGCGATCCGCCACCGCCTCGAAAACCAGCCGGGCCTGTGGCTGTTTCAGTCGGCGGTCGATGATCTGATGGTCGAAGGCGATCGGGTCACCGGTGCCGTGACCCAGATGGGCCTGCGCTTTCGTGCCCGGTCGGTGGTCCTGACCACGGGGACCTTCCTGAATGGCCTGGTTCACGTCGGCATGTCGCGTCACTCGGCGGGTCGGGCGGGCGACCCGCCCGCGATCACTTTGGGGCAGCGGCTGAAGGCGCTCAGCCTGCCCCAAGGTCGTCTGAAAACCGGTACGCCCCCCCGCATCGACGGGCGAACCATCGACTTTTCGCGTTGCGAGGTTCAGCCGGGTGATCTCGACCCGGTGCCCGTTTTCTCGTTTCTGGGCAACGCCGGGCAGCATCCCGAGCAGTTGCCTTGCTGGGTGACGCACACCAATGCCCGCACCCACGAGATCATCCGGGGCGGGCTCGATCGCAGCCCGCTCTACGCCGGGGTGATCGAGGGGGTTGGGCCGCGCTATTGTCCCTCGATCGAAGACAAGGTGCATCGCTTCTCGGGCAAGGACTCGCATCAGATTTTCCTTGAGCCTGAAGGGCTCAGTACTCACGAGTTTTATCCCAACGGGATTTCGACCAGCCTGCCGTTTGATGTGCAGCTTGCGCTGGTGCATTCGATCCCGGGGCTTGAGCGTGCGCATATCCTCAGGCCCGGCTATGCGATCGAGTATGACTATTTCGATCCCCGTGGCCTCTACGACTCCCTCGAGTCGCGCGCCATCGGTGGCCTGTTCTTCGCGGGCCAGATCAACGGCACGACGGGCTACGAGGAGGCCGCCGCCCAGGGGCTCCTGGCCGGGATCAATGCAGCCAGGCAGGCCCATGAGCAGCCACCCTGGACGCCTCGCCGCGATCAGGCCTACCTTGGGGTATTGGTCGACGACTTGATCACCCAGGGCGTGAGTGAGCCCTATCGCATGTTCACCAGCCGTGCGGAGTATCGACTGAGCCTGCGAGAGGACAATGCCGATCTGCGACTGACCGCGATCGGCCGCGAGCTGGGCTGCGTCGATGATCGCCGTTGGGACGCGTTCTGCCGCAAGCGCGACGCCATCGAGGCGGAGATGCAGCGCTTGCGCGACACCTGGGTGAATCCGCGGATGCTGCCCCCCGATCGCGCCACCGAACTCTTCGGTCAGCCCATCGAGCGCGAGTACTCGCTCGCCGATCTGCTGCGCCGGCCCGACATCGACTACCCGGCCGTGGCTGCGGCCGTGTCCGGAGCCACGCAGGACCCGGTCGTGATCGAGCAGGTTGAGATCCAGCTGAAGTACGCCGGCTATATCACGCGCCAGCAGCAGGAGATCGAGCGCCAGGCGCGCAACGAGTCGCTGCCGCTGCCGGCAGACCTCGACTACAGCCAGGTCCGGGGTCTGTCCATCGAGGTTCAGCAAAAGCTCAGCCGCCAACGCCCTCAGACGCTTGGGCAGGCGGGCCGCATTTCGGGGGTGACGCCCGCAGCGCTTTCGCTGCTGCTGGTCCATCTGAAAAAGCGCCGTTTGTCCGCCACCGATGAGCAGGCCGCCTGAAATGGGGCGTGCGCAGACATCGTTCGGCCGCGAGCGCGGCTCGACTCGCAGTATCGGATCGGGGCCTGCGCACGCTGGCACCACACCCGAGTTTGACCCCTCCCGCCTACGCGATGCGCTGGATGCCGGGCTGGCTGATCTCAGCCTAGATCTTGCTTTGGACGAGCGTGAGCGCCTGCTCTCATACTTGTCTTTGTTGCAGCGCTGGAACCGGGTCTACAACCTGACTGCCATCCGCGACCCGGCCGCGATGCTCGTGCAGCATCTGCTCGACAGCCTGGCCGTGCTGCCCTTCCTGCGCGCGCTGGCGGGCGGCGACCCGACCCTCCGCTCCGCCACCGCCACCGCCACCGCCACCGCCACCGCCTTTTGCTCCGGCGATGTCGCGCAGCCGCCCGCGCAGGCGAACGCTGAGCGTACCGACTCGGCAATGGGTGCGATGCCCGCCGACCTGGTTCACATGAGCGGGCCGAGTCTGCTCGACGTGGGAAGCGGTGCCGGACTACCCGGTATTCCCTTGGCGATCGCCTGGCGCGCGCTTCGGGTCGACCTGGTCGAGCCGGTCGGCAAGAAGGCGGCCTTTCTGCGCCAGTGCGTGGGTGAACTCGGTCTGGCGGGCCGGGTGCGCGCGCATGGCTGTCGGGTCGAGCAACTGGCTCCAGGCGCTTTCGACGTCATCGTCTGCCGGGCGTTTGCAAGTCTCGCCGATTTCGTGCGGGCGATCGAGGCGCAGGTGGGGCCTGCGACGCGCGTGCTGGCGCTCAAGGGTCAGCGGCCTGAGGCCGAAATCGCCGCGCTCCCCCACGGCTGGCGGGTCGACGGGTTACAAGCGCTAAACGTACCCGGGCTGGATGCCGAGCGCCATCTGGTTTTGATCAGCCGATCCGCCGATTCGATGCGCGACCCCGTTTGTGCCGCCGCGGCCGCCGGGTCAAGCGCCGCACACTTGGAGCAATGAGCATGGCGCAGGTTCTCGCGATCGCCAACCAGAAGGGCGGCGTGGGCAAGACCACGACCTCGGTCAACCTTGCCTGCGCGCTGGCCCGCCTGGGTCAGCGCACCCTGTTGGTCGATCTCGACCCTCAGGGGAACGCCACCATGGGCAGCGGCGTCGACAAGCGCACCCTCAAGGCCTCGGTCTATCAGGTGCTGATCGGACAGGCGCGGATCGTCGATGCGATCGTGAACACCGAGGCTGCCGGCTACGCCCTGCTGCCCGCCAACCGCGAGCTGGCGGGCGCCGAGCTCGATCTGGTCGACCTTGATGCGCGCGAATCGCGACTGCGGGATGCCCTGGCCGAGGTCGATACCCGCTTCGATGTGGTCCTGATCGATTGCCCGCCGTCGCTGTCACTTCTGACCCTGAACGGTTTTTGCGCAGCCCAGAGCGTCATCATTCCCATGCAGTGCGAGTACTACGCGCTCGAGGGCCTGTCCGATCTGGTCAATACGGTGCGCAAGGTGCACGCGAACTTCAACCCCCGTCTGAGCATTCTGGGGCTGCTCCGCGTCATGTTCGATGCGCGCATGGCCCTGGCCCAGCAGGTCTCGCGCCAACTCGAAGCGCATTTTGGCGCAAAGGTCTTCACCACAGTGGTGCCGCGCAACGTACGCCTGGCCGAGGCCCCCAGCCATGGTCTGCCCGGGCTCCTCTACGACCCGCAGTCCAAGGGCGCCCAGGCCTATCTCGAGTTCGGTCGCGAGCTCATGGCCCGACTCGCCCATACCGGCGCCGCGGCGCCCGCGACACCCGCAAGCGCCACCTGAACGGAGAGGCCGCATGAGCAAGCCAAAGATCAAGGGACTCGGACGGGGGCTCGACGCCCTGCTCGGATCAGACCTGGGGTCTGTGCCGGCAGGTGCTGCGGGCGGCGAGGGGTCGGGCCAACCGGCCAGCCTGCCGCTGGGTCAGTTGCAGCCCGGTCGCTACCAGCCGCGCACGCGGATGGACGAGTCGGCGCTGCAGGAGCTGGCCGCCTCCATCCGCCAGCATGGCCTGATGCAGCCGATTGTCGTCCGTCCGCTCGCCGCGGGGCGCTGGGAGATCATCGCGGGCGAGCGCCGTTTTCGCGCGGCGCGTCTGGCCGGGCTCACTGAGGTCCCCGTGCTGGTCCGCGAGGTGGGCGATGAGCAAGCGCTCGCTCTCGCGCTGATTGAGAACATTCAGCGTGAAGACCTCAATCCCCTGGAAGAGGCGCAGGCGATTCGCCGTTTGATCAGCGAGTTCGGCTACACCCATGAACAGGCGGCCGAAGCCATTGGCCGCTCGCGCAGCGCCACCAGCAATCTGCTGCGCCTGCTTCAACTGGCCGAGCCCGTGCAGACCATGCTGCTGGCGGGGGATATCGAGATGGGGCATGCGCGGGCGCTGCTCGGATTGCCCGGGGCCAGGCAGACCATGGCGGCCGCCGAAATTCACGCCCGGCGACTGTCTGTGCGGGAGGCCGAGCGGTTGGCCGCCCGCCACGCGGTCGAACTGGCGGCGCCGCCGACCGACTCGGGGCGGGGTCGTTCAGCGGGTCGGGGCGGGGTCTCCGATCGCGATATCGAGCGACTGCAGGACCGGATTGCCGATCTGCTCGCCACCCGTGTCGAGTTGCGTCAGCGCGCGCGCGGCGCCGGGGTGCTGTCGCTGCACTTCAATGACCCCGAGCACTTCGAGGCGCTCCTTGCCCGGCTCAAGCTCTCGGATGCGCTCGAAGGCTGACAGGGCGGGCGAAGCCGACGCCCTCCGGCGGGTGTGAGGTCATCAAACGAGAGGCCAGCGCTGGCCACGGGTCCGTCGCGCAACACCCGGGTCAGATGCCCCGTGCCCGCGTGAGAAAGTCCGCGCGGTCGATGGTCTTGACCCGTGGCTCCCGAATCTCGCCCGCTTGCAGCAGGCGGATGGCCACCTCGGTGCCAGCGGGGCCGCCCCCGAAGACCCGGCGGTAGAACTCGGTCTGATCGCGCACCCGATCGCCGCCCACGCCAAGCACGATGTCGCCAGGCGAAATGCCGGCACTGGCCGCGGGTCCGCCGCGCTGCACCCGGGTCACCATCAGGTGGCCCCGAACCATTTCGGTATTCATGCCCAGCCAGGGTTGGGCATCGCGGCTGCGGCGACCGCGCGCCTGCAGATCGGCCAGAATGGGTTTGAGCAGGTTCACCGGCACATAGAGATTGCCAGGCACGCCCGCCCGGTCGCTGGCCGCGTCATTGACCACCAAGGACCCGATACCGATGAGCTTGCCGTCCTCGGTGAACAGCGCCGCACCGCTCCAGTTGTTGACCGGCGGAAAGGTAAAGATGGGCCGGTCCAGCAGGTACTCCCAGCTTGCCACGAAAGGCTTGCGGGACACGACCACGAGTTCGGTCAGCTCGCTCTCGCCCTGGCCCAGGGTCAGCACCCGAGTGCGCTCGACGGCAGCATCCGAGTCACCCAGTTCGAGCGCCTGAACATCGAGCGGCAGCGCCGCCCGCACCAGGCCGAACCCGGTCTGATGGTCGTAGCCAGCCAGGCTCGCGGGGATGCGTCGTCCGCCCTGGGTCACGATGTCGACAGCGTCGGTCTCGAGAACCAGGTAGCCGATGGTAAGTACGGTACGCGAATCGATCACCACGCCCGAACCCAGCCGCTGCCGCCCCAGCGTTGCCGAGCTAGGCGCCTCGCCCGGTGCTTGCGCTTCGAGTCGGACCACGGCGGCTACCGTGGCGCCTGCCGGGTCGGCGGGCTTGCCCACCGAGGCTGCGCCGGCAGCCTTGCTCTTGCTCGTGTCGACTCCCTCTGCGGCGCCTGCTGCGAAACCGCCCGATGACGGGAAGGGCACGAGCGGGGCGTTTCGTGGGGCGGCCACGGGCTGAGCCTGCGCCGCAGCGTCCGTCACGGGGGCCAGCCCGACGACGCCAAGGCCCAGGAGGAGGGCGCCCAGTGCGTATCGGGCCAAGGTCTGACGTGACAAGAGGGGTGGTGGCGTTTGCAACATCATGGGAACTCAGCCTGCAAGAGGGAAGACGGATTGTGCCTGCCGCGGCCCGGGGCGTCCGCCATTCCCCGGATCGTCCTGATGCTGCGGCGCAGCGTAGTTGACCCTGATCGAGATTACCTCTAAAATTCTTAGGCTTTGTCTGTTGCAGACCAAACAGTGGCGCCTTGTCGCAGAGTGATGGCGAAAAAGGTCGTCGGCTGATCGGCCTGCTGCGGGTGGAACGACTCCGATGGTGTTCCAGCCCACGGTTTGATTTGGGGCGGGAAAGACGGTCAGGGTTCGGGCGGTTCCGGACGGCTTTACCGGGCAAGACGCATGAACAGCGTGATGGGTGTGGCAGTAGCCTTGCAGGCGTTGATCGTTCTGGTGCTTGCGGCGGGGGCTGCGCTGGTCGCTGGCGTATCGGGCGCTTGGCATCTGGTGCTTGGAGGGCTCGCGGCCATAGTGCCCAACGGCCTTTTTGCGCTTCGCCTGGCCTTGCACCGCAACCGTCGGCCGGAATCGTATCCGGTGGTGTTCTTCCTCGGGGAGTTCGCCAAGATCGGACTGACGGTGGGCTTGCTGGCCCTCATCATCCGGTCGGTTCCCGACCTGCAGTGGTTGCCGATGCTCATTGGCCTGATTGCGGCAGTGAAAGCGCCCTTGTTTTTGGGCTTGATGCGCCATTGAGTGCTTGAAGCGGTCACCCGGTTGGGGTGCGGTTCAACCCTGGGGTCAGGCCTTTCGGTGGTTGTCGGGTTTTTGCGTTGTGGTTTGATCAAGTAGTAGTTGAAGCAGCAGTCTCTTCGCAGTCATTGGCCCGCAGGGCAGGCGTTCTCGGATTAACACGGACATTCAAAACATGGCAGCCGGTTCAAGCGCTCCCACCGCATCCGAATACATCGTCCACCACCTGGCGCATCTCAATTCGTCGGGTGCCGCCCAGAAAGACGTGATCGATTTTTCGATCATCAACTGGGATACGGTGTTCTACTCGGTGCTCACGGCCGCGCTGGCAGCATTTCTCATGTTCCGGGCGGCTCAGCGGGTTCACGCTGGCGTGCCCAGCCGTTTCGTTGGCGCTATCGAGTCGTTGGTCGAGTTCGTGCACGAGCAGGCCCGTTCCATCGTTAAGGGCGACATCACGAATATCGCGCCGCTCGCGCTCACGTCCTTCGTCTGGATCGTGCTGATGAACACGCTCGATCTGCTGCCGGTTGATCTGCTGCCGCGCATCGGCGAGCTCTTCGGCCTTCACTACATGCGGGTCGTCCCCACCGCCGATCTTAATGGCACGCTATCGCTGGCCATCGTCATTCTGTGCCTGTCGATCTACTACGGTATCAAGGTCAAGGGCGTGGGCCACTTCCTCCACGAGCTGATCGCGGCGCCCTTCGGTACGTCCAAAAACCCGCTGTTCGCCATCATTCTCGGCTTTGCCAACCTGGCCATGCAACTCATCGAGTACATCGCCAAGACCGTGTCGCTCGGCATGCGACTGTTCGGCAACATGTTTGCGGGCGAGCTGGTGTTCATGCTCATCGCGTTGCTCGGCGCAACGGCCACCTGGTGGGGCGCTGGGCTGGGCTTTGTCACCGGCCTGGGCTGGGCGATCTTCCACATTCTGATCATTGCCCTGCAAGGATTCATTTTCATGATGCTGACGCTGGTCTACATCGGACAAGCCCACGAGGCCCACTGAGTCCGAGTCGACAGCGGCACATCCCACAGACCTTTCAACCCTTTCATCTCTCACCGGTCTTTCACTAGGAGTCATCATGACCAACGTTGCTCTCGTTGCGATCGCTTGCGGACTGATCATCGGCCTGGGTGCCCTCGGCGCCTGTATCGGGATCGGCATGATGGGCGGCAAGTACATTGAAGGTGCGGCCCGTCAGCCTGAGCTGATGGACAAGCTGCAGACCAAGATGTTCCTGCTGGCCGGCCTGATCGACGCGGCCTTTCTGATCGGTGTCGGTATCGCGATGATGTTCGCGTTCGCCAACCCGTTCAAGTGATCCGCGGCTTGTCGAACAACACCTTTCCTGAAGGGAGTCCGTCGTGAACATCAACGCGACGCTCATAGTGCAGATCGTGGTGTTCCTCGCGCTCTGGTGGTTCACGGCGCGCTTTGTCTGGCCGCCGATCACCAAGGCGCTGGATGAGCGCAGCCAGCGCATCGCCGACGGTCTCGCGGCCGCCGACAAGGCGCGCGCCGATCTCTCTGCGGCCGAGCGCCGCGCCGAGCAGGAGCTGCAGCAGGCCCGCGCGGGTGCAGCCGAGGTGCGTTCGGGCGCTGAAAAGCAGGCCGCCGCACTCATCGACAAGGCGCGCGAAGAGGCGGCAGCCATCGTTGCGGCAGCCCGCAAGGCGGCAGAGGATGAGGCGGTGCTCGCTGCACAGAAAGCTCGCGATCAGCTGCGCGAGCAGGTGGCGCAGCTGGCCGTCGCGGGTGCCGAACGCATCCTGCGTCGCGAAATCGATGCTGCGCGTCACGCCGAACTGCTTGGCAACCTGAAAGACGAGTTGCGCTAAGCGCAGCACAGGACACCAAGGCCATGGCTGAACTGCTCACCATTGCTCGACCTTACGCCGAGGCGGCCTTCAAGCACGCCCGCGAGTCTCAGTCTCTGCCCGCCTGGTCCGACGCGCTGGCGCGTCTGTCCGCGGTGGCCACGACCGACACGGCGCACGAGTTGATCGGCAACCCCGCGATCGCACCCGCCCAGCTGGCCGCTGTGCTGGCCGACGTGGCGGGCGGGCTCGACGCCGCGCAGATCAATTTTGTGCGACTGCTCGCCGACAACGAGCGGCTGTCTGCCCTGGGCGAGATCGTCAGCCTGTTCGAGGCGCTTCGCAACGAGCACGAAGGCGTGCTCGAGGCGGCCATCACCTCGGCATTTCCGATCGACGCTGCGCAGACCGAGGCCATCGTGTCCACGCTTGCGGCGCGCTTTGGCTGCAAGATCAAGGCCAGCGTCAGTGTCGATTCCGATCTCATCGGTGGTGTCTCGATCCGCATCGGCGACGAAGTGATCGATGCATCCGTACGCGGCAAGCTGGCGCAGATGGCCGGCGCGCTCGCCGCTTAAGAACTAGGGGAAGTCTCATGCAACTGAATCCGGCTGAGATCAGCGAACTGCTGAAAAGCAAGATCCAGAACCTGAACGTCGCGGCTGATACCCGCAACCAGGGGACGGTCGTTTCGGTGACCGATGGCATCTGCCGCATCCACGGCCTGTCCGATGTGATGCAGGGCGAGATGATCGAGTTCCCGGGCAACACTTTCGGCCTCGCGCTCAATCTCGAGCGCGATTCGGTCGGTGCGGTGGTGCTGGGCAACTACGAGCACATCGGCGAGGGCGATACCGTCAAGGCCACTCGACGCATTCTCGAGGTGCCGGTCGGTCCCGAACTCATCGGCCGCGTGGTCAACTCGCTGGGCGAGCCCATCGACGGCAAGGGCCCGGTCAATGCCAAGCTCACCGACGTCATCGAAAAGGTGGCGCCTGGGGTCATCGCACGGAAATCCGTATCCCAGCCGGTGCAAACCGGTCTGAAGGCCATTGATGCCATGGTGCCGGTCGGCCGCGGTCAGCGCGAGCTGATCATCGGCGACCGCCAGACCGGCAAGACAGCGGTCGCTGTCGACACCATCATCAACCAGAAAGGCAAGAACCTTGTCTGCGTGTACGTGGCGGTCGGCCAAAAGGCCTCCACCATTGCCAACGTGGTTCGCAAGCTGCAGGAAACCGGCGCGATGGAATACACCATCGTCGTGGCGGCCACGGCCTCCGAGTCGGCGGCCATGCAGTACATCGCACCCTACTCCGGCTGCACCATGGGCGAGTACTTCCGTGACCGCGGCCAGGACGCCCTGATCATTTACGACGATCTGACCAAGCAGGCCTGGGCCTACCGTCAGGTGTCGTTGCTGCTGCGCCGCCCGCCGGGTCGCGAGGCCTATCCCGGCGATGTGTTCTATCTCCACTCGCGTTTGCTTGAGCGTGCTGCGCGCGTCAACGAAGAGTACGTCGAGAAGTTCACCAAGGGCGAGGTCAAGGGCAAGACGGGTTCACTCACCGCACTGCCCATCATCGAGACCCAGGCGGGTGACGTGTCGGCCTTCGTGCCCACCAACGTCATCTCGATCACCGACGGCCAGATCTTCCTTGAAACGGACCTGTTCAACGCCGGTATCCGTCCCGCCATCAACGCCGGGATTTCGGTGTCCCGGGTCGGTGGCGCCGCGCAGACCGACATCATCAAGAAGCTGGGCGGCGGTGTGCGCCTGGCCCTCGCGCAGTACCGCGAGCTGGCAGCGTTCGCGCAGTTCGCGTCCGACCTCGACGAGGCCACCCGCAAGCAGCTCGAGCGCGGTCGCCTGGTCACTGAGCTCATGAAGCAGCCGCAGTACCAGCCCTTGCAGGTTTGGGAAATGGCGCTGACGCTGTTCGCGGTCAACAACGGCTACTTCGACGACATCGAAGTCAGCAAGGCACTGGCGACCGAGAAGTCGCTGCGTGACTTTGCCACGTCGAAGTACGCCGCGCTGGTTGAAGAAGTCGAGCGCGACAAGAAGTTCTCGAAAGACGTCGAGGCCAAGCTGCACGACCTCGTCAAGGATTTCAAGAAGACCGGTTCGTACTGATCGCAAGCCGCAGGGCCTGAGCCGTCGCGCGCCGCGCGCAGCACGGGTCTCTGCAGTCCGCGGCCTTACAGGGGAATTGATCGATGCCGGGCTCAAAAGAGATTCGGACCAAGATCAAGAGCGTGCAAAACACGCGCAAGATCACCAAGGCGATGGAGATGGTCGCCGCCTCCAAGATGCGCAAGGCGCAGGAGCGCATGCGCCAGGCACGGCCGTATGGCGACAAGATTCGCAATATCGCCGCGCATCTGGCCCAGGCCAATCCCGAGTACCGGCATCCGTATCTGGTGCCGCACGGCGCCTTGCGCAAGGCCGGGCTCATCGTCATTACCACCGACAAGGGTTTGTGCGGCGGTCTCAACACCAACGTGCTGAGGCTGGTCACCAACCGCCTGCGTGAACTCGAGCGCGATCAGGTTGGCGTGCAGGCCACTGCCATCGGCAACAAGGGCTTCGGTTTCCTGTCGCGAGTGGGTGCCAAGGTCATCTCGCACGTGGTGCAGATGGGCGATACGCCTCACCTCGAGCGTCTGATCGGCGCAGTCAAGCTGCAGCTCGACGCCTACGAGCGTGGCGAGGTCGATGTCGTGTATCTCGCCTACACGCGCTTCATCAACACCATGAAGCAGGAACCGGTCATCGAGCAGTTGCTGCCGCTCAGTGCCGACAAGCTCGAGAACACCTCAAAGGCCTACTCGTGGGACTACCTCTACGAGCCGGACGCGCAGTCGGTGCTCGACGAACTGCTCGTACGGTATGTCGAGGCCATGGTCTACCAGGCCGTAGCTGAAAACATGGCCTCGGAGCAAAGCGCGCGAATGGTGGCCATGAAGGCGGCCTCCGACAACGCCAAGAAGGTCATCGAGGATTTGCAGCTGTCCTACAACAAGGCACGTCAGGCCGCGATCACCAAGGAGCTGTCCGAGATTGTCGGCGGCGCCGCGGCGGTCTGAGTCCCATCTCCAATCGAAATACGGCCTCAAGAATTCAGGAACAGGAAGGCGAACATGGCACAGGGTCAAATCGTTCAGTGCATCGGCGCTGTGGTGGACATCCAGTTTCCCCGCGATGCAATGCCCAAGATTTACGAAGCGCTGGTCTTGCAAGACAGCGGCTCGAGCCTCGCCGAGGCGGGCCTCACCTTCGAGGTGCAGCAGCAGCTCGGTGACGGCGTTGTGCGCACCATCGCGCTGGGCTCATCCGACGGCCTGCGCCGTGGCATGGCCGTGGCCGGTACCGGCGCGCCCATCTCGGTGCCCGTGGGGTCGGCCACGCTCGGCCGTATCATGGACGTGCTGGGCCGGCCCATCGACGATGCCGGCCCGATCGGCACCGACGAGCGCCGCGCCATTCACCAGAAGGCGCCCAGCTTCGAAGAGCTCAAGCCCTCGGTTGAACTACTGCCCACCGGCATCAAGGTCATCGATCTGATCTGCCCGTTCGCCAAGGGCGGCAAGATCGGCCTGTTCGGCGGTGCCGGCGTCGGCAAGACCGTCAACATGATGGAACTCATCAACAACATCGCCAAGAGCTACGGCGGCTACTCGGTGTTCGCCGGTGTCGGTGAGCGCACCCGCGAGGGCAACGACTTCTACCACGAGATGGATGAGTCCAAGGTGCTCGACAAGGTCGCGATGGTGTTCGGGCAGATGAACGAACCCCCGGGCAACCGCTTGCGCGTGGCGCTTACCGGTCTCACCATGGCCGAAAAATTCCGCGACGAAGGCCGTGACATCCTGCTCTTCATCGACAACATCTACCGCTACACGCTGGCCGGTACCGAAGTGTCGGCGCTACTGGGCCGCATGCCCTCGGCGGTGGGTTATCAGCCCACGCTGGCCGAGGAGATGGGCAAGCTGCAAGAGCGCATCACCTCCACCAAGACCGGCTCGATCACCTCTATCCAGGCCGTTTACGTGCCCGCCGATGACCTGACCGACCCGTCCCCCGCCACCACCTTCGGCCACCTCGACGCCACGGTGGTGCTGTCGCGTGACATCGCCGCGCTGGGCATTTACCCTGCGGTCGACCCGCTCGACTCCACCAGCCGCCAGCTCGACCCCTATGTCATCGGCGAAGAGCACTACACCACCACCCGCCGGGTGCAGGCTACGCTGCAGCGCTACAAAGAACTGCGCGACATCATTGCCATCCTGGGCATGGACGAGCTCTCCCCGGACGACAAGCTCGCCGTGTCGCGCGCGCGCAAGATCCAGCGCTTCCTGTCGCAGCCCTTCAACGTGGCCGAGGTGTTCACCGGCAGCCCGGGCAAGATCGTCGCGCTCAAGGACACCATCCGCGGCTTCCAGATGATCGTCAACGGCGAGTGCGATCACCTGCCCGAGCAGGCCTTCTACATGGTGGGCACGATCGAAGAGGCCTTCGAGAAGGCCAAGACGCTTCAGTAATCCATCCGCAGGATCGAGGTCCATGGCCACTACCTTTCATGTCGACGTTGTCAGCGCCGAGGCCTCCATCTTCGAGGGCGAGGCCGAGTTCGTCGCGCTGCCGGGCGAATCCGGCGAGCTGGGTATTTATCCCCAGCACACGCCGCTGATCACCCGTATCAAGCCGGGCGCGGTACGCATCAAGGTGCAGGGCCAGGCCGACGAAGAGTTCGTCTTCGTCGCGGGAGGCATCCTCGAGGTGCAACCCGATCGCGTCACGGTGCTGGCTGATACCGCCATCCGAGGCAGCGACCTCGACGAGGCCAAGGCGGAAGCCGCCAAGCGTGCCGCCGAGGAAGCGCTGGCCAATCGCTCTGGCGAAATCGATTACGCCCGTGCGCAAGCCGAGCTTGCCACGGCAGTCGCCGAGCTGGCGGCGCTGCGCAAGTTCCGTAACAAGCGTTAGCCCTCGTCACCGGCCGGGCCGACCTGGCGTTTTGGCCCAGCCCGCCGGTCCACTCCGTCGGTCGCCCCCCGGGCTGGCCCCCGCGTCAGCGCCTGAGCAGGAGCCGGGCAGCTTCGAGGCGGTGCGACGCGTCGCACCGCCATGCGTCGACAGTCTGAGCAACAAATGTTAGCCGCACACTGACCGGGCTTGCGCCGGTCGGGATTGCGCCCGCGCGTGCACGGCCATCATCGGTTCATCCCGAACAGGACAACCGATGAACCCGTTGAACGCTCTGTCTGGGCGCCGCGCCGCGCCGCTCTCACCGCCGATCCCCGCCTTGCGCCGTGTACCGGGCGGCGGCTCGCCCCCCCTGATGGTGTGCCTCGGCACGCGCCCCGAAATCATCAAGATGGCGCCGGTTTGCCACGCGCTGCGTGGTGCCGGCGTGCCCCTGCGCCTGCTGCACACCGGTCAGCATGAAGAACTGGCCTGGCCGCTCTATGACTTCTTCGGCTTGAAGCCAGATGCGCAGATCCGACTGCTGCGGCATGACAAGTCGCTGGCGGGCCTGAGCGCCGAACTGCTTCGGGAAATCGACCGCTCGATCGTCGCCTGGCAACCGGCCGCCGTCCTCGTGCACGGCGATACGAGCAGTGCCGCGATGGGGGCGCTGGCCGCGTTCTACCGGCACATTCCCGTGGCCCACGTCGAGGCCGGCTTGCGGTCGCACCACCGCGACGACCCCTTTCCCGAGGAGTTCAATCGCTCGATGATTGCGCGGGTGGCCACCTGGCACTTTGCGCCAACGGAAGCTGCGGTGAGAAACCTGAGTCGCGAAGGCATCGGCAGCGACCGGACCTTTCTGGTCGGCAACACGATTGTCGACGCGACACGAACGGTGCTCGAGCGCCTGGACGCGTGTGCCGACCCGGCGACCGGTGCGGCGCGCACCGATGCGTATCGGACTCTCGGTGACCCCTCGGCCGCACACGGAGACGCGAGCTCCCGCGGTGCCAACGAATCGGCCGGTGACGAGGAGCGCCTGCTGGTCGTCACGGCGCACCGGCGCGAGAACTGGGGTGCGCCACTGGCCGGTTTCGTCCGAGCGATTGGCGCGCTACTCGCCGCGCACCCCCTGGCCCAGGCGCTCTGGACCCTGCATGCCAATCCTGAGGTGGCCGCCACCGTCCAGCAGGCGCACGCAGAACTGCCGCCGGCTGTGGCCAGCCGGCTTCATCTGGTGCCACCGCTCGACTACCCCGACATGATCCGCGCGCTTGGGCGCGCCTGGCTGGTGCTGACCGACTCGGGGGGGATTCAGGAGGAAGCCTGCGCGCTCAACGCGCCGGTGTTGGTTCTGCGCTCCAGCACCGAACGGCCCGAACTGCTCGAAACCGGCGCCGGACGTCTGGTGGGAACCGACCCTTTCCGGATCGTCGACGAGGTCGAATGGCTGTGGCAGCACCCGGACGACTATCAGGCCATGCGCACTGCCGCCAATCCCTTTGGCGACGGGCAAACAGCCGCGCGCATTGCGGACATCCTGTCGAGTTGGCGCGGTGAGCAGACCGTCGACGAAGCCGATGAGGCGACTCTTCGATCGAGCCATTCCGCTCCGGGCGCATCAACCGGATCTGCCCGGCCCGGCGCGCCCACCGCACCACCCGTGAAAGCGCCACCGCCCACGCCGCCCGTCGACCTCGACGCGGCCTCGTCAACCGCCCGCCGCCGGAGCGCCTGATGCCAGACGCCACGGAACTTTTCGATGCGGTTCAGGCTGGTGCCGCAGTGCTGTTTGCGCTGCAGATCATGATTGGCGTGCTCGCCGTGATCTTTCTCGTGTCGGGGCTCGACGACCTGTTCATCGATCTGTCCTTCTGGGCGCGCGCGGCCTACCGGCGATGGATCAAGCGTGACCGTATCCGGCCTTTGCCGCGCGATGCGCTCGCCGCACGACCCGAGCAGTGGATCGCCATCATGGTGCCCGCCTGGGACGAATCTGCGGTGATCGGCCGCATGCTTCGCAATCTGCTGCGCACGCTCGCCTACGAGCGCTATCGCGTCTTTGTCGGTGTCTACCCGAACGATGACAAGACCGCTGAGGAGGTGCGAGCCGTTAGCGCCGAAGACGCGCGGGTGCAATGCGTGACCGTGGAGCATCCGGGTCCGACCTGCAAGGCCGACTGCCTCAACGCGATCTACCACGGCATTCGAACACACGAATCACGCGCGTCGATGCGCTTCGAGATCTTCGTCATGCAGGACTGCGAAGACGTGATCCACCCCCTGGCCTGGCGCCTGTTCAACTGGCTGATTCCCAGAAAAGACATGGTGCAGTTGCCGGTGCTGTCGCTGCCGCGCCGATGGTGGCAATTCACCGCCGCGCACTACCTCGATGAGTTCGCCCAGCAGCACCTCAAGGACATGGTCGTTCGCGAGGCGCTCCATCACAGCGTGCCGGCGGCGGGCGTAGGGGTGGCATTCAGTCGGCGCGCGCTCACCGGGCTGGCTGCCGCGCACTATGGCGCGCCCTTCAGTGTGGACTCCCTGACGGAGGACTATGACCTGGCCCACCGTCTGCGGGAGCTGGGCTTCAAGCAGGTATTCGTGCGCTTCTGGACCCACACCGAACGCTTGAGCCGAAGCCTGTTGACGGGCGAGATGCGTCGGGTGAAAAAGCCCGAACTGGTCTGCGTGCGCGAATACTTTCCCGCCAACCTGCGCGCAGCCGTGAGGCAGAAGGCGAGGTGGGTGGTCGGTATCGCCTTGCAGGGCTGGCGCACCTGGCGCTGGCGCGGCGACCTGATGACCCGCTACATGCTTGCCAGAGACCGCAAGGTGCTGCTCACCAGCCTGGCCAATGTCGCGGGTTACGCGGTGGTGGCCGTTGTGCTGGCGCAGTGGGCCTGGGTTCGACTCGACCGCGGCGCCTGGCACTTTCCGGCGCTGGTCGAACCGGGTGGCGTGCTCTGGTACCTGCTGCTGGCCAATCTCGTGCTGCTCGGCATTCGCATCGTCCAGCGCGCGCTCTTCACCGGCCTGATGTATGGGCCGGTACAGGCCTTGCTGTCGCTGCCCCGGATGGTGTGGGGGAACCTCATCAACTTTCTGGCGACCCTGCGCGCGCTGCGCCTCTGGATCATTCACTTGCGCACCGGCCGGCCGATCGGTTGGGACAAGACCGCGCATCAGTTTCCAGCCGAGGCCGTGCTCGCGTCGCAGACGCGGCTCGCGCCCGAGCCCGTCAAGACCTCTCACGAATCCCGCGGCTAGCGCCGGGTGCGGCGTCGCGGCGCTCATTATTGAACCGGAGAAATGCCATGAGACCTTCGCGCCAGATGCCTCACCGGACCGCCGTCCGGTCCTTGTTGCTCGGTTGGGTCCTGCTGCTTTGCGTGGCGGCAGTGGGGCAATCGCCCGCTTACGCCCAGACCGGGCCCAGCACGCTCGTCCTCTACGACGCGCCTCAGGGCAAGCCCTATCAGAAGCTCGGGCGTGCCTACGCGATCATGCTCGCCAACCTGCTCGGACACTGGGACGCGCGCGTCGCTCTCGTGCCGGTCGACCAGTATGTGGCCGGCTCGATCGACGCGCATCAGGCGACGTTTTACCTCGGCTCGCATTACGACAACCCCTTGCCCGAGGCCTTGCTTCGGGATGTGGACCGAAGCACCCGCCCGGTGGTCTGGTTCAAGTACAACTTCTGGCAGATGAACCGTATTCAGGGGTTCGACGCGACCACCCGATTCGGCTTTCGGTTTCTCGGAAATCGCGGCCTGCAGGGCGACCCTGCCGCTACCGCGCCCGATTTTTTCGACACCGTGGTCTATCGTGCTCAGCGCCTGCGCAAGTACTACGCCTGGGACGCTGCGAGCTTGCGTGTCTTCGCCGACCCGGACATCGGCCTGACCGAGGTCGTTGATGCGGCCAAGGCTCAGCTGATTGCGCCGATCGCCAACACCGCGCTCGGGACCGAGGCGCCCTACGTGCTGCGCTCGGGCAATTTCTGGTACGTCGCGGACATGCCCTTCTCGTACATCGGGCCGCGCGACCGCTATCTGGTGATTGCTGACCTGCTGCACGACATGCTCGGGCTTGGGTCACCGCCAGCGGGCAGCACCCGATCGGCGCTGGTGCGGTTGGAGGATGTCAGTGCGCTCACCGAGCCGGCGCATCTTCGCACCCTCACCGACCTGATGCGCAACTGGCGCGATCCGGTGAGTGGTGCGGCAACGCCGCTGCCCTTTTCGATTGCCCTGATCCCACGCTATCGGGATCCGCTGGGTGTCTACAACGGCGGGGTCGCGCAGGATGTACGGCTTCGCAATGCGACGGGCCTGCGCAGCGCGCTCGATGAGGCGCTTGCGCGCGGGGGGCGTCTGGTGATGCATGGCTACACGCACCAGACCAGCAACGTTCGCAACCCCTGGACGGCAGTGAGCGGTGACGACTTCGAGTTTTGGGACATCGTGCGCAATCAGCCTTTGCCCAAAGACGCACTGCGCGACTGGCGGTCGGTTTTCGACTCGGGTGTGAAGGAGCTCTCATCGGCCGGCTATACGGCCTTTGCCTTCGAGACGCCGCACTACCAGGCGTCGCCCAACGCCTACCGCGTGTCCGCCGAGAAATTCGGCACGGTCTACGAACGCGCCGTGTACTACACGTCCGACGCCCCCAAGCTCAACGTCGACACGGCCGACAGGGATTTTGCGGTCGGTCAATTCTTTCCCTATCCGATCCGCCGAGATTGGTATGGACGCAAGGTACTCCCCGAAAACCTCGGCAACATCGAATACGACATCCGTGAGATCGACCCGAGTTCGAGCATTCGTTACACGTGGCAGGACATTGCGCTCAACGCCCGGATTCTCAATGCGGTGGTTCGCGACGGTGTCGCGTCGTTCTTTTTTCATCCGTTCTGGTTGGAGACCCTGGCGCGGCCTGATGGCACGTCTTACGGCTACGACGCGCTGGCCGACTTGCGCCAGCTCCTCGATTCGATCGCGGGGCTGGGCTTCCGATTCATCGACCCCAAGGGGCTATGAGCTGATGCTGAGACAAACTGGTGGGAATGGTCACGGCCGCGTGCGCGGCGTTTTTGGCGGGCGAACACAAGAGCACCGTCCGAGGGGGCTGGTGGCTGCGTTGGCGATGGTGCTTGCCTGTGCGGTGCCGGGGCAGGTGATGGCGGCTTCCGGCACCGCGGGTAGCGCAGCCCCTGATCCTGGGCAAGCCGAGGGCGGGGCGCCGGCCGGAAAACCCCGTGGCGAGTGGCAGCGCCTGGTATCGGAGGGCTATTTCAACCGCGCCTGGCAGTTGCTTCGTGAGGGCAAGGTCGAGGCCGCGCAGGGGCAGTTCGAACGGGGCCTGGCCGCGCACCCATCGCACCATGCGGCGCGGCTGGCGCATGGCCGCGTGCTGCAGCAGCTGGGACGTCTGGAGCAGGCTCGACTCGAGTACGAGCAAGCGCTCGGTCAGGTGCCCGATGATGTCGAAGCCCGGATGGCGCTGATCGATCTGCTCATTCGCCTCGAGCGGCTGACGCCCGCGCGTGAACAGCTCGACCGGCTGCCGGCGTCGCTCGCGCGGGCGCATCCGGCGCTCGAGCGCAGGGCCGCACTCGCTCAGGCAAGCGAGCGTCTGGGCGAGTATCGCGACGCCATCGCCGATTGGCGCAAGTTATTGGCTCAGACCGCCGATGTCGCGCGCAAGCTCGATATCGGCGATGCTCTGGTGGGGCTTGCGCGCAAGCTCGACGACACGTCGCTTGAGCGGGACATGCTCGAGGCGGCGATCAAGCTGGCGCCCGCCGATCTCGAGCGCGTCCGGACGATGATTGCCTTTGAGCAGCGCACGGGCCGGCACGAAGAGGCTGCGCGCCGCGCGCTGGCCCTGGCGGCACGCTCGACTGACGCTGCGGATCGACTGCGCGCGGCCAACCTGATCCTTGAGACGGGCGCGGGCGCCATCCCGCAGGGCTACCAGCCAAGCGCGCTGGACGAGCTCGATCGGCTGGCGGCGGCGGCGGGCGACAGCGCGCTGCGCCTGCAGATCGCCTCCGCCCACGTCGCACGCGCCCGGTCGCAGGCTGCGCTCAAGGTGCTCAGCGCCGTGAGTGCGAGCGACGCACCGGTGGCCCAACGGCAGTTTGCCTGGCGCGAGCGGGCCGAGATCGAGCGCCGGGCCGGTCGGCACGAGCCAAGGGTGCAGGCGCTGCAGCAACTGCTCGCGCTCGCACCGGACGATGCCGCCGCGCGGCGAGCGCTCGCCGACGCGCTGATCGATGCCGGGCGTCCGGCTCAGGCCGTGGCCGAGCTCGAGGCGCTCCTGGCGCAGGCGCCCGATCCCGCCCTCGAGCGACGTCTGATCGATGCACACCGCCTGATGGGCGACGAGCGTGCGGTGCTGCGCCATTACGAACGACTGGTGGAATCGCCCGGGTTGGGGGATAACGCGAGGGCGGGTGCTCACATCGAACTTGCGGCCCTGCACCTGGCGGCCTCACGCCACCGCGATGCGCTGACTCACTACCAGCGCGCTGCCACGCTCGCCGACGGCGAAGCCGCGCGGGCGGGCCTCGCCCAGGCCCACGCGGCGCTGGCCGAGTGGCCGCAAGCCGCGCGCGAGTATGCGTGGCTGCACCAGCACACCCGTCAGCCGATCTATGCGCTGCGGACCATGCGGGCGCACGCCGCTGCGGGCAACGTGGACGAGGCCGTCAGCTGGGGCGAGCGCACCATGGGCGTCCTGGGGCGTTTGCCCAAGGAGGAGCAGGGGGCGTTTCGGGTCGAGTACGGCAATCTGCTTGAAATGCAGGCCTATCGCCTGCGTCGCAGCGGCCAGCCGGGCCGGGCGGCGCGCGCCTTCGAGCTGGCGATCGACAGCGATTCGGAGCGCCTGCGCCTGCTGCCCGATCTGGGCTATGCCTACCTGGCCGAGGGTGATGTCGAGGGTGCCCAGCGAAGCTTTCGCCGCTCCATCGATACGCTTGCCGCCGGGGCCGACGCCCCGGAGCGTTCCTCGGCCGATACCGGCCTGCAGCAGCGCCTTCGGCGCGAACTGAGGGAGCTGAACCGCCGATGGTCAGTGAGCGCTTACCAGTCATGGAGACCTCGTGGCTCCAGTCCATCAGCCAATTTTTCGGGGTTTCAACGGGATGGTCTGATCGCCTCGCAAGGCGGCGCGGAGCTGGCCTTTCGGGTCCTGCCGCCGGGGCCCGGCGATGCGCAGCAGCCCGAGGTGTTTGCCCGCACGCTGTGGTCGCAGCGGGGCGACGGACTGGCGATCGATGGTGATTCGGTGCAGGGCGGCGTCGGGCTGCGCTTTCGCCCGGTGCCGCAGTTTCCGGTGCGTGTGTCGGCCGAGCGGCTGTTTGCGATTGGCGACCGCAGCACGAACGACTGGTTGCTGCGCGCCTCCTGGGGGCTGTCGGTGGGCGATGAGCCGCCCGCAGGCGCGCGCCGCTGGATGAGTTCCCAGGTCTACGTCGACCTCGGGCATTTCTATCAGCGGGAGGGCAGCGATGCACTCTACGCCGAGGTGCGCCACGGACTGAGCCTGATGACCGGCGAAGGCTGGATCCTCATGCCCCACCTCATCGTCAACGGACGTAGCCAGAACCCGGACCCTACCCGTCAGTCCTGGGCCGAGGCGGGCCTGGGCGTGGCCCTGCGGCGCCTGTTCGGCGGCTCGCACTACGAGGCCGAGCGCGGTCGTATGGAGCTCACCCTGCAGTACAAGCTCGCCGTGAGCGGCGCCGGAAGATCCGGCTTGATGATCGGCGGCGGTCTGGTCTGGTAGACGAGGCGGCGCAAGCCGATTTGCGCGTGCAGCACTCACCCGATTGAAGCGGAAATTACGTTTCCAATCGGGAACCCTGAGATGCCCGATCGGGCATCCGTTTTTGTCCCGCGACCCCCTAGGATTCGTCTGGCAATCCTGTGTGCAAGCTGTGGGGTTCATCGGGATATCACCTGAATAACTGAGTCTTTCGACGTCCGCGTGTCGCGGCGCGTCATTGTCATCGTCGCCGGGAGACCGGCGGCGGCATTCGCGCGTCCCGAAAGGGCGCGCGATTGGCATTTGTCGAACAGGTTTTGGCAGGGCAGCCGGAGCGCGGCTGCGGGGTTTTCTTGAGGATGGGCGCGAGCACCGTCTGGGTCTGGAGTCAGAGATGAGCAACATCAAGCGTTTCAAGCGTTGGTCCCCCAAAGGTCGTCGACTGGCATGGGCACGAAGCCGTGCCCAGGTTGAACGCCTCGAGGACCGGGTGCTCCTCTCAGCCGAGCCGATGCTTCAGCAGTCGCGCCCCGACACCGATGCGCCGATCGCCGCCGGCAATGTCACGCTCGAGGTGGCGCCGCGCGAGTCCGACCTGCTCGAAATCGCCGATATCGCCCAGGGCTCGACCCGTATCGACCTCACCAAGGCGGGCCGGGGCGCCGGTCAGAGCTCGCAATTGGCGGGCAGCGGTGACCTGCTCACGCTCAATGCCTCGCTGGCCAGCCTGGTGCTCGATCTGGGTGCTGGTGACGATCAGGTCGTGCTGACCCAGCAGCCCGACGGCAAGCTCAAGCTCTCCGGCGGCGACGATCTTTATCAATTGGTGTTTGCTCGCCCCACGGGCGTGTTGGCCATTCGCGGCCTCGACGGCGTCGACAAGGTGACGCTGGACAGCCTTACGCTCGACACCGGCTCGCTGATGGTCGAGGGTGAAACCATCGTTGTGCCCCAGGGCGCCACGCTCAAGGCCGGCGGCGATGTGCTGTTGCGGGCAGAGCAGCGCCTGGAAACCGATGAGCTCGACGACGCCTTCACGCTCGGGGCCTCGGTGATGGTGGAGGGGTCGATCACGTCGGGCGGCGCCGTATTGCTGCAGTCGGTGGTGGGGGCCCAGGTGGCGCTCGACAGCACCGGCATCGTCGCCAACCTGGACATCGAGGCGAGCACGTCGGCGGTGTCACGCATCGGCAGTGGCGCCGTGATCGAGGCCCATTCGCTCGAAGTGATCGCCCTCACGGACAATCGGCTGTCGGCGCAAGGCGAGGGCGGCCTGGGGCTGATCGACATCACCTCCATCCAGACCACCTCGGCCGTCATCGCAGGCGGCGCGCGACTGATCATCGACGCCGAAAGCGACAGCGAAGGCATCGACGTGTTGATCGAGGCGATCGATAGCAGCCGCTATGCGGCCATCCTCGACACCGCGGGGAGTCTGACCACCGGCTTTACCGGTGGCTTCGATCTCGGCATCAGCCAGGTCGAGCTGGTGCGCAATGTCGAAGCCCGCCTGGGCGACGGCAATCAACGTGTCACGCTGGCCGCGCCCGAAAGCGGCAACGCGCCCACCGTTCAGGTCTCCGCCGGATCGGTGGACGCCGAGCCCGATGCATCCGAGGAAGAGCCTGGCGCCGGCGTCGACGGCTCGGTCGAATCCAATCTGGTGGGTGTCCAGACCATCGATGTCGTTGACAACGTGCTCGCGGTCGTCTCGGGTGCCGACATTGACGCCTCGGCGCTCGGCATCTATGCGCTGACCGCCAGCACGCAGAGCTCGCGCGCGAAGATCGCCAAGATCAATGCCGCCGGCATCACCGAGGTTCGCCTGTCTGATGCGGTCGTCAGCGCGCCTGGCGCGGTGGCGATGGTCGCGCGCGACGAATCGGTCTTTGAGGCGGAGAGCGCCGGCTTCTCGGCTGAACTGCCCTTCGTCAAGAACATTCAGATCGGCATTGCATCGGCCAGTGCCACCGTCGACCGCGTGGTGCGCGCGCAGGTGAGCGATGCCGAGGTTGACGCGGGCGACTTTGCCGTGATCGCCAGCAGCGAGAGCTCGCTCAGCGCGCTCACCGAATCCATGGCGGTGGTCGGCGATGAAGAGGAAGCCTCGGACACGTACTCCCTCGCCATGGGCGGTACGGTGGCATGGACACAGCTCACCGGTGCGGTCGAGGCCCTGGTTGAAAGCAGCGCGGTCGAGGTGGGTGACGAGGGCAACATCGTCGTCGAAGCCCTGAACGCCAGCGACATCGCGAGCACCACCTCCGCAGGCAGTACGGTCACCAATGCACCGGGCTCGGCCGCAGGCATTTCGCTGGCCTTCAATGCGGTCGGCTGGGACATGGGCAATATCGCCCTGGCCGGTCTCAACGCACTGCTGGGGACCGATCTGCTCACCGATGAAATTCCCTTGCGCACCTATGCAGTGGTGAGTGGCAGCGATCTCAATGCGGGGGGCGATATCAGCGTGCGGGCGGTCGATGCCATCTCGCTCGCTGCCGAGATCAGCAATGAGTCCGATACCAACGCGGGCGAGGCGGCGGCCAGCCTGTCGGTGGGGGCAGCCGGGGTGCTGGCGAGCAACCGGGTGCGCTCGGAGACGCGCGCGGTCATTCGTGGCCGCGATGACGACGATGCACCGCTCGTCAGCATCGTGGCGGGCGGCAGCGTGACGGTCGAGGCGCAGGACGAATCGGCCATCGAAGCCGATGTGACCATGAGCTCGGCCGCGCAGACTGGCGGCGGTCGCGCCATGGCGGTCGGCGGCATCATCGTGCGCAACGACATGCGAGCCGGGGTGCTGGCCTCGGTCACCGATGCGGCGCTCGAGGCCGGCGTCGATCTTTCAATCACCGGCACCTCCGATGCCTCGATCACGGCCACCCTGAGTGGTGAGGTCAGCGCCGGCAGCGAGTCCGAGTTTGAAGGCGAGGAGGGCGCCGCCGCCGATGCTGCGGGGGCTGCCGCCGGCGCCTCGGGCTCGGAGGGCGCGATGCCTTCGCTCAGCAGCTCGCTGTCGGTCAACGCCCTCATCGCGACCAACCTGGTTCTGAACACGGCCGAGGCCGAGCTGCTCGACAGCGAGGTCTCCGTGCTGGGCAGCCTCGGGGTCGAGGCCGAGAACCTCTCCACGATCGAGGCCAGCAACAGCGCCACCACCGAAAGCGTGGGCGGGACGGCGGCGGGTGTGACGCTGGCCTTCAACACGATCGGCTGGGAATCGCAGAACATCCTGTTCGCTGCGGTCGATGCCCTGCTGGGCACCAGCATTGGCGATGAAGACCCGGCCGAGGTGCGCGCCGAAATTTCCCGTACCTCGATGGCGGTCGGCGAGGACCTGACGCTCAGCGCGATCTCCGAGCCGCAGATCACGGCAGACATCGAGAACTCGGTGGCGTCCGAGGGTGGGGCGTCGGCCAGCTTCGTGCTGGCGAGCAACCTGCTCAGTTCCCGAGCTTCGGCCCTGCTCACCGACCTGCCCGGTGCCGAGCCGCACACGGCGGGCAGCCTCACGATCGAGGCGAGCGATACGGCGGGGGTGGCGGCGCGCATCAGCCTGTCGGCGCAGGCGGCAGGGGGCGCATCGCTGGGTGGTCTCGCGGCGCGCAACGATTTGCGAAGCGGCGTCATCGCCCTGGTCGAGGCCGCCGATCTGGAGATCGATGGCGATGTGTCGATCACCGGCGAGGGCTCGAGCACGGTCACGGCGCTGATCACTGATCAGCCGCTCGAGGCGCAGCCAGAAGAGCCATCGGCCGACGATGGCGCCGCAGCCGACTCGGGCGAAAGCGCGGACGGCGATTCAGGGCCTGCTGCGGGCGGGGGCACCACGGGGGCCGAGGACACCGAGGAGGCGAGCTTTGCCTTCAACGGAATCATTGCGACCAACCTGATTCTGGGCGAGGTGGCAGTATCGGTGCTTGATTCGACGCTGACGGCTGCGGGTGATCTCGAGGTGGCGGGCACCAATGCCTCGTCGATCGAGGCCGAGAACGCGGCGGCCGCCGAGGCGGGCGGTACGGCGATCGGCGTCACGCTGGCCTTCAACACCATCGGGTGGGAGGCACAAAACGTTCTCTTCGCCACGGTTGATGCGCTCCTGGGCACCGACATTGGGGATGAGCAGCCGGCAGGCGTGCTGACCACGATCCGCGGCAGCGACCTGTCCGCCGATGGCGCGATCAGCATTTCGGCGCAGACCGAGGAGAGCGTGGCCGCCAATATCGAGCGCACGACCGCCTCGAGTGGTGCGAGCACGGCGGCGGGTTTCGTGCTGGCCAGCAACATGATTGCGTCGCGCGCGGCGACGCGAATCAGTCCGGAGAGCACGCTGTCGCCGCGGGTGCAGCTGCAGGCGGGTGAGGGCATCGAGGTCAATGCGTCCGACACCGCAGCCATCCAGGCGCAGGTGTGCATGGTCACGGAGAGTGGCGGTGCGGTGGCGGTGGGGGGCCTGGTTGCCCGCAATGACTTGCGCAGCAGCGTCGATGCCGAGCTCGATTCGGTCGACCTGGCATCCGGCGGCGAGGTGGTGGTGCTGGCGCTCGAGGGGGCGTCGATCGAGGCCTGCCTGAGCGGTGAGACGAGCACCGCCGCTGCAGAGGAGGAGGCCCCGGCCGAGGAGGCGACGCCTCCAGGGGATGCGCCGGCGCCTGACGAAGCGGGCACCGACGGTGCGACCTCAGGCGGTGCTGCGGAGGGCGGCACGGCGGACGGCGGCCTGGCCGACGTGGGGCTGGCGCCTGAGGCGCCCGCAGCGCCGAGCCTGGCGGTCAACGCATTGATCGCCACCAACATGGTCTTGAGCCGCGCCAACGCGGTCATCTCCAACAGCGATGTGCTCACCGAGGGCGACCTCTCCGTGGGCGCCGACAACGTGTCGTCGATCGAGGCCAACAACCTCGCGGTGATGAGCTCGGATGGCACTGCCATCGGGGTCACGCTGGCCTTCAACACCATCGGCTGGGAAGCGCAGAATGTGCTCTTCAACAGCCTGGACGCCCTGCTGGGCACCAGCATTGGTGACGAACAGCCAGCCGCGATCAGTGCGCGCATCGTCAACACGAACGTTCAGGCGGCGGGCGACGTCAAGGTGCAGGCCGGGGCGCTCGATGATGCGCCGGGCGCCGATCAGGGCGCACACATTCAGGCGGTCGTGAGCAACGAGGCCTCGTCCAATGCCGACGGTGCGGCGGCGAGTTTTGTGCTGGCCAGCAACAAGGTCAGCACGAGCACGCTGGCGTGGATGAGCCCGGTGCTGAGCGGGCCGGTTGCGGCCGACGCGAGCGCTCGCGCCCTCTCGGACCGGCTGACCGCCATGATCGGTGGCTCGCTCGAGGTGGTGGCCAACGACTCGGCGGTCATCGACTCGGAGGTGAGCCTTGCCGCCACCAGCGGCGGCGGCGCGGCCCTGGGCGGGGTTGCGGCGCGCAATGATGTGCGCGGCGATGTCGATGCCGGCATCGATCGCATGATCATCGATGCGGGGGGCGATGTCAGCGTGCAGGCCTTCGCGCTGGCGCAGATCAATGCATCGCTCACGGGCGTCTGCGAGACGCTGTCCGAGGAAGAGGCCGAGGTGGCTGAAGACCCGGTGGCGCCCGAGGCCGGGGCTGACGCCGGTACAGGCGCGGGCTCGCCAGCCAGCGGTGACGCAGGGGCGGCATCGGCTGCGTCCGACACGGCCGCGTCGGGCGACGCGGGCACGGGTGTCACCGACAGCGGGGGTCCCGCGGCCACCGTGCCGATTGCCGTCAACGGTGTGCTCGCGACCAATCTGGTGCTGAGCAGCAGCCGCGCCACGATTACCCGCAGCGAGCTGACCGCCGGCGGCGACCTGACGGTTGAGGCGCAAAACGAATCGGGCATCAGTGCCGAGAACACGGCCAGCATCACCTCGGGGGGCACGGCGGTGGGCGTCACGCTCGCCTACAACACCATCGGCTGGCAGGCGCAGGACATCTTTACGCAGACCATTGACGCCTTGCTGGGTACCAGCATCGGCGACGAGGAGCCGGCCGAGGTGCTGGCGGCGGTCGATGAGGTGGTGCTCGACATTGGTGGTGACATGAGCGTGAGCGCGGCCATGACGGCCACGCTCGAGGCGAGCACCAGCAATGAGGTCACGTCGGAGGGGTCGGGGTCGGCCGCGAGCGTGGTGCTGGCCTCCAATGCGGTCAGCACGCGCGCCGATGCATACGTGCGTCAGGTTGCGGCCCCGAGCGATGAAGCGTTCTTCGGTTACGCCCATGAAAGCGCAGACGCGCTGACCGACCTTGAGCCGGGTGCGCAGGTCCTGGTGTCGGCGGATCACTCGGCCGGCGGCGATGCCGGCAAGATTTACCGCTATCTGGGCGAGTCTGAAGCGGTTGATCTGGCCGAGGAAGACTTTGGCGATACCGATCGCTGGCTTGAGCTGGACTCGCGCAGCGTGGTGGTGGGCGGTGACCTGACGGTTGAGGCGAGCGACGCGCCCGCCATCTCGGCCGACATCGTCGTCATTGCGTCGGCAACCACGCCCGACGAGGAAAGCGACGGCGAGTATTTCCGGGTCGATCACCGCAGCGGCAACGGGCTGACCGAGATCGCGTTCGGCGATCAGGTGCTGCTCGATGATGACCACGAGGCGGGGGGTGAGCCGGGTCGCATTTACCGCTATATGGGGCCCGATGACGAGATCGATCTGGCCGAGACCGACTACACCGATACGGGCTACTGGTATGAGCTGATTCCGCTGCCGGGCATGCTCGATCAGATCAAGCAGTTCGTGGGGCTGCTCGATACCGAGATGCCCTACTTCGAGCGCGAGGTGCCGCTGTTCTCCGTTCCCATTGCCGGCAAGGACTATGACGTCGGGCTGCGCGTGGGCGCAGGCTGGCAGGACCTGCGGGTGCTGCAGTTCCTCAAGGGGATTGACGAGAGCGAGGCCACCGGCTGGGACATCACGGCGCGCGAATTGGGCGCGCACTTCGAGGTGCCGTCCATCCCGCTGGGCGACATGCTGTTTGCGGCGCCCGAGCTCAACATCGATCTCATCCTGCCCGACCCGAGGTTGCCGCTCTTCGAATTTGAAAAGCCGCTGGGCGTGGTCGAGCACGGGGGCCAGCAGTACGAGTGGGGTCTTGCGCTGCGCGCGGGCTGGCTCAACACCACGCTTACCGAGCTCATCGACCTGAAGGCGTTGGTGCTCGATGGCGAGTTTGTTCCGACGCTGCCGGTATTCGAGCCCGAGGTGTTCTTCCGGCCGATCGATGAGGCGGCCGAGTGCCCCTGTGACCTGTTCAGCGACGAGGCCGAGCCGACCGATGAGGACGGGCCGAGTCTCGAGACGCTGCAGTTGTTGCCCGCGCAGTTCGTGCTGCAGGCGCCCTCGGTCAGCTTCACGCTGCTGGGGCGCAAGGTCGAACTCATCTTCGAAGACATCACGATCGACACGCCGGCTGTCTTCGAGCGTTTCGTCAACCCCGACCTCGACCCGCTGTTGATCGACCTGTCGGAGCTGCTGTCCGGCGAGGAGATGCCGGCGGGGGTGGATGCGATCGGCAGCGCGCCTGATGCCGAGGCCGAGCCGGACCCGGCGGCCGAGGGGGAATCCACCGTCGACGCCAATGCAGACTCGAATGCGACCGGGACGGGTACCGGAGCCGACGCCGGCGCCGCTGACGCGGGTTCGGACGACGAGGTCATTCAGATCCAAATCCCGGCCTTCGGGCTGGCGGGCGAAACCCTGATCGAGCAATTCCAAAACCTGATCCGGATCATTCCGTCCAAGATCAGTCTGCTCGATCCGGTCATCACGGCCACGCTCCTGGGCAAGGAGATCGAATACGCGTTGCCGCTGTCCACGCTCACCGACAAGATCGTGGGCGATGCGATGCCCGATTTTCTCGAGGCCGGTGATGGCGCGATCACCATCGATGTGCTCAAGCTCTTGCCCGAGTCGGTGACCAACATCCTGCAGTGGTTCATGAAGGATGCCGAGGCCGACCCCTACGAAATCGAGCTCGACCCCATCGATTTTGGTGCGCTCGAGGATGCGGCGCTCGGCGCGCTGTCGAGCAAGCTCGACGCCGGTAACGACAGTGCCGCAGGCGGGAGCACGACGGAAACGTCGACGGGCCCTGGCACGCAGACCGGAGGTACCGGTCAAGGCGGGGCACTGCAACCAGACACGACCGATACGCTCACCGGGCTGTCGCCAGGCGACGCGCAATACGGCCTGAGCGAGTGGCTCGTGGCCAAGGAAGAGGCGTCGGCCGACGCGGGTCGTGACGAGGTTCAGCGCCTGACGTTCACCGCTACCGACGCGCTCGACTTTTCGGGCGAGGAGGCGCCGAGCTTTACGCTGACGCTCGACGATGTGACGACCGATCCGATCGAGTGGCTCGAGATCGGCGTGGCCAAGAACGAGCAACAGCGCCTGGTGTTCGTGCATCGGCCTTCGGCGGTGGGCACCGAGTACACCCTGCGGCTGATTCCGATCGAGGCCGACGACGAGGCGGCGAACGAGGACACCTCGACCGACAGCACCGACACGACCGACGGCACCGATACGACCGACGGCACCGATACGACCGACGGCATCGATACGACCGACGGCATCGATACGACCGACGGCATCGATACGACCGACGGCATCGATACGACTGACGATACCGCCCCGGACGCTGAGCCCGAGTATCTGGCGACGCTCACCTTCCACGGCGACCCCGAACAGGATGCCGCCGAAATCCAGGCGGTGCTCGACACCTGGTTTGGCAAGGGTCATGCGACGGTGAGCTTCAACGAGGATGAGTCTGACGTCTCGGGGGGCTTTCGCTTCTCGTCGGGCGGGCTGATCTTCGACATCGAGTTCAGCGACGATCTGGCCGCTACCGACATGGGCCAGATTGCGGCCAGCACCATCGGCCAAAGCTCGCAGGGGCTGCTGCTGGTGCGCGCCGAGACCGCGCAGGACGGCACCGAGGGCGCAACCTATGCGGACCAGGCCGAGCTGATCCAGGATGCGCTCAATGCCGCACTCGAGGGCGAGGCCGTGACCGTCGAGCCCCTGGGCGCCAACAGCTACCAGGTGCGCTTTGACGGCGAGGACTGGGCGCTGCAGGACCAGATGCTGCTGCGCGCGGGCGATCTGCCCGAGGGGCTCAAGGCGCGCACCGGCGTCATCGCGCAGGGGCGGGCGGCCAAGGGGCCGTCGGTGGCGCTCGAGGTCTATGACGCGGAGAGCACCGGCACCTTCGATCTCGAGATCGAGGTCGATGGCGATGTGTTCATGCTTGCGGGTGTGCCGAAGAATCTGACGGCCAATCAGCTGGTCACGATGATTCAGGAAGAGGCGGTCAACGAAGCGGGCGACAGCTTCGATTCGCTTGAACTCGATCTGAAGGTCACGATCGAGTCCGATGCGGACGGCACCGACTACTGGGTGCTGTCGTTCTCGGGCGACGCGATTGCGGATGTGTCGATCGACGAAGTCCGCTACATGGAAATCCCCGAGCCCACGGATGAGGGCACGGACACGACCACAGGCGGCGATGGTACCGACACCACCGCCGGTGGCGATGGGACGGACACCACAGCAGGCGGCGACGGCACGGATACCACCGCGGGCGGCGGTGGTACAGACACGGGGGGCGGCACAACCGAGCCCGCCGATCCCGGTTCGGTGGAGGTGGTGGCGCAGACTCAAGGCGGCAGCGGCCGTCTCGATGAGAGCTGGCTTGTCACCTTCAGCAACCGCTTCGGGCGCACTGGCTTCAAGCTGTATGTCGATGGCGCACGCATGCCGGTGAGCTGGCCGTATGCGAGTAACAACGACAAGGGAAAAGAGGCCGAGACGATCCGCGAACTGGCGGACGCCTTTGTTGAGGTCTTGAACGATGCGGTGCCGGGCAAGACCATCACGGCGGCCGACCTGCGCATCACTGAAGATACCTCCTACCGTGGCTCGGGCAATCGCTATCGCGTCGAGGCGATCGGACAGTTGGCGGGGTTGTCGATCAAGCCGCTGGTCATGCGTGCCGAGGCGGGGGCATTCGATTTCTCGCAGCCCACTCAGGGTGACCCGGGTCAGGACGAGGTTCAGCAGATCACGCTCTCGGGCGGCAGCCAGGGCAGCGTCTTTACGCTGAGTTTCAGCGCGGGCGATGAAAACTGGACCACCAAGGCCATTGCCTTCGATGCCACGGCGCAGGATACCGAGGATGCGCTCAATACCGAGCTGGGTGCGGCTGGCCGCGTGCAGGTGACGGGCAGTGGCGAGCAGTCGTTCACGGTGAGCTTTGGTGGGGCGCTGGCCGGGCTCGATGTGGGTCTGCTGAGCGCCGAGGTGACCGATCCGCCGGCCCCCGAGCCCGCGCCCGAACCGGACCCCGCGCCTGAGCCCGAACCCGAGCCGGATCCGCTGGCCTTGCCCGAGGTGCCGGTTGCGGAACCGCCAGCGCCGCGTGCGGTGGCTGCGGGGGCCATCATTGCGCGCAACGACATCCGCGCCAAGACCCGCAGCTTCGTCTTCAACACGCGAATCGAAGCCGGCTCCCTGTCGGTGCTCGCCACCGAAGACGCCATCGTTCGTGCCTCGCTCGACAGCAAGGCCGAGGCAACCGGTGGCGGCGGCGGTGGCCTGGCGGCCGGCGGCATCATCGCGACCAATCTGGTGCTGGCCACGGCCGATGCCTACATCGATGCGTCGCAGGTCGTCACGACCGCGGGCCAGTCCGACGAGCCGGCCGCCGACGAGGACGCGCTGGAGGGTGATGAAGCGTTGCAGGGCGACCAAGCCGCGTCCGCGCTGCTTGCGGCCGAGGACTCCCCCGAAACCGAGCCGGCCCTCGAAGAAGGCGGCGACGACACGGCTGAGCCCGATCCCGACACGGCAGACGAGACCGACGAGCCGCTTGCGCAGGATTCGTCCGACGAAGACGGCCCGGACGGCAACATCACCGTGCGTGCGGTCAACGCCGGACACATCGTGGCGACCAACGCCAGCTCAATGAGCTCGGATGGGTCCTCGGTGGGCGTCACGCTGGCGTTCAACACGGTGGGTTACGAAGCACAGAATGTACTCTTTGCCACGCTCGATGCCTTGATCGGCACCAACATTGGCGACGAAAAGCCGGCGGCGGCCCAGGCCTACATCCGCAACAGTGACATCGATGCGGCGGGTGAGCTGGTGCTCGAGGCGGACAACGACGCCTTCATCCTGTCGACCATCACCAACGAGACGGCCTCGGAGATTGCCGAGCCCGAGCTCCTGCCTACGGGTGAGGACACGACGGCGGGAGCGACCGGCACCGACACCGCGGCCTCGGGCGCAGCGGCCGGTGCGGCCGCTGGGGGTATGTCGACGGGCGGCGCGGCGGCGAGCGAGAAGGCCGTGTCTGCCGGCTTCGTGCTCGCGAGCAATATGGTGAGCAGCTACGCGAAGTCCTTCATCATCGGTGATGACCATACGGTGGACACCGCCGGGGGCGGCGTCACCGTGTCATCGCTTGACTCGGCCCGGGTGTACTCGAAGGTTGAGCTCATTGCGAGTGCGGGGGCCGAAGAAAGCGAAAACGCTGCGGCGGTTCGTTCGCTGGTCAATCTCGTGGGGCTGTCCTACACCGATCGATCGGGTGAGCAGACGGTGCGCTTTGGCGATCGTGTGCGCATCGCGGATGCCGACTACACCGAGTTCGACCGACCCGAAGAAATGCTCGAGGGCGAGCGGGTGGCGCTCGGTTCGGCCGTGGGCGGAGCCGAAGCAGGCGACAGCTACGAGTACATCGGCGCCGATCCGCTCGAGGACGTCCGCTTCGACAAGCAGGACTTCACCGACGCGTCACTCTGGAAAAAGCTGAGCGGCGAAGCCGGCATGACCTACATCTTCAAGGGCTGGAAGAGCGAGGTCGATTTCGCCGACGAAGACTTCAGCGACGAGACCCGCTGGGCCAAGCTTGACCTCGCTTACTGGACCGATCTGGGCGCCAGTTTCGCCCAGGCCGCCACCGCCTCGCAGGTGGGCGGCGTGGGCGTAGGCGGCCTGGTGGTGCGCAATGATGTGCGCAGCGACGTCACCGCCTACATCGACGGCCAGACCCTGACGCTGGCGGGCGATCTCACGGTGAGCGCCGACGAGACGGCCACGATCGTCTCCGAAGACTCGAGCGAGGTCACGGCGTCGACCACCGGTATCAACGTGGTGATCGCCACCAATACGGTGATGAGCAGCGCCCAGGCCTGGATCGCCGACAGCGCGGTCGTTACTCGGCTCGAGGTGGACGAGGCCGATTCGCAGACGGACGCGACTGACAGTGAGGAGGGCGAGGGCGAGGACGCTGGCAGCAGCGCCGCGCTGTCGGGCGCCGACGCCACAGACGCCACAGACGCCACAGACGCCACAGACGAAGAAGCCGACCTGTTTGAAGAGGACGCGGCCGAGGCGACCGAGGATGATGCGACGGCGGCCGCCGACGATGCCGCCACCGGCGACGACACGGGGGATGACGCCGCGGGGGCCGACGAGCCCGCGCAGGACGGCACGGTGCGGATCACCGCCACCAACACCTCGGCGATCACGGCCACGCTCAGCAGCAAGGTGCAAGCCAAGACCTCGGTGGGGGTCACGCTCGCGTTCAACACCATCGGCTACAAGCCACAGAACCTCTTTGCGAATATTGCCGACAGTATCTTCGGCACAAGCTTTGCCGATCAGAAGCGCGCCGCCACGCGCGCCTGGGCGGATGGCACGAGCTTCGAACTCGAGGGCGGTCTCGAAGTGCAAGCCGACTACGCCGGCAGCGTCGAGGCGGTCATCGAGAGTTCGGCCGTCGCCCTGGCGCTCGATACGGTCAAGCCGCCCGCGGGGGGTGCCAGTGGGGGCGGTACAGGCGGTGCAGCGGGCGGTGGCGCGGCCGCCGGTCAGACCGCGATCACCATCGCGCCGGTGGTTGCGCTCAACCGCATTGCAGCCGATACCAGTGCCCGCATCTTCAACGCGCGCGATACCGAGGCGGGTGGCGACATTCTGGTGGAAGCCACAGGCGAGACCGCCATCAATGCCGAGGTGTCGGCCAGCGCGCTGTCGGTGGCCGCCG
>CAIVPX010000101.1 GCA_903907905.1 uncultured bacterium | reverse complement strand
GCAAACTGTGGGCCGAGTTGCGAGCCACCGATGCCGATGTTGACCACATCGCTGATGGGGCGACCGGTGGCGCCGCGCCAGACGCCTGAGCGGAGCGCTTCGGTCAACTCGCGCATTCGGGCGAGCGTGTCGCGGATGCCTGTCCTCACATTGACGCCGTCCAGTTCGAGCGGGATGTCATACGGCGCGCGAAGGGCCGTATGCAAGGCGGCGCGGCTTTCGGTCAGATTGACCGCCTCGCCGCGAAACATCGCGTCTCGCCAGCGGTCGACCGCCGTGGCCTCGAGAAGTTCGAGCAGGCAGGGAAGGGCCTGCGCGGGAAGTCGCTGGCGCGAAAAATCAAGCACAAGGTCAGCGGCCTGCAGGCAGAGTTGCTCGGTGCGAGCAGGCTCCGTGGCCAGCAGCTCGGCGATGGTGAGCGAGCGGGCGAGCGTCGCCTGGGCGTCGAGGGCTCGCCAGGCGGCAGCCACGCGTTCGTGCTCGAGCAAGGGGGCGGAAAAACTCATGGGGGACTCCGGCCCGCGCTGGGGGGGGCGATGGGTGCCGGGGCCTGTCGCCCGGGCCGAATTGATGCTGACGCGATGACGCGATTGAGATGGGATCGAATCATGTCGGGCAATTCAGCGGCCGACATGCCTACGTTGCCGATGGCTGAGCGGGCCCACGAGGTACCGGCCTCCGCATGGATCCAGGCGCCCAGGCACGCGGCCGAGGACGCGAAGAGGCCCTGCGCAATCAAGGCGCCGATGGTCCCTGCCAGCACGTCACCCGTGCCGGCTGTGGCAAGGGATGGGCTTCCGGCCGCGACGATGGCCCAGTGACCTTGCGGGCTGGCGCAAATCGTCCCGGCGCCCTTGAGCACGCAGACGGCATTCAAGGCCCGCGCAAGTCGCAGGGCGGCTCCGACCCGATCGGATTGAACGAGCTCGACCGGGCACCCGAGCAGTCGTGCTGCCTCGAGCGGATGCGGGGTGAGCACGGCCGCTCCGTTGCGAGCGCGCAGCAGGCCTTGCAGGGCGGGCGTAGCCGCCAGCAGGTTGAGCGCGTCGGCGTCGATCACCAATGGGTGGGGGCAGGCCAGAGCCCGACGCAGCAATTGACGGGCGCCTGCCTGCTGGCCCAGGCCGCATCCCACCACGACCACGTCGACCCCCTCCAGGCCATCGTCTGCACGGGCGTACATCAGTTGAGGTTCGGCGACGAACAGCGCGCCGCCATCGCCCCGAGCCCCCTCATCCGGGCGGGCAATGGCCACCTTGCCGGCGCCGGCGCGCTGAGCCCCCATCGCCGCGAGCAGCGCCGCGCCGCGCATGCCCGCGGCACCGCCCATCACCCTCACGGTGCCATGGCTACCCTTGTGGCTCGAGCGACGACGCCGCAGCAGCGTGGCAAGCGGCCACACTGCCGGCTCATCGATCAAAGTGCCATCGCCTATGCCTGCTTCCACGCCCAGCATCTCAAGCCGAACCTCGCCCGCGACGTCGATCCCGGCGCCCGTATGCAGCCCGGGCTTATCGCCCAGGAAGCTGACGGTTTGTTGGGCGTGCACGGCAGCGCCGCCGCGGCCCCCCACGATGGCTCCGGTATCGGCGTCGAGCCCGCTGGGAATATCGACACTGATGACGAGCGCCCGGGCCTCGTTGAGGCGGGTCGTCCAGTCGCGCGCGAGTCCCGACAACGGGCGACTCAGGCCAATGCCGAACAGGCCGTCAATGAAGATCGCTTCATGGCCCAGAGCGCGGGACAGGTCACCCCCATCCAGTGAGAAGCCCATTGCCTGAGCCTCAACTCTGACCGCCCGGGCATCGCTCGCCGCCGGCAGGGAGGGGTCGAGCAGGAGCGCGCTCGATGGGTAAGCTCGCTCGCGAAGGAGCATCGCTGCAAGCAGGGCATCGCCGCCATTGTTGCCAGGGCCCACCAGCGCGACGATCGGCCGACCAGGGCGCAGCGCTCGCGCCTGCCGGGCGACGGCGTCGGCGATCGCCTGGGCTGCCCGGCGCATCAGCGTGCCCGGCGCAAGCTTCGCAAGCGCTGCCTGCTCGGCCGCGCGGATCGATGAACTTCGATATAGCGCTCCCATGGCGGGATCAGTAGCGGTTGATATCGTCTTGCTCGAGAACCTGCTGGTCGCTGCGCTTTCTGAAGATGCGTCGGAACAGCAGGATCGCCAGCAGCGAAGCCAAGGCGAACACGAGCACATCACGACCCAGGCTCAGGCCACCGCCGAGGTATTGCAGCATGGCCACCGCAAGCATTCCCACTGACAGGCCGAGCAGGATGAAGGAGAGCGTGAGCACCTCGGCAATGGCAAGCACCACCGCGAGCAGCAACGAAATCTGATAGGTCTCCATGCTCAGAGCCTGTCGGCCAGTCGGGCAACCGCACCGCTCAGGCCGCTCAGGACGTCGGTCGGCACGAGCACGATCTTGGCGTTGGAACCCTTGGAGAGTTCCTGAACGGCGTGCGCCTGAATCTTCTTGATCTCGAACTCGACCGCGCTGGCGCCCCCCCCAGCGATGGCTTGCGAGACCACCGTGACCGCGTAGGCCTCGGCATCGGCCCGAACCTTGACCGCCTGAGCCTGCTTCTGTGCTGCGTAATACTGGGCGTCGGCCTCGAGTTCGGTGGCCTGGCGCTTGCCTTCCGCCTCGAGCACCAGTGCCCGCCGGTCGCGCTCGGCATTGATCTGCCGCTGCATGGCCTGACGGGTTTCCTGGTCGACATCGACCTCGAGGATTTCCACCCGGGTGAGCACGACACCCCATTCCTCGGAAACGCTTCGAAGTTCTTCCTCGATTTCGGTCGAGAGGTGGCGCCGATTGGACTGCACGCCATCGAGGTCAGTCTTGCCGATTACGCTTCTCACCGTGCCGTTGACGATGGTGATGATGGCGTCGTCGACATTGGAGATGCGGTACATGGTCTTCGATGCATCGGCAATGCGGTAAAGCACTGCCAGCGAAATGGCGATCGTCACATTGTCGAGCGTAATGGCGTTGATGGGCTTGGGCGGCAACTGCCGCTCCTGAATGGGCACCTTGTGTTGAACGGTCTCGAAGAAGGGGATGATGACGTGCAGGCCGGCTTCCAATTTCCGGTTGTACCTCCCGAGTCGCTCGACCAGCCAGTTTTCGGACTGAGGCACGATCTTGATGGCCCCTCGGATCGTCACCAGCACCAGCAGCGCGATGGCGACGTAGACGAGGGTCGAAAGCGGAAAAGAGTCCATGGGCGTGGTCCCTGCATGGCGAGAAAAGTGGATCGGTACCGCTGGTAACCCAACCGGCGCGGACCCCAACAACTATACCTCTGAGCCCGCGTGCGGGCGCAAGGCGCCCTATCAGGAGCTGATCGGAGTGCTTGAATAGCATTCTGCCGCCTGGCGCCCAGCCCAGTCCCTGAGGCCTCTGCGGGGGCGTTGCGCGCCCGAGGAGCTTGTCGCGTATCGTTAGCCTCTGCGTCGACGTCAGGTAACGCTCGCGGGAAATGTCCCCGAAAAATCAAATGGTGTCGGTCGTATCGACGCGATCCGACCAGCGTATTCGTGGAAAAGCAATGAGTGACGATTCGAAATGGCAATTCTGGATCGACCGGGGCGGCACCTTCACCGACATTGTCGGCCGGCGGCCTGACGGCGCCCTGGTGACCGAGAAGCTCCTGTCCGAAAACCCTGAGCAGTACCCCGATGCGGCGGTGGAAGGTATCCGACGCCTGCTGGGCATCGAGGTGGGGGTGCCCGTTCCCGCCGCGCGCGTGGAGTGCGTGAAGATGGGGACCACTGTCGCGACCAATGCCTTGCTCGAGCGCAAGGGCGAACCCTTGCTGCTGGCGGTGACCCAAGGCTTTCGCGATGCATTGCGGATCGCGTATCAGAATCGGCCTCGGCTGTTTGATCGTGAGATCCGTCTGCCGGAACTGCTCTACAAGGACGTGCTCGAAATTGACGAGCGGATTGCAGCCGATGGCGGGGTGCTGCGTGCGCTGGATGAAGACACCACCCGCGCGGGGCTGCAGGCGGCCTTCGACCGGGGGCTGCGGGCCGTGGCCATCGTATTGATGCATGCCTACCGCTTTGGCGAACATGAGACGACGCTGGCACGGATCGCGCGCGAGGTGGGCTTTACCCAGGTCTCGGTGTCGCACGAGGCGTCTCCGCTCATTCGCTTCGTGGCCCGGGGGGATACCTGCGTGGTCGATGCCTACCTGTCGCCGGTGCTCAGACGCTACGTCGACCAGGTGGCGGCGGCCATGCCCGGCGTTCGGCTGAAATTCATGCAGTCCAACGGCGGCCTCACCGACGCACGCGCCTTCCAGGGTAAGGACTCCATTCTTTCGGGACCGGCAGGTGGCATCGTTGGTATGGTCGGGGTCAGCGCTGCTGCGGGTTTCGACCGCGTCATCGGATTCGACATGGGCGGCACGTCCACCGATGTTTCGCACTACGCCGGCGAATTCGAGCGAGCCTTCGACACGCTCGTGGCCGGGGTTCGCTTGCGCGCGCCCATGATGAGCATTCACACCGTGGCCGCGGGGGGCGGCTCCATCCTTCATTTTGATGGCGCGCGGCTGCGGGTGGGCCCGGACTCGGCCGGCGCCAATCCCGGCCCCGCCTCGTATCGCCGCGGCGGCCCGCTTACAGTCACCGACGCCAACGTCATGCTGGGCAAGCTCCAGCCCACGCATTTCCCCAGCGTCTTTGGGCCGACAGCCGACCAGCCGCTCGATGCCGAGGTGGTTCGGCGAGAGTTCTCCGCCCTCGCGGAGCGGGTGACTCGCAGCACCGGGCAGCCGATCACGCCCGAGGCGCTCGCTCAGGGCTTCATTGATATCGCCGTGGCCAACATGGCCAATGCCATCAAGAAGATTTCGGTGCAGCGGGGCTACGACATCACGCAGTACACCCTCACGACCTTTGGTGGAGCCGGGGGACAACACGCGTGCCTGGTCGCCGACGCGCTCGCGATGCCGCGGGTGCTCATTCATCCGCTGGCCGGCGTGCTTTCTGCCTATGGCATGGGCCTGGCCGAGCAGACCGCCATGCGCGAGCGCTCGATCGAGCTCAGGCTTGACGAGGCCGGCTGGCGGCAGGCGGCATCCGCGCTCGATCAACTCGCCAGCGACGGTCGCGATGAATTGATCGCTCAGGGTGAGCCAGCCGATGCCATCCATGTGGCGCGCCGCGCCTTGCTCCGATACGAGGGCACCGATACCTCGCTCTCCGTCGATTGGGGAGCGACCGATGTCATGAAGGCACAATTCGAGGCCGCCTACCGCCAGCGGTTTTCATTTCTGCTCGAGGGCCGGGCGTTGGTCATTGAATCCGTTGTCATCGAGGCTGCCAGCCGACAGGCAAGGGTTGACACGGCGCAGCTTGCAGTCGGGGCTCAGGTGCTCGGGGGCGACGCCGAACCGATCGACCGCGTGCGAGCCTATGTCGGCGGGGCCTGGCAAAGCCTGCCGCTGTATCGTAGGGATGGCCTGGCGGCCGGCGCCTGCATTCAGGGACCGGCCGTGATTGCCGAGGCCACCGCTACCACCGTGCTTGAACCGGGCTGGCAGGCCTTGCGCACTGTGCGAGGTGATCTTCTCCTCGAGCGATTTGAATCGCGCCCGAGCCGCGTCGCAGTTGGCACGCAGGCCGACCCCGTCATGCTGGAGATCTTCAATAATCTGTTCATGTCGATTGCCGAGCAGATGGGCTATCGGCTTCAGAACACGGCCCACTCGGTCAATATCAAGGAGCGTCTCGACTTTTCCTGCGCCGTGTTCGATCACGACGGTCGGCTCGTCGCCAACGCGCCCCACATGCCGGTTCACCTCGGATCCATGGGGGCAAGCGTTCGGGCGATCATTGCCGCAAACCAAGGCCAGATCCAGTCGGGCGATGCCTTCGTGCTCAACGATCCGTATGCGGGTGGCACGCACCTTCCGGACATCACGGTGATCACGCCGGTGTTTGATGCGGCGGGCGGGGAGATCCTGTTTTACGTAGGCTCTCGCGGCCATCACGCCGACGTGGGCGGCATGACGCCGGGCTCGATGCCGCCCGACAGCCGACACATCGAGGAGGAGGGCGTCCTGCTGACCAACGTGAAACTGGTCGAGGACGGGCGCCTGCGCGAGGCTCCGATCCGTGCGCTGCTCGCTGGCGCCCGATATCCCGCCCGAAATATCGAGCAGAATCTGGCCGACCTTCGGGCGCAGATCGCCGCCAATGAGAAGGGCCGCGACGAACTGCTGCGCATGGTCGATCATTTCGGTCTGGATGTGGTTCTCGCCTACATGCGCCATGTGCAGGCCAACGCCGAAGAGTCGGTGCGACGGGTCATCAGCGCGCTGAAGGACGGTGAGTTCACCTTGCCCATGGATAACGGCGCTCGAATCCGCGTGAGCATTCGGGTGAACCACGCGGCGCGATCTGCAAAGATCGACTTCACCGGCACCTCGCCCCAGCAGGCCAACAACTTCAACGCACCCGCCGCCGTCACCATGGCGGCCGTGCTGTACGTATTTCGCACGCTCGTCGACGACGACATTCCAATGAACGAGGGCTGCCTCAAGCCGCTCGAGGTGGTGGTGCCTGAAGGGTGCCTGCTGAACCCACGCTATCCTTCAGCCGTGGTCGCGGGCAATGTGGAGACCTCGATGTGCATCACCAACGCGCTGTATGGTGCCCTCGGCGTGATGGCGGCCAGCCAGTGCACGATGAACAATTTCACCTTCGGTAACGCGCGGTATCAGTACTACGAAACCGTCGCTGGCGGCTCGGGCGCAGGCGCCATCTTTGACGCCCAGGGCCGCATCACCGGCGGCTTCAATGGGTGTTCCGTGGTGCAAACCCACATGACGAATTCGCGGCTGACCGACCCCGAGATTCTCGAATTGCGTTTCCCGGTGCGGCTCGAAAGCTACACGATTCGCGAGCGCTCGGGAGGTGCGGGGCGCTGGCGTGGGGGCGACGGTGGCGTCCGGCGGATCCGCTTCCTCGAGCCGATGACGGCGTCCATCCTCTCGAATGGGCGAATCCACCCTGCGTTCGGGGCAGGCGGAGGGCAGCCGGGTCTGCTGGGCCGCAACCTCATTGAACGCATCGATGGGCGGGTCGAAGTGCTCGGGCACGCCGATGGCGCCAAGTTGGCGGCAGGCGACTGCTTCGTGATCGAGACACCGGGGGGCGGGGGCTTCGGCCCCGCCTGAGTGCTGGCGGCTATAATCGATCTTTTTCGCAGCGGCATGCTCCATACACTCACCGTCACGGGCGGCGCCGTGCTCTCGGGCTTTCGCCGGGAACGCGCCTTCAACGCCCTGAAGAAGATCGAGCCGCGCGTGTCCGGGCTGGACAGCCGGTATGTGCACTACGTCCTGCTCGATCAGGCGCCCGACCAGGCGCTCCCCGCTCGCATCGCGGCGCTGCTGGCAGACGGTCCTGCCGCGACCTTGCCCACCGAGGGATTCTCCATCCATGTCGTGCCGCGCCTGGGCACGCTCTCACCATGGGCGAGCAAGGCTACCGACATCGCCCGCAACTGCGGGATGAGCGCAGTCCGACGGATCGAGCGCGGCATCGAGTACCGGATCCGCCTGCGCGGCCGCCTGCTGGGGGGGCGCTTCGGGGCGTCCGAGCGACCGGACGAATCACTCCTGCTGGCGCTGTCGGCTGTGCTGCACGATCGGATGACTGAAAGTGCATTGTTCGAGCCGCCTGCGCCCGAGCAGTTGTTCGTGTCGCTTCCAGGGCGGCCGATGCAGCGCATTGCCCTGAGTGCGGATGGTCGTCCGGCGCTTGAGCGCGCCAACCTCGGTCTTGGACTGGCCCTGTCCGACGACGAGATCGACTACCTCTTTGATGCCTTCACGACGCTGGGGCGCGACCCCTCTGACGTCGAGCTGATGATGTTCGCGCAGGCCAACTCGGAACACTGCCGGCACAAGATCTTCAATGCCAGCTGGTCGCTCGACGGTGAGCCGGTCGACGGATCGCTGTTCGACATGATCCGCAGTACGCATCGGGCCAACCCGCGCGGCACCATCGTGGCCTACTCGGATAACGCTGCAGTGCTTGAGGGCGCGGAGGTCATGCGGTTCTTCCCGTCACCCGGATCGGCTGAAGGGGGCGGGGACTACGCCGAGCAGCGCCTGCTGACGCACAGCCTGCTCAAGGTCGAAACCCACAACCACCCCACTGCGATCTCACCGTTTCCCGGAGCCGCGACGGGAGCCGGTGGCGAAATCCGCGACGAGGGCGCGACCGGACGGGGCGCCCGGCCCAAGTTCGGCCTGACGGGGTTTTCCGTTTCCAACCTTTGTATCCCCGGTTTTGAGCAGCCCTGGGAAACGGCCCAGGACGTGCTCGAGCCCACCGAGGGCAGGGCCCACCAGGCGCCCTACGGTGTACCTGAGCGCATCGCCTCACCGCTCACCATCATGATCGAGGGACCGATCGGCGGCGCCGCGTTCAATAACGAATTCGGGCGGCCCAACCTGCTTGGCTATTTCCGCAGTTATGAGCAGAACATCGGCGGCACCGTCCGTGGCTATCACAAGCCGATCATGATCGCGGGGGGAGTGGGCAACATTGATGCCCGGCACACCCACAAGAACGATCTGCCGGTTGGGGCCTGCCTCATCCAACTCGGCGGGCCCGGCATGCGGATCGGGCTCGGCGGGGGCGCTGCCTCGAGCATGAACGCGGGCTCGAATACCGCTCAACTCGACTTCGACTCGGTACAGCGCGGCAACCCCGAGATCCAGCGCCGTGCGCAAGAAGTGCTCGACCGCTGCTGGTCGCTTGGCGATGACAACCCCGTGCTCTCCATCCACGACGTCGGCGCGGGTGGTTTGTCCAATGCGTTCCCAGAGATCGTTCATGGCGCCGGGCGCTCGGCCCATTTTGCATTGTCGCGCGTGCCGCTCGAAGAAAGCGGGCTTTCGCCGGCCGAAATCTGGTGCAACGAGTCGCAGGAGCGTTATGTGCTGGCGATCGACCCCGCATCGCTCCCGCTCTTCGAGTCGCTCTGCCATCGAGAGCGCTGCCCCTTCGCGGTGGTCGGTCACGTGACGGCGGACGGGCAACTGGTGGTCGAGGCCAGTGATGGCAGCCGGCCCGTGGACATGCCCATTGAGGTGCTGCTGGGCAAGCCGCCCCGAATGCACCGCGAGGCCAAGCGGGCGGATCGCAGGCTTGCGCCGGTGGACCTGGTGGGCCTCGAACTGGGCGAAGTCGCCTTCAATGTATTGCGACTGCCGACTGTCGCCAGCAAATCCTTCCTCATCACCATCGGCGACCGAACAGTGGGCGGGATGAGCGCACGCGATCAAATGGTGGGGCCTTGGCAGGTGCCCGTCGCCGATTGCGCGGTCGGGCTGATGGACTTTCGGGCTTATCGGGGCGAAGCGCTGGCGATGGGGGAGCGCACACCGCTGGCCACCATCAATCCCGCCGCCGCCTCGCGGATGGCGGTCGCCGAATCCATCACCAATATCGCCGCTGCGCTGATCGATGGCATCGACTCGGTCAAGCTGTCGGCCAACTGGATGGCCGCTTGCGGACCGGCCGACGAAGACGCCGACCTGCGCGATGCGGTCGATGCCGCCGCCGCACTGTGCCGCAGCCTGGGCATTGCCATTCCAGTGGGCAAAGACTCCCTGTCGATGCGAACTGTCTGGGACGAGTCCATCGATGGCGCCGCTCGGCAAAAACGGGTCAGTGCACCCACCTCGCTTGTCGTGACGGCCTTTGCGCCAGTCGCCGACGCACGCCTCGTGCTCACGCCGCAACTGCGCCCCGATCTCGACACCACGCTCATCCTGATCGACCTCGCAGGGCAGCGGCAACGCATGGGCGGCTCGGCACTCGCGCAGGTCACGCAGCAACTGGGCCATGAGTCGCCCGACCTCGATGATCCCCAACAGTTGGTGAACTTTGTTCAGGTGATCAGCCGGCTGGGGCGCGAGCAGCGTCTGCTGGCCTACCACGACCGGTCCGACGGTGGGCTCTTCGTCACGCTCTGCGAGATGGCCTTTGCGGGCCGCTGCGGGCTTGCGGTCAACCTCGACCTGCTCACGATCGATCCGCATTCCGCTGACTGGGGCGATTTCAAGATCCGGCCCGAACAGGTCGCCGTCCAGCGCAATGAGCTCACACTCAAGGCGCTGTTCAACGAAGAGTTGGGCGCGGTCATCCAGGTGCGAACAAGCGACCGTGATGCGGTGATGGCCTTGCTGCGCGAGGCGGGGCTGTCCAGGCACGCCCACGTCATCGGCAAGCCCTCCGTTGGTGACAAGCTCGAATTCCTTCGCGACGGCCGCTGCATCTGGAGCGTGCCGCGCACCGAACTGCAACAGGTCTGGAGCGAAACCAGCTATCGCATCGCGGCGCTGCGCGATGACCCCGAGTGTGCGAAGGAAGAATTCGAATCGCTGTCGAGCGTCTCCGACCCGGGCCTCTTCGTGTCGCCCGTATTCAACCCGGCCGACGATATCGCGGCCCCCTACATCGCCAGCGGCAAGGCGCGCCCGCGGGTGGCGGTGCTCCGCGAGCAGGGCGTCAACAGTCACATCGAGATGGCTGCGGCCTTCGACCGTGCCGGCTTTGCGGCGGTGGATGTCCACATGACCGACCTGATCTCGGGTCGCGAACAGCTCTCGCGATTCCAGGCCTTGGTCGCGTGCGGCGGTTTCTCCTACGGTGATGTCCTCGGCGCCGGTACCGGCTGGGCGCGTTCCATTCTGTTTAACGATCGTCTGGCTGACGCCTTCGCGGCGTTCTTTGCACGCAACGATACCCTCTCGCTGGGCGTCTGCAACGGATGTCAGATGATGTCGCAGCTCAAGGCCATCATCCCGGGCGCCGAGCACTGGCCGAGGTTTCTCAGAAATCGATCAGAGCAGTACGAGGCGCGCTTCACCATGGTCGAGGTGCTCGATTCGCCTTCGCTGTTCTTCAAGGGTATGGCGTCCAGCCGCATGCCGATCGTGGTGGCTCACGGTGAGGGCCGCGTCCAGTTCGAATCCGCTCAAGACGCATCGGCCGCGCAGGCTTGTCTGCGATTCATCGGGCCTGACGGCTTGCCGGCCTTGCGTTACCCGTCGAACCCGAACGGTTCACCGCAGGGGCTGACCGCTTTCACCTCGGCTGATGGTCGGGCCACCATCATGATGCCGCACCCGGAACGGGTGTTCCGCTCTGTTCAAATGAGCTGGCGTGATCCGTCGCTGGGCGAAGACTCACCCTGGATGAGGCTCTTTCGCAACGCGCGGGTGGCCATCGGCTGACGGGGCTGCGCCCGAGGCGCAGCCTGAAGCCCGACCGATCAAATCCTCGATCGAACGCCGGGCGGCTGGGTAGGCGTATCGAACCGGACTCAGGCCTGGATCGGCCTGACGCGCGAGGCGGCCAGCTTGGCGTTGGCGCGGGCCTGATCGGTGTCCTGCGCGCGGGCCAGGGCCACGCCCATTCTGCGCTTCATGAATGATTCGGGCTTGCCGAACAGACGCAGGTCAGTGCCGGGCACCCGCAGCGCGTCAGCTACGCCCTCGAAGGCGATGCCGCGTGCCTCGAGCCCTCCGTAAATCACGGCACTGGCGCCGGGGTTTCGCAGGCCGACATCGACAGGCAGGCCGAGAATGGCCCGGGCGTGAAGCTCGAACTCCGACTGATGCTGGGTGCACATCGTGACCATGCCGGTGTCATGCGGGCGCGGGCTCACCTCCGAGAACCACACTTTATCGCCACGAACGAACAACTCGACGCCAAAGAGCCCGAGCCCGCCGAGACTGCCGGTGACCGCACGGGCAATCTCGCGCGAGCGCGCCAAGGCCTGCGTCGTCATGCGCTGCGGCTGCCAGCTTTCCACATAGTCGCCCGCCACCTGAACGTGCCCGATCGGCTCACAGAAATGGGTGTCAACGCTGCCGTCGACCCCAAGCGCCCGAACCGTCAGCAGCGTGATCTCGTAATCGAAGCGGATGAAGCCCTCGACGATGATGCGCCCCGCACCCGTGCGCCCGCCGCTTTGCGCGTAGGCCCAGGCGGCCTCGACTTCGTCGGGGCTGTCGATCTTTGACTGGCCTTTGCCCGATGACGACATCACGGGCTTGATGACGCAGGGATAGCCGATGGCGGCTTGGCCGTCGCTGCCCGCGATTGCGGCCTCGAGTTGATCGAGCGTATCGGCGAATCGGTAGGGCGAGGTGGGCAGCCCAAGCTCCTCGGCCGCCAGTCGCCGGATGCCCTCGCGATTCATGGTCAGCCAGGCCGCCCGCGCAGTGGGAATGACATGCGCAAGGCCCTCGCGCTCGAGTTCCATCAGGGCGGGGGTGGCGATTGCCTCGATCTCGGGGACTACCCGATGCGGGCGCTCGCGCTCGATCAGTTCGCGGAGCGCCTTGCCGTCGGTCATGTCGATGACATGCGAGCGGTGCGCCACCTGATGGCCGGGCGCACCGGCATAGCGATCGACCGCAATGACCTCGACGCCGAGCCTTTGCAGGGCAATGATGACTTCCTTGCCGAGTTCACCGGCACCCAACAGCATGACGCGGAGCGCCGACGGTGAATCGGGCGTTCCGAAACGGGGGGTATGGTCTGCGTTCATCAGGGGTCTCAGGCAGAGGGGATGAAATCGGGGTCGTCCTGGTGCTTGCGCTCAAACTGGATGAAGCTGTAGTAGCCACAGCGCGTGCCGTTGGGGTATTCGCGGCAGACTGCCGGGCGGGCCTCGTAAATCGTGCAGCGGCGCGCGTCGGTATCGAAAAAGCGGCAGATCGAGCCGTAAACGCTGTCCTTCTGGTGCCGCAGGATGCGCTCGGGTTTTCCGTCGTCCATGTAGATGCGTGTAAAGCGACGCTCCGCGACCTCGAGGCTCAGCTTGAAGTGGCGAGCAAGTCGTGCGAGATCGCGGTTCTTCACTTCAATTCGGGGGTAGCTGCAGCAGTAGCCGGGGCACTTCGAGCAGTCGTACTGATTACGGGGCGCTGAGTCGGTCATGGCTTTGGGGGCTGGCATGGCAAGGTGGGTTGGGGGGCAATAGGGCGAGCGGGGCAATTGCGATGTTGGCGCGAGGCCGCACCGCAACCCGCAGTTTAGCTTGCCCGCCATCCCTGGCGCAGCCTTCGCCGCAAGGCTCTGGCTGGGTCGATGGCGGCCAGCAGGTCGCTCTCGAGACCCATGGGGTCGCCATTGATTTCGGCGCTGAGGAGCTCCGCGGCCAGGCGGCTCCACAGCAGACCGCGCGAGCCGAACGCCGTGGCGGTGAACAGGCCTGGCACTCTGGGTAGTGGCAGCTTGTCATGCCGCAGCAGTTGGGCCGCATCGAGCGAGGCCCGTAGCTCGTCGGGGAGTTGGCCGATGGCGGGCAGACGATCAGGCGCCGCCCAGCGGTGACCGATCGCGGCGGGGCTCACCGAGCTGGCGAAGGTGTCGAGGTCTTGGCCCAGCATTCGGGCGAGCCGGCGTGCATTGCTGAGATCCGCCTCGGCATCGAAGGTCAGGGCGTCGCCATCGTCGAAGCTGGACCCCACAAGAACTCGCCCCTGCGCGGGGACGACGTAGGCGGCTCCACCGAGTATCACCCGCAAGCGCTGGAGGCGCTCGGCCCTCACCCATGAACTTTGCCCTCGTACCCGCCTGAGGCTGAGCGAGCCCATACGCGCAAGGCGCGCCGCATCGCCAGCATTGCACAGCACGACCACCGGCGCGCAATCGACGGGGCTGCCCGTACTGCCGCGGAGATGCCACTCGCCATCCGCGAAGTCGAGCCCCGTCACATGCGTGTCGGGTTTAAAGGTGAGCGCGCCGCCAGCGGTTTGGAGGAGGGTGTCCGCCACGACGCGCGGCGAGTGCACCGTGCACCCGGGCAACCAGAGTCCGCCCTCGGGCAGCGCGCAGCCGCTCAGATCGCTCGCCGACGAGCGATCGAGCACCTGGGCGAACTCACGCGGGAAGGCTAGTCGCGCGACGAGGTCTGTCTGACGCTCGAAAGACTCGCTGCTCTCGGCCACCACCAGCTTGCCAAGCGCAGCGGCCTCTCCAGCTGCGCCGGTACTGCGGCCCAAAAGCAGGGCAGCACGGGTCAGCCGGGCCAGCAGGTTGTCGTCGGGCGACACATGGAGATGATCGGCACAAAGCGGTTGTTTCGATCCCTCGCTCATGGGCGCAGGCCGCTGGTCGATCAGCGACACCGTCCAGCCCTCGCGAACCAGGGTTTCGCTGACGGCGCAGCCCGCAAGCCCCGCACCAATGACCACGGCGTGCCGGCGCGTCCACTTAGGCGGTGGGGGCGGAGGCGCCCAGGTCGGCCATCGCGGCGCGTAGGCCGCTTCGAGGCGCTCACGTTTGGCGCCGAACCCCGGTGCGATCGACACCGAGAACCCGGCGTGCGATAACGCGTCGCGCACCGGGCGAGCTACCGTGTAACTCGCCAGTCTGGCGCCCGGCGCAGCCAGCCTGGCCAGCTGTCGCATGAGGGCTGCGTCCCAGGCGGAGGGGTTCTTCGACGGCGCAAACCCATCGAGGAAAAAGGCGTCCGCCCGCAGCCGCAAGCGCGGCAACAGGGCTCGGGCTTCGCCGAAGGCAAGCCATAGCACCACGCGTCCGGCGGCGAAACTCAATCGGTGGAGGCCCGGCAGTGCCAGCGGCCACTGTGCCCGAAGCCGGGAGACCGCCTCGCCCGACAGGCCCAAGGACTCGTGAGCACGCTGGAGGTCCTCGAGCGTGACGGGAACGGCTTCCAGGGACACGAAATTGAGCCGGCGTGGCGCCTGGGGATCCTGCTCGAATGCAGCCAAGGTCGCCAGAAAATTGACGCCGAGTCCGAAGCCAATTTCGAGTACCGTGAAGCGCGCCGAGTCATGCCAGCGGGTTGGTAGACCGCAACCCTCGACGAAGACGGATCGCGCCTCCTCCCAAGCCCCCGCGCGGCTGCGGTAGACATCCTGAAAAAGGGTACTGCGAGGCGTGCCCGAAGCGTCGAATTCCAGTGGGGGATGCGACGCCAAGCGCGCGCTCATGAGCCGAGCCGCCCGGCCGCTCAGCCGACCAGCTCGGGCGTCGCCGTCCGCTGCGCCAGCACCCGGGGAACCGGGCGGGTATTCATGAGCATCTGCGCGATTCCGGCGCTCAGTCCGATGATGACTGCGCCCTTCCAGGCCCATTCGTAGGAGCCGAGCGTGCTGTAGATCAGACCGCCACCCCAGGCGCCGATGAAGGACCCGACCTGATGGCTGAAAAACGCCACGCCTGTGAGGGTGGCCACATAACGAAGACCGAACAGATGGATGACCAGCCCATTCATGAGCGGGACCACCCCCAGCCAGATTGCGCCCATCGCCGCGGCAAAGAGCAGCGTGGAGGTGGGAGTAGGTGCTGTCGTGAAATAAGCGGTGATGATTAAGGAGCGGGCGATGTAGATGCCGCCGAGCAGCAAATGTCTGGGAAATCGTGAGCCCAGCCAACCGAAGAGCAGCGAGCCCAGGGCGTTGAAAAGGCCGATGAGCGCCAGCGCTGCCGCCGTTACGCCGGGCTCGATGCCACATAGATCGAGGTAGGTCGGCAGGTGCGTGGTGATGAAGACCAACTGGAGCCCGCAGACGAAGAAGGCCGTTCCCATGACCAGATAGCCCGAATGCGTGGTCGCCTCGCGAATGGCCTGCGACACCGACTGCCCGTCATGACCCGCCTTGTCCTTGGCGATCCGGTCGACCCCGCCGGCAATGAACGCCGCCGGGACCATCACACAAGCCAGGCCGATGAAGGCCGTCATCGCAAGCTGCCACCCTCCGCTCGAGATCAGGCCCTGCGCCAGGGGCGAGGTAACCATCAGACCGAGCGAGCCGGCCGCCGATACAGCCCCCATTGCCACGCTGCGCCGCGCGGGCGATACCGTGCGCGAGGTGACCGCCATGCTGAGGTTGGACGCGGTGCAAGACAGCGCCAGTCCGACGCACACGCCGATTCCGAGCGTGAGCAGGAGGGCCGAGGTGGCAAACAGGCTGAGCAGCAAGCCCAGCGCAAACATCAGCGCGCCGCCCGTCGCCACCCAGCGCGCACCGAACCGGTCGACCACCGCGCCCGTGAAGGGCTGGGTCAAACCCCAGACCATGTTCTGGATCGCAATGGCCAGGGAAAAGTCTGCGGTGGAGATACCGATGGAGCGGATCATTTCCGGCTGAAACAGGCCCAGGCTCTGACGCATCCCGAGCGCCAGCGTCAGCATGGTCGCGGTACCGGCCAGAATGGCCATCCGCGCCGAGTCAGACAAAGCGTGTGTTTTCATCGGGCGGATTGTAACGGTGCGGCTTGGCCCCTCTGGCGGGCAGGGGTTTGGGGCGTTTCGTTTCGGCCTCGATGCGGGCGCCCGCCGCTTGTCCGCGCCGGCTGTGGCCCGGCCTCCTCTGGTCAAGCTGTAGCCCACCGTCTGGCTTAAGATCCTCTCATGTTGATCTCCGGTGCTCGTCGAAGTCACCTCGCCCCGGCGCTCGCGCTGTGCGTGTCGATTGCGCTTCACGCGGCGCTGATCATCGCGTCCCGCAGTGCCGCCGAGCGTTCCATTGAGCGCCCCCCGATCAAGCCGATTCGCGTCGACCTGCTCCCCTTACCGATCGCTTCGCCTGTTGCAGCACCGCCGTCTCAGGCCCAAGCGGCCCGGCGGCTCGCTCCGGCTGCCGCCGTCGCAGACCGGAGCGTCGCCCCCACCCGGGCGCCGCCACACCGCCTCGCTTCTGTCCCGGCCGCCGGAGCGAAGCCACCCGTGGCGACCTCGCCCGATGAGAGACCGCTGCCGCTCCCGCCGACGCCCTTTTCGTCGACCGCTGTGGATGGCAACGAGTTCGCTGATCAATCGCCTGCGGGGGACGTGTCTGTCGATGCGGCCGCGGCGCGGCTGCGAAACGCGGCGGAGGCCGTCGACGAGCCACCCCACTCGGCCGACCCCGTCGCTGACCCCTCGTTCTCAGAAAATGAACGCGTGGCCGCCGCCGCGCCCCAGGCCCGGCAGGCCGAACCCGCCCCGCAGATTCAGCCTCTTGCCGGGCGTTGGCGCTACCAGGTGTATTACGGCGACTTCAGCGAGAACAAACCGGTGGCAACGCTCGACTATGTCATGCGGATTGATGCCCAGGGTTACTCGCTTCGGACCGAGGGACAGGCACAGGGGCTGCTGGCGCTGTTCTATCGGGGCGCATTTCGACAACTGAGCGAAGGGCGGGTCGGGTCGGGAGGCTTTGTGCCCGAGCGCTACGAAGAGCAACGCGGCGATCGTCCGGTGCGGGGGGCAAAGATCGATCAGGCTGGCGGGCAAGTTCGCTTCGACAACGGATCGACTGTGGCGCTGCCTGCGGGTGCGCAGGACCGGCTGTCAATCGCGGCACAGCTGGCGTGGCTCGCGGAGCATGAACCCGCGCGCATGCAGGCGCCGGTCATCGAACTGAGCCTGATCGGCGTGTCGTCGCTTCGACAAATCCGGTTCGAGGTCACGCGCGATCTGGTGATCGAGACCCCGCAAGGCCCAAAGCATCTCACGCGCCTGCGCGCAGGGGAGGGGCCGGACGGTGACCCCGCGGACAGCCTCGAGCTCTGGCTGTCAGGGGACCGAAGTTTGATGCCCTATCGGATCAGGATCGTCGACGCTCGCGGGCGGGTCCTCGATCAGGTGCTGTCATCAGACTGATAACGGCCGCGCGGGCAAGACGGTGCCCAGGCACTCGCCGAACCCGATTTTCCTGAAGCCAGAGCGTTCGCAGCCGCCGCGCAGAATGACCGTGTCGCCATCTTCCAGAAAGCTCCGGCGCTCGCCACAGGCCAGTTGGACGGGCCTCTTGCCCCCCTCGGTGATTTCAATCAACGCGCCGGCCTCGCCCGGGCCCTTGCCCGACTGCGTGCCGCTGCCAATCAGATCTCCCGCTTGCAGATTGCACCCATTGACCGTGTGGTGGGTGAGCATCTGAGCAAGGGTCCAGTAGGCCTCCTTGAAGTTCGAGCAGGACAAGCGCTCGGGGGGCAAACCGCGCGCCACCATGGACGCTGTCTGGATCCACGCCTCCATGCGAATATCGAAGGCGCCACGGCGACGGTTTTGAGGCGCCTCAAGGTAGGGTAGGGGCTGGGGGTCGGTCTCGGGGCGGTGCCAGGCTGATCGGAAGGGCTCGAGTGCCTCGGTGGTGATGATCCACGGCGATACGGTGGTGGCAAAATTCTTCCCCAGCAGTGGGCCAAGCGGCTGATATTCCCAGGCCTGGATGTCACGTGCCGACCAGTCGTTCAGCAGGCCGATTCCGAAGACATGTGATTCGGCAGTGCTGAGGTCGATCGGTACTCCCAACGCGTTACCAGGTCCCACCCAAATGCCGAGCTCAAGCTCATAGTCGAGACGGCGGGTCGGCTCCAGCACCGGCTGTTCGGCCCCCGCGAGCATCAGTTGCCCCGTAGGGCGCCGAAACGACTGCCCACTCACGCCGATCGAGGACACACGGGCGTGGTAGCCCATGGGAATCCACTTGAAGCTGGGCATCAGCGGGTTATCGGGTCGAAATAGTCGCCCGACATTCGTCGCATGGTCGATCGACGTGTACATGTCGGTGAAGTCGCCAATGCGGGCCGGTACCGCATACTCGACTTGGTTGAGCGGAATCAAGCATGTCGCGAGCCTGTCCGCCTCGGGCGCCTTGTCGCGCAGCATGCGCGACAGGGAGCTCCTCAGCGCCGACCAAGCCGCGGGGCCCAGCGACATCAACGGGTTGAGCTCGGGCCCGCTGGCCGCCGCGCAGGCCTCCTGGGCTGCCCCCTCGAGCAGGCCTAGCGATCCGGCTGCGGCGAGGTCAAGCGCTTGATCACCAATGGCGACCGCGCCGCGAAAGGCCTCGCGGCGTCCGCGTTTGCGGACTACACCGAAGGGCAGGTTTTGAATCGGAAAATCGCTGTCCGGCTGATTCGAAGCAGTCACCCAGCTGATCAGGGCCGGATCATGGGTTGCATTGAGCATGATATTGACTACCTTGTTGAGTGAGCGAGTCAGACAGCGCGCTCGCCGCGCGGCCCCCTAGCTTGGCCAGACTGCCTGCGGATCTGACCCGCTGCCCTGGACCCCCCGAATTGTAAGAGCCTGTAATGCGTGTAATGCGTCCCGAGGCGTGGTTGGCGCAGGCCAAGCCAAGTTTGCTACAGTCAACGAATCCCTGCGCTGCAGAACCCCCCGCGAGGCCCAGCATGAAATTCGGACGTCAAGCAGCCTGTGTCCCGGCTATCGCCGCGGCGTTTACGGCATTTTCCCTCCCCGCTGCCTACGCGTCCGAGCGCCACGATAGTTTCCGGCATCGACATGCGCCGGCCGGCCACGCCGCAGCCCGACACACTAATCAGTGGCCCGGATCGTCCACGCGCGGCATGGGCGCTTCGCGGCATGTACCGGCCTTTGCGGTTCACGGCCCCGGGTCGCGCGCCTACCATTCCGGCCCGTCATTCAGGGTGTGGGTGGGCCCCTCGTTTTATGCCGGTCCGGGCCCCTATTGGCCGTCTCCCTACTATCACCCGCCCGCGGTCGTGTATCGATATCCGCCGGCGATCATTTCGCTTCCGCCTGCCGCGCCACCCGTTTATGTCGAGAGGCAAGGCGAGACCGGGAGCGACGCCACACAATCGGCCAGTTGGTACTGGTGTCAAAGCGGTAACGCCTACTACCCACAGGTTCCGGAATGCCCCGAGGGTTGGATCGCGGTCGCTCCGCAGCGGGCACCGGCGAACTGATACCTTTGCGGTATGAGGGCGTCTCCATCAAGCCGGATTGCAGTCAGATATTTTCGCTTAACGGAGTTTTCAGGAACATGAAACATCTACTCGATCGTCGATTCCGCCGGCTGGGCTTGACCACCATGGTCCTCGCGGCCACCTTGGTGCTGGGAGCCTGCGCCACCGCACCGACCGGCCCGACCACCATGGTGTTACCCGGGTCGAACAAGAGCTTCGATGCCTTCCGCCTTGATGACATGGACTGCCGCCAGTATGCATCCATGCAGGGCGGTGGGGCCGCCACCGAGCAGGCCCGCACCGACAGTACGGTCAAGGGCGCGGTCCTCGGCACGGCGGTTGGCGCGGTGGCTGGCGCGGCCATCGGTGGGTCGAGAGGCGCTGGCGTGGGCGCAGGAACGGGGCTGCTGTTCGGCACCGTGGCGGGCACCGGTGGCGCGTCGGGCGACACCTACAACATGCAGCGCCGGTATGACCATGCCTATCTACAGTGCATGTATGCCAAGGGGCACCGCGTACCGGTGGATGGTCGATTCGGCGAGACTCGCGAGTATGCGCCACCGGTGCGAAGCGCTCCGCAGATTCCTCCGCCCCCGGCTGGTATGCCACCCCCACCGCCACCAGGGCTGGGCCGCTAGACACGCACTCGCCCCGAGCGCGCGGATTGTACGTTCAGGCCAAGCGCAGCGCCCGCTTTTAGCGAACGCGTCGCGTCGGCCGTTGCGTATCGCCTTATCTCGCTGTAGATTCGCGGCCGTATCGTCGTCACCGCGCGTCAGCGACCCAAGCCGCGCCTCTTTGCCCGGAGTCCGATCAATGAAACGGCTGTGTACCGCCCTCATTCCACTCACCGCAGCCTTGTTTGCGATGCCTGTATCCGCCTCCGGTAATCACGCGCAGGCTGACGGCTCGGCTGCCCGGCCTCATGGGTCGCCGCATCCGTCGCTCAACATTCGGCCTGGGGTCTACCGGTGCGATCTGAACCGCCTGGTGGATGTGCGACAGATCTCCAGCGACCGGCAGTCGGCCGTGCTTTACTGGGACCGGCGGGTCTACACCCTGCAAGCCGTCGCCACCGAAACGGGCGCGCTGCGCTTCGAGGACAAGGCCTCCGGACTCACCTGGATCACCATTACCGGCAAATCAATGCTGCTTGATACCCGGCAGGGTCGTCAGCTCGCCAACGACTGCCGAGTCTGATCAGTTTTTACTTGCGCCCGGGGCGAGCCGCCGGGCGCCGCTGATAAGCTGCGGGGATCCGAAACCTACCGGACCCCTCCATGAAAGACGAGTCCTCTCTCGCGCCGGCGCCGAGCCGGCCGCTGCTGGTCTACCCGTTCGACACGAAGCCCGAGCTCGGGCAAACGCTGGAAGTCGCCCCAGGCGTGCTCTGGATACGGATGGCATTGCCCTTCGTTCTGAATCACATCAACCTGTGGGCCATCGAGGACGGGGAGGGCTGGGCGATCGTCGACACGGGCGTCCAGAGCGCCGAAACCACCACTGCCTGGCGGGAGATCTTTGCCAACGGCCTGCGCAAGCGCCCTGTGACGCGTGTGATCGCCACGCATATGCATCCCGACCACGTCGGTATGGCGGGATGGATTACTCGACGCTTTGGTTGCCGCCTCTGGATGACCCGAGGCGAATACCTGACCTGCCGAGTGCTGGTGGCCGACACCGGACGTGAGGCGCCTGCCGAGGCGATCGAGTTCTACAAGCGGGCAGGGTGGGGCGAGGATGCGATCGAGTTCTACCGCACCCGCTTTGGCGGATTCGGCAAGCATGTCTATGCCCTGCCTGACAGCTTTCGGCGCCTGCACGACGAAGAAACCGTACAAATCGGCCGATATGGCTGGCGAATCGTGGTGGGTACCGGCCATTCGCCCGAGCACGCCTGCCTGTATTGCCCCGAACTCAAGCTGTTGATCTCAGGGGACCAAGTGCTCCCGCGTATTTCGTCAAACGTGTCGGTATTTCCGACCGAGCCCGATGCGGACCCCTTGGGCGACTGGTTTGCCTCACTGACCAAGCTGGGTCAGGCAATCCCGGATGACGTTCTGGTGCTGCCGGCACACAACGAACCGTTTCGTGGTCTGCACGCACGGCTTCAACACTTGCGCGCGGGTCACGATCATGCGCTTGCGCGGCTGGGTCAGATGCTGTCGACGCCGAGGCGAGCCATTGACGTCTTTGGCGCCTTGTTTGCGAGACCCATTGACCGCGAGGATCAAAACCTGGCAGCGATGGCGACGGGCGAAAGCTTGGCGCACCTGAATCGACTGTTGCGCGGGGGCGCCGTCAAGATGGACCGCGATGCTGACGGCGTAAGCTGGTACACTAATTTGACATAATATACATTATGCGTGATTTTATTGGGCAAGGGGGGTTGCACCCCTAGCGCGCACGCGGCTCGACTCGCGAACTACTGGGTCCGCCTGCTGCCGGCTCCTCCGGCAAGGTCAGCGTGCGTGACACGAAGACAGGCTCTGGCTCGACCGGTTGAACGGGCACGACCGCTGGCACCGGCGCAATCGGCGTGGCGGCTCGTGCAGGAGGCGCTGGCACCGCGCCTGCTACCGCAGCGGGCGCCGTCGGTGCGATAGGCGCTGGGGGCGCTACAGCCGCGGGTGGCTTGGCGCCCAGTCCTGTGGCGCTTGGTGCGACCGGCAACGCAGTCGAGCCAGCCGGGCGACCGCCCGCTGAAGCGTTTGCCGCCGGTGCAATCGGCACGATCCCCGCCGGCGGCGCCGGGGCTTTCGAGGCCGTGGTGCCCTGAACGGCGGTTGATCCGCGGGAGACTGTGGCCGATCGATTGGTGGCTGAGTCAGCAGGCTTGGTCGCAGGACGCTGTCCGGCCGGGCCGGAGCCACCGGAAGCCCCCGGACTGGCCGCGCCTGCCGAGGAAGAAGGTGCCGCTGTACCGGGTGGCGCAGCCGCCGCAGGACGAGTCGGCGCAGTGCCTGCCGAGGTGTTTGCCTTGCCTGGGCTCGCCCCTGGCGCAAGGCCTGTTGCCGCGCCGGTGCGGGGTGCCTGCGACGCCGATTCGTCCACCACCAAGGACTCGCGCGCCAAGGGCACGGCCGAGAACGCACCCGCACCGTTTGCGGGCGTCGACGATACGGACTGTGACGCTTCCGATTGCGCTGGCTCACCAGCCTCGGCCCGCCGCGGTTGCTCAGTCGTTCCATAGCGCAAGATGTACTGCATGGCCCGCTCCCTCAGCCAGACCGCATCGGCCATCAGCCCCGCACGCTGCAGATAGGCAGCGGCGTCAAGGCCCGCCTGGTTTCGAGGCGTTGGATCAGCGCCCTCCTCGATCAGCAGCCGCACCAACCCGGGAAACTTCATACGCGCAGCCATCATCAGTGGCGTGGTCAGGTTGGGCGATTCGGCATCGATGAACGCATGGCGGTCGAGGAGGATTCGAACCAGCCGGTCATGCCCGCCGGTTGCCGCGTAGTGCAACGGCGTCCAGCCCGGACGATTGACCTGTGCGCCGCGGTCCATCAGGTATTGCGCAGTTCGGATGTCCCCAAGCATGCAGACCAGCATGAGCGCCGTCTCATCAGAGCGGTTGGTGGCGTCGAGTTGAGTGGCATCAAGGGATGCAAGGAGGCGCACGACCTCGAACGCCTTGTCTTTAGCCGCGACCACGATCGCTGGCCCGAACTCGGGGTGAAGCAGATTCGGATTGATGCCACGGCCGAGCTCGGCTCGCACGGCCAGCGCATCGTTGGACTGAATCGCCACCCAGAAGGCTTCCCTTGCGTGCAGAGCGCTTGGCACCCCGGACACGGCCATTGTCATCCAGACGATCACGGCGCCGGCCATTCGCCGAAGTCGGGAGGATTTCATCCAAATACCCTGTTGAAGTTGCGTGTGGTCAACTCGGCGATCTGCTCGAGGCTGACGCCGCGTAGTTGCGCAAGGTGCTCGGCAACGTGCCTGACGAACGCAGGCTCATTGGTTCGGCCACGCATGGGTACGGGTGCCAAATACGGCGAATCGGTTTCAATCAGCAACCGGTCATCGGGCACGCGAAGGGCGACCTCTCTGAGCGCCTGGGCATTGCGGAAGGTGACGATGCCGGAGAAGGAGATGCAAAAACCCATCTCCATGGCCGCCTCGGCCGTCTCCCAGCTCTCGGTGAAACAATGCATCACTCCGCCGGCTCGCCCGGCGCCCTCCTCCCGCATGATCGAGATCGTGTCATCGGCGGCTGAGCGGGTATGAATGATGAGCGGCTTGGCGCAACGGCTCGCGGCCCGGATGTGAACACGAAAGCGCTCCCGCTGCCAGTCGAGTTGCTCGGCCGGCACCCGGTAATAATCGAGACCGGTTTCGCCAATTGCAACCACTTTTGGGTCGTCAGCCAATCGCAACAGCATCTCGACATCGGGCTCGGTGACGTCGGCGTAGTCCGGATGCACGCCGACTGAGGCGCATAGGCGATCATCGCTGCGCGCCAGCGCCAACACCGCACCGAAGTCCTCGAGATTGACGGCCACGCAGAGCGCCCGGGTGACCCCGGCCTGCGACATGTTCTGAAGCAGCTCAGGCAGGCGCCCGACGAGGTCGGGAAAATCGAGATGGCAGTGGGAGTCGACCAGCATAAGGAGGGATTTTACGCGCGCTGACGCAGGGTGGCCCCCACAGCCTGCGCGACGGCAAGGGGATCAGCGCCCTGCCCTGGCATGGCCCACCGCCCCGCAGTAGCGTGACAGCGCGTCCTCGACCAGCAGTCGCGCATTGAGCGGGTGCGACACCAGGCGCATGAGGCCGGCCAGCCAGCACTCGTAGGCGAGGACCGCCTGCGCGCTCGATGCCGACGCGAGTTCCACGAGCCGCGGGTGCCGATCCGGGAAAAACCGCGCCGGGGCACCCGCCTGTACGCAGGCCAGGTCGGTGCACCACTCGTGGAGCAGGCGCGCCCATTGCGAGGGCTCGAGTTGAGCCAGGGCGTCCGCTGCGGACAGGAACCCCGATTCGGGCAAGGCTGCGATCGCATCGAGGATGGTGCGGTGCTGCGCTAGTGCGTCAGGCTCTGAAAGTGCGAGCGCCCGCAAGGGTGACCCGCTGCAGGCATCCAGCCAGGTGGCGCACACCTCCGCAGACGCCCCCCGAGCTTGCGCGAGCCACGCCAGGCAAGCTGAGCGCTCGGGCCCCATTACCCGGACCGTCCTGCAACGCGATCGGATGGTTGCCGTGATCCGCTCCGGGTGACTGGTAACGAGCAGGAATCGCATGCCCGCCGGGGGTTCCTCGAGCGTTTTGAGCAGGGCGTTGGCCGACTCGGGATTCATCGCCTCGGCGGGGGTGACCAGCACCACCTTGCCCGCGCCCCGATGCGACACCACCTCGACAAAAGGCGCAAGCTGCCTCACCTGCTCGATTCGGATGAAGCGCGACGGTTTCTTGGTCGCCGATGCAGACTCGGAGGCCAGTGGGTCATCGGCCTCGGGCAACAGCGCACGAAAGTCGGGATGGCTGCCCTGGCTGAACCAGCGGCACGCGGCGCATTGACCGCATGCGCGCCCACCGACCAAGGGGGTCTCGCAGAGCAAGGCGTTGGCGATCGCGCGCGCGAAATCGACCTTGCCCATGCCTTCGCTGCCCGTGATGAGGAGCGCGTGGTGGAGTCGCTCCCGCTCGGCGAGCAGGGAATCGAGTTGAGGTTTCAACCAAAAATGCATTGATTTCCGTGGGTTGAAGAGATTACTTAAAGTGAGATGGCACTCTAATAAAGATGAATAAACTGTTTGCAATCAATATTTAGAGACTATGTTTTCAAGCATCACTCGAATTAGACTGACGCTCAATGTAGAGTCGATGAGATGAAAGCGCTCGGGCTCGGCGCGTGCCCGGGAGAGGTAGGCATTCCTCACCCGATCGAAAAAGGCGATATCCTCGGCCTCAAAGCGATCAGCGCCCCGTACCTGGGCGCGGCGGCGCGCGGCCGTCGCCGGGTCCAGGTCAAACAGCAGCGTGCAGTCCGGTTGCAGACCCTCCTGAACCAGCGACGCGAGCGCTTCAATGCTCGCCGTGGGTATTTGTCGCCCACCCCCCTGGTACGCAAAGCTGGAATCGGTGAATCGGTCGCAAATCACCCATTCTCCCCGCTCAAGCGCAGGGCGGATCACCTGATGAATGTGCTCTGCGCGCGCCGCAAAGGCGAGCAGCAACTCTGTCATGTTGGCCATCGACTCGTGGAGCATGATCTCGCGAATCCGCTCACCGAGAGGCGTCCCTCCGGGCTCCCGCGTGAGCACCACGCGCCGGCCCTGTTCGCGCCAGCGAGCGGCCAACCACTCGATGTGCGTGCTCTTGCCGGCGCCGTCAATACCCTCGAAGGTGATGAAGTGTCCTCGACTCATTTCTTTTGCAGGTACCGCGATACCGCCCGATTATGCGCGGCCAGGTCGTCCGAAAACTCGCTGCTGCCATCGCCTCGGGCGACGAAATAGAGCGCGCTGACCGGGGCTGGCTGGAGCGCGGCTGCGATCGCCGCACGACTGGGAATGGCAATCGGCGTGGGCGGCAGGCCCGTCCGCGAGTAGGTGTTATGCGGGTGGTCCATTTGCAGATCGCGTCGCCTCAGTCGCCCCTCGTAGGCATCCCCCAGTGCATAAATGGTGGTGGGATCGCTCTGGAGCGGCATGCCTCGGCGCAGACGATTGATGAATACCGCGGCGACCCGCTCCCGGTCCTCCGGGCGACCGGTTTCCTTTTCGATGATGGAGGCGAGCACGAGGCCCTGGTAGGCGTTTTCGAGCGGCAGCCCGATCGCCCGAGTCCCCCACTCCTGCTCCACCACGCGCTCCATGGTCCGATAGGCCTGCCGGTAGATCTGCAAGGCGCTGGTCCCAGGCGCGAACTGGTAAGTGTCAGGAAAGAAAAGCCCCTCGGCTCGCGCGAAACCCGCGCCGATTCGCGACAGTAATTGGGTTTCATCCAGTTCCCGCGTGTCGCCCGTGAGTTCGGGATGAAAATCGATCAGCGCCCTGAGTTGCCGGAAAGTCCAGCCTTCGCCGATTCTGAGGGAGGACAAGCGCCCCTCCCCGGCCGAGAGGCGGTCCAGCAGCACCGCAAGAGGCATGTCCGCAGGGATTTCATAGGTGCCCGCCTTGTAGCGGTTGGCGTCGCCCCGCAGGCGAAAGACCCAGGCCAGGCGCTGCGCGCCAATCTCGATACCCGCCGCGCGTAAGGCGGCGCTGGTTTGCATCGGCCCGGAGCCAAGGGCAATGACGATCCGCCGTGGCTTGTCGTCCTGATGAAGCGACCCATGGCGGTACTCGAACCACCCCCGGCCCGCGAACCCGGCGGCCAGCGACGCAGCAAGCACAGCAAGCAACAAGACAGGCCGGAGCCATCTGAACCACGGCATCAGAGATGTTCCCAAGCGGGCAAGGAGGATCGATCCCTATAATACCGGGATGAACGCCCCCCTTTTGTCAGCCAGTTTTACCGAGTCCGCCGCGCAGCGTTTCGTCGAGGCCTGCGGCGCCGACTACGACAACACCCCCTACGGGCCCGCTGCCCGCTTTCCCGGCTGCGCGCTCGCGTCCGAAAAGGACTTCATCCAAGGCGTGGTGGCACCTTTGCCGGATTGGGGGCTGGTGAGCATCTCCGGGGCGGAGGCAAGCGCTTTTCTCCATGCGCAGGTCACCAACGACATCGAGCACCTGAAGTTGGGCGCCGTTCAATTGAACGGCTACTGCTCGCCCAAAGGCCGGCTTCTGGTTTCCGCCCTCAATTGGCGGGATGAGACAGCCATCCACCTGCTCGTCGCGCGAGCATTGGCTGCGCCCCTGAGGAAGCGCCTGGGTATGTTCGTGCTGCGGGCCAAGGCCGTGGTGTCTGACGCCTCGGATTCAAGCGCGTGTTTCGGCTTGGCCGGCGCCGCTGCGGCCGCCGCGCTGACGCGGTGCGGGGGGCGTTGGCCCGACGCAGGTGGCGTGGTCGGCGTGGGCGATGCGACGGCCTTGGGGCTGCCCGCGATTCGAGTCGGCGCCGATTCGATCCCCAGGGCATTGCTGTTGGCTCCGGCCGATCAGGCGGGCACCCTGTGGCAGAGCTTGTCTGCGATGCTCAGCCCGATCAGCTCTGAGCAGTGGCGTTGGACCGACGTCCGCGCGGGCATTCCACGTATCGTGCCCGCTGGGGTGGAGCATTTTGTCCCCCAGATGGTCAATTTCGACCTGGTGGGCGGCGTGAGCTTCAAGAAGGGCTGCTACCCCGGGCAGGAGATCGTGGCCCGCAGCCATTACCTCGGAAAGCTCAAACGACGCATGTTCGCTGCGCGCGTGGCGGGCCCTGAGCCCGCGCCGGCGACCGACCTGTTCAGCGAGGTGTCAACCGAGCCCTGCGGTGAAGTGGTCACGGCGGCGCCCGCGCCGGACGGTTCGACCGAGTTGCTGTTCGAGTGCCAGATCTCGGCCGTCCCCCAGGCTCGACTCGACGCGCAGCGCCGTCTGGAGCCTCTGCCCCTGCCCTACGAGATGCCCGCTCCATGACGATCGGGCGCTCGGCCACGACGATCTACATCTACTTCCGGGCTGATCCGGCTCGAACCGACGAGGTTCTGCAAGCGTTTTCGCTGCACCAGGCGCAACTGACCCGCCCGCGCGGGGCCCTGCGCTTGGCCCGACGGCAGGAGGACGCGCCCGGTCACGTGACCTGGATGGAAATTCACGCGCTGCAGCCCGAGGAAGACCCGGTCGAATTGGGCGCTCTCGTCGAGCAGAGCGCCGAAGGCTGCGGATTGACGGCGCTCGCAACGACGGGCCGGCATGTCGAAACCTTCGTCCAGGTTGCCGCCTGAGCCGGGGCATTTGATGCCATGTGTCTGATTGCCTTCGCCTTGCACGCGAGTTCGCGCCATGCCCTGCTGCTGGCCGCCAATCGCGACGAGTTCCATGATCGCCCCGCGCTCGCAGCGCATGCCTGGCCCGATCAGGCCGGCCTTTATGGGGGGCGGGATTTGAGCGCGGGGGGTACCTGGCTCGGCCTCCATCGGGACGGTCGTCTGGCTGCCCTGACCAACTTCAGGGAGGGCCGCCCGGCACCCTCGGGCGAGCGATCGCGCGGCGAGTTGAGTCATCGATTCCTGAGTTCGACCGACCACCTGGAGGACTTCTCCGCCGCCCTGCTGCCCGAGCTCGATCGCTACGCGGGCTTCAATCTGCTGCTCTTCGATTGGTGGTCGGGCACGCTTCGTTGCAATTATCTTTCGAATCGACACGAGCGCCGTCTGCAGACCGTCGGCGAGGGCGTGCACGGGCTGTCCAACCATCTGCTGGGCACGCCGTGGCCCAAGGTGGAGCGACTGCGCGGCACGCTCACCCAGGTGCTGGACTCGCGCGACGACCCCTTTCCGGTGCTACTGGATGCGCTCGCCGATCATCGAGCGGTGGCGCCCGAGGAGTTCCCGGATGGCAGCTATCCCGGCGACTCATCGCCCCTGCTGCGCACTCCGTTCATCGCCGATTCGCGCTACGGAACCCGGGCCTCGACCGTCGTGAGCGTGGGCCATGACGGCGCGATTCGCTTCATGGAGCGAACATGGCGCTGGGAATCATCGGCCGCAGTCGTCACCGGCGAGCGCTCATTCGAGTTCACACCCTGAGCACGCTGTTTGGAAGCGCGCGCGTCATGTGCACATGCAGGATGCCGGCCTCGTAATACGTCTCACCTTCCGCGGCAAAGCCATGCGCCTCATAGAACCGGCGGACATAGGCTTGAGCGCTCAGCTCGACCTGCGGGTCGCCTCGCTGGATTGCCGCCCGAACCAATTCGCCCAAGAGCCTTGCACCCACGCCCGAACGCCGGTGCGGCGCCAGCACCGCCATGCGACCGATGTACGCATTCGGCAGCAACCGGCCCGTTCCGACCGGCTCGCCTTTGATGCGGGCCACAGCATGCAGCGAAAAGGTATCAAGTTCGTCATATTCCAGATCAGCCGGGATGCCCTGCTCCTGAACGAACACCTTCTGCCGAATCGGCTGGGCAAGCCCTGCCAAGGACTGCCAGTTGCCCAGCAGAATCTCGATCTCGGTCGTCAAGGCAGGTCTCCGGTCTGGCTGGTGTCGTTCAAAAACTGCCGGATGAATTCGGCAATGGAGTCAGGCTGCTCGTGGATCAGCCAATGGCTCGCACCGGCAATCCGAACGATTTGGAGACGCGAGACGAATCGGTCGAGACCATCCAGCAGCCGCGGGAGCAAAGCAGTGTCCTGCTCACCCCAAATGACCAGCGTTGGCACCTCAACCCGAAACTGCGCCTCATCGAGACGCAAGCGTGCAGCCCCGGGTTGGCCGGCCTCGGGCGGATGCAGCGGAGTCGCCCGGTACCAGTTGACCGCGCCCCGAAGTCTTTCCGGCTGCGCCCAGGCCTGGTGGTAGGCTGCCCGGACCTCAGCCTTGAACCAAGAGCCCGCCGCGCCGGCAAACACGCCGTCGAGACGGCGAAATTCGTCCTGCGCGAGGATATCCTCAGAGCCCGCACGTCTGAGCCAGTTCATGTAGCCGCTCGCCTGCTGCTGTTCGGGATCGGCGGCCAGTGCCTGCGCAAAGAGGAAGGGGTGTGGCGCATTCAGAATGATCAGCCGGCTGACGCGCTGCGGTCGGGCGATGGCATAGGACCAGGCCAGCGCGCCGCCCCAGTCATGAGCGACCAGCACGCAGCGCTCGCGCCCCATGCCCGCCAGTAGGGCGTCGATATCGGCCACGAGCCGTTCGATTCGATAGGCCTCAAGCTCAGGGGGCGCGCTGGACAGGTTGTAGCCGCGGAGGTCGGGAGCCGCAACGAAAAACTGGTCTGAAAAATGCGGTATGAGTTCGCGCCAGGCGAACCAGAACTCCGGAAATCCGTGCAGCATCAGCATGAGCGGACGCGAGGCGTCACCCGACAGGGCGCAATGAAGCCTGAGCCCATGGCCGATCTCGAAAAAGTGCCCGGTTCGAATCATGGCAGGTGACGATCGAGAAGACGCAAGGCGGAAGGAACAGCCTCAGGCCTTGAAAGGCGCCGCCCGAGGCTTGTGCGCAAACGGATCGGTGGGCAGGCGCTGGTCAAGGATGTCATCAAACCGGGTTTTCACGGCCCCGAGAATGCCCGGGTGCGTCAACAAATAGAACCTGCGCTCACGTATCGCCTCGAAGCTCAGTCGGGCCACTTCGTCGGCCGATAACCGGCCCGACTCGACTGCCTTGCTCATGGCGGCTCGCGCAGTGCGCATCGAGGCCGTGGGCTCGCGCTCATTGCGCAGGGCCTGCGGTCGGCTCCGCTCGGACTGGTGAATGCCCGTGGGAACGAAGGCGGGGCAGAGGACGGTGACCCCGAGCCTGGCACCGACCGTTCGGAGGTCATGAAACAGCGTTTCGCTGAGCGCTACGACGGCATGCTTGCTGACGTTGTAGGCGCCCATGGTCTGAGGCGAGATGAGACCCGCAACCGATGCGGTATTGACCACATGGCTGTCATCGCCCTGCTCGATCATGCGTGGCACGAAACTGCGAATGCCGTTGACCACCCCCAGCACGTTGACGCCCAGTACCCAGTTCCAGTCGGCCGGCGAATGCTCCCAGACCAGGCCGACGGGCGCCACCCCGGCATTGTTGAAGAGCAGATTCACCTGACCGAAACGTGCGAAGGCGAGATCGGCCAGGCGCTGAACCTCTTCGGCGCGACTGACATCGACCTGTTCAGCGATCAGCTCAACGCCGGATTGGGCCAGCGAGCGGGCCGCGGCCTCAAGCGGGCTCTGTGCGATGTCTGCGAGGACCAGCCGCATGCCGAGTGACGCGCCCAGCCGTGCGAAGGCCAGGCCAAAACCACTCGCCGCGCCCGTGATGACGGCAACCTTGCCCGCGAACTCGATCATGGGCGCGCTGTCAGATCAGCCGCACAAGCTGCTTGCCCAGGTTTCGGCCCTTGAGCAAGCCGATGAACGCCTGCGGGGCCGACTCGATGCCCTCAGCGATCGATTCACGCCAGCGCAGCTTGCCGGCGGCAGCCAGATCGGCCAGCTCGCCAAGCGCCTGAGGCCAGATATCGGCATGGTCGGAAATGATGAAGCCCTGGATACGCAAGCGATTGACAAGGATGGAACGAACATTGGCCAACGCGATGGCCTCGCCGTTGTAACCGGAAATGAGGCCACACACGGCGACTCGCCCAAAGGTGTTCATGCGCGCGAGCGCGGCATCGAACACCGCGCCGCCGACGTTTTCGAAGAGCGCATCGATGCCCGAAGGGCATGCACGCCCCAGATCGGCCACCAGATTGCCCGCCTTGTAATCGACGCAATCGTCAAAGCCGAATTCGTCGATGACCACCCGACACTTGGCTGCACCGCCGGCGATGCCTACTACCCGGCAGCCCATCATGCGAGCCAGTTGGCCAACGGTGGCGCCCACTGCGCCGCTCGCTGCATCGACCACCAGCGTTTGCCCGGCCTTGGGCTCGAGAATCCGGTTGACGCCGTACCAGGCCGTGACGCCGGGCATGCCCACCGCACCCAGCCAGGCCGACATGGGGACTCGCGCCGGATCAATCTTGCGCAGATCGCGGCCGTCAGACTTTCCGAAAAGCTGCCAACCCGCGCGCGCATGTACGGCGTCGCCCACCTTGAAGACCGGATGGCGACTCTGCATGATCTCGCCCACCGTGGAGCCCTGCATGACTTCACCCAAGGCTTGCGGCGGCGCATACGACTTCGCATCGTCCATGCGGCCGCGCATGTAAGGGTCCAGCGACAGGTAGTGGTTGCGAATGAGCACCTCGCCGTCTTTCAGTTCGGGCACACCCGACTCGACGAGGCGAAAGCAGTCTGCCGTTGGCTCGCCACGCGGCCTTGCGGCCAACACCCACTGCCGATTGATGACGCTCATGGTCATCCTCCCTTGCGCTGCATGAATTTGAAGGTGCCCGAGCCCTTGGCAACGAGCGCACCGTCAGCGTCGCGGACCTCGGCCTCACAGAAAGCCAGACTTCGGGTGCGGTGAACGCAGTACCCGCTGCACAGCAGACGCCCCTTGGCGCCCTGCATGAAGGCTGTTTTCATCTCGATGGTGGCGACAGCGGTCTGGTCGGGTGCGTCCGACGCGAGTCGGCCCGCCATCGCCATCGACACATCGAGCAGCGTCATCACCGCCCCGCCATGGGCGAAGCCCGAAGAGTTGCTGTGGCGATCTTGAACATCTAGCCGCGCAAGCACCCGCTCGCGGCTGAACTCGAGAAGCTCGATTCCAGCTCCTTCGACGAAGGGAATCGCGACATCAAAGCCCGAAGGGCGCTTGCTGGAAGTGCTCATGTCAGATCGCTGTCAGTCCGCCGTCGATGGCGAGAATCTGTCCTGTGATGTGGCGCCCTGCTTCAGAGCAGAACAGCGCCGCGGCCCCCTTGAGGTCCTGATCGTCGCCGAGCCGCTTGAGCGGGGTCGAGGCGCGCACCGCGTCGCCGAACTCGGCCAGTGCCGCGCGGGTGAGCCTCGAGGGAAAAAAACCGGGTGCGAGCGCGTTGACGGTGATGCCGAACTCGCCCCACTCGCCCGCCAGGGCCCGGGTGAAATTGACCAGTCCGCCCTTGGTGGTGTTGTAGGCGATGCCCTCGTTGGAATTGAGTGGATTGCCGCGCAGCCCGGCGATGGATGCGATGTTGAGAATGCGGCCATACCGACGCGGGATCATCGAGCGGCGGCCGATTTCCTGAGTGAGGACGAACACGCCGGTGAGATTGACGTTGACGAGCTTCTGCCACGCTTCAAGCGGGTGATCCTCGGCGGGGGCCGCCCACGCGGCGCCGGCATTGTTGACTAGGATGTCGCAATGCCCAAGCCTCGCCAGAGCAGAATCAGCCAGCTGTCGAACCGACTCGGCCTGACTCATGTCGCAGGCCACGGCCGAGGCACGGACGCCATGAGCGCCCAGATGTGCGACCGCTTCATCGAGTTCGCTCTGCTTTCGAGCCGCAATGAGCACCTCTGCCCCCATTTCGCCGAGCGCCTCAGCAATTTGAAGGCCGAGGCCCCGCGATCCACCCGTGACGATGGCCTTGCGTCCTTCCAGACTCAATAAGGCTCTGAGCGACATCGCGGAACCCCCGCAACCTGGGCAATCGGGCGCTCCGAAGGGAGGCCCGGTTCACCCGGATCAGTGGATCACTTCGAACAGACCGGCGGCGCCCATGCCGCCGCCGACGCACATCGTGACCACGGCCCAGCGAGCCTTGCGTCGACGCCCCTCGATGAGCGCGTGCCCGGTCAGGCGCTGCCCGCTCAAGCCGTAGGGGTGACCGACCGCGATCGCGCCGCCATTGACATTGAGGCGCTCAGCAGGGATGCCGAGTCGGTCACGGCAATAGAGTACCTGCACGGCAAACGCCTCGTTCAGTTCCCAAAGATCGATGTCTTCGACCTTGAGCCCCGCTTTGGCGAGGAGCTTCGGCACCGCGAAGACCGGGCCAATCCCCATCTCGTCGGGCTCACAACCCGCCACCGAGAATCCGCGAAAATAGCCCAGGGGCTTGATGCCCCGCTGTTCAGCCAGAGCGGCGTCCATCACGACGCAGGCGCCGGCCCCATCCGAAAACTGGCTGGCGTTGCCGGCCGCGATCACCCCACCGGGAACGGCCGACCGGATCTGCGACACGCCCTCGTAGGTGGTGTCGGTGCGACGACCCTCATCGTCGGACAGGGTCACCTCGCGCGTGCTGAGCTGGCCGGTCGCCTTGTCGGCCACCGCCATGCGAACGGTGATGGGAACGATCTCATCCGCGAAACGCCCGGCCGCGGCCGCCGCGCAAGCGCGCTGCTGGCTCTGTACGCCGTACTCGTCCATGCGCTCGCGGCCGATGGCGTAGCGCTTGGCGACCTGCTCGGCGGTCTGCAGCATGGGCCAGTAGATTTCGGGTTTGACCTTTTCGAGATTGCCGTCCACCAGCATGTGACGATTCATTTCGTTCTGAACGCAGGAGATCGACTCGAGACCGCCCGCGACGAAGACGTCTCCTTCACCCGCAATAATCCGCTGCGCGGCCAGAGCGATCGTCTGCAGGCCGGATGAGCAGAAACGGTTGACGGTCAAGCCGGACACCGTGACCGGACAGCCTGCCGCCAAGGCGATCTGGCGTGCGATGTTGGCGCCGGTGGCCCCTTCCGGGTTGGCACACCCCATGAGCACATCTTCGACCTCTGCAGCATCGATACCGGCACGCTCGATCGCAGCCCGCACCACGTGGCCCCCCATGGTGGCGCCATGGGTCATGTTGAGTGCCCCGCGCCAGCTCTTCGCGAGGCCGGTACGAGCCGTTGAAACGATGACTGCTTCACGCATTTGCATGCTCCCCCTTGTTGAGCCGATCGGCGGCAAAGCGCCTCAGGCGTTGAATGATTGACCCGCTTCGACCAGGCGCGCCAGGCGCGGGGCCGGTAACCAAAACGCAGGGTCGCCATGCGGGTTACTGGCGAACGCCTGCATCCGGGCCACCACGTTGTACAGGCCGCACTGATCGGCGTACAGCATGGGCCCACCCCGGTGCAGCGGAAACCCGTAACCGGTCAGGTAGATCATGTCGATGTCAGAGGCCCGAAGCGCGATGCCCTCCTCGAGGATGCGCGCCCCCTCGTTGACCAGCGCGAACACCAGGCGATGCACGATTTCGTCATCGGACAGCTTGCGCGGCTTGAGGCCGATCTGCGCGCGGTGATCCGCGATCAGTTGATCCACCACCGGATCGGGCAGCGCGTCGCGCTTGCCGCTCTCGTAACGGTAATAGCCCGCGCCCGACTTCTGCCCGAAGCGACCCAGCTCGCAGATCCGGTCGGCAATCTTGGGATACACCAGATCAGGGTGCTCGGCGTAGCGACGCTTTCGGATGTACCAACCCACGTCGTTCCCTGCCAGATCACTCATCCGGAAGGGCCCCATCGCAAAACCGAAGCGTTCGATGGCGCGATCGACCTGCTGAGGCGTCGCGCCCTCCTCCAGCATGAACCCCGCCTGACGGATGTACTGCTCGATCATTCGGTTGCCGATGAATCCGTCGCACACGCCCGACACCACGCCGGTCTTGCGCAAGCGCTTGGCAAGCTTGAGCGTTGTCGCGAGAACGTCCTTGCCCGTCTTGGCGCCACGCACGATCTCCAGCAATTTCATGACATTGGCCGGGCTGAAAAAGTGTGTGCCGATCACGTCCTGGGGCCGCGCGGTGAAGTCGGCGATGCGATTCACGTCCAGCGTGGAGGTGTTGGTGGCCAGAATCGCACCGGGCTTCATCACCGCGTCGAGGGTGCGGAACACCTGCTCCTTGACACCCATGTCTTCGAACACCGCCTCGACCACGATGTCGGCCTGACCCACTTGCGCGTAATCCATGGTGGGCGTGATCAGCGCCATGCGTCGGGCGAACTCTTCCGCAGAGAGTCGCCCTTTCTTCACGGTGCTTTCGTAATTGGCCCGAATGGTGGCCATGCCGCGCTCGAGCGCCTCAGGCTTGGCCTCAAGAATGGTCACGGGGATGCCTGCGTTGGCGAAATTCATGGCGATACCGCCGCCCATGGTCCCGGCCCCAATCACCGCTGCGGAGGCGATCGTGCGCAAAGGGGTGTCCTCAAGCACATCCGGAACTCGGCTGGCGGCCCGTTCCCCAAAAAACGCATGGCGCAGCGCGCGGGACTCGGGCGTCTGCACCAGTTCGACAAACAAGGCGCGCTCGACACGCATCGCATCGTCGAAGGCTTGGCCGACCGACGCGGCAACCGCCTCTACGCACTTGAGGGGTGCCGGGAAATTGCGTGCGACAGCGGTCACGGTATTGCGGGAAAACTGCAGGAAGGCCTGCGCGTCCGGGTGGGATACCTTGAGATCGCGAACCCGCGGCAGCCCTCTGTTTTCCAAAAGCGCTCGACGCGCAAACGCCAGGGCCCCCTCGATGAGATCGCCTTCAATCATCTCGTCGAAGAGACGTGTTCCCGCCAGCTTTTCAGACAAGACCGTCGTGCCGCTGACGATCATGTTCAGCGCAGGCTCCAGACCAATCAGTCGCGGCAAACGCTGCGTGCCGCCCGCGCCGGGTAACACCCCCAGCTTGACCTCGGGCAGGGCAATCTGGGCGCCTGGGCTAGCCACCCGGAAATGGCAGCCCATGGCTAATTCGAGACCGCCCCCCATCGCGACCGAGTGAATTGCGGCGATCACCGGCTTGGGCGAGCCCTCAATGACCCGGATGACCGACAACAGGTTCGGTTCAGCCAAGGCCTTGGGCGTATTGAACTCGCGAATGTCGGCACCGCCCGAAAAGGCCTTGCCCGCGCCGGTAATGACGATCGCTCGGATCGCGCCGTCGGCGATGGCACGCTGGACGCCGTCGCAGACGCTGCGGCGCAGTTCGAGCCCAAGTCCATTGACCGGTGGATTCCTCATGATGATGAGGGCGATCTCACCGTGCGTGGTGTAATCAATCTGGCTCATAGGACCTCGATGAAAGAATTGAACGACGCGCTGCCCGTGCTCATAGGCCGGGCAGACGATAGTCGGCAAACTGCTCGCGCAACCGAGTCTTGAGAATCTTGCCCGTGGCCCCGAGCGGGATCGAGTCGACGAACTGCACATCATCCGGCAGCCACCATTTGGCGACCTTGCCCTCGTAGAATTTCAGCAACTCGTCGCGCGTGAGTTCGACGCCTGCTCTCTTGACCACGATCAGCAAGGGCCGCTCGTCCCACTTGGGGTGCGGCACGCCAATCACTGCGGCGTTGGCCACGGCCGGGTGCGCAATGGCCAGATTTTCCAAATCGATGGAGCTGATCCACTCGCCCCCGGACTTGATCACGTCCTTGCTGCGGTCAGTGATCTGCATGTAGCCCTGTGGGTCGATGGTGGCCACGTCACCGGTCGGGAACCACCCCCGGCCCTGCGCGTCGTAGCGCAGCGGATCGCCCCCCTCGCCCTTGAAGTACTCGCGAACCACCCAGGGCCCGCGGACCAGCAGGTCGCCGAGGCTGCTGCCATCCCACGCAAGCGCCTCGCCCTCGTCGTTCACAATCTTCATGTCGACGCCGAAGATGACGTGGCCCTGCTTCTCGAGGATTTTCTGCTGCTGTTCGGGTGGCAGATCGAGGTGGCGGTTCTGCAGGCGCGCGAGGGTTCCGAGCGGCGACATCTCGGTCATGCCCCAGGCGTGGATCACATCGACGCCATAGTCGTCCCGGAAGGTTCGGATCATGGCCGGCGGACAGGCTGAGCCACCAATGACCGTGCGCTCCAACGTCGAGAAGCGTGCGCCCTTTTGTTTGACATGAGCGAGCAGCCCAAGCCATACCGTCGGCACCCCCGCGGAGTAGGTGACCTTCTCGGTCTCGAAGAGCTCATAGATGGAGGCGCCGTCGAGTTGCGCGCCCGGGAACACCAGCTTTGCACCCACCAGGGGAGCGACATAGGGCAAGCCCCAGGCGTTGACATGAAACATCGGTACGACCGGGAGAATGACGTCTCGGGCCGATGCACCCATGGCGTCGGGCAGCGCTGCGCCAAACGCATGCAGCACAGAGGATCGATGCGAATACAGCGCGCCTTTGGGGTTGCCAGTGGTGCCCGAGGTGTAGCACAGGCCCACTGCCGAGCGTTCGTCAAATTCGGGCCAGACCCAATCGGGGCTGCCTGACTTGAGAAGACGCTCGAAGTTGACGAGTGATCCGATCTTGTCGGACACAGGCTGGCGGTCCGGGTCGATCATCGCGATCCAGCTTTCGACGCCTGGACACAGCGGTGCGATGGCTTCAACAATGGGCAGGAAGGTGATGTCGAAGGCCAGGTGACGATCGCCCGCATGATTGACGATCCAGGCAATCTGCTCGGGATGCAAGCGTGGGTTGATGGTATGGATCACCGCACCCATGCCGCCTACGGCATAGTAAAGCTCCATGTGGCGGTAGCCATTCCACGCTAGCGTCGCGACCCGGTCTCCCATGGCAACGCCCGACTTGGTGAGCGCATCGGCCAGCCGACGCGCTCGCCGCTCACAGTCGAGGTAGGTGTAGCGATGGATATCGCCCTCGATCCGACGCGACACCACCTCGGTATCGCCGTGGTGCCTGGCGGCATGCTGCAGGATCGACGAGATCAGCAGCGGCATTTCCATCATCAAGCCTTGCATGGTCTCCTCCATGAAGTTGCGCCTTCTGGCGCTATGGTTGCTTGGCGGCCGGGTGGGCCGGCCGCCGCTGAAGGATACCAGTGCGACGAACTGGTCTTGAAGCGTCGGTCCATACTTCGGATTAAGATTCGGGGTGATCCATTGACGCCTTGGTGGACGTTCCGTTCCGCCCCAACCTGCTTGAAAGCCGAACCTGCATGACCCAGGATATCGACAAGGAAAAGATCGTTCGATCGGACGCCGAGTGGCGCGAACAACTTTCGGAGATCGAATACAAGGTCACCCGCAAGCATGGCACCGAGCCTGCGTTCTCAGGCAAATTCTGGGATCACCACGGGGCCGGCGTGTACTGCTGCGTGTGCTGCGGGTCAGCGCTTTTCACGTCACAGGAAAAGTTTGATTCCGGGACGGGCTGGCCCAGCTACTGGCAGCCGGTTGAAGACAAGGCCGTTGCGACCCGGCGTGATTTCGGCTGGGGCATGATCCGCACCGAGGTGCTCTGCGCGCGCTGTGACGCGCACCTCGGACACGTGTTCAAGGACGGGCCGGCGCCAACCGGCCTGCGTTACTGCATCAACTCGGCGGCGCTCCGCTTCAAGCCTTCTTGACTTTCTCGAGCATGCGAAACACGGTGCGCGACCGGCCGTTGAACAGACGCTTCAGCATCTTGGGAAGGCAACGGCGCTCAAGCGTGTTGCGACGGGTGCGGGTGCGTTCTGCCATATAGACTCCGTTGAATCCAGGGTTCAAAACCCGCCATTATAGCCATCCCAGAGATCCCTGCATGAAGCTTCTCTTTGACCTCTTCCCCGTCATTCTGTTCTTTGTCGCGTTCAAGCTGGTAGACATTTACGCCGCCACAGGCGTGGCCATCCTGGCCAGCATTGGTCAGATCCTGTGGTTGAAGTTCAGGGGGCGCCGGGTTGAACCCATGCAGTGGGCAGGTCTGGTGATCATCATCGTGTTCGGTGGCATGACCCTCGTGTTTCGCGACGAAACATTTATCAAGTGGAAGCCCACGGTGCTTTACCTCGCGCTCTCGTTTGCGCTCGTGGTTGCCCGTTTTGGCTTTCGTCGCAACCTGATCGAAAAGATGATGGGCGCTCAGATCAGCCTGCCCGCAGCGATCTGGGACCGACTCAATTTGGCCTGGATGCTGTTCTTCGTCGGCATGGCAGGCCTGAATCTCTATGTCGCCCACACCTACCCCACCGATGTCTGGGTCAATTTCAAACTGTTCGGCACCATGGGCCTGACCATCGCCTTCGTGGTCGCACAGGCGCTCTACATGGGGCGCTTCATCCGCGAGGATGATCGCTCATGAAACCCTCGACTGAAGAGATCGAAGCACGGCTGCGCGGCCACTTCGGCGAGGTCTTGATCCAGGTCCAGGATGACAGCCACCTGCATGCGGGCCATGCGGGCGCTGAGGGCGGCGCCGGGCACTACACGGTCAGGATCATCAGTGACCGCTTTGAGGGCCTGCGACCCTTGGCGCGACATCGCCTCGTGTATGATGCCGTGAAGGACTGGATGCCCGGTCGCATCCACGCGCTGTCGATCGAAGCGCGCACTCCGTCCGAACCCCGCTGACGCCCCTGTGCCAACCTGCCCGATCGCCATGGCCGGGCCGAGATTCGCCATGTTTGTTGTCAAGCTTCGTCGCACCCTCTGCCCGCTCATTCTCGCTTCGGTTCAGTTTGTCCCCGTCCTCGCCGGCGCGCAGAACGTGGCGGTGGTGAACGGCAAACCCATCCCGGCTGCCCGTCTCGACGACATCGTGACCCAACTCGCTGGCCAGGGGCGCCCCGATACGCCCGAGCTGCGCGCCGCGGTTCGTGACCAACTCATCCTGCGAGAAATTTTTGCCCAGGAGGCCGAATCCAAGGGCTTGGCCAAGAGTGCTGACGTGGCACGGCAGCTCGAACAAATGCGTGAAGACGTCCTCATCCGCGCGCTCATTCAGGATCACCTCGCCAACGTGTCCCCCGTCACCGACGATGAACTCAAGAAAGAGTACGAGCGGGTGCACGGCACCTCCGGGGGCGACAAGGAATACCGGGCGCGCCATATTCTGGTCGACAAGGAAGAGGAGGCCCGCCAGATCATCACCCTGCTCAAGAAGGGAGAGAAGTTTGAGGCGCTCGCGCGTCGCTCGAAGGACACCGGGTCCGCGCAACAGGGCGGCGACCTTGACTGGGCCACCCCAGACACCTACGTCAAGGAGTTCTCCGCGGCGATGCTCGCTCTTGAGAAGGGCAAGTTCACCGACAAACCCGTTCGTACCCAGTTTGGCTTCCACGTCATTCGACTGGACGACGTTCGCACGGTCACGCCGCCGCCGCTCGCTCAGGTCGCACCCCAGTTGCGACAGGAACTCGAGCGGGCTCGCGTTGAAAAACTGCAGCAGACGCTGCGGGCCAAAGCCAAGGTGCAGTAGCCCATTCCCCTTGAGCGCCCTGCCGGCTCGCAGGCTTGATCCATCGCAAGTTGGCGACGCCGCGCACAGGTTAGCGAGCGCTCGCCGGACCGATCGCTGAGTGCTGGGCGCAGCTCAGCGCGACACCTCGGCCTGCGGGGACTAGCCGCGCCGTTGCGCCCGTCTGTCCGCGAAAAACCGCTTCAACGGCGCAGCGCAGTCGTCTGCCAGCACGCCGCCCACGGCCATGGTGTGAGGCGAAAGCTGTCTGACCCCAAACAGGTTGATCACGCTGCCGCACGCCCCAGTTTTGGGATCTGCTGCGCCGAACACCACTCGCCGGATCCGCGCATGCTGAATCGCGCCGGCACACATGGCGCAGGGCTCAAGGGTGACGTACAGATCGCATCCAGGCAGGCGGTAGTTGCCCAAGGCCTCGCCGGCGGCCCGCAAGGCCTGAATTTCGGCGTGCGCCGTTGGGTCGTGTGTACCAATGGGGCGGTTGAACCCGCGGCCTACAATCGCCCCCTCGCGTACGACCACGGCCCCAACAGGCACCTCACCCTCGGCCGACGCCAAGGTGGCCAGACGGATCGCCTCCCGCATCAAGCGTTCATCCAGCTCGACAGGGCTCTCTGGCGGACTTTCGCCGGCCGACGAAAACCCATTTGCGCCCTCGGCCGGTGCGCTCAAGCGGGCGGAACTCAACACCGGGCCGACTTCAGCCCGATTTCTGGATAACCGACTTGGAGGCGTCGGCAATTTCCTTGATGACCGTACTCTGGAGCGTCGTGAGCATGGTCCACATCTGAATTTCCTGCTGCAGGGCAAGCAGCTTGGCCGTCGAGGGGTCACGACCGCTATCGTCAATGGCAACCCGCAGGCGCTGCTCGCGGTTGTCGAGTGCCGTCAGCAGGGTGTTGTTGACGTATTCGAAGCTGATCGGATTGGAGGTGGTGGTCATCATGGTGTTTCGGTGCTCCTGAAAAAAGCCTTGCCGTCCACATAAGGGTTCATGCCAGGCGGCGGGCCCTGAGGGCGAAGGGAGGACACTACCTCGGTTGCGGCGCGAACCGCAAGCAGCGCGCACTCAAGGGTCTTGTAGTGCTCTGCAGGCAGACGCTTCGTCGCTTCCTGTCGCAGCCTTGACTCGATTCCCAGTAACTGAGCGGCGATCAAGCGCAGCCGTTCGGCGCCCTCGCCCCGGGCCAACACTTCCTCGAGATCGGACATTGCCGCGTGCGACGCCGGCTGACTCACCGCGCAACCCGGTGCTGGTAACCGGTTCTATCCTCGAACAGCAGGGACTCATCGTCGATGGAGGCCAGGCGATACCCGTTGACCACGCCCCCAGGCAAAAGGCGGTTGCCATCTGCAAACATGAGGTAGGAGCGAGCGCCACTCTGCACCGCAACGATTCGAGGCAGCTTGGGGGGCGGCGGGATACGCGCCGCCATAGCGGCCGGCATCGCGACAGCAATCGCCGGGGCGGGATCGCTGAGGCTCAATGCGACGCGCGTGGGCAGTCGGTCGCCAAAAAGACTATTGAAGCGAAGAAGGGTTTGCTCCCAAAGCGCCACACTGGCGCGCGCAATAGTGCCTTCGACCAGCATTCGCTCGCCAGTCCAGTCGACCCGAAGCGTCTCGAAACCGAGCTCTCGCACCAAGGACGAAAATCGCGCAACGGCCAAGTCTGGGGTGAGCACGTTGACCAACACCGCGGAGGTTTCGGGAAGCTCCCGCACCACCAGAGCGCGCACCTGCTCGATGTCGCCTGCCTCGAGGGCCAGGCCTGATAGTTCGATCCGCCCCTCGGGCAGGTCCTTGACTTCAAAACCAGGCGGCAGTGCACGCCGTAACTCCCGCACTCGGGCCCGAAATTCGGATTGCGTAAGGAGACCGAACGCGAGCCACTTGCGCTCGACGAGAAGGCTTCGAAGCAGCAGTTCTTGTTCCTCGTCGCTCTCGACAACCCCCTGAACCAGAATGCGACCATCGCTGCGCAGGGATGCACGAACCACGTCCGAGAACCCTGCCGTGGAGATCGCCAGGTTGACACGATCGAGATCGCCTTCGTCCGCCCGCGACACAGCCTGATCTGTTGCCGGTGCGGCCGCAACCGACGCGCTCGTTGGATCGCGATCGCCGACCCACCGGCGCCATGGATCTGCGCCAAGAGTCCAGGCCACCAGCGCGATCGCCACGACAGCCGCACCCGGCGCCAGTACGGCCGGCCGTTTGAGCGCGGACGGAACTCGCCAGGGGCTCGGTCGGCGCGCACGCCCCGGATCAGCAATCTGCGCGGCCAAAGCCGACTCGCCTGCTGGCGAGACCACTGCAAGGTCGGCGGCAGTCGCCAGGGATGGCTCGGCGCGGTCGGGTACCGGATCGGCCGGTGCAGCGACCGGCGCATCGGGTTCGGACGGGGCCGCCAATGAGGCCGGACGCTCGTACCCCACCTCGGCCTGCTCTGCCCCGACCCAGCGTGCGCCCGGCTCATCGAGCATGAACAGGAGTTCGCTCGCCCGCAGGGCCTGCCCCCCGACCAGCTGCACTTCGATCGCGAGCTCGCTCTCGAGCCATGTCCAGCGCGCGCCGTCAAGGATGATTCGCGCGCTTGCAAACGGGGCATCTCTCAAGACAAGATCATTGTCCGGACGCGACCCGATCGTGAATTCGGACTGTCCCGAGAGCAAGGCACGCGCGCCAATATGGACGCCCGAGAGTACCCGTAGTTCAAGCCCTGAAGACAGCGAAGCGTTCAGGCTTGGGTCGTGCTGGGTTGCGTTGGCGTCAGGCATGGGTCACGGCCGGGATTGTTGGCGAGCTGCTCACAGGTCGACCCTCGCCAATGGCTGAATGTTGATCTCCGGCGTCAGTTCCTGGTAGGACACCACTTGCAGGTCGTGCAGGTCCTGCTCGATGAGCTTGCGCATGTAGCGCCGGATGTCCATCGAGGCCAAAAGCACGGGCTTGTTTCCGGTGGCGGGGAGTTTTCCAACCGCCTTCTTGATGCTGTCGACGAGTTTCTTGGTGGCTGCGGGATCGAGTGCCAGATAGCTTCCCGCCGAAGTTTGCCGGATTGCGCCTCGAACCGTTTCCTCCACCCGGGGCGCCAGCAAATACGCGGGGAGCATATTCTGACCAGCGGAATACTTGTAGCTGATGTGGCGCTTGAGGGCACCTCTCACATATTCGGTCAGCAGCACCGAATCCTTCTCCTTCTGACCCCACTCGACCAGCGCCTCGAGAATAGCGCGCAGGTTGCGCACCGAGATGTCTTCCGACACCAGGCGCTGCAAAATTTCGCCGATTTTCTGGGTCGGCATGACCCGCATGGATTCCTTGACCAGATCGGGGAATCGCTGCTCCATGGCACTGAGCAGAAACTTGGTTTCCTGTACGCCGATAAATTCGGACGAATACTTTCGCAGCACGGTCGCCAGGTGATACGACAGAATTTGAGTGCTGTTCAGGTAGGCCAGCCCAGCCTTGGAGAGCAACTCGCCCATCGCCAGCGGCACCCACTGTGTGTCGACGCCAGGCAAAAAGGGGCGGTCCTTCTCCACCGCAACGCCCAGGGCAGCCAGCGTCTGCGCGGATTCGCGAACCAGCAGACGATCCGGGCGCAACAACCCCAGCGCGACGGGAACCTCGGACAACACGATATGGTAGGTGCCTGCAGCCAGGCGTTCGTTGAAGCGCAACTGGATACCGGGAAACGGCACCCCCAGGTCAAAGTAAAGAGCTCGCCGAATCTTGATGAGTTCTTCGTTCAGAGTCGTGGCGTCCAGTGACTGCCGAAGGTCCTCGGCGACATCAAGGATGAGCGGTACCGTTGGCACAAACTCATCCGTGCCATCGTTGCGAACCGCACTGCGGGCCACGGCGTCGCTGGGCGCCAGCGCCGGTACCTCGGTCACCTCACCCGTCTTGGCATCG
>CAIVPX010000100.1 GCA_903907905.1 uncultured bacterium | reverse complement strand
GACCGAGGCAGGTTATGTCGGCGAAGACGTCGAAAACATCATTCAGAAGCTTCTGCAAAACTGCAACTACGACGTCGAGAAGGCGCAGAGCGGCATCGTCTACATCGACGAAATCGACAAGATCTCGCGCAAGTCTGATAACCCCTCCATCACCCGGGACGTGTCGGGCGAGGGCGTTCAGCAGGCGCTGCTCAAACTGGTCGAGGGAACGGTCGCGTCGGTGCCGCCGCAGGGCGGGCGCAAGCATCCGAATCAGGACTTTGTGCAGATCGATACCACCAACATTCTCTTCATCTGCGGCGGCGCCTTTGACGGGCTTGAAAAGGTCATTCGCAATCGCTCGGAGCGCAGCGGTATCGGCTTCGGTGCCGAGGTTCGTAGCGCTAGTGATCGCTCGGTCGGCGAGGTGCTGCGCGAAGTCGAACCCGAAGATCTGATCAAGTTCGGCATCATCCCCGAACTGGTGGGGCGCTTGCCGGTCGTGGCCACACTCGACGAACTCGGCGAAGCCGCGCTGGTCGAAATTCTCGTTGAGCCCAAGAACGCGTTGGTCAAGCAGTATCAGCGCCTCTTCGAGATGGAGGGCGTTGATCTCGAATTGCGCCCTACGGCCCTGACCGCCATTGCCCTCAAGGCACTCAAGCGTAAAACCGGTGCTCGCGGCCTGCGCTCCATCCTCGAGCACATCCTGCTTGATACCATGTTCGAGTTGCCGGGCATGCAAAATGTCCAGAAAGTCGTGGTTGACGACGCCACGATCAACGGCGATGGCAAGCCGCTCATCATTTATTCGGATGCCCCTCGCGTCGCAGGCAGTAATTGACGCCGCCGAGGCGGGCTTGGCGCTATGCTCTGCCTGAGCCTGGCCGATTCCAAGGGTTGGTTCCGATTGTTTGCCCGGGGTGTGCCTACCCAAGGCAGGCTTGAAAAAGCACGATCCGAACGCCACCTTCCCTGAGTAAACCTCAACGGAGACCGCGATGTCCGAAACTCACGCCCCGATCGCTCAGGCGTTGCCACTGCTGCCCTTGCGCGACGTGGTGGTCTTTCCCCATATGGTGATCCCGCTGTTCGTGGGTCGCCCGAAGTCCATCAAGGCCCTTGAGGCGGCGATGGAGGGGGGCAAGAGCATCATGCTGGTCGCCCAGAAAAACGCCTCGAAAGATGAGCCGGCTGCATCCGATATCCACGCCATCGGTTGCATGTCCAACATTCTCCAGATGCTCAAGCTTCCCGATGGCACGGTCAAAGTGTTGGTCGAGGGGGCGCGCCGCGCCCGAATTCTCTCCATCGATGATTCGGGTGCGCATTTCAGCTGCGAGGTGTCCCCCATTGAGGCGCCGAGCGGTCCGGCGCCCGAACTCGAGGCGCTCAGGCGCGCCATCCTTGCGCAGTTTGATCAGTACGTGAAGCTCAACAAGAAGGTGCCGCCCGAAATCCTCGCGTCGCTCTCAGGGATCGATGATCCGGGCAGGCTGGCCGACACCATTGCGGCCCACTTGCCTATCAAGATCGAGCAAAAGCAGGGCATCCTCGAGATCATCGAGGTACCCGAGCGGCTCGAGAAGCTTCTGGCGCAAATCGAAACCGAGCTCGACATCCTGCAGGTTGAGAAGCGCATTCGAGGGCGCGTCAAGCGGCAGATGGAAAAGAGCCAGCGCGAGTACTACCTCAACGAGCAGGTCAAGGCCATCCAGAAGGAGCTTGGCGAAGGCGAAGAGGGCGCTGATCTCGAAGAGCTTGAAAAGAAGATTCAAGCCGCCAAGATGTCCAAGGAAGCCACCAAGAAGGCCGAGAGCGAATTTCGCAAGCTCAAGCTGATGTCGCCCATGTCAGCCGAGGCGACGGTGGTACGAAACTACATCGATACCCTGGTCAATCTGCCCTGGCGCAAGAAGAGCAAGATCAACAACGATCTCGAGCATGCCCAGGAGGTGCTTGACGATGACCACTACGGCCTCGACAAGGTCAAGGAACGCATCCTTGAATACCTCGCGGTGCAGCAGCGCGTTGACAAGGTGAAAGCGCCCATTCTCTGCCTGGTGGGCCCCCCCGGGGTGGGCAAGACCTCGCTGGGTCAGTCGATCGCTCGTGCTACGAACCGGAAATTCGTGCGGATGGCCTTGGGTGGCGTGCGCGATGAAGCCGAAATTCGCGGCCATCGTCGAACTTACATCGGCTCCATGCCGGGCAAGATCTTGCAGAACCTGACACGAGTGGGCGTTCGTAATCCGCTGTTCCTGCTCGACGAAGTCGACAAGATGGGGATGGACTTTCGGGGTGATCCTGCGTCCGCGCTGCTCGAGGTTCTGGACCCCGAACAGAACGCAACCTTTGTCGATCACTACATCGAAGTGGAGTACGACCTCTCTGACGTGATGTTCGTGGCGACGGCCAACAGCTTGAACATTCCGCCTGCACTGCTGGATCGTCTCGAAGTGATCCGCCTGTCGGGGTACACGGAGGACGAGAAAGTGAGCATCGCGCAGCGCTACCTGCTGCCGAAGCAGATGAAGAACACGGGTCTGAAGCCCGAAGAGCTCAACGTGTCGGAGGGTGCCATCCGCGACATCGTTCGCTACTACACGCGTGAGGCCGGGGTTCGTTCACTTGAGCGCGAAATCAGCAAAATCTGCCGCAAGGTGGTCAAGATGCTGCTGCTCAAAAAGCAAGACCGCAAGGTTCAGGTGACGGGAAAGAACCTGGACAAGTTCTGTGGCGTGCGCCGCTTCAGTTTTGGTGTTGCCGAGAAGCAGAATCAGGTGGGTCAGGTGACCGGCCTCGCATGGACCGAGGTGGGGGGCGAGCTGCTCACCATCGAAGCGGTCGCGGTGGGTGGCAAGGGAAAGACTACCTTTACAGGCAAGCTCGGCGACGTCATGCAGGAGTCGATCAAGGCGGCCATGACGGTGGTACGCCGTCGGGCGCGACGCCTCGGTATTCGCGAAGACTTCCACGAAAAGCGCGATATCCACATTCACGTGCCTGAGGGCGCAACGCCCAAGGACGGGCCCAGTGCCGGCATTGCCATGACCACCGCACTGGTGTCGGTCCTCACCGATGTGCCTGTTCGCGCCGATGTGGCGATGACCGGTGAAATCACGCTGCGCGGTGAGGTGCTCGCGATCGGGGGTCTCAAGGAAAAGCTGCTCGCTGCTCATCGCGGTGGCATCAAGACCGTGCTGATTCCCGAGGAGAACGTTAAAGATCTCGCCGATATTCCAGACAACGTCAAGAACCGTCTCGAGATTGTTCCGGTGAAGTGGATCGATCGCGTGTTGGAACTAGCCCTCGAACGAGTGCCCGAGCCTTTGCCAGAGGAGGATGCGACGGCGGCTGCCGCGACGCCGGCGGTTGCGAGCAAGGACGACGTGCCGACGTCTGGCGATGTCGTCACGCACTGATCAGGACTTGAACGAACCGGGGCGTGCGTGTCAACTGATCGGGCACTCAATGATCGGTTGACACGCGCTTGCCGCAAGGCTTAAATACGCGCTCTTTTATTCGCAGGGTCCTACGCTTGCCACGCGCTTCCTGACCACACCCTGCCTCCAGACAATCACACGCCAACCACGCACTGAGGGGACTTTAGTGAACAAGACTGAATTGATCGAACATATCGCGAAGCAGGCCGACATTTCCAAAGCGGCTGCGGGCCGTTCGCTCGATGCGCTGATCGGTGCGGTCCGTACAACGCTCAAGAAAAACGGCACGGTGACCCTGGTCGGGTTCGGCACGTTTGCAGTGGGTAAGCGTGCAGCGCGTACTGGGCGCAATCCCCGCACTGGCGCAGTCATCAAGATCAAGAAGGCGAACGTACCGAAATTTCGTCCTGGCAAAGCGCTCAAGGATGCGATCAACTGAGGCAGCCCTGGGTTGATCGCATCGGCTTCATCGTATATAATTTTGGTTTGTTGTTTCGCTCATCCGGGTGCTTAGCTCAGTTGGTAGAGCGGCGCCCTTACAAGGCGTAGGTCGGGAGTTCGAGCCTCTCAGCACCCACCACCGCAGCGCACGATGTGGTTTAGCGCGGTAGGCGTGAGCAAAGCAAAGCAAGTGATCTAAAGCCAGCGAAGTTAAGCTGGCGAAGTCTAGATTGTCAGGTTGTTGCAGCATCTGGAGTGGTAGTTCAGTCGGTTAGAATACCGGCCTGTCACGCCGGGGGTCGCGGGTTCGAGTCCCGTCCACTCCGCCAAGTCCCGAGGGCGAACGAAAGTTCGCCCTCTTTTTTTGGTGTTGTCCCAGTCACGCTGTCCGGTCGGGGTGAGTCAATGTTCGATTCGGTTCGCAAGCATCAGCGCCTGTTGCTTCTGGTTGTGGTTGTGCTGATCTTTCCCGCCTTTGCCTTCTTCGGCATTCAGGGCTACGACCGCTTTTTTTCAGACGGTGACAATGTGGCGAAGGTGTCGGGTGAGGCCATCACCCGCAACGAGTTCGAACAGGCTCAGCGCGAGCAACTCGAGCGGCTTCGGCAGATGCTCGGCGGGGCGGTTGATCCGCAAATGCTCGATACACCGGCGGCGCGGCGTGAGGTGCTGGAAGGTCTGATCGTGCAGCGCGTGATGAGCGCCCATGCCAGATCCAGCCTGATCAGCGTCAGCGATGAGCGTCTGCGCGAGACCATACGCGGCATTCCCGGCCTCACCACGCCCGATGGCACCTTCGATCTGGAACGCTATCGCGCGCTGGTGGCGTCGCGCGCGCGCAGCGAGTCCATGTTTGAAGCCGAGTTGCGCAGAGACATTGCCATGCAGGCCTTGCCCGACGCTTTGGCGCAGTCGGCCATCCTGCCGCAGACGGTCCTGAGGCAAATGGTGCGAATCATCTCCGAGTCGCGCGAGGTTGCCGAGTTGCGGATCAAGCCCGCCGACTTTTCAGCGCGCCTCGCGCCAGATGAGGCGCAGGTGCGGCGCCACTACGACGACAACCCCACGACCTATCAGCTGCCGGAGTCGGCCACCGTGCAGTATGTTGTGCTGGACGTTGACGCAGTGGGTAAGAAGATGGCAGTCCCTGCAACCGATGTCGCGGCCTTCTACGAGCAGAACCGAAAGCGTTTTGGTGTTCCTGAAGAGCGCAAGGTCAGTCATATTCTGGTCAAGGTTGACGCTGGCGCCAGCGCCGCTGACAAGCAGGCGGCACGCGACAAGGCCCAGTCACTGCTCAAGCAACTCCGCGCGGGGGCCAACTTCGAGGCACTTGCTCGCAAGGAATCCCAGGATCCGGGCTCTGCGCGCGAGGGGGGAGACCTGGGTTTCTTCGGCCGAGAGATGATGGTCAAGCCGTTTGCCGATGCAGCCTTCGACGCACGTCAAGGCGATGTTGCCGGGCCCGTCGAGACCGAGTTTGGCTATCACCTGCTGCGGGTGACCGGGATCCGTCCTGCGAAGGAGAAGGCGCTGGAAGAAGTACGCGCCGAAATCGAATCCGAGCTTCGACGCGGGCAGGCCAACCGGCGCTTTGCCGAGGACGCCGAGGTCTTCGGCAATCTGGTGTACGAGCAGTCTGATTCGCTACAGCCTGTCGTCGAGCGTTTCGGGCTTACGGTTCAGGACGCGCCGCAGGTTTCAAGGAGCGGGGTCCGAGATCTGCCGCGCGAGCATCCCCTCAACCATCCCAAACTGCTGAATGCGCTCTTTGCGAGCGATGCGGTGACTGGCAAGCGCAATACCGAAGCGGTGGATGTGGGGGGCGGGCGGGTCGTTTCGGCGCGTATCGTGGAGCATCGCCCATCGCGTTTGAAGCCGTTTGATGAGGTCAAGGCTGAAGCCAGGGAAGCCTGGATTCGCGATGAGGCGCGCAAGCTGGCCGTTGCGGCCGGTCAGGAGCGGCTCAAGGCGCTTCAGGGGGGCGCGAAGCCCGAAGGATTCACCGTCGCTCGCGAGTTGTCCCGGTCGGGGCAGTCGCCTCTGCCGGGACCAGCCATGGAAGCCGTGTTTCGGGCATCGATACAAAAGCTGCCCGCGTTCGTAGGGGCTGATCTGGGTGGCGAGGGTTACGCGATTTATGAAATTCGAAAGGTGAGTGTTCCTGACGACAAGACGCTCGATGCCAAACTGCCCGAGCTACGAACCCAGCTTGATCAGATGCTGTCCCAGCAGGACATGCTCGATTATGTGGAGTCGCTCAAGGGCCGCACCGATGTCAGTCGCTCCCTGTCCCGACTGGGGTCAGTCAAGGCTGAGTAATTCGTCGGCGAGTTGGCCGAGCGAACTCGCGTCCTGGCCTCGTAGCGCCAGGGTCGGCGCTTCGCTCAGGCGGGAGAAGTTTTTCGCCATGGACCGATCGTAGGCGGGGTCGTAGTGTTGAACCAGCAGCGATTGAACCAGCGCCTCGTAGTCTCCCGCCTGTACCTGTTGGTGCCAGGCGTCGACCGCATGGTGTCCATGCAATTCGGTGAGCCGGTTCAGTTGTTCGAGCAGGATCGCGGGTTGCTCGGTGAAATGGCGGTACTCGGCAAGTAGCAGCGCGGCTCGAACAGCTGTATCCGCCTCGATGATCCGGCACGGCCCCGACCGGATGGCCTTCATGAGCGCCTCGGGCAGATGGCAGGTGCCGATACGCCGGCTCTCCGATTCAACGAACACGGGCCTGGCGGGGTTCAGAACACGCAGGTGCTCCCAGAGCAAGGTTTCGAAGCGCTTCTGACCGGGCTGGCGGCCGTCGCCCGGCTCTCGGCCGAGTACCGAACCGCGGTGATGCGCGAGCGCCTCGAGATCGAGAATCTGCGCGCCACGCTCGGCAAGTCGTTTGAGCAGCAGGCTTTTTCCGACACCGGTTCGCCCCGCGAGGACCCGGAAGTCAAGGCGTGCGGGCAGCGTGTCCAGATCACGGATCACGATCTGACGAAAGGCCTTGTAGCCGCCGTCAACGAGGCTGACGCGCCAGCCCACACGCGCCAGCACGGTGGCGAGCGCACCCGAGCGGTTGCCACCGCGCCAGCAGTACACGAGCGGCGCCCAGTCTCGTGGCTTGTTGGCGAGGGGGCCCTCGAGCAGTGCAGCGATATTGCGCGCCACGAGCGCCGCACCGATGCGCTTGGCCTCGAAGCCTGACTGCTGTTTGTAAAGCGTGCCGACCCGGGCGCGCTCGTCATCGTCGAGCACCGGCGTGCTGAGGGCGCCGGGGAGATGGTCAAGTGCGTGCTCGGACCCGCTGCGCGCATCGAGAATGGCGTCGAATTGCGCCAGCTTCTCGCACGCCTCGATGGCGCTGAGGATGATCGGATCTTTCATCGGGAAAAAGCCTTAGAATCGATCGCTATGATGAAAGTGTTCAACCTCGCCTGCGCGCAGGATCACCGCTTCGAAGGCTGGTTCGCTTCCGAGGCAGAGTACGAGCGCCAGCATGCACAGGCCTTGGTCGAGTGCCCTTTGTGCGGGAGCCACGATATTCGAAAGCTGCTGTCGGCACCCAGACTGAACCTGTCCCCACGCCAGAGTGACACCGCAGCGCCCAGCGCCTCTGCGCGCGAGGGCCGAAGCCCCGGGCCTGGATTGTCCGAACTGCAGGCGTTGTGGATTCAAATGGCCCGACACATCGTGGCCAACACCGAAGACGTCGGCGAGCGTTTTGCGGAAGAGGCGCGCCGAATGCATTACGACGAGACCGAGCATCGGGGCATCCGTGGAGTGGCCAGTGCGGAGGAAACCGCCGCGCTGGCCGATGAGGGCATCGAGGTGATGGCCTTTCCCCTGCCCGACCTCGCCAAGGGACCGGTCCAGTAGGCATGCGGCGCCCTGGCGCTTGCGCATGTTTGCGCGTGTCGGGCGCTCAGGACCCCCGCGTAATCGGCACCTCGACGCGGGCTGCGCTTTCGGGCACGTCGGTGTGTCGAGCCAGTTCAAGCTTGGCAATGGCTGCGCGGTGCACCTCGTCCGGACCATCGGCGAAACGAAGCGTTCGCGAGTGGGCCCACAAGGCGGCAAGCGGAAAATCGCCTGAAACGCCGCCCGCGCCGTGTGCCTGAATAGCCCAGTCGAGGACTTTGCCGGCGACATTGGGCGCGATGACCTTGATCATGGCGATTTCGCGGCGCGCCACCTTGTTACCGGCGGTGTCCATCATGTGAGCGGCCTGGAAGGTCATCAGTCTGGCCTGATCGATCATGCAGCGCGCCTCGGCGATGCGCTCATGCCAGACCGACTGGTCGGACACACGCTTGCCGAAGGCGACGCGCGACATCAGCCGCTTGCACATCAGTTCTAGTGCGCGTTCGGCGACGCCGATCTGGCGCATGCAGTGGTGGATGCGGCCGGGTCCTAGGCGACCCTGAGCAATCTCGAAACCACGCCCCTCGCCCAGCAGGATGTTGTCGACCGGTACGCGCACGTTCTCGAACAGCACCTCGCAGTGGCCATGGGGGGCATCGTCATAGCCGTAGACGGTCAATGGCCGCAGGATATTGATGCCCGGGGTATCGGAGGGGACGATGATCATCGACTGCTGCTGGTGGCGCGGTGCCTCGGGATCTGTCTTGCCCATGAAGATGAACACCTTGCAGCGGGGGTCGCCCGCGCCTGAGGTCCACCACTTTCGGCCGTTGATCACGTAGTGATCGCCGTCGCGCGTGATGAGTGACTGGATATTGGTGGCATCCGACGACGCCACAGCGGGTTCGGTCATGGCGAAGGCCGATCGAATTTCGCCGCGGAGCAAGGGGTCGAGCCATTGGCGCTTGAGCGCCTCGCTGGCATAGCGCTCGAACGTTTCCATGTTGCCGGTGTCGGGCGCGGAGCAATTGAAGACCTCGGCGCCCCAACTGACCCGCCCCATGATTTCGCACAGCGGCGCGTAGTCGAGGTTGGACAGGCCCTCAGGCACGCGTGCCGAGCGGGGAAGGAACAGGTTCCAGAGGCCGGCCTTGCGAGCCAGCGGCTTGAGTTCCTCGACGATACGGGTGGGAATCCATGCATTGCCCGCACGGCGGTTACTTTCGACCTCCTCCTCGAAACGGTGCTCGTTCGGGTAGACGTGTTCATCCATGAAGGCCTTGAGGCGCTGCTGGAGTTCGATGCTGCGGGGTGAAAACTGGAATGACATGCGGGTCTCCGGATAAAGACTGCTTGGGGTCGAACTCAGGCAACGCGCTGCGCGATCCGCCAGCCGATTTCAGCAAGGGGACGCACGCGATCGGCGGTGGCTGGGGCCTGGGTGTTGGAGGCCGTGCCATCGACCACACGCTTGACAATGCCCTGAAGAATTGCCGCGAGCCTGAACATGTTGTAGGCGAGGTAGAAGTCCCAGTGCTCGAGCACCTGGGCTGGATCGCGGCCGGTGCGCTGACAGTAGCGCTCGATGTACTCGCGTTCGTCGGGAATGCCGAGCGCGGGAAGGTCCAGTCCACCGATGCCGCGGAACGTGCCCGGCGGAATGTGCCAGGCCATGCAGTGGTAGGAGAAATCGGCCAGGGGGTGACCGAGCGTAGACAACTCCCAGTCGAGTACCGCACGCACCGTCGGGCCCGCCGCATCGAAGATGAGGTTGTCGAGCCGGAAGTCGCCATGAACGATTGCGACCTCGTCGCTTTGCGGGATCTGATGGGGCAGCCACTCGATCAGTCGGTCCATCTCCGGACTCTTCTGGGTTTCGGAGGCCTGATACTGCTTGCTCCAGCGGCCGATCTGGCGCGCAAAATAGTTGCCCGGGCGGCCGTAGTCGCCCAGCCCGATCGCAGACGGGTCAACGCGGTGCAGTGCCGATATGACACGATTCATCGCGTCGTAGGTGGCAGCGCGCTCGTCGCGCGTCATGCCCGGGAGCGACTGGTCCCACAGGACCCGGCCCTCAACGTGCTCCATCACGTAAAACGCGCGACCGATGATGGACTCGTCCTCGCACAAGCAGAACACCTTGGCAACGGGTACATCAGTGTGACTGAGCGCCGACAGTACGCGGTATTCGCGTTCGATGGCGTGCGCGGAGGGCAACAGCTTGGCCACCGGGCCGGGCTTGGCACGCATGACCCAGGTGCCTTGCGGCGAGATCAGCTTGTAGGTGGGGTTGGACTGCCCGCCCTTGAAGATCTCGACGCGTAACGGGCAGGCGAAGCCCGACAGATTCTCGGCCAGATAGGCCTCGAGGCGGGCAATGTCGATCTGGTGACGCTCGGGAACCGCCATCGTGCCGGCGAACTCGGGGGCATCGCCGGCGGGCGCGTCGCCCGAGGACTGGGGTGACTTGGAGACCATAGGGACGATCCTGGGGTGAAAGAGGCGGCTTAATCTGCGTGCAGCAACGATAGGCCGAGACGGGCCCGGCGCCTGAGCCAGGGGCTGGGGCGGTAGCGCGGATCACCCGTTACTTCGTGAATCTCTTCAAGCAAGGTGGCCACGACGCCGGGACCGAGATGATCGCCCATCGAAAGGGGACCGAGCGGGTAGCCCAGACCGATCCGGACGGCTGCGTCGATGTCCTGGGGGCAGGCGATCCGCTGTTGGGCGATTTCGCAGGCAATGGCGACGATCATCGCGATGATGCGCGGGGCCACAAAACCGGCGCTGTCGCGAATGACCGAGACCCGAACGCCGTCGGAGGTAAAAAGTGCGTGCGCCGCATCGCGAT
>CAIVPX010000099.1 GCA_903907905.1 uncultured bacterium | reverse complement strand
CGCCGCAAGCGGGCCCGACGCCGCGTGACCGCTGTCTGGCTGCGCGGCCCTCGGCCGGCCTGACGCAAGGGTTTCGGGTGGTGCGCTGGCGACAGGGTGCATGGTGATCACTCCGGAACAATCTGAACAGACAGGGCGAAGACGAAAACGCGAGGGCGCAGTGTAGCCGAGCGGCCCGAAGGCAAGGGCGCGGCCACCGGCACGAGCGACCCGATCGGTCCGTCCGCCCGAATCGCACGCCCGGCGCCTCGCAGCCTCGACGGCTCGGGTGGCCTCAGGTCATCTCAGCGCACCCTCAGCGCACCTCAGACCGCTCGCGCCACCAGCCCGCGCTCGAGCAGTCCACCGATTTCATGCGTGGCCAGACCCAGTACCTCGGCGAGCACGAGCTCGGTGTGCTCGCCCAGCCGTGGCGCGCGCAGCGGCGCCGAACGCGTCTGGCCCGAGTAAGAGGCTGGGCTGTCAGGCGTGAGATAGCTCAACCCGCCCGGATGCGCCACGCGCTGCATCATCGGATTGGCCTGCGACAGCTCGGGCTCGCTCGCCATCGCCTCGGACAGCGTTCGGTAAGGCGCCCAACAGACATCGTGCTCGGCGAAGGCCTGCGCAAGCGACGGAAAATCGCGCCGCGCAATCGCCTGCTCGACCAGTGGATCGAGATGCTCGCGATGCGCGTAGCGCAGGCCCTCGTCGCGATCAAAGCTCACACCCAGCTGCTGCTCGAGCGCCGCCACGGGCTGCGCGATGTCGAGGGCAGCGACCAGCCCTGACCACTGCTTGCGGGTGATGGCGACCACCATGACCCGCTTGTCATCGGCGCAGACAAAGTCGCGGCCGAAGGCACCAAAGAGATTGTTGCCGCCTCGCGGACGGTCCGCCCCCGACAGCTCCACCTCGGCGAGCTGCCCAAGCGAACCCAGCGCGCCAAACGCCACCGACGAGAGCGGCAGCAACACCTCCTGCCCCTGTCCGTTTTCGCGCCGGCTACGTTCGGCCGCCAGCAGATGAAAGGCCGCCAGCGCGCCGGTGAGCAGGTCCCAGGCCGGCAACACATGGTTGACCGGAGAGCCCTGGCCGACCGGCCCCGTCATGTACGGCAGCCCCGTGACGGCATTGACCGTGTAGTCGACGGCCGAGCCCCCATCGGCCCAGCCCTGCACGCGCAGACTGATCAGGTCCGGGCGCCGCGCGCAGAGCTTCTGATGCGAGAGAAACCCTTCGCGCGGGTAGTTGGTCATGAAGAGCCCCGCGTACTCGCCGGGCGCGGTGATCAGCGCCACCGCGAGCTCGCGCCCCTCGGGCTTTCCAAGGTCGATCGCCACCGACTGTTTTCCCTTCTGCAGCCCTTGCCAATACAGGCTCTGCCCCTCGGGCGTTTTGGGCCAGCGGTTGAAGTCGGGGCCGCCACCGACCGGGTCGATGCGGATCACGCGCGCACCCAGCTGCGCCATGTGCAACGCGGCGCTCGGCGCAGCCACAAAAGACGCGGCTTCGATCAGCCGCAAGGGTTCAAGAGTGGTGTACATGGGCTTTCCACATAAAACGGACGCCCGAAGATACCGCACAAGCCCGGCAGTGCAACAATGCCGCCAGGTCCGATCCCGACGGACAGCAGGCCTTCATGAGCTTCGTTCCCATCACCGACCCCTGGTTCTACGCCGTCGCGATTCCCGCAGTGATCCTCACCGGCATCTCGAAGTCGGGTCTGGGCGGTGCCGTCGGTGGACTGGCCGTGCCAATGATGTCGCTGGCCATTCCCGCGCCGCAGGCCGTCGCCATCATGCTGCCGCTGCTCTGCATCATGGACCTGCTGGGCCTGCTCACCTTTCGCAAGCGCTATGACGCGCAAATCCTCAGGCTGATCATTCCCGCCGGCATCGCCGGCATTGCGCTGGGGGCGCTGCTCTTCGGCCTGGTCAATGCGCGCTGGATCAACGCGCTGATCGGAATCGAGGCCGTGGTCTTCGCGCTCAATTT
>CAIVPX010000098.1 GCA_903907905.1 uncultured bacterium | reverse complement strand
CGTAGGCTGGGCGCGAATCTACTGTCGTTCGTGCCCGCGGTGGTGGCGCTTCGACACTGGGATCTGGCCCCCCATCTGCAGAAAAGCGACGTCGAGCAGGAAATCTTGTCCTTCTTGCTGGGGGGTCTCGGCATCGGTGCGGTACAACCCGCCCGCGTGTCGATGCCCGCGGAGGAAATCGTGCCCGCAGCGTGACTTTTGGACAGTAACTGTTGGGTGGGCGCGGTGCCCGCCCTTCACCATGAGGAGACACATGAATACCAGATCCCGCATTCACGCCCTTGCAGCGCTGGCCCTCGGCGCGCTCGCGATGTTTCCCGTCCTAGCGCTTGCCCAGAGCACCGACATCAAGGAGCGACGCCTGAAGTTTGCGATGTCGGTGGGGGTTAACTCCCCCTGGACGCAGGCGGCCCAGCGCTTTGCGAAACAGGTCGAGACCGACTCCGGTGGGCGCATCCGCGTGACCGTCTTCCCCGATGGCCAACTGTCCAACGGCAACCAGGTCGCCGAGTTTGAATTGCTCAAGAATGGCAGTGTCGACTTCACATTCCATTCAAGCATCATCCTGAGCTCGATCGATCCGCGTTTTTCAGTATTCTCGTTGCCGTGGATCGCGCCCAGCAACGAAGCGCTTTTCGCGCTGATGGACGGCCCGGGGCAGGAGATTTGGCGCGGTTTAGACAAGGTGGGCGTCGTGCCGCTGGGTGGCTACAGCTCCACCGGCTTCCGGCAGCTGACGAACAACAAGGTGCAGGTCACCAAACCCGCCGACCTCAAGGGCCTGACGCTGCGTATCCCGGGGCTCAAGTTGTACCAGTCCATCTTCAAGGAACTCGGCGTCAATCCAGTGGCCACGAGCTTCGGAGAACTTTACGGCGCGCTGCAGCAGGGTCTGGTCGACGGCCAAGAGAACCCGATCAGCCTGATCTACGCAACGAAATTTCACGAGATCCAGAAGCACATGACGATCTGGAACTATTCGGCGGACTCGATCGCCATCCTGAGCAACAACCGCCTGTGGCAGGACCTGAGCCCGAAGGAGAGGGAAATCCTCACCGGCGCCGCGCGCGAGGCTGCGATATGGCACCGCAAGGCTCAGGCTGACGCCGATCAAAACCTGATAGGCGAGATGCGCAAGCGGCTCACGGTGGTGGAGCTCAGTGCGCAGCAGATCGGGGTGTTCCGGGACGCGATGCAGCCCGTCTACCGCGAGTGGGAAGGCGTGATCGGCGCCGACCTGATGAGGGCAGCGCTCCGCCGCTGACGCGCAACTGCGTTCACCAACCGGACCGCCGCGGAATTTTCGATGAATACGCGTCGAGACTGGCGTGAGTTGCTGGTGGCCCTCGAGTACCGGGCTATCGAGTTCGCGTTCGTCGCGTTGGTCGTGATGAACGCCACCAACATTTTCGCGCGCTACGTCCTGAACCGCTCGATCGGTTCGCTGTTCGAGGTCATGGTCCTGCTGTCGGTGGCAACCTACTGGCTCGGTATCGCCACCGCGGAGCGATCCCGCTCCCACCTCGGAATGAACTTTGTGACGTCCAAGCTATCGGGTGTGCCGCGTCGGGTGTGCGAAGCGCTTCGCTTGCTGGTGATCGCCGGTTTCCTGCTTGCCGCAGCCTATAGCGCCGCCGGTGTCACCTGGAGCCAGTACCGCAGCGGTGCCGTCTCGGGCACGCTGGGAATGTCATTGTGGCCCTTCACCCTATTCATCCCGCTGGGCTGCCTGCTGATGCTCTTGCGGGTGCTGCTGCCCGAGCCGGTGCCGACGCGGGAAGTCCCATGAAGCCTCTCAAAACCGGCTCCAGAGGTAATCCACGGTGAGCTCTACGCTGGTGCTCCTCGTGCTCTTCGCGGTGATGATCACCATCAACGTGCCGGTGTCGATCGCGCTGGGCGCTTCGGCGGCGGTGGTTGGCTACATGATCCAGGGCGACCTCGGTTTTCTGGGGGCGATCTTGCTTTCGGGGTTGCAGAAGACCGAACTGCTCGCGATCCCGTTTTTTATCCTTGCCGGGCATGTCTTCGACCGCAGCGGGATTGTCCTGCGGATGTTCCGGGTGATGGATGCGCTCGTCGGGCGTGTCCGTGGCAGTACCGGCATCGTGACCTCGGGGGTTGCGGTGCTGATCGGCGGGCTGTCGGGTTCTGGGCCTGCCGACACCGCCGCACTTGGCGCTACGCTCGGACCGGTGCTGGTGCGCCGAGGTTATTCCAAGCCATTCGCCGCAGCATTGATCTCCGCGGGCGGCAGCCTCGGGCTGATCGTGCCGCCGAGCATCGCGTTCATCTTGTACGGAATCG
>CAIVPX010000097.1 GCA_903907905.1 uncultured bacterium | reverse complement strand
CTGAAAACCGATGACCCGGACAAGATCGATGCGGCCCGTGAGGCCCTGACCACGGCCTCGCACAAGCTGGGTGAGCTCATGTACGCTCAGGCGGGTGCCGCCGCCGGCGCTGACCCGGCTGCGGCCGCGGCGGCGGCAGCAGGCGCTGCTGAGGCGCCCGGCGCCACCGAGGCCAAGCGGCCCAAGGACGAAGATGTGGTTGATGCCGACTTCAAGGAAGTCAAGCGCTGATCGGTCAGCAGGTGCAGCAAACGGCGTCTCAGTCAGTTTCAAGCGAGCAAGCGGGCGGGCCCTGAATGGCGAAGCGTGATTTTTATGAAGTGCTGGGTGTGGCCAAGAACGCCAGCGATGAAGAGTTGAAAAAGGCCTACCGCAAGCTCGCGATGAAGTATCACCCGGACCGCAACCCGGATGACAAGAGCGCCGAGGGCAAGTTCAAGGAGGTGAAGGAAGCCTACGAGATCCTGTCCGATACCAAGAAGCGTCAGGCATATGATCGCTTTGGCCATGCGGGGGTCGACCCCAATGCGGCCGGGATGGGCGCGCAGGGGGGGGGCGCCGGCGGCTTCGCCGATGTATTCGGCGACATCTTCGGCGACATCTTCGGCGGCGGCGGCGGTGGTGGTGGCCGGGGCGGTGGTGGCGGCGGACGCAGCAACGTCTACCGTGGCGGCGACCTGCGCTATGCGATGGAGATCTCGCTCGAGCAGGCGGCTGGTGGATACGCCACTGAAATTCGCGTCCCCAGTTGGGACAGCTGCGATGTCTGCCATGGCTCGGGTGCCAAGCCGGGTACGCGTCCGGAAACCTGCCGAAGCTGCAACGGTCAGGGTGCCGTGCGCATGCAGCAGGGCTTCTTCTCGATCCAGCAAACCTGTCCCACCTGTCGCGGGCAGGGCAAGACCATTCCCGATCCCTGCCGAAGCTGTGAAGGCGTCGGGCGGGTCAAGCGCAACAAGACGCTCGAGGTCAAGATTCCCGCAGGCATCGATGACGGCATGCGTATCCGCTCGGCGGGCAATGGCGAGCCAGGGATCAATGGCGGGCCATCGGGCGATCTGTATGTCGAGATTCGCGTGCGCGAGCATGAAGTCTTCAAACGCGATGGTGACGATCTGCACTGCGAGGTGCCGATCAGCATGGTGACCGCAGCGCTCGGCGGCAAGGTGCAGATCCCGACCCTGGGCGGCAAGGCAGAAATCGATATTCCCGAGGGTACCCAGTCGGCCAAGCAATTCCGGCTGCGGGGCAAGGGCATCAAGGGTATCCGCTCGAGCTATCCGGGCGATCTCTACGCGCACCTCATGGTGGAAACGCCGGTGCGGCTGACCGACGCGCAGAAAGACCTGCTGCGCCAGCTCGACGCTTCATTGAGTGACCCGAAGCACAACCCTAAGGCGCGCTCCTGGATGGATCGGGTCAAGGAGTTCTTTCAGGCCTGAGTGACCTTCCGTGTCCTCAGTCATGACGCGGTCAGCCTCGACCGCGCAAGAACGGGCGGTATTGGCTTGGCAAATCGGGCGTCGATGCGTTAGTGTCGGTGCATGAAAGTCATTCACTTCAAACGCTCCGCAGGGCACGGCAAGGGGCGGCAGGTCGAGCCGGGTGCGCAGGCCCGGCTCCTTGAGTTGGTCGGCACTGCGCCCCTTCGCCGTGATCGGCTGATTGAATACCTGCATGGCATCCAGGACGCGGAGGGGTGTCTCACGGCTGCGATGCTCGCAGCGCTGGCGCAGGCGCTGCGCCTGTCGCAGGTCGAGGTCTTCGAGGTCGCAAGTTTCTATCATCACTTCGATGTGGTGCGTGAAGGCGACGAGCGTCCGCCGGCCCTCACGGTTCGCGTCTGTGACTCGTTGGCGTGCGACATGGCGGGGGCGCGTGCGCTGCTTGAGCGCCTGCCGGCGCTGCTGGGGGCCGAGTTGCGGGTGCAGGCGGTGCCTTGTGTCGGGCGCTGCGCAGAGGCTCCTGTGGTGGTGGTCGGGCAGTACCCGGTCGAGCGGGCAAGCCTCTCTTCAGTGCAGGCGGCGGTGGTGGCGGGCAGCACCCTGTGTTCCTTGCCGTCGCCTGAGACGCGTCGGGGCGACCGAACTGAACTGCTGCAGTCTGTCGGCGCGGCGTCCGACAAGGCCTGGCCCGTGTTGCAGTCCTTGATCGACGGCGCCGCGACGCCCAGCGAAGTGATTGCAAGGCTGGAGGCCTCGAGCCTGAGGGGCATGGGAGGCGCTGGCTTTCCTGCCGGGCGCAAGTGGCGAATCGTCGCCGGGCAACCTGGCCCGCGTTACCTCGTGGTCAACGCTGATGAGGGGGAGCCGGGCACGTTCAAGGACCGCTTCTGGCTCGAGCGGGAGCCCCGCAGCTTTCTGGAGGGTATGCTGATTGCTGCCTGGGCGGTGGGCTGCGAGGCTTGTTACGTCTACCTGCGCGATGAGTACGCTGGCGTGCGCGCGTTGCTCGAATCGGAAATCAGGGCCTTGCAGTCGAGTCCGCCCCAGGGCTGGCGTTTGCCCGAGATTGAACTCAGGCGCGGGGCGGGTGCCTACATCTGCGGCGAAGAAAGCGCCTTGATCGAGTCCATCGAGGGCAAGCGGGGCACACCGAGGCTGCGGCCGCCCTATGTCGCCGAAGTGGGACTCTTCGGTCGCCCGACCCTGGCCCACAACGTCGAGACGCTCGCGTGGGTACCTCGCATTCTGTCGTGGGGCCCGGCATGGTTCGCGGGCTTCGGACGGCGGGGCCGAAAGGGCTTGCGCTCGTTTTCGGTATCGGGGCGGGTGCGGGAGCCGGGCGTGAAGATTGCGCCTGCGGGCATCAGTGTCAGGGAGTTGATCGACGAATTCTGCGGGGGCATGCTGGCGGGTCACGAGCTGGTGGCGTATCTGCCCGGTGGCGCTTCGGGCGGAATTCTGCCTGCCTCCCTGGCCGACCAGCCGCTTGATTTCGACACGCTACAAGCCCATGGTGCGTTCATCGGGTCTGCGGCGGTGATCGTGCTGTCGCAGCACGACCGATTACCGGATGTCGCCGCCAATCTGCTGCGATTTTTTCGCGACGAGTCCTGCGGTCAGTGCACCCCCTGCCGGGTCGGGACCGCCAAGACCGTCGACCTGATCGCACAGCCGCGCTGGGACCGGCAGCTTCTTGCCGACTTGTCGCGCACCATGGTGGATGCTTCGATCTGCGGCCTGGGGCAGGCAGCGCCCAATCCCGTGCTGTCGCTGCTCAGACATTTTCCGCAGGCAGTTCCACAGTGAGCACCTCAGTCAACACGACGACGACCGCCTTCGAGCTCGATGGGCAGTACGTCGAGGCCGCACCGGGCGAGACCTTGCTTCAGGCTGCCCGCCGCGCCGGCGTGGACATTCCGCATCTGTGCTTTCGGGATGGGATGCGCGCCGACGGCAACTGCCGCGCCTGTGTGGTTGAAATCGAAGGCGAGCGCGCGCTCGCGCCCTCGTGCTGCAGGATGCCCGTCCAGGGGATGAAGGTCCGCGCCGCCAGCGAGCGTGCGCGCGCTTCGCAAAAGATGGTGCTGGCCTTGCTGCTTGCCGATGCGCCGCAGGCCGATCATCGCGACGATTCCGAACTGCGTCATTGGACGGCCAGATTGGGTGTCGACGGCGCGCGCTTTACGCCACGTGAGCAACCGGTGAGCGATCTGAGCCACCCCGCGATCGCGGTCAACCTCGATGCCTGCATCCAGTGCGGGCGCTGCGTGCGCGCCTGTCGTGAAGAGCAGGTCAACGACGTCATTGGCTACGCCGGGCGCGGTGAGCAGGCCCGCATCGTATTCGATATCGATGATCCGCTGGGCGAGTCCACCTGCGTGGGCTGCGGCGAGTGCGTGCAGGCCTGCCCCACCGGGGCGCTGATGCCCAAGCTGCTGGGCGCGGCGGCGCAACGCCTCGCTGGCGACCCGTTTCTCTCGGGCGCGGCCATCGCCGCCCGGCGCACCGAAAAGCAGGTCGATTCGGTCTGCCCCTACTGCGGCGTGGGGTGCCAGCTCACCTATCACGTGAGCGGCAACCGGATCATTCATGTCGAAGGACGTGACGGCCCGTCCAATCACTCGCGCCTGTGCGTGAAGGGCCGGTTCGGGTTCGACTACGTGAGCAGCGCCGACCGGCTGACGCGGCCATTGATCCGCCGCGAGGATGTGCCGAAGACAACGCAATTCGATCGGGTACCGGTGGACTGGTCGAGGGCCTTTCGCGAGGCCAGTTGGGACGAGGCGCTCGATCTTGTCGCCGAGCGCTTGAAGCATGTACGCCACACCCGCGGGCCCGATGCGCTGGCCGGGTTTGGCTCTGCCAAGGGCTCCAACGAGGAGGCCTATCTCTTTCAGAAACTCGTCCGGACCGGGTTTGGTACGCACAATGTCGATCACTGCACGCGGCTCTGTCATGCCTCGAGCGTGACGGCCTTGCTCGAGGCGATCGGATCAGGCGCGGTGTCGAATCAGGTGTCCGATGTGGCGCAAGCCGAGGTCATTTTCGTCATCGGCGCCAATCCGACGGTGAACCATCCGGTGGCGGCGACCTGGATCAAGAATGCGGTTCGACAAGGCGCCAAGCTGATCGTCGCCGACCCCCGTCGCAATGGATTGGCGCGATTCGCCACCCACATGCTGCAGTTCCGTGCCGATACCGATGTGGCCCTGCTCAATGCCATGCTGCACGTGATCATTCATGAAGGCCTGGCCGATGCCGATTTCATCGCGCGCCGCACCAGCGATTTCGAGCAGTTGCGCGAGGCCGTTCAGGCGACCACACCGGAGGCGATGGCACCGGTCTGCGGCATTGATGCCGACACCCTGCGCACGGTGGCCCGGCTCTATGCCCGAAGCCGCGCCTCGATCATTCTGTGGGGCATGGGGGTGTCGCAGCACACGCATGGCACCGACAACGCCCGCTGCCTGATTTCGCTGGCGCTCGCGAGCGGGCAGATCGGTCGACCCGGCACGGGCCTGCATCCGCTTCGCGGCCAGAACAACGTGCAGGGGGCCTCGGATGCCGGGCTCATTCCCATGATGCTGCCCGACTACCAGCGAGTGAGTGGGGAAGCGGTGCTGCGCCGATTCGAGGATTTCTGGGCGCAGCAACTGCCGCGTACGCCAGGTCTGACGGTGGTCGAGATCATCAACGCCGCGCTCGCGGGGCGTGTTCGTGGCATGTACATCATGGGCGAGAACCCGGCCATGTCCGACCCCGATCTGGGGCATGCGCGTGAGGCGCTCGCCCGGTTGGACTTCCTCGTGGTGCAGGATATTTTTCCGACCGAAACGGCCTACCTCGCCGATGTCATCCTGCCTGCGTCGGCCCATGCCGAGAAAACCGGCACCTTCACCAACACCGATCGTATGGTGCAGTTGGGCCGGGCCGCGCTCTCGCCCCCCGGGCAGGCCCGTCAGGACCTCGCGATCATCGTCGATCTGGCACAACGCCTCGGACTTGACTGGCACTACGCGCACCCGAGCGAGGTGTTCGAGGAGATGCGCGCCTGCATGCCGTCGATTGCGGGCATCAGCTGGCAGCGACTCGAGCGTGAGGGCAGCGTGACCTACCCCTGTGCCGGGGATGAGGATGCGGGGCAGTCGGTGGTCTTCGCCGATCACTTTCCGACGCCGGACGGGCGGGCCCGCTTCGTGCCCGCAACGCTCAGGTTTGCCGATGAACGCCCCGATCACGAGTATCCCTTCGTGCTGATCACCGGACGCGAGCTCGAGCACTGGCATACCGGGTCAATGACTCGCCGCGCGCAGGCGCTGGATGCGATCGAGCCCGAGCCGACGGTATCTTTGCACCCGGCTGATCTCGCGCGTCTGGGGGTGCGAGCGGGCGATCCGGTGAGGGTGCGCTCGCGCCGTGGCGAGATCGTGCTGGCTGCCCGCGTCGACTCGGGTCTGTCGCCCGGTGATGTGTTTGTGGCGTTCGCGTATGCCGAGGCCGCCGCCAACCGGTTGACCAACCCGGCGCTGGACCCCGCTGGCAAGATTCCGGAGCTGAAATACTGCGCGGTGCAGGTTGAGGCGCTGGCCTCGGTCTGAGCCTTGAGTGGCCGCCGCTTCAGACCTGGGACGGCCTGAGCAGGTTGGTTAGCGCGATGCCCTGCGCATCTCGGTAGATGTCGAAGTCTTGATCAAGCGACACGACGTGCCTGATCTTGAGGCGGCTGGCCGCCTCGGCGATGGAGGCGTCGGCGAGGTCGAGCGGCAGGTCGGCAAGTCTGCGGCAGATGTCGAGGATGCTCAGGATTGCGCCCGGGGGCGGGCCGTCGATCAGCAGGGCGCCGCGCTGGACCCAGTGCAGAAAATCGAGCGCGGCGTGGTTGTGCAGGCGTCGCGCGAGCAAGGCGCACACCTCGGTGAGCACCGGCCAGGTGGTGTGCAGCTGAAGCTCGGGGTTGGCCTCCAGCCAGACGAGTACGGGATGGTGCCAGCGGTCAGCGCCGTTGAAGAGCGCGATCAACGGACCGCTGTCGATCAGAGCTGCTTGGGCTGGCGCGCGCCGGCGCAACCAGCGTGGGTCGGGTTCGCGGGCAGACAGAGGGGGGCGACCCATCAGCGCTGCCGGTGGCGCTGGGCGTAGAGCTCAGCGAGCTCGCGTTTACGGTTTTCGGCAAGCGTGGCCTCACCGCGATGGCGGCCAAACAGATCTTGCCCCAGCGACCAGGCGGATAACCGGATGGGCTCGTTGGCCAGGTAGGCACTCAAGGCATCGCGCATGACCTCGCTGATGCTGCGCCCCTCCTGCTCGCATCGCAGGCGCAGGGCGGCTTCGAGGCCTTCTGGGAGTTTGACGGTGGCGGTCATGTTCGCGTTGGGATGCCGAGGCTTGTAATACGAAAAATATTACTTATGTTGAAGGGTGTGTGCAAGAGGCTGGCACTCGAGCCGTCCGATTCGTGAGCGCTTGGGTTCTGTAAAGACGGGACATACATTAGACTGTCGCGAAAAATTGACGACTGGCTCGGCGCTCGACCGAGTACCGGACCCATCGCTCGACCTATTACTCGGAGGACACAGGTCATGGCCAGCAACCAGCACGAATTCGAACGCGCGCAGAAAGTGCTCGTCGGTGGGGTGAACTCTGCGGTCAGGGCGTTTCGTGCCGTGGGCGGTACGCCGCGCTTCATTGCCCGGGCCGAGGGCGCCTACATGTGGGATGTCGAGGGCAAGCGCTACATCGATTACCTGGGCTCCTGGGGGCCCATGATTGCCGGTCATACCCATCCCCATGTCATCCAGGCGGTTCAGGAGGCGGCGCTTCGGGGTCTGTCCTACGGCGCGCCCAATGTGATGGAAAGCGAGCTTGCAGAGCGTCTGTGCACGCTCTTTCCGCAGGTCGAGCGGGTACGGTTCACCAGTTCGGGTACCGAGGCGGCGATGTCAGCGCTGCGTCTTGCACGCGGCTACACGGGCCGTGACCGGATCATCAAGTTCGAGGGCTGCTATCACGGCACGGCCGACAGCCTGCTGGTGAAGGCGGGGTCGGGCGCGCTGGCGTTCGGTACGCCAAGTTCGGCCGGGGTGCCGGCCGATCTCGCACAACATACGCTGGTCGCGCAGTTCAATGATCTGGCAAGCGTCGAGGCCTTGTTCGCCCAGCACCCGGACAGCATCGCCTGTGTGATGGTCGAACCCATGCCCGGCAACATGAACCTGATCCGCCCGGCTGCCGGATTTCTCGAGGGCTTGCGTGCGCTTTGCACGAAGCATGGGGCGCTGCTGATCTTTGACGAGGTGATGAGCGGATTCCGGGTGGCGCTGGGCGGCGCGCAGGAGGTGGTCGGCGTGACCCCCGACCTGAGTGCGTTCGGCAAAGTGATCGGCGGGGGCATGCCCGTCGGCGCGATTGGCGGCCCGGCCAGGGTGATGGAGAAGATGGCGCCTCTGGGTCCGGTCTATCAGGCGGGAACGCTCTCGGGCAATCCGATCGCCATGGCCGCAGGCCTTGCCACACTCGATCTCATCTCGGTTCCGGGTTTCTTTGACACCTTGCACCGGCGCTGCGGCCAACTGGTCGACGGGCTCAACGCCGCAGCCCGCGAGGCCGGGGTGGTGCTCTGCGCGCAGCACCAGGGCGGCATGGCGGGTTTATATCTGCGGGCGACGCCGCCAACGAGCTTTGTCGAGGCGCAGCAACAGGATCTCGACCGCTTCAAGCGCTTTTATCACCTCATGCTCGGCGAAGGCGTGTACCTGCCGCCCTCACCGGTGGAGGCCTTCTTCTTTTCGAGCGCACACAGCGATCAGGACATTACCGACACGCTTGCGGCTGCGCGCAGGAGTCTGGCGGCAGTGGCCTGAGGCAGACCCCGGCGGCTTGTCAGCGGATGCGCTCGAAGATGGCGGCAATGCCCTGCCCGCCGCCAATGCACATCGTGACTAGCGCGTAGCGGCCGTTAATGCGCTCGAGCTCGTAGAGCGCCTTCACTGTGATGATGGCCCCGGTGGCCCCCACAGGGTGGCCGAGCGAGATGCCCGAGCCGTTGGGATTGACCTTGGCCGGATCGAGCTCGAGTTGGCGCGATACCGCCAGCGCCTGAGCGGCGAAGGCTTCGTTGGCCTCGATCACGTCCATGTCGGCGGCGCGCAGGCCCGCGCGATCAAGCGCCTTGCGCGAAGCCGGTACGGGGCCGATGCCCATGATGGAGGGGTCTACGCCGGCATGCGCGTAGGACACCAGCCGCGCCATCGGTTTGAGCCCGCGGGCCTGCGCCGTGCCGCGTTCCATGAGCACCAGCGCCGCCGCCCCGTCGTTGATGCCGGAGGCGTTGCCCGCCGTGACCGTGCCGTTTTCCTTGACGAACACGGGCTTGAGGCGACCCATGTCCTCAACCGTGGCATCGCCTCGGACATGCTCGTCGGTATCGAAGACGGTTACCCCTTTGCGGCTCTTGAGTTCGACCCCGAGGACCTGGCTCTTGAAGTGGCCCTGTGCGAGGGCTTGGGCCGCGCGCCGATGGCTCTCGACCGCCAGCGCGTCCTGGTCTTCGCGCGAGATGCTCCACTGTTTGGCCACATTTTCGGCGGTGACGCCCATGTGGATGCGGCCGAAGGGGTCGTGCAGCGCGCCGACCATCATGTCGAGCACCTGACCGTCACCCATGCGCTGGCCCCAGCGTGCGGCCGGCATGACATAGGGGCCGCGGCTCATCACTTCGGCACCGCCGCCAATGGCGACATCGGCATCGCCCAGCATGATGCTTTGTGCCGCAGTGATGACCGCCTGCAGGCCGGATCCGCACAGCCGGTTGAGCGTGAGGGCGGGCGTGTCCTTGGACAGACCCCCCTCGATGGTGGCGACCCGCGACAGGTACATATCTCGGGGCTCGGTGTTGATGACATGCCCGAACACGACGTGATGCACATCGTCGGCGCCGACGCCGGCCCGCCGGCTGGCCTCGCGCACGACGGCTGCGCCCAGTTGGGTGGGGGTCTGATCCTTCAGGCTTCCGCCAAAGGTTCCGATGGCGGTGCGCACACCACTGACGACGACGACTTCGCGGGTCATGACTGGATTCTCCGTGGGTAAGGGCGACGGCCTGGTCAAGGCCGGGGGGCCGGGCCGGGCGTTAGCGCGGAATTTTATCGCCTTCGGGTGAATCAGCCTTTTCCGTGCCGATTGACGCGGTCGACCAGGTCGCGCTCGTAGGCGTCGGCCTTGTCCAGACCAATCAGGGCCTGGCGCTCATCGAAGGAGATCATGCGGTGGAACAGACTCTGCGTGGACCCCTGCTCGCGCAACACCTGCAAGCCTTGACGGATCGCGAACGCACCAAGGTATAGCGCCGAGTTGGCGTAGAGGATGATCGAGTAGCCCATGGCCTTGAGTTCGGCTTCGGGCAGCATCGGGGTCTTGCTGCGCTCGACCATGTTCGCAACGAGCGGCTTGCCCCGGAAGGTTTCACCGACGATGCGCAATTCATCGCGACTTCGGGGCTGCTCGAAGAACAACGCGTCAGCGCCCAGGTCGAGGTAGGCATGCGCCCGCTCAAGGGCGCGCTCGAAGCCCTCGGGGCCTCGTGCGTCGGTGCGGGCGATGATGAGGAAGTTCGGGTCGGTTCGGGCGTCAAGTGCGGCCTGCAACCGGTAGAGCATGTCTTGCGTCGAGACAACGGACTTGCCGTCGAAATGGCCGCAACGCTTCGGGAAAAGTTGATCTTCAATATGCAGGCCGGCTGCGCCCGCACGCTCGTAGGCGCGGATCGTGCGCGCGACGTTGGCGACCCCGCCGAATCCGGTGTCGCAATCGGCGATCACCGGCACCGACACCGCATCGGCGATGCGCTCGACCAGGCCGGCAAGTTCGTTGAGCGTAACCAGCCCGATGTCGGGGCGCCCCAGGTAGGTGTTGGCGGTGCCGCCTCCCGTGACGTAGACCACGGGAAAGCCTGCGGATTCGATCAGACGGGCGGTGAAGCAGTCGGTGGCACCGGGCACGATGCCGGGGCCGCCTTCCGCGAGCAGGGCGCGTAGCCTTGCGGAGCGTGGGTTCATCATGAATCCTTCAAGCCGGCCTCGCGCAGGGGCGTCGCGCAAGGCCGGTGCCTCAGCTCGAGGCGGACGGTTTCGCCTGGTTTACTTTATCCGGCCGGTCTTCATGTAGAAGGCGCGCTCGCGTTCGGCATACTCGTTGACATCCTTGGCGATATCGCCGGAGTTCATCAGCTTGCCGTCGAAGAACACGCCGGCTTTGGCGTACTCAGCGACCAGTTCGGGATCTTTCATCGCCGAACGAATCGCGGCGCCCAGGTAGGCCTTGCGATCGGCGGGCGTGCCCTTGGGTACGACCGCAAACCGGACGACCTGCCAGGTGTACTCCGTGGCGCCGAGCTGCTCGTTGAAGGTGGGCACATCCTTAAGATAGGACAGACGTTCGGTGGAGGCGACGGCGACGGGGGCAACCTTGCCTGCATCGAACAGGCCGCGAAACTCGGAGTAGAAGCCTTGTGCCAGGTCGACGTTGCCGCCCGCCATGGCGTTGATGCCGGCGCCGCCGCCCTGGAAGGGCACCCTCAGGAACTTGGCACCGGTGTTGGCCTCAAGCTGCTCGACCAGGTACTCCCACATCGTGCCCGGCACGGTGGCGACCCGCAGCGTGCCCGGCTTGTCGCGGGCGATCTGCATGATTTCCTTGAGCGACTTGCCCTTGAGCGGGCCGTCACCCTGGACCAGCCAGATGAGGGCGTCGCTATTCAGATAGCCGATGGTCTCGAGATCGGACAACTGCCACTTGCCCTGGGCCCGCAGGAGCGCATCACCCCAGAGCAGATTGGCCACGACGCCCACGGTGGAGCCATCGGGCTTGGCCTGGGTGGCGAGGAAGGTATGGCCGACCATACCGCCGCCACCGGTGCGGTTGTTGACCACGATCTTGTCGCCGCTGACTTTCTCGACTGATTTGGCCAGCAGCCGCGCGGTGACATCCATGCCGCCCCCGGCGGGATACACCACGGTGTATTCGATCGACTGACTCGGGAAATCCTTGGGCTTGAGCTTGGCGACCGCGGGATCAACCTGCGAAAGGGCAGGGCTGCAGAGCCCGGCTGCGACCAGCAGCGAGCCCAGGGTTTTCAGGGTATGGCGTTTCATAGGTCTCCTCGTTTCGTGCGGTTTTGCCGGTAGAACATGAGCGCCAGCATGAGTACGCTGACGGCGACCAGTGCGGCGGTGACCGGTCGCTGAAGAAAAATCATGGCCCCATCGGGCGACATCACCATGGACTGGCGCATGGACTGCTCGAGCAGCGGGGCGAGTACGAAGGCCAGTACGAAGGGGGCGATGTCGTACTCGAGCTTGCGCAAGACGTAGCCGAGCACCCCGAACCCGAGCATCACCCAGATGTCGAACACATTTTTGTTCGCCGAATACGTGCCCACCATGGCGAGCAGCACGATCAGCGGAAAGAGAAAGCGATAGGGGATACGCAGCAACTGCACCCACAGCCCGATGAGCGGCAGGTTGAGCACCAGCAACATGACGTTGCCCACGTACATCGCCGCGACCACGCCCCAGAAGAGTTCGGGCTGCTGGACGATGAAGAGCGGTCCTGGCTGGATGCCCTGGATGATGAGCGCGCCGAGCAGCAGTGCGGTGATCGGGTTGCTGGGAATGCCCAGCGACAGCAGCGGGATCATGCTGCCGGCGACCGCGGCATTGTTCGCCGATTCGGGGCCTGCGACCCCCTCGATGGCGCCCTTGCCGAATCGCTCGGGATTCCTGGCGATCCGCCGCTCCAGGGCATAGGACATGAAGGATGCGGTGATGGGGCCGCCGCCCGGCACGATGCCCAGCACGAAGCCCAGGCCGCTGCCGCGCAGGATGGGCGCGAAGGAGGCTTTCCAGTCCTGCCAGGTGGGCCAGAGCTTTCGGACCTTGTCCGAGACGACCGAGTTTCGAACGATGTTCTCGACGTTCAGAAAGATTTCGCTGATGCCGAACAGACCGATCACGACCGATAGCAACTCCACGCCAGCGGTGAGGTTGGTGAAGCCGAAGGTGTAGCGCTCGGTACCGTTGACCACGTCGATGCCGACGGCTGCGAAGAGAAAGCCCAGCGCGATCATCAGCAGGCCCTTGAGTTTCGAGCCCGTGATCATGAAGAGCGTGCAGACCAGTCCGAGCACCATGAGCCCGAAGTTTTCAGGCGGGCCGAACTTGATGGCAATGGCGGCCAGTACGGGCGCAAAGAAGGTGAGCACCACCAGGCTGAGCGTGCCCGCAATGAAGGACCCCAGTGCGGCCATGCCGAGCGCGGCCCCCGCGCGCCCCTGGCGCGCCATCTGGTGACCGTCCAGGCAGGTGATGACCGAGGCCGCCTCCCCGGGGATGTTGACCAGAATGGAGGTGGTGGATCCCCCGTACATGGCGCCGTAGAAGATGGCCGCGAGCATGGCCATGCCGGTGATCGGGCTGAGGGTGAAGGTGACCGGCAGCAGCAGTGCGAGGGCGGCAAGCGGCCCCAGTCCGGGGAGCACGCCCACCAGGGTGCCGATCAGACTGCCGAGAAAGCAGTAGTACAGGTTGACCGGCGTGAAGATGACGCCAAAGCCGACCGACAGTCCGGAGAGTGCGTCCATGGCTTACCAGCCCCAGGGGCCGCGGGGCAGCGGCATGCCCAGCAAGCGGCCAAAGACAAAGAAGACGGCCGCCACCGATCCCGCGGTGAGCATCAGGGTTTCGGCCCACGAGGCCTTGTCGATCGCGCGCAGCAGAATCAGCATGGTGACCGTGCTGCTCAGCACGAATCCGGCGTAATCCATGCCGGCGGCCATCAGCGCGATGCCGGCGATCACACCGACGGCCCGCCCTGCCCCGCTTGAGTCGGGCCAATCGGGGGCCGCACGGCTCGTCGGCTTGAGCCAGAGGGTGACCCCCAGCGCGGCAATCATGCAACTGGCGATGAACGGAAAGAGGCCGCTCTCGGGGCCGGACGGGCCGCGCAAACCCAGCCCCCAGGCATGCCAGGCTGCAGCGCAGCCGAGCAGGATCCAGACCAGATTGAGCAGGCGTTCGATCACGTTGTCAGGCCGGTCATGGGAACAGTCGGCCGCTGGCCAGGCGAGCGCCCTCGGCGAGCGCGCGCAACTTGGCCCACACCACATCCGGGGCCACGCGCCCCATACCGGCCGAGGTGTCAAAGCCGCAGTCGGTACCCGCCAGCACCTGACGCGGGCTGTCGACGAATTGCGCCATGCGCTCGATACGATCGGCGACCACCTCGGGGTGTTCGATGAAATTGGTCAGCACGTCGATGACGCCCGCAACGATCACCTGATCGTCGGCCAGGGGCATCCGCTGCAGCACTTTCATTTCGTGGGCATGCCGGGCATTGGCGAAGGGCAGCACGAATCCGCCCACGCGCGCCTGCCGGATGATTGGCCAGATCTGCTGCAGCGGTACGTCGCAGTCGTGCGGGCCCTCGTAGTTGCCCCAGCAGACGTGCATGCGGACGCGCTCTCTCGGAATGTTCCGAAGCGCCTCGTTGAGGGTTTCAACCACGGACTCGATGAAGCCCATGAAGCGGGAATTGCCGGCTTCATGAAAGGATACGTGGTGCTCGAGCGCCAGGTCCGGGCAGTCGATCTGCAGCAAAAATCCCTGTTCGACGATGGCCTCGTACTCGTGACGCAGCGCCTCACCGAGGGCCCTGAGATAGGCCTGCTCGCTGTCGTAATGCTCGTTGCGACAGGCGGCAGCGATGATGCCCGGGGAGGGGGCGGTGAGAAAGGCCTCGACATACTGCGTTTCGTGTCCGGCGAGTGCCGACTTGAAGTCGCGCGCTTCATCGGCTGCGCTGGCCGGGTCGAGGTAGCGCACCTCGCCCACCACCTTCGGGGGGGCGAAATTGCTGACGGCGGTCTTGCCCTGGCTTTGCTGCTCCAGCAGGTGCTTGAAGCCCGGATATTTCTCGACATCGGCCCTCGACCAGCGCTTCCAGGCGCCACCAAAGCCCGACATCTTGCGCTGAACGTAGAGAAAGAAGCCCTCGCGCTGCTGCTCGCCGTTGTTGATGATGTCGATGCCGCTGTCGATCTGCTGGCGCATCGATTGCTGCATGGCGGCCCGGCCCTGCTCGACGATCTGCGATTCGTCGACCGACTCGCCCTTCGAGCGGCGCGCATACAGCGAGACGAGTTCGGCCGGACGCGGCAGGCTGCCGGTGTGCGTGGTGAGGATGCGTTGCGTGCTCTGGTGCATGGGACAGGTCGGACAGGACGGCTGGTTGGGATGGATCGGTCGTGGGGCAGCGGTCTCGTGGCGGATTCGCATTCTGATTGTTGAGGGGACCTGATCGGGCCGCCGTGCCGGTCTTCGCCGGGCGCGTCGCAATATCCTGCTTCCCCTGCGGATTGTCAATCACTGGTGCCATCATCCGCCCTCGCAAAAGCCGGTGATACCATCGCCGGCGACCGGGGCTGGCCGTGCCCCAGTACCGACTTTTCCGGGGGTGTATCCGATGACTTCGCCCGATGCCTCGCCACGCGTTGACCTGGCAACGCTGCGTCAGTTCATCGCCCGCGCGCTGAGTGTTCAGGGCCTGCCCGATGACGACGCGTGGCAGGTGGCCTCGCTCATGGCCGAAGCCGATCTGCAGGGCTCGGACGGGCATGGTGTCATCCGACTGCCGCAGTACTCGAAGCGAATCCAGGCGGGCGGCATCAACGTGCGGCCGAACATCCGCGTGGTGCAGGAAAAGCCGGCGATGGCCGTGGTCGACGGCGATAACGGCATGGGCCATCTGGTGGTGTCCCGCGCGGTCGATCTGGCCATTGCGAAGGCGCGCGAGTGTGGCGTGGCCTGGGTGAGCACGCGCTACAGCAATCACGCAGGTCCGGCCTCGCTCTACGCGCGCAAGCCGCTCGAGCACGACATGCTGGGCCTGTACTTTGCGGTGGGCAATGCCAACCATCTGCCGCCCTGGGGCGGGATGGACATGCTGCTGTCCACCAACCCGATCGCCGCCGGCTTCCCGGCGCAGTCCGAGCCCCCGGTGGTGCTTGACATGGCCACCACCGTGGCCGCGTACGGCAAGGTCAAGGCCAAGGCCAAGCGGGGCGAGCCCATGCCCGAGGGCTGGATGATCGATCGGCAGGGCCGCCCGCTCACCGATCCGACGCGCGCCAGCGAGGGCTTCCTGCTG
>CAIVPX010000096.1 GCA_903907905.1 uncultured bacterium | reverse complement strand
GTCAGATCGCCCGCGCTAACAGACACTCCCACCGTGCCCGCAGCCGTCACCGTCTGCAGGACCGTCGACCCACCCGTCGTCAGCGTAAAGTCTGCACCCACTGAGGCAGTGGTCACAGTGAGCGCGCTCGTCTCGTTGACATAGCTCGCGCCGCTCGTGGTGAGCGTGAGGGTCGTCACATCCGTATCGAGCGCATCCGTGCTGCTGCCCACGCTCGCTGCCGCGATCGTCAGGCTGCTGGCCGTGATGTCGGTGCTGCTGTCGCCATCAAGCACCGCGCCCTGGCTGCTCAGCGTCACCGCCTGGCCCGTCGCGCTCAGGCTCCCCAACGTCAGGTCGCCAGCACTGACGGTCACATTCACCGCACCCGTGGCCACGACCGTCTGCAGGATCGTCGCTCCGCCCGTGCTCAGCGTGAAGGCTGCCCCGACCGATGCGTTACTCACCGTGAGCGCACTCGTCTCGTTCAAATACGCCCCGCCCGCCCCCACATTCAGCGTGAGGGTGGCGACATCGATCGCCAAGGGGTTAGCGCTGGTGCCGACGCCGGCAACGGTGAGGTCGAAGCCCTGCCCGCTCACGTCAGTGGCACCGCTGCCGTCAATCAGCGCCCCGCCAATACTGAGCGTGACGGTGCCAGCCGAGGCCTGCAACTGCTCCATCGACAGATCGCGGACAGTATGCAAGTTGACCCCGGCATCGCCTCGCAGCACCGTTCCATCGGCCATGCCGATGTCCCTGCCGCTTCTCAAGCTCACCATGCCGCCCACACTGGTCAAACCGATCTGGCTGGCATCCATAACGGTATGCAGGGTTACGCCATCGGACTGCACTCTTCCAACGCTGAGCGCATTGGTATTGCCCAGCAACACATCGCCTACGCTCGCCGCAAACATGCCTTGCGCACTCACTGCGGCCGAGACCAGCGGCACATCAATTTCCACCGCGTTGGTGCCCGACCCAAAACCGGCAGCACTGACGCGCAGCGCATCGGCCGTTACATTGACAACGCTGTCGCCCGTGGCATCGACGTCCGAGATCAGGCCGGTCGCTATCAGACTGATGCGATCAGCAGTCAGACGACCGAGTGCGATGTCGCCGACCGCATCCAGGCGGGCGTTTGTGCCCGCCACAAGCGTGGCACTGGCCGCCATGGTCAAGTTGCCCTTGCCTGCCGCAACATCAACCGAGCCCACAGCCGAGAGATCTGTGCCAGCGCTCACGCTGATCGACGTACCGGCGAGCGTACTAAGGGAGGCCCCCGCGCTCAGGTCGGCTGACAGGTTGATAGCACCCGCCGCCTGAAGAAGGAGTGACGCACCGGCGCTCAGACCCGAGCTAAGGGTCAAATCGTTGGTGGAGCGACTGCCAGCCTGAATCACCACAGCGGCGCCGGCTGCGCTCGCGCTGGCAGCGTCGACCGTTTGGCTCGAGCCGGCGCCCGTGGCCGCCACCCCGACCGACCGGAAGCTCTGCAATCCGCCAATCTCGATCGAATCAACATCGCGCAAGAACACGCCGCCGCTGCTTGCGGTGAAGCCAATCCGTACCGCCTCGCTCTCCAGTACACGGTCGGCCGCGCCGATTGATATGGCGGCGATCAACTCATACTGACCGCCGAGGAGGTTGCCCTCACGGCGAGCATCAGCGTCGTCATTCTTCGAATCGGTAATGGCACCCGTCGTGGCGACCAATCGGGCTGCGCCCTGGGTCCCGGTTTTCAGAATCCCAAGCTTGAGGTCACCGGTTGTAGCCTCGAGGCTGATCGAGCCATCGTTGACCACCACCTGAGCGTCCACCTGCATGCTCAAGCCGCTTGCCGCATAGATCCGCACTGCCTGCCCCAGTGCCTTCGCATCAATCGTGGGGGCGTAGTTTTCGGTAAGGGCATCTTCAATGACGACGTTGTGGGCCGAACTCAGTTCGATGCTGCCCGCCGTCGATGTGATGTCGGATTCGACCAGCAACCCCTTACCGGCGGCCAAGGTCTTGAGCAGCACGTTGCCACTCACCAGGATCGGGCCGCTGACCTGGATTTTGCCTGCGCTGGACACCAACACCAGCGCACCGTTGGCATCGGCCAAGCTGGTAGGCGAGGCATCTGCCGCCACGTCGATCGCGTTACTGCCGCTGCCGTGACTGCCCGACACGATCAGGTCATCACGTTCCGTGATGAAGACACCACCGCTGCCTTGGTTGGACACCGCCAGACCTGCAACATCGGTCAGCAGGTGCTTCACGCCGGTTCCGATCCCCGTCGCCGCACGCAGCACCACGCTGCCTGCGCTGATGATCAGGTTTTCGGCGCGGGCCTGGCCCTGACTGTCATTCAAAGTGCCAGTCAGCCCGTCACGGATCGCACCACCGGTCGCTTCAAGCAGCGAGTTGGCTTGCGACTCCAAGCGACTGAGTACAAGGTCTCGACCCGCAAACAGGTTGACCGCCCCCAGGCCGCTGGCACCCGTCGCCTGGATGGTCTTTCCATCCAACTGCACGATGTCGCGTGCAGAACCGACTTCGATAAACCCATCGGTCTGAATCGTCTCGTTGAGCAGCGCGTCTCCACCCGTCGCATTGATGGCAATCTGACCGGTGCTGTTGCTCAGTTGCGCGGCGACGTTTACGTCGCGTGCCGCGGTCAAGGCCAGGCGACCGCCGTTGAGGGTTATCGCGTGCAAGACCTGCACATCGCTACCACTTCCAGCGGCAGTCAACGTGACGGATCCCGTGCCAGCGCTCGTAACACCAACACCGCCACTTGAGGCGGATAGCACCTGGAGCGCTCCGGCCTCCGTGCTGATGCTCACTGCGCCAGTTCCCACCTGGGACACCTGCGCGACATCCAAACCGACACCTTCAGCCAGCTCAGTCAACACGACCGTCCCGCTCACCGTGTTGGTCACGGAAAGGGTACTGACATCAAGGAAGCGCATTTCGACGCCGGCAGCCGCCCGGACAGTCAACTTATCGGCCACCACAGCCTCCGAATTGACCTCGTCGCCCAGCATGCCTACAGCATTGCTCTGCAGGATCAGTCCTTGTGCCGAGTAGAGGAACAGATCGTCGCGGCGCTCCCACCCTGCTTCGATACGATTTTGCAGCGTGATGTTGTTGACCGCATCGAGTTTGATGTCACCCGCCACGCGAAGGGCGAAATCCGAGCTGTTGGGAGCGTCGGTGATAACGATCGAGCCGGCATAAACAAACAGGTCATCCCAGATAAGAGGCGTCGCCGAAGCACCAATGCGCACCTCGCCAGCACCGGCGACCGCGTGCCCACCGTCAACATGACCAATCACCACACTCGAAAATCCGTCGACCAACGCGCGCAGATCGTTCAAGGAAAGGTTAAGTCGGGAGCCATCCCCAAACGCGGCATCGCCCAACTCGACGCCGAGGCCTACGGTAGTCGCACGCAAGGTCAGTGCGCCATCTCCGGAAACGGATTGGGCTCCGCCCATGAAGTCAATTTCATCCGCTTCAAGCGTGATGTTGCCACCAGCGCCATTGACCGCTGTCACCGTCAGCCCACGCTCGAAGATGACCCGATCGGCGCCCAGCACCGTCAGGCTGCCGCCGCTGATCTTCACTGCGTCGGCAAACCGCACGATGCCACTGGCCCTGACGGTGAGATCACCGTCGAGTACCACCTCACCACGGAAGGACACATCGTCCGGCAGGTTGAAGACCCCAGGGCTCACCTCAATGCCGCCAACGCTCATCGACTCGAGGGGGTCCTGCGGGTAAGCAGTCTGGCCCGGCTCGGCAAAACCGATCCGGCCGGTGATGACCACATTGCCCGGAGCCATCAGGGTAAGGCTGTCGCTGCCGGCCTGACCATCGCCGTTGATGATGTGCCAGGACTGCCCCCCCAACACCATATTGCCGGTGCCATCCGAGCCAGCGATCGCGGTGACCGCGCCTGTCATGATCAGCGAGTCATCGATCAACATCGAATCGCTGGACGTGACGGTTGCCGCCCCATTCCAGAAGGTGGTGAAGCCTGAACCCTTGATGCGCACATTGCCGAAGACGGTCACATCCTGATTCAACTCTATTGAGCCACCCACCACTGGGTTGCTGACGTTCACGTCATCACGGAAGACAATCGGGTCATTGCTCGTCGCCGTACCGAACGAAATCTGGTTGCTGCTGTTGGCGCCACCGATGTTGACCACCGAGAACCCCTCACTGAGGAAGCCCAACTCGGAGGTGTCCACGCTGTAGGTGTTGTTCTGGGCCGCGCCAAACACCATCGCCCCGTTGGTGTCCAGGTTGGTGAGGTTGAGCGCCCCGTCAGGGCTGCGGACTGCCGCGCGTACATCAACGTCATAGCCGGCCAGGTTGACCAGTTCGCCCGCCGCGTCAATCGCCCCGTCCATGCTGAGCGAGCCGTTTAGCGTCGCGATGATGGTCTCGCCCCCCTTCGAGCCCGACGCATCCAGCTCGGCACCCAGGGACTGAACCAGCATCGAGTCGCTGGCGAGCAGGTACATGCTTCCGCGATCGCTGCTGGACGTATTGAGCGTCGAGGCGTTGAGCATGATGGACTCGGGCGAGAGCTTGAAGCCTGCAACGGCCCGACCAATCGTGCCTTTGACGGAAATCTGGATCAAACCGTCACTGGGTGTTCCGCCTACGGCCTGGATGAATGGGCCGTAGGCCTGGCGCAGGATGACCCCGTTCGGGAGGTGCGAGGCCTCGAGATAGCTGGGCAAGCCAGACACGGTGATCTTGCCAGTGGCCGAGTCTGCAACGTAATAGCCGCGAGACATCAGCCAATCAATTTCTGGATGGTAGGCCGTGGGGTTCGCCGACTGCACTACCGTCAGCCAGTTGTCCTTGTAGGTGGCCATCACGCCTTTGCCGTTGTCGGCTGTCGTGATCGTGCCGGCGTTGACCAAGCTGCCCTTGGGCAGGTTGATGTTCACAGTGATGCCACGAATGCCGGCTGCGAGGTTCAGATCCCCGTTATCAGCAGTCAACTCGACGTTACCGCCCGACGACACCACATCGGCATTCAATACCAGGCTGCCACTGGCCCCCCCGGCGTAGAGGCTCACGCCGCCGCTTGTCGCGGTGACTGCACCCTGCACTGAGATGGCACCATTGACGGTCGAGAGCGATACTGCACCCGCACCCGTCTGAAGCAGGCGGTTGATGGTGAGGGGCCCTGTCTCAACCAGGCCGATCTCACCGCCTCCGCTATTTTTGAGATCGAGCGCCGCCACATCGATCTCGATGGGATTGGCCGCCGTGCCGACGCCGCCCTGTGCCTCGATCACCAACTCGGCGGTCTGGGCAATGATGTCGATACTGCCTTCGGCCACATCCACAATCGCGCCAGATCGAATGACAAGGTCAGCGCTATTGGTGCTGCGCAGTTTGCCCAGCTTGATGTCGCCGCTTGCGTCAAGGCTCAGCACACCCGCACCGGCATTGATCTCGGTCTCACCCGTCATGGTGAGCTTACCGCCACTGGTCACGGCGATCGCGCCACTAGTGGAAAGCAGATCGCCGGCCGTTCCAAGCGTCATGTCGGTACTTGAGGACAGCGTAATGGCGCCTGTAGCACTGCTCAGCGATTGATTGAGTTCCAGCGTGCCGCCCAATGCGCTCAGCTCGATCGTGCTCGCCGCGGTGGCGCTGATGGCGCCGTCCACTACCAAACTACCACCTGCCCGCACCATCACTGCATCGCCATCCGTGCTTTGCAGTCGGTCGATTCGCAGATCATTGAATTCGTAAATGGTGACCGCGTCCTTGGCAACCACCGAGAGGCTGTCCATTTCCACCGTGCTGCTGACCGAGCCCAGGCTGACACCACCCGCTACCGCGCTCAACACCACATCGCCCGCTCCCGCCAGCGAGGCAATGGAAATACCGCCGGTCTTCGAGGTGAGCGTGATACTGCCAGCCGATCCGGAAATGGTGCCGATGGTGATGTTGCCGTCGGCTTCGATGGCGATGTCACCTTCGCCCAGGATCTGCAGCGAGGTCAGGCTCAGGGCACCCGTCTGGACCACCGTGAGGTCGCCGGCTCGGGTCATGACCACGGCCATCGTGCCGACGTTGCTGTTGAGGCTCAGGCTGCCGCCCACCTCCACATTCAAGCTCGCAGCGGTGACCGTGCCACCGAGCGTGACGCCGCCGCTCGCTTTCAGGTCGACCCTGCCAAGGCCGGTACGTCCCACATCGATGGGCGATACCACCACCAGATCGCTCTTGGTCGCGCCGGAATCGTCAGCACCCGCGACAAGTTTGATCAACTCGCCAGGGTTGGTTTCGAGTGAGACGACCGTGAGGCTGCCGTTCGCGGCCAGACCGAAGCTGCCAGAAGTACGGTCAGGCATGACGAGCACATAGTCGCTTGGCTGAGCGACCGGGTTCGCCGGGCTGCCGGATGATGCGTCGACGCGACTGGCAGTCGCCTCGAAAGCGGTATTGGCGGCTGCAGCCGTGAGCGTCAAGCTGTATTCCGGATTGGCGTTGGTAATCGCCACACTTCCAAATCGGCCGCTCGCATCCAGGAGACTCTTGAGCTTGTTCAGAATGCTCGTCCAGTCGGCGCTCACGGAGGCCTGACCAACCTCAGCCATGTAAGACGTGCCATCCACGGTCACGGTGTACTGGATACCGTCCTTGAGCGTGCCGGAAGGCAACACCACCTTGGATACCTGGGTTGCACTGGTACCCGCCGATGTGGGCGTGGCAATTGCGCCGCTCACATTGCCTGTGGTGTTGACCAGGTCGAAGACCCCGACGCCTGAAACGGAGAACGACTGGTTGTTTTCTACTGAACTAAGTGTCAGGCGGCGCGCGGCCAGGTCGGCAGCGCTGAGATCAGCCTGAATTTCACCGTCAGTCCCGGCATGTGACGTGTTGTAAGCGTTAAGGGCGTCACTGAAGGCGTTGAAGATTTGCGACCATTTCTGATCGTTGGTTAGGCCAGCCGCGAAAGTGGGCTCAATCACGATCACGCGCTCGGCGCCGCCGTTCGGCGTGACCGTCAGGCTGTAGCGCTGGTTAGCCAACGGCGCTTCATCGGCAAACTGCACCGTAGTGGTTTGCTTGGAGACACTCGGCGTATTCGTCGGGGTGACACCGTTATCGGTGATGTTGGTCAGGCTATTGCGCACCAGACCGGCCACCGAGAAAGGCTTGTTGACGTCATCAGCAGTGAGTTGGAGCGTGAGCGTATCCAGATCGACCTGCGCAGACAGGCCATTGGCGCTGTCCGCCGTCACCGCGTCACCCAGAGCAGTGAGCAACTCGGCGGCAGTGCGGACTTTGTCGTGATAGACCGACAGCCCGGTGACCTCCACCGAACCGGCAATGGTGAGCTTGCGATTGGCACTATCCACCGTCACTGCTGAACCCAAGCCGCTTGTCGCATCCTCGATACTGGTTTCAAAGGCGCCCAGCACCGAGGCCCAGGTGGCCGTGGCCACCGTGTGCGTGAACAATTTGGAGACACCGCCAGATTTCACCGCCAGATTGATGACCTGGCCGACCGCAGGGGTGAAACTGTCGAAGACCACTTCCGTGTCGCCGCTGACTGCTGACATCTGAGCAGGTAATACCCGACCACCGACAAAAAAGCGACCGTTATCGGCGGTGCTGGTCAGGGTCAGCTTGCCAGCGTTGGCGCTGGCGCTGGCGGTGACAAACTTGTTCGATTGCGCATTCATCGCGGTTTCGAACGCTGTGAGCATCGTGCTCAAGGTGGCACTGGTCGCGCGATACTCGTAGGTGTATTCAGCGTCGCGATTGATCACGGTCACGCGGTAGGTGGCGCCCACGTCCGCGGAACTGCCGAGATCCAGGGTGGTGATTTGTCTGGCAGTACTGCTGGCCGCCTGCAGGGTGACATACCCTGGCTGGATGGCCGGTGTATCAACCCGGTAGTCCGCATTGACGGCGTAGGTGCGCAGCCGGCCGTCACCGTCGGTGATCACCAGGCTGACCTGGTCCTGGGTCGCGGGCGTGTACCCGCCACTCAAGCCCACCTCGCTGACCTGACGCACAGCAGCCGCCGATAGGGTGTCCGGATTGGCGCCTGCCCCCACCACCGCATCGCCGGCATCAATGCCGAGAGCATCAACAGTGAAAGAAAAGTCGCTGTCCGTCGAGGTCAGGGTAAGTTTGCGATCGGAGTCGCTGACATCGACCGAAATCGTTTCACCCTGCTCGATTTGACGCTCGAGCTCACCCAGCACCGCCGCCCAAGTCTGGGCGACATCGGTTGCGGTGCGACTGTTGTTGACCCCCACCTTGGCTAATGGGGTGGCGGTGGCGTTATTGGCGGTGTTGTAAAGATCGGCGAGCGCGATTGCGATCTTGATCAAGGTGTCGCCGGCACCCGCCGTGTGGGTGTAGCTCTGCGCCCCGACAGTGAGCGTGTACTGGCCGCCCTGGACGACTTGCAGGTCACTCAGGTCGATCCGCACCGGCGCACCGGTCTTGCCGCCCTTGGAGATCGTAAGCTCCCCGGTGCCCGAAACAGGAGACACATAGGACAGGCTCACTGCCGCACTGCTCGCGCCCGAGGTGATGCGAACGACCGCGCCGCTCGCGGTGGCCTGGTAGCTCGCATGCTGGTCGATCAGGCTGGCCAGTTCGCTCGCCAGATTGCTAGCACGCACACTGACTGTGCTGCCGGCCGGCCCCTCAGCGCTGAAAGTATTGGCGCCCACCGAGGCGGTGAAGGTCGCGCCCGTCTGCACATCCGTCAACGATGAGAGGTCGATTAACTTCGCACGCTCACCCACTGCGGCAGCGTAGGACTTTTCAAGCACGACGGTGGCCGTGACAGGCGCGGCACTGGTCTGCGAAAGCGTCAAGGTGGTGGCTGCGCTCGCCGTCGCACTGTAGCTCGTGGAAGCGGTGCGCGCATTGACGGCGCTGACCAATTCGGTGGTCACCGACGCCGCAGTGCTGGCGCCCGATACCGTAGCGCGGTAGACCTCACCGCCGAGTTCCAGCACCACCCCGGAAAGACCGGTCAATGTGAGCGTGCTCAAATCGAGCACGGAGGCGGCAGTGCTTGCGAAGACACTCACGGTCTTGATGGTCACATCGGGCACCGTGGTGCCACTGAGCGTCAGGGCACTGCCGCTGACCGCTTCGGTAATCCCCGCGACGCTCAGCGCCGCCTGCATGTCGCCAGCCAGTTCCTCATTTCTGTTAAGCCCGGTCAGGTCGGTCGTCAACACCAGGGCCGACGTACCACCAGTGAGACTGAGTACAGTCTCTCGCGTGCCGGTGAAATCAATGCCTGAGAAGTCGACCGCGATTTCCTGCGACACCGTCGCCGTACCTAAAGCCGACGCCGGCAGTTGCGTGCTCAGTTCGATCTGTCTGTCATCAGTGGAGGTGGTGAGCTCGATCGCCACATTGGAGCCCACCTGAGTGGCGTAGCGGTTGCCGTTGATCACCACCACAAACTCGGTGCCCGCCCCGAGTGCCGCATTGGCAAAACTCAGATCGCTGATCTGGTAGCCCCCGGTGCCCGCCGATTGCACGAGCGTTCCTGAATCCGCCACCGAATTGGCCACTGCGGTGGCGGTTGACTGCCTTAGTTGAAGCGGGCTCACTGTGAAGGGTGCATTGGCGACGCGAGCCGTGAGCGTCAACTCACGCAACTCATCATCGAAGGTGACATTGACCGGGCTGGACACCTCGATCAGTCGCTTGAATTCGCTCAGCGCATCGGCCCAACTGGCACTGGAAGCGAGGCCTCCCTGGCCCGCCTGGACAGAGTAAGTCTGGCTGCTCGCACCGCTCGTAATCGTCAGGCTGTATTCATAGCCCAGGCCGAGTTCCCTGGGGAAGGTGACGGTGCTCACCTGAGCGGTCAGGCTTCCAGCAGCCGTCGATACCGTCTGAGAATTCGCCTGGACGCCTGTGCCGGTGACAAAGGCGCCGGTCTGCGTCACCGTGGTGACAGCCAGCTTGAGGCCGCTGCCGTCGATGATGCGAACCTCCAGTTCTTTGCCCGTGCCGCGTACCGTTGGGTCGCTCAGCACAGTCGGCGGCAGCGCAATATTGCTGGCAGCCGAACTCCAGGTGCCATCACGTACCTCGACTCGCCAGCCGTAAAGATCGGCCGAACCCTGGTCGAGGGCGGTGTAGGTCAGGTTGCCAGCCGCCTGGAATGTCTTGCTCACGCTGGACGCAGTCAGGGTCAACTCGGGCGCGCTCGCGCTCACATTGACCGTCTTGGCAACACTTCCGGTTTCGCCTGCCTGGATCTTGCTCGCCAGGCTCGTGAGGATCGCGTTCCAGCTAGAGCCTGCGGAGGCCGTGACGGCGTAGCGACGGTTATCGACCTGCACCGACACCTCATCGCCCGCAGCCAACGCATAGGTGACTGCGCCACTGGCAGTGAAACTCTGGTTGGCGTTATCCGCTGTCAGCACAAGCTGGCGCGTGATGGCGGCCGGGTCTGGCAAAGACTGTGTGGTGGTCGGCACGACCACGGTAGCCACCACTGCGCTGGCATCCACCTGCGACTTGAGCGCATTGAGCAAGCTCGTCCAGGTGCTGTTCGAAGCCACCGTTGCGCTGTAGGTCGTGCCGTTGACGGTGACCTGATAGACGTCGCCTGGGGTCAGTTCCCGCTGCTCAAAGCTCAGCCCGGTGATCTGCTTGACGGAGGCCGAAGCCGACTGGGTGGAGATGACGCGGGCCGGGCCGTCAAACGACAATCGGCTGACCTGGGCGGCGGACGATGATGCCGTGGTCAATGTGCTGCTTTGGGCAAAGGCCTGCTGGACCGCCTCCCACTCAAAAATCTGACCTTTTGCGTCTGCGGTGACGGTGCCGCCCGTTTTGAGCGATCCGACAGCCGTACCGGCCTCAACGGAGTCGACATACAGGTCGGCACCCGATTTGAGCGTGATGTTGCTGCCATCGGCGACATTTCGCACATCGCGCACATACATGTCGTCGCCAGAGGTGACCTCGATGCTGCCGTTGTTGACGACCATGTAATCGATCACCAGGCCCGTGGCCTCGTTCACGCTCACGTTGCCACTGACGCGCGAGTCAAGGGTGAGCCGCTCGACCAAGGTGTTGATCTGGGCCGCGCCGCTAGTGTCGACAACGAGTCGGTCAGCGATGAACACCGAGGCGCCGTCGGAACTGATCGAAGCGGCTTTGAGGGCGAGTTGGCCGCCGCTCGAGTTGGCCGAGACAATACCGCCCTTGACCGAGAGAGCGCCTTCGACTCGCAAGGTCACATTCTGGGCAGCTTCAAATCCTGTGAGGCCGCCAATGAAGCCCGACAGGCTCCAGTTGCGCACCGCCGCTGTCTTGTCTTCAAGATCGATGAAGATGTCGCGCAGCGCCCGGATCTGGAAATCCTCAGCCGGCAGATCATTGGTTTGTATATTGATGAAGCCGGTCGGCGTCGGCACCGCACCCTCGCTGATACTGTCAGCAAAGTCGCCGTCCAGGTTGAAATCGATGCCTGCCGCAGCCTCCGTGACGGTGTCAGTCGTCTGGCCATCACCCGTGAAGTCAAATGCCTTGCTGATGCTGCGCACGCCGCCAGCGGTCAGGGTCACCTGATCGATCTTCGCATCCGTGTCCGTTGTACCGTCGTAACGCGCAGTCTTGAGACTGATGGTGCCGTTCAGTACCAGATCTTCACCGGCCACCAGTTCAAGTTGACGATTTGCAGAGAGGCTACCGTTCAGGGAGAGCGTGCCCCCGCTCTCCAGAATCAGCGTATCGGCTGACAACACAGACGGAAGCTTGCGCGAGTAGGGGCTGGCGATCGTGCCTTCGCCGAACTGGATGAAGCTACCCGCGCGGTACTCCAGCCGCTCTGGCGCAGCGAAGAAGCGGTAAAGCTGCACTGCATCTTCAGCGACAAACCCGATTCCGCGGGTGTAAACGAGCGAATCACCGGAGGCCGGCCGCAAGACCGAAATACTGTCCTCCGAACTGACCAATCGGATCAGGTCGCCCTTGATAAGACCACTGTACCCGGGCTTGAGCGAGCCGCCGACCGTGACATCCGCACGGCCCACTCGCAGTTCGCCCTGGACCGTGAGGTTGACGTCATCGGCCCCCGCTGTCGGCGTCGTGATGACCGCACGCAACACATCCAGGCCCTTGGCTTTCTCGAGATAGCCATCCAGCTCAGTCAGGGTAATGTCGCCGGCGGCCGTCCTCACGTCCAGTGTATTGAGGGCGGTCTCCATGCCGGTAATACCCAGTGCAGCCTCGACCGTCAGGGTGTCGGCCACAATGTCGACCGTATCGTCGACGAAAGTTTCCAACACGCGACCGCCGGTCGAAGTGATGCTGACATCGCCAAGCGAACTCAGGCTGGTGTACGCAACGGCCGCGCCGGCAGTATTGAGCAGCACTGGCGCATCGGCCGCGCTGGTGGCGTAGATGCCCGCTGACACATAACGCACAAACACATCGCCAGCCGCAGTAATACGAATGCCGTTGGCATCAGCATTGGAGAGCGAGCGCACGCTCACCAGATCTACCGAACCGGCTGCCGCCACGGTGAAGCTTCCATCAGCCACCTGAATATCATTGAGCTTGAGGAGTTGGCTCCCCTGGCTGACGAAGACGTCCCCCACGCCCTTGGTCTGCAGGCTCAGGCTGTTGACGCGAGTGTGTAGGGGCAAAGCGCTGGTACCCAGGCCGCCATACACCGCCAAGCTCAGGTCGTCGGCTTCAATCGGTTTGCTTGCGTCGACAAAGCTCAGTGTGCCCTGTACCAGGAACGCCACGTCACCGCGGCGAACACCGGTGGCGTTGCCGGTGACAAATTCGCCCACCCGCAGATTTGCCGTGGCCACTCCCGGCCGCTTTTCGGTGCGGATGCTGATGTCGTTGCGATCGCTCAGGCCGAGGGCGCGAAGCTGCACGGCATCGACATCACCCGAGTTGGTGATATCAATGCCGCCGTCTTGCGCCTGGGCACGGGTGACCGTAAGACCGCCGGTATTGTAGAGGCTGATGTTGCCCACGCCGGTGAGCAGAAGGTTGACCACGGCTGTGGCTGTATTCAGCGTGATGCCACTGTCGCCTGTGCCCTGAATCAGCGCAGCCGTCAGCAGGCCACTGGGCAGATTTTGAGTCGTGGTCTGGTGACTGACCGAGTCTGTGTAGCTACGCGCAACCAGCGTCTGCGTGATACTTCCCTTTGCTGCCGCCAGAACAATGCTCTGCCCGGCAGCACTGGCGGTGAAGGTGGCGTTGGTCAGCGTGATATCGCCGCTTAAGGTGCCCGTAGTCAGGCTGATGCCGCCCAGGGTCGAGACAACCTGCGTGTCGGCATCAGCGGTGAGGTTACCGCTCCTGGCTGCGCCCTGGCCAGACTTGAGCACCACCTCGCCGGCAGTGATACGCCCCGACAGACCCAGATCGCGGCCAGCGGATGCCGTTGCGGTGATCACGGTGCTGGGAGCGGTAGCGTCGGTGGCGCTCAACACGCCGCCGAGTTGGATGTCACGATCACCGCTCAGGTTGACCGAGGCGGTGGCCAAGGTACTGGCGTTCTGCACTGCCTTGATTTCGGCCGAATCGGCCACGCTGAGCAAGCGCCCGGCGAACAGGGTCAGGGTTTCACCCTGCACTACCGTGCCCACGCCCGCGCTTGCACTTTGCACCCGCAAGGTATCGTCGGCTCGCAGATTCAGGGTCTGCGCAGCCTGCAGCTTGCCGCTCAAGCTGATCTTGCCACCCGAGGCAATGACGATGTTCTGTCCGCCTATCGAATTACCCGGTTCGCCAAAGGCACGCGCGGACGCGACATCGGTGGTCACCACCGTCTTGAGAACGGTCTCGGTGGCCGTGATGGGGCGCATCTGCCAGACGGTCTGGCTCTCAAAAGTCACCACCGGAACCTGTTTGGTGGTGGTCTGCTCGATGGGTAACTTCTCAAACAGATTGGTGCTCTGCGTGACCAGCTTGAACTCCTGCTTGATCCGCTGGTCGTAAATCGGCTTCCACTTGGACGTCCACTGGTAGGTGTAGTCGTAGTAGTTTTCCTGAATACTGCGGTTCTGCTCCTTGCGCCCATCCACCTGAAAGACGTTGTACTGGGTGCCGCCCTTCTTGCCGCTGTCGTCAATGAAACGCACGGTCGTGCGCAACTCATCGTACCCATCGGCCGCCGGGTCGTTGCTGGTGGCGTAATTGGACACCACGAATCCACCATTTTCTGTGGTGGTCTTGTACGGCAGTTGGCTGCTGTAGCCGGTGTTACGAACCGTCTGAAAATTGTTCAGCCCGCTGATGGTCGTGTAGATCTGGTAGAAAGTCTCGTCGGTACCCGTCCAGCGGTGACCGCCGTCTCGGCGCCATTCGCCGAGGTTGACCCAATCCGCCCAATACTTGTACTGGAAGCCGAACTGGTTGGCATCGGTTCGCGTGCCACCCACCTGGGTGAACGCGGACGTGTCGTAAGCCAACGCATCGAGGTAAGTGTCAAAGGCCTTGATGCGATCGGTGTAGCGGCCTCGCTGGTAGGCCTCCAGGGCGTTGCGAATCGCCTGAGCCGGCGCGGTCTCGCCGCTGTTGTCGTGGTAATACCCGCCGGAGTAATAACCATTGTCATCGTCATTAAAGCCGATGGCGGTTCTGTTTCCAACGGTGTATGTCCACTGTGGCGCGCGGTTCAGGGCGCTGTCGCTCGGACGTGCGTCGAGGTCGTAGGTCTTGACGCCGCTGCTGCCGACATAGCTGACCGCCCATGTGGCGCGGCCGTCCTCATTGGGCGCGTGCGGGGACCGGCCGTCGCCACTGAAGCCATTGACCGGAAAATAATAGGCGGAGGTGATCTGGTCGTAGTCGACCCGACCAACTTCCTGGAAGCGCCCCACCAGCTCACCGGTGGCAGAGGATCGCGCAACGGTCCAAGGCCCGGTGGGAAGCTCATAAAGGTTACCCCCGGCGTCAAAACCGCTGCTCTGAAGATCCGCTTCAGCAGTGGTCCTGTTGACCGACAGGAATTCGGTCTGGCCCTTGGACTCCACGCGCAAGATGTCTTCATTGGCGCCCTTGGGCATGCGCACGTAGCGGTCACGCCAGCCATCAACGTCCAGGTAGTAAACGACCTGATCGTTAGCGCTCCAGGCCGGGGTGATGTCTTTATCGGGCTGATCCACCCCCTTGTAGGTCTTCTTGAGCACTGCATTGCTGTAATTGAACTGGAACAAGGGCATGTAGCCCGTGTACTTGAGCACAGCTGTACGCTGCGCGTCATTAAGACCGGTGAAGTCCAGATAGGTGGCCGTATTGGTGTAATCGTTGCCCGGCGCCGAAGCCCCCGAGCCGGCCCAGTCCACCGCGCTGTTGCTGTAGTCAACGCCTTCGATCAGTACCTCGACAAAGCGCTTGGCCGCTTCCTTGTTCGGGTTGTAGTAGCCGATCTGGGTGAGCACCACATCCATGGTGGTGTACTCGGACCCCACCTTGAATTCCTTGTACTCCACCACCTCGGTGATCTGGGTGGTTTCCCAGGTGACGACTGGCACCAGGATCGGGTCGGGCAAGGCAACCTTTTCGTAGCCGACCACGGTCGTGATGGTCTCGGCCACCGTGGTGTAGTTTTCGACCGAAACCGAACGAGTACCGCTCACGCTCTGGGCCGCATCAAGCGTCACATCGCCGCCGGCCAGGGCAATGATTGAACCGGTGGCAGCAGTCAGGAGCGCCTGGCCGCTAATGGTGATGGTGCCGCCGATCAGCTCACTCTCGAGGATGGTGCCCTCCAGGCGGCTTCGGCTCCAGGCCATGTCCACGCCCGCATTGAGCTCGATATTCCGATTGGCGGTGAGTGCCCCACCGGCGATGGTCAATGCACGAGCCACGTTCACGAGGATCCGACCGTCGTCGGAACCCTTACCATTGAGCCCGGCCGTGACAATACCGTTGACGTCGGCGAGGGGCGCAAGCAAGTGAATCAGCTTGTCGGCCATGATGATGGCGTCGTTGGGACTGGCTGGGCTGACTGCGTTGCTTCCCGATACCTCCAGGCTGGTTCGGGCCTTCATGAACACCTGAGAGTCCACGCCCGTGGCGTATACATACGCACCCGAACGCACGCGGATGTTGTCGGCATCCATCTCCAGCGTGTCGCGCACATTGATGTTGCGATAGACGAAGACATCTTTGTCGGTGGACTGCAGGCGCAGCAGACCCACCTTGGCTTCACCTAGATCTTTCTGCCCGACCACGCCCTTCACATAAATGGAATCGGTAGCCGTCACACGGATAGTGCCGCCCGCATCGGTGTCGAGCGTGCCGCCTGAGACATAGTTGTTGCTGGCGTCGAGCACCAGTGTCTCGACCAGGACCGCAATACCGCTTTGGTGAATGCCTGCCGTGATGGTGAGCTGATCCTGAGCCGACACCAGGCCGTCCACCACCAACTGTGTGCGGGTGCTGACAGTGAGGTCCGCCCCAACATCGGAGGCTTTGATCGACCCACGCAGCCAGATGTCGCCGTCACTGCTCAGGCTGATTGCCCCGTCAGCACCAGCATCAGCCTCGCTCCAGGTGGCGGATGCGAGGTTGAATTGGCCTGTGGCATCTGACCAGATTGCACTTCTGGCGGACACGCCTATGCCCACCCCGCTCGCATCGGGACCGCCATTGATGGCGATTCGCCCGGTGGCCCAGAAGCTCGCGCCCACCGAGGTGCTCCCCAGCGTGAACCCGGAGCCTGCTCGCACATCAATCGTGGCGCTCTGGCCGGTCCAAGTCACGGCCTGAGTCGTGCTGTCGTAGGAGGCTCCAGCGCGCAGAGCGCCCAGTACGCTGATCGTGCCCCCTGAGAGCTCGATACGACTGTCTTTGGCCTCGCTGTACAGCACCGCATCAGCGCCCACGCTCAGCTGTCCGGCGGCAGATACCGTGAGCAAGGCATCGCCCGCCATGACCACGCCACCGGTGCCGTTGCGGGTACCCAGCTCAATATTGCCTTTGGCACCAAGCAGCAGATGCTGGCCGCTTGCCGACGCCATCAGACTCAGGTTGGGCGCGGTGATATGACGACCCGCAGTCACGCTGAGTGAACCCGCGAGCGAGAAGCTACCGCCGAGCGCCACATCGCGGGCGGCTTCGATCAGCACTTCGTCGTCGTAGGTGGGGGCCGTCGCCAGGCTGCTCTTCACAACGCCCGCCACCACCACATCCTCACCGCGCAGCGTCATCAGTGCGCCGGTCTCCAACCATCCAGCACGCGCGGCCAGGGTAAGCGTACCCTCCTTGGACGTGATGTCCATGCGGGCCAGCTGCGGATTACCGCGGCCAATGACGCTGTCGATCAGCACGTTGTTGAGACCCGTCAGCACGATTCGTCCGCCCGGATCGCGGGTAATCAGCTCACTGGTACCCAAGGTCGCGAGGCTGGTTTCAAGCGGGTTGATGCTGGCCGACGTACCGGCGGTCGCCAGAATGTCGCGCTGCGCTTCGAGGCGGCCGCGAATCTCGAGAGTCTGCTTGGCATTGATGACGATGTCCGCATAGCGACCCAGCGCCACCAGTTCGCCCTCGAGCACCGCATGGCCGGCAGGGCTCAGCAGCATCCCGCCACTGAGCGACTCGACGCGGCTGCTTGCGGTAAACAGTACATTTTGCTCGCCGCTCGCACGCGGCAAGGTGTTGAACTCAACGCCAGCGAAGGCTCGGACATAGCCTGACAACGTGACAGAGCCCCCTGCCTGCTGGGCATTACCAATGAGCACTTTGGAGCCGCGTTGGCTCGCGTCAATGGTTGGCAGGCGTTGGGCGCTGGCGCTGGCGCCCGACGACTTGGCGTCACCGATTTGCGACAAGCCCAGCCGCTGCGCGCCGCCACTGTCGACCCGGGTGAGACTGAACTCATAACCGCCGCTGACGAGTTGCAGTCGCCCATTGAAATCGCGTACCCGTACCTGATCGGCTGTGATGTTGAGCGTGCTGTTGATGGCGGCCTGCACATCGGCAACCAGCGCAAGCAGGTCAGTGTTGGTGCTGGTGGAACTCTGAGTGACCGTCACTCGACCAGCACGCACGTCGCCGCCACCAAGATCCACGCGCATGTCGAATGACACATTCGCGCTCAGGTCACCCTTGGCAAACTCCGCGAAACCATCGGCCAGGATCTCGTACTTCCAAGCCGGCAGCATGACCGTGACGTCGCCGGTTGCGCCCAGTTTGATCTGGCTGTTTTCGCGGAAGGTGCGCAGACGCGTATCACCGCTCAACACCACCCCATCGTCGAGCCAGGGCTCGGCGACAGTAGCCGCGCTGCTGCCCGTACCCCCGAGGACATCGATGAGCTTGCCGGCAACCAGCCCCTTGCCCAGATTGGCCTGTCCCTGGGCTCGCACGACGATTTCGGAATCGCCATCCTTGTAGGAGGGCAGACTGCCAATCAGCGCGCCGCGGCTATCGCGGTAGTCGATGATCTCGCCACCCGCCACCACCTGACCGAACAGATCGGCGTTGCCCAGCGCATTGATGACGATGCGCCCCGCTTCCTGCGCAGTGCTCAGGCGCCCGGTGCCCGGTAGCTTGACGCCAGTACCGTCCGTCGACACGCCGCTCTGCACCGTGATCAGTTGGCTGGCGCGGAAGGTGCCGCCAAGCTCTGCCAGGGTGCCGTCACGGGCCCGAGCCATTCCACCCAGGTAAACCTGGCTGCTTGAACGCAAAGTGAGGGAGGAATCCTTTTCCACCCAATTGACCACATCGCGCGGCAGACCTTCGACCAAGGTGCTCGTGACCGCACCGCCTGATGTGATCTGACCCATCACGCTGATGCCACCCACCGCGTCGACCGTCACAGTCGAACCGGTCGCGCTGCTGGTCATGCCGAGGGCATTGAGACCACCCGCAGTGCCGATGATGACGCCATACCCGCTGTCATCACTACCAAGCGCTTTGGTGGTGCTGACGCTGATGTGGCCGGTCGCAGTGAGCGCCGTATCGATCAGCACCTGTTGGCCCGCGATCACCGTGATGGTGGCATCGGCGACGTTCCAGACAAGACCGCCGGTGCTGTTGTAGCCACCTGCGCCCACCTTGCCCCAAATTTCCACATCCTGTGCGCCTTGCAGCAGGACGTTGCCGGTCTTCGCATACATCACCGATGACGCGTGCACATAGAGGCTCGTGCCGCTCGCATTGGCGCCCGCCAGATCAGCGCCCGCAGCCGACACCCCACCACGCATGGTGATGCTGCCTGGCACTGTGGCCTCGCCCTCCCAGTACACAAACTTGTCGGAGCGGATAAGGAGATCGGATCCATCGCCGAGCAGATTGATGGTGCCGCGCACGATCGCAGCGTCCTTCACCTGAATGCTCAGGTCGCTGTCCGGCTTGAGGCTGGTGAGCGTCCCGGTCAGCAGGAAGCCAAAGCCCCGTTGCCCGGTGAGCGGGTGCGTCTCACGCAACTCCAGTTGCTCAACCACGCCATCGTTATCGCTGTCGAGCGCATAGACGACGAAGGTTTGCGATGGGTTGTTGCGGTCGGTGAGCAGCCAACGATTGCTCGGAATTTGGTTCGCCGCGCCCCATGCCATCTGATCATTACGGTAGTCGCCGCCCTCGCCTTCGACGAAGGTTTGTCGCACGGCATCCGCGCCCGCGCCAGCCTTGTAGTAGACCGCTCCCGTGTACGGCACGAAGCCTGTTGCCGCCAGGACCCGGGCGCGCTGTGCCTCAGTCAGGTCGCCATACGCGGTGCCCGCTTCGGGCACGGGTAGATCACTCCACTTGACGTTAGCGTTGGTGTAGTCGCCGGCGTTGCTCTGCACGAAGCTCAGACGGTAGGTGTCGGTCGTGGCATTGAAGAAGGACGGCCCTGTCCAGCGACTGTAGCCTGCTTCGGCAAGCACCACATTCTGTTGGCCAACACTCAGCAGGTCGAAGGCGAGGTCATCAATAGGTTGGCCCACTGCCACCCACTTGCTCGGTTGAATGAGCGAGTATTGGGTATCCAGTTCGGGCACGTCGGCCAATACCCGCAAGGACGCTGCAGCATTGGGGTTGACAAACAATTCCCGCTGCGCGCGCACGTAACCGAGCTCGCCCAGCACCACATCTTGTTGCGCGGTGCTTAGACGCTCGAAGGGCGTACTGGCCTCGGGCGCGATCACACCACCCCAGTCAATCGAAGACAGGCTGTAGTTGGCTGAGCCAAAGCCCTGCACGACGCGCAGAGACGGCTCTGCGCTCGGGTTGATCCAATGGGTTCCCTGATAAGAGGTGTAACCCAGCGCCGAGATGACGACCTGTTTCTGATCAGCCGTGAGGTCAGAAAATGCCGTACCCGCAGCGGGTGCAGTGACCGAGCCCCAGTTGATCTGATCGTTGCGATAGTCGGTCACCAGACCCTGGGTGAAGCCCTGAACCACCTTGAAGCCCACCGGGGCATTCAAGTTGAAGAAGTTCTTGACCGGGTCGACCATCGCCGAGTTGGCTTGGTCGGGACGCGCCTTGTACTGGATGGTGCTTTCGATGAAGGTCGTGACGATCGCGCGCTGCGCCGCAGTGAGCTCGGACCACGGAGCATTCACGTCAGGACGCGGCACGTCATCGGTGACGTCTTCATTGCCAGCGTCCCAAAGCTGGCCGGGCATGGCGTAATAATCGAATACGTAGCCCAGATGCTCTGCCACCACCAGCTTCTGGGCGCCGTTGAGTTGCGCAAAGCTTGCGTCAGCCTGCGGTGCAGTGACGCCCGCCTCGGTCCAAGCAATCAGGCTGTTGTTGTAGTCGGCCGATACGCCCTGGATCAGGCTCTGGCGCACCTCGAGCGAACCATCTGCGCGTTCGCGCACCAGCGCATTGTTGATCTGCGTATAGCCGGCGTTGCTCGCCACCGTGGAGCCTTCGCTCAAACTGGTGGTGAACACGCCGGTCTTGGGATTGTAGAACGCGGTGGTGCCGCCGCCCGCGGCCGCCGGATTGCTGGTGTAGCCCAGCGCCGTAGCGACCGCAGTTTTCTGCGCGTCGGTCAGTTCGGCGAACGGTTTGTAATTGGCCAGCGACTGAACCACCAGGTTGTTCACGCTGGTGAGGGGCAAGGCCGTACCCTGAATCAGGGTTTTGAGATCGTTGCTGAGCGTCCCGCTATTGAGATCTGCGATCGCAGCGCTAACGCCCGCAGTCAGCAGCGCAGCCTGGCCGGTCAGCACGGTCTCGATCTTGCGATCGAGGATGCTGTCGAAATAGTCTGCTGAATCGAACTGGGACTCACCGGCCGATATGCTCAGAGCGCCACCGGCGGTCACGTCGCCGGACAGGCGCAGTTCGCCCGGGGTGGAAAGGCTGAGGCTGGCCCCGCTACCCGTCAGCACCGGCTGGCTCGATACGATCCGCACTCCCGACAGCACCGAACTGCTGGAGAGCAAGTGCATGTAGTCGCGCGCGCTGAGAACGATCCGGGAGTTGGCCGCATCAGCCTGAACATTGGCCGCGCTGCGCAGGGTCAGACTGGAGGCGCTGTCAATTTCGATCAGGGCGCCTTCACCGGTGGCTTCGATACCAGAGGCACTGACCACCGAGCCGCTGGTGATCAGACGCAAGGTGCCGTCCTTGCCGGTCACGCGCAGATTGCCGCCAGTGGACCCGGCAAAGCTGTTGGGCTCGGCGCCATAACTCACATAAGCGCCCGCGCCCGTGCTGCCCTGGATGTTGAGGGTGAGCGCGCTCTGAGCGATCAGCCACCCGTTGACATCAGCCTGCTCGGTGACCTGAAGGTCGAGGCTGATGGCGTCGAGACCTGAATCCGGTGCGCCCAGGGGCGTCTGGAAATTGGCGGAACGCACCTGAAGCAAGCGGCTTTGCGTACCGATGTGCGTCGTGGAACGGACATCGCCCGCCACGACAATTTCGTCAGCAATCAGTTGCAACCGATCAGTGAAACGCGCGCTGAAATCAAAGCTGCCCACCGTCGCATCCTCGGCATCGCCCAGGATCATGGTGGACTTGCTGGCGTTGGCGCCACCGATGCGGATTTCGCTGAAGCCGTCGGCGAGCGCGTCGAGGTCCTGCATCGCGAACGCCATGAACCCGGTGGGCCCGGCCTGGGACTGATCCCGGCCGAACAGGCTCTGACCTGCGCCACCCACCCGCAAGCCCTGACCCTGCGTACGGACATCGACGCTGAAGAGGCCTGAACCCGAGACCTTGTCGCGCCCCGTCAGGAAATCGATGTCGTCGGCAACGATACGAATGTCACCGCCCGATGCACCTGTGCTGATCCGGCCCGAGGTAAGGCTGAGCGTTGACTCGGCCGCGGCCAGGTTCACCGTGATACTGCCATTTTGGGTGACGAGTCCGCCCTGACTCCAACGGTCGGTCACCACATTCAGGCTGTCGAGTTCATTGACGATCAAATTGGAGACCGAACCCGCGTCGCGGGCCTGCAGGCTCAATTCGGCCAATTCGGTGTTGAAGGTCCCCACGAAGCGCGCTGCACTGATGCTGAGGAGGCCATCGGCAGCCTTGAAATTGCTGCCCGCCACATTGACCGTACCGCTGGCATTGAGCGAGAGATCGGTGGACTTCCAGTCCATGTTTACCGTCTTGAGCACCGTGTTGGCGGCGGTGTCACTCATCTCGATGCGATCGAGCTTGTCGTCGAAATTCACGCGCAGGAAGCCGCTGGGCGCCGCATGAACCAGACCCATCTGGCCCAGTGTGATGTCGCCGGTACTGGCGAACGGAGCGATGCGCAGCACATCGTTTGCAGCACCGCCAGCCAAGGTCAATTTGGTGGCGCCATAGTTGGGATCAAGCAGGACGGTATCGCCACCCTCTCCAGTATTCACCCGGCTTTCGCCGCCCCGCAAAATGACGGTGTCGGCGCCCGGTCCGGTCGCGACCGTTTCATTGCCCAAGCCCATGTCCACCACCACCGGGCCCGCGCCCCCGGAGAAGCGGTCGTTACCGCGCGAACCGGTGTAGGTGCCCGACCAAGTCAGCCCGCTGGCCGGCCGGTCGTCGCCAAAGTAGTAGATCCTGGATGACGTCCCGCTCGCGAACTCATCGTCGCCCGCGCCGCCCGAAATGACGGATCCAACGCCGCCGCCCTGAATCAGGAAGCTGTCCCTCCCCTCGCCGCCGTCGATGTCCAGTACGGCGTCGACGCCCTGACCGATATAGAAGGAGTCGTTGCCCGAGCCGCCCCGGGCACGGATCGACTTGACCTTGCTGCGTTCATAAATTTCCTCGCGGCCAAGAGAACGGACGATATAGCCGCCTTGACCGCCGAACAGCTGGCGATCGAATTCGACGCCGGTTCCTTCGTTGACGATCTCGTTGTAATCGGCCGGGCCGTAGCGACCTGCTGCATCGCCCACGTTGAGCACCAGCGTATCGCCTTCCATGTGCGACACACGCGGGGGGTCGGTCCAGGACCAGAGATAGCTCCCGGAGACCGTGATGCCCATAATGGTGACGCGTGCGGCCAGATAGCCGCTGGCGGGCGTGATATCGATCTCGCCACGGAAGCCCGCGAGCGTGAAGTCGATCGAGAAGAGCCCCAGATTCAACTCAAAGTCGAGCGACCCCCACACTGCGGCCGCGAAGCGAGGCTTGCTGCTGAGCAGCAGGCTCGCGCCAGCGTTCAGGTGCAAGGGCCCCAGGTAAATATCGATCTCGATCTTGCCCCGGAACTCGAAATTGCCGTTTGAGTCGACGAAGCCACCGACCTCAACCATGACCAGGTTGAAGAAGTTGAGCTTGCCGTCAAATTCGAGCTTGAAGACGTTGTCGATCACGCTGATACGACCGGAGAATTCGACATCGAACAGGAAGATGTCGATGATCCCCTTGAGCTCAAGGTCAAACAGCGTGTTGGCCTTGATGACATCGCCTTTGAGGGTGGTGTAGTCCAGCGTGCTGGTGTTAATCCGCAGCGATGCATCGGCCTTGATCTTCAGGATCGCGATGTTCATCTCGGCGCTGAAGTTCAGGTAAAGCGCGAAAAACGGCTGATCGGCGGCATCGAGACCGATGGCGGCAGCGCCCTTGACCTGGATCTTGCCGAAGGCGGAGAGGTCCAGCACCACCTCCATGGCCAGCTGCACGCCCTTGTCATTGATGAGGAAATCGACCGAACCCTTCATGCTGATGGGTCCGATCCTCACCTCCGCCCCACCGGCGATCCTGAGCGACTGCGGCGTCAGATCGACCATGATGGGCTTGTTGTTCTTGTCGAAGAAATTACCCTCGGCGTCCCGACCACGCGCCTTCTGTGTCACCGACGTGGTGTTGACCTGCAGCAGGAAGCTCCCGGCGATGCTGAAGACATCGCCGCCATCCAGGATGACCGATCGCTCTCCCGCCCCGCCGATCTCCAGGCTGCCGTAAAGGCCCGGGCCACCGCTGTCGATGATCAGGCCGAGACTGCCGGTCACGCCAAGTTTGGCGAGCGGCTTGAGCTCGAGCTCGGCCGTGACGCCGATCTCCATGCGGAAGCTGGTGTTGCCTTGGCTGTCCTTAGGGAAGGCCGCGATGACCGACAAGTCGCCCCGGAAGTTCAACAGGCCCATCAAACTCAGGTTGCCCTGGCCGGTAAGCGCCACATAAGGACCCGTCCAGTCTTCCTTGACATCTTCCTTGCCTGGCGGGTACTCCATCACGGAGAACTGAACGCCTTCGAGATCCTTGTTGTCGTCGTTGATCTCGACGACATCGAGGAAAGCATCAGGCACCGTGTAGTCGATCCGCTCGCCAAAGCTGTTGAGGTTGAGCTCAAATTTCGCGTTCAGCTCGGCGATCTTGAGGTCGAGCTCCATGCTGAGCACCATCCGCATGGCGACTCCGCCCCCGTTGATGATCAACAGCCCGGTGGCGTGACTCTTGAATCCAAGCTCGTCCGGACCGATCTGCACCGATACATCAGCGAAGGCGGTGAGCCCGTCTTCCTCGCTCAGGCGGAAGTCGATCGCGCCGTCCATCTTGACCAGATCGAACAGGTTGACTTCAAACTCGCCGTAGATGCGCAGGAAGTTGGACTTGTAGTCCAGCACAATCGGCTCATAGGGATTGCCGGTTGCAATCGCGTAGCCCGGCAACGTCAGCGCGTCATCCAGTGCGCTGTTGCCTTTGTCCTCGCCCGGATCGAGCCGACCGTTTTGGTTGATGTCCTCCAGGAGGTCGAGCATCCCGTTGCCGCGATCCTCGCCATTGTCGAGCAGGCCGTTGCCGTTGACGTCCTCGGCTGGACGTTTCCACGTGCTTTTGCTGAAGTCTATGGTGGTGAAGCCGAAACTGGGCTTGACGTTGACGTCATAGCTGACATTGGCTCGCGACTTCTCCCAGTTTGCCTGTTCGAGCTTGGAGAGTTTGGACGGATCGAAACCTTCGTTGACCGAACCTGTTGCCGGGTCGTCCTTGGTGAGGCGGAAGCGGGCTGGCTGTTTGCCGGTGTACTTCCAGAAGGTGCCGTCCTCAGCGCGGTAGATGTCCCCGTTACTCACCAGGGTGGAGTAGGCATCGTCTGTGCTGGGAATTGCGGGGTTGGCACTGGCGTCGAACAGGTCGTCACCGGCCTGGTGGTTCCACGACTTCTTGATCTGACCGATGTCCAGCGAAGCCCGAACGCCGGTATTGATCTCCAGCACGATATCGCGCGCTTCCATCGTGACATTCGGCACGCCGATGAGCCCGATTTTCTGCACCGAGGCACGACCAGCCAGGTACACGCCAATACTGATCCGCTGCAGCGAGATGTAGGTTTCCGCCGCGATAAATAGACCGAGATCCAGGTCCTCGATCACCAGGCCAACCGCCCCGGGGTTGGTATCGTCGGCCTCGTCAATGCGGTCATCGCCGTTGCTGTCGTAAAAGTATCCGCGCGGTTTGCCGTCGACGATCGTCGGAACGCCAAGGAAGGCATTGGCGTCATTGATACCAATGGCCATGGACGTGACGATGGTCTGCTCGCCATTGGACAGCGTGACCTGCTCGCCCGAACGCTTGGTGAAGGCCATCGATGCCGACATCTGCAACACGCCACCGAGGTTGATCTCGGCGTAGCCAACCTTGGCCTGGATGATCTCTTCATCGAAGTCGATGAAGACCATGTTGTTGCCACCGGCAGGCAGCGCGAAACCGGCACGGTCGATCTTGCCGTTCTGGTTACGGTCTTCGCTCAGCTGCAGTTGCCCGTCACCGTTGGCGTCTTCGCTGACGCTGTTATCGAGGCGCCCGTTCCGATTGACGTCCTCGCCCGCATCGAGCGTGCCGTTTCCGTTCAGGTCTTCATTAAGGCTGAGATCCAGGCGCAGGTTGCCGTTCAGATCCTCGCCGAAGTCGAGGAGACCGTCCGGCTTGTCCTCACCCGAGTCGAGTACGCCGTTTTTATTTGTATCCTCACCCGGATCGAGCTTGCCATTGCCCCGAACATCTTCGGTGAAGTTCTTGAAGCTGTTGCTTTCCTTGAAATTGATGGTGGGCGGGCCGAACAGCTGAAGCGCGAGGTTAAGTTCCGCTGGCGCACTGGGGATCAGGAAGGTGTTGAGGTTGACTTCAACATCAAACACCTCGGCTGACAGGATGTCTTCGTCGATACCAACCAGACCCGCCCGCTCGATGGAGGCCTTGGCGGACACGAACATCGGCGAGTACTGCTCGAGCTGCGGTGACATCGTGAAGACCATCGGCTTGAAAATCGCAAAGCCGAAGTCGACGTTGTGGATCTCAAGACCCACCGCGCTCTCGTTGACCGAGTCGAGAGTACCGTCGGGCGCATCCTCGCCCGGGTCCAGCAGCTTGTTATTGTTCCTGTCCTCGCCCTGGTCCAGCCTGCCGTTGCCCAGCACATCGAACCCGTAGCGGTACGGCCCACCAATTCCGGCAAAGCCTTCAAGGTTGGCGCCACCCAGGGTCATCGCCTGGACATTCAGGTTGATATTGTTCAGATCAACGCCGGTGACATCGCCAAGGTCATTCAACAGCGGTCCCAGACCACCCGGATCGACCTTGACGTTGTAGATTTCGCCCTTGCGGAAGGCGAGCGAACCGCGCAGATGCACGAAATCGGCCAGCGAGATCTCGGCCAGACCGATGTCCAAGCCCATGACGGGCGCGCCATTGAAGTCGAGCGCAACCGGCTCCCGACCCGTTCCCACCACGTGCCCCTTACGCTCGGTAATGGTCGGCGGCATCGTCGTCGTATCAATGATCTGACTACGGATGTCACGGTAGATGGGCAGGGCGCGGAAGAACTCCCACCACTTACCGCCGTCGTTGTACTCGAGCGTGATATCGCGGCCGAGGATCTTCAAGAAGTCGCCGAAGCCGTAGGCCCCCATCTCATCGGCCGTCGCCTTGATGGAGATCACATCCTCGACCGAGTCGCCAACCAGCATCCCCATGATGCCGGGCAACGTGGGCGTGTACACCCCGATGGCGAGGTCGAGGTCCTGCATACCGAACCCGATCAGGCCCTGGTCTGCGAGCGGCTTGCTGAAGTCTGGGTTGCCTGAGCCCACGAACAGGTTGACATTGCTCGCGCCAAACGACGTGCCCTTGTAGTTGACACCCTTCAGAACGGAGAAGTCCTCGTTGAAACCCAAAAGGCGCTGGACCACATTGATGTCATTGAGGTCAGGCAGATCGCTGCCGGCAATCGTCTCCAGCAACTTGTTGGTGGCTAAGTCGAGGACCGAGTCCAGCGCCCCACCCAGCATCGGATCGATACCGGTGTAGGCATCTGCCTGGAAGGTGTCACCCAACGTGAGCTTGAAATCGCCCTGGAAGTAAACGAAGTCAGCGAAATTGAGCGTCAGATTCGGGATTTCAATCGACCCGGTAATCCCATCGATGCTGATGCTCAACTCGACGTTCTTGAGCGCGTCCTTCACGCCGTCAAGCGCATCACGCAACCAGGTCGGCGCCGACAGCGGAACGCTGAAGTCGAAGTTCATCAACTCCGAGAGGTCGATCTTCGGAATCAGGTCTCCGGTGTCCGGAAACTCGAAGGTGAAGTCGAAGGCCGGCGCATTGATCTCGAACAACCCGAACAGGCCCAGGTTGGCCTGCATGCCGATTCGAACCTCGAAGTTGTCCAGGCTGGCCATATTGATCGAGTGGCTCGACCCAATCGGAATGTCCATCCCAGGCGCGCCACCGTCGTCCACAGTGGAGAAGTCCACAAAGGTAAGGGGCAGCGGATACCCCTGGGCCATGGCGAAATTGAGGCCAAATCGCACATCCCGGGCGTTCAGCGTCACCCAGGGGTCGGTGCCGACCAGGCCGGCGTAGTCCGCCTCAGCCGTAATGCCGATGAAGGTCAACTGGTCCATGGACTGCCCCATGAACGAGGGGTTGGCCATGATCAGACCGAAGTCGAGATCGGCAATGGCGAACCCGATGGCATCCTCGTTGGGGGTTTCGTCGTCGAGCTCGTGGTCGCCGTCGGTATCGGACAGGTAGGGGCCGTTGATGCCGGCAAAGGCCGAAATATTGCGCCCGCCCAGGACCAGAGCGTCGACCCCCACCACGCCCCGCGGCATGGCGATGCCGGCAATGTAGATGTCGGCGTCGTTCATGGTGCGGCGCTGGAACGTGATGCCGCCTTCGAGCGCCAGCACATTGGCGATATTGATACGCGCGTAGCCGATCGAGGCAGTGAGCATGTCCTCCTTGAAATCCAGGACCATCGGCCGGGCGGGGTCGCCTGTGTTGATGGACATCCCTTGCGACTTACCGCCATCGGTGAAGTCGACGATCATGCCGTCCTGGTCGCTCTGGTTGAGTTCCACCAGCACGTCTTCGAAAGAAAACTCGAGCTCCTCGGGCAATCCCACCATGGCGATCTGCTGGCCGGTTGCCCGCAGCGCGGTGAACTTGGTTCCCTGCGGAACCAATATGGACTTGGGATTGGCCAGAATATTCGGTGCCTGAGTGGTCAGCACCGTCATGCCAAAGTTCAGGTCGTTGACCACGATGCCGATGGCATCCGGGTTGATGGGGTCGGCCTCGTAAGTGACGCCACCAACCGTGATGTCATGATCGATCACATAGCCGTCGTTGTTGCTGTCCTGGATATACGGACCACCCACACCGATAAAGGCCTGCACATTGTTGGCACCGAATTCGATGCTGCTGGCACGTACGCCCTTGATCGTGCCCAGAAGGCCATAGTCGACCGTAATCTCTCGCGAGGAGCCCTTGCGGAAGGCGAAGTCGCCCTGCACATAGACGAACTGCGACAGCATCAGCGTTGCGTTCTGTACGCTCGCTTCAATGAAGGCACCCGCAGCGAAATCGAGATAGATTGGCTGAGCACCGGTGGGCACGGCGAGGCCCTGCGGGCCGAAGCTCTTGACGAAATCGATCGACGGCTTGGTCTCGGGCGATCCCTGCCAGCCATCGCTCCAATTCATCCGAACTTCGATGTCAAAGCCATAGAGCTGGAAGATATCGCCCCCGCCGCACAAGGCAAACTGGTCTGCCGAAGCCTTGAGCGAAGTGAACTCAGGGATCAGCTTGGCCAGATTGCCCGTAGGCTTCATGATGGCCAGCGCGACGTCAATGTCCTTGACCGCCAGGCCGAAAACGCCCTCTTGGTCCTTGACCGGCGTGGCCGAATTCCAGTCGGGTATGCCGTACCCCACGAAGACATTGGCGTTACTGATACCGAGCAGCGTGGTCTCGACCTCGACGTTCGAGATCGTGCGCCAATCCGATGAGAGCTCGACATCGGAGGTGATACTCGCCGCTTCGATTTGCAAGGCAGTCGAGAAGAAGTTCAGATCGCCGAAACTGGTACCGGTATCGATCGTTACCTTTCGACGCGCGCCCTGCTCGTAGGCGAAAGAGCCCTGAATGAAGACAAACTCGCTGATCTGTATGGTGGCCAGTCCGACATAAACGCCGATGAGCGGGCTGTCATAGTCGATCGAGATGGGGGCGCCACCCGTGAGCACCGAGAGACCGCTAGCCCCGTAGGTGGACTTGAAGTCGACATAGGGTTCGACGGTCTTGGCATTCTTCCAGGCGTCACCCTGATTGGCTGCGATACGGACCTGCTCGCCCTGGATCTTCAAGAAATCAATCCCGACCAGGCCCACGAAATCAACATTGGCCGACAGCGCCCACATATCGGGCACGACTTTTTCAGGATCACTGTAGAGCACGACCGCGAGGTCGAGATTGTCCACCGCGAAGCCGATCGCATCTTCAGACGGGGTGTCGTTCACCGTGATGCGACCGTCACCATCACTGTCAACAAAATAGGGACCCGAACCCACGAACAGCATCGCATCGGAAAAACCGATCGTGGTGGCCTTCATCGGCACATTCTCAAGGCGCGAATACTTACCAACGCCCGTATAGCCCTTCTGAACGAGCTTGGATAGGGAAGCCCCCGCCGTCAGGTCAGTGTCACTGAATCCGGTGACGACATCGACTGTCGTGCCGGAGGAACGCGTGATCGCGAAACCGCTCTGGATGAAGAAGAAGTCACCGAGTGAAACACTCGCGCGGCTCACCTCCACGCCGAAGAAATTGCTGTTGTAGGCGAGATAGATCGGGTCATCCCCAGTTTCTACTCTCAGGCCCTGGCTGCCGAAGCTCGACCGCAAATCGGCAAACGGGGCAACCTTCAAGCCCTTCCAGTCGCTACCGGTGTTGAGCTTGAACGCGATGTCATCGATCGCGAGCTTCATGAAGCCCCAGTCGACATCAAGCTGTACGGGCCAGAACGCGCTCATGGAGTACATGCGCGGGATCACGCGATTGGGGTCAACCGCTTCTGTGGCCCGGAAGGTCGAGAAGGCAATGTCGATGCCGTCCAGACTGATCAGCGGGTCGTCGTAAGCGCCGACCTTGATGGAGACATCAGAAGCCCCGAATACGATGGCATCAACCGGGAGGTCTTCGAAGCGACTGTTGTCCGCGGAGAGATAGCCCGCACGCTTGAATTGGCGCAAGTCGGTATTGAGCGAGGCGGCCTCCCCGGTGAGCCGGCTCGGTAGCTGCGTCTGCACATCGAGCAGCAGATTGTCGGACTTCTCAAATACAAAGCTTCCTTCGATGAAGAAGAAGCCGCCTATGCCCAACAGCGCGTCATCAAGCTTGACGCCAATCAGCCTACGGTCGTAGTTGAAGTCGAAGCGACTGTCGCCAACCTCGAGGGTCAGCATTCCGTCTTTGAACGAGCTCTTGAAATCGATGTAGGGTCGAACGCCATCGAGTTCCCCCCACTCGCCGCCCTGATTCACATAGACCTGCAGGCGCTCAAGCTGGAACTGGAACACTACCCAGTCGATGTCGATCTGCGCGTCCCAGTTGACCTGCAATGAGTAGAGGTTGGGAATCACGCCATCGGGATCGGCCGCATCGGTCGGGTTCATGAACACCAGACCCAGGTCGATGTTATCCAGCGTGATGCCCCAGCGGTCTTCGTTCAGGGTTTCGCCAGCGTCGAACAGGCCATTGTCGTTGGTGTCGTTGAAATAGGGGCCCATGCCGACGAAGATGTCGACGTCGCTGAAACCCAGCAGCGTGGATGCCGCCTCCAGATCCTCGATACGGCCGTAGTTGGACGACACACCCTTGACCTTGGACAGACCAGTCTTGAGCGCAGGGTCGTCGTTCACCTGTTTCGCACTCAGGCCCGTACCTACGTCGATGGCGACCGAGTCGGCTTGCTCGAAATAAAAGCCGCCGCTGATGTAGACATAGTCAGAAATCGCCAGCGTCGCGCGATCGATTTTCACGCCCAGCACTTCGCCGCGAGTGGCGTCGGTGCTGACCTTAACCGTGGCTTGCGGCCCGGCCGTGACGGCATAGTCCTTGAGCGCCAGCACCTTCTGGGGCTTGGCCGCAGGGGCTTCGACGTCATTCCACTCCACTGAAATGCCCTGGGCTGCTAGCGTAAAGCCGTCGATACCGACGAATGCGACCTTGTCTGCCGTTGCCGACAGGGCCGTCCAGGACGTATCGGCGTAGTCGGGGCTGTCAAACAGCACGAGGCCCATGTCGAGCCCGGTCAATTCGAGGCCCAGCGGGTTATCGCCGTTGCCGCCAATGCCGGCAAACGCTCGGCCTTCAGTCACGCCGATGGTCAGGGCGCGGCCCTTGATCTCCTTGTTATCGCCGGTCTTGAAGGTGGCATCCATACTGGTGATGCCGAAATCGCCAGAAACCTGGATGAACCCAAACACGTCGATGACCAGATTGCCACTCAACTGCGTCATGTCGCCACGGCTGCCGTCAATCGTAAGCGTCAGATCGCTGTCCGGCCCGGTGGTCACGGCCAATTCGGTCTTGCGACCTTTGGTCTGGTCCTTCGCGTCCACCAAGCCGTAATCGACGACCGAACCATCCTTGTCGGCCTTCTGATTGACTTCGAGGGAGAATGAATTGACGGCGATGGTCAGATTGTCAATGCCGGTGAAGGCGGCGGAGCCCACCGTGGCCTGCACCGTCGTCCACTCACGCGCCGCAGGGGCCGCCTTGCCGTCGACCTTCTCGACACGCTCGGTCAGCAACGCCACGCCCAGATCGACGTCTGTCAACGTGATGCCAATGTCGCCCGCACCCGCAAAGGCCGTCATGTCGTTGCCGCCAATCAGCAGCATGTCCACGGCAACCAGCGTCTCGTCGTTCTCTGTATCCGGATCGTCCTTGACGCCGGCCAGACGAACCTCGCCCTGGCGACTCTCAATGCCAAAGTCGCCCGTTACCTTCACCAGCCCGAAGACGTCCAGCGTGAGGTTGCCGGTCAGGCGAGTCGTGTCGCCACGGCTGCCATCGATGGTGAGCGTCAGGTCGCTGTCCGGC
>CAIVPX010000095.1 GCA_903907905.1 uncultured bacterium | reverse complement strand
TGATGTCTATCTGGACATCAGCAAAATCACCGCCGATAACAACACCCGAAACCCGGTGGCCGGTACCTATGCCGCCCTCACCATGGTTCACGAGATCGGTCATGCGCTGGGGCTCAAGCACACCTTCTCGCATGCTGACGCCGACGGGCACACCGGCGATCCGCCGTTTCTCTCGGGCCCGGAGGAAAGCACCCTCTGGACAGTGATGTCCTACACGAGCGATCCGGCCCAGTACCGCTACGAGTACAGCCCGCTCGATATCGCTGCGCTTCAGTACCTGTATGGCGTCAGTCCCTCGGCTCGCCCCGGCAGCAACACCTACGCGTTCGCAACCGACGCGCCCAATTTCGTCTGGGACGGCGCGGGCAGCGATCGCATCTCGGCCGAGTTGTCAGGCGAGGCCGTCTCGATCTGGCTCGAGCCGGGCTACTGGGGCTACAAGGGCAGCGCACCGGCCAGCCAGATCACGGCCCCGGGCCAGATCACGGTCAATTTTGGCAGCGTGATCGAAGCCCTGACGGGCTCGGGCTTCGATGACCGGCTCTTCGGTAACAGCGCTGACAACGTGATCGAGGGCCTGAGTGGCGATGATCTGATCGAGGGTTGGGGCGGCAAAGACCTTATTCAGGGCGGCGTGGGCGCCGATCGACTGCAGGGTGGCGCCGACGCGGACACCCTCGAAGGCGGCGCAGGCGTCGACACGCTCGAAGGCGGGGACGGCAACGACCGGCTCATCGCAGCCGCAGATGGCGACTCGATCGCAGGCGATGCCGGCCTTGACACGCTGGTACTGCCGGGCACCCGCAGCGCCTGGCGGGTGCAGCAGCAGGGTGACGGACTCCTGATCGAACGCCCCGACGTCACCGGATCCACGTTGCGCGTCGCGTCGGTCGAGCGCTTCGAGTTCACCGATGTCGCACTCGATCTCAATCAACTGATCGCGGGGGCGGGCACCACGCCCACCACCGGGCTCGTTTATCACTGGAGAAGCCATGTCGTGCTGAGCAGTGCAGCGGCCAGCGCCGACGCCATCACCAGCGCTGATGCGCTCGCCGCGCTCAAGCTCGCGATGGGCCGCAACCCCAACCCGGACCCGGATGGCCCCGATGGCCCCGCGCAGCCCCTCCCCGTCTCGACCTATCAGTTCATGGCGGCCGACATCGATGGCAACGGGGTCGTCAGCACCGATGACGTGCGCGCGATCCTCAAGATGGCGGTGGGGCAGGCAAGCGCACCGGCCCCCGGTTGGTGGTTCGTCTCGGAACGCAATGACTACTGGAACGAGTCCGCCGGTATCACCACCACGACGCGATCGTCAGTGCCCCTTGATCGAATCACGACCGCCAACGGCGCCCTGCCCGATGCCTCGCTGGCCAATCAGGTCGCCATCCTGAAGGGCGATGTCGATGGCAGCTGGCAGGCGGCAAGCGGCGACCCAGCGCAGATCCTGAGCGATGACTTCATTCGCTCGCGGGCATTGTCGCTGGGCATGTCCGCGAGCCAGTGGGGCGTCTACGATCTCGTGGTCTAGTGCCGCCTGTCTGAGCACCCTTGGCGATCAATCAAGAAGAAGGTGCTGGCAACGCCACTGGCGTTCAGCCCTGCCTCGCCAGTCGCTCGCGGCGGGCCTCGCGAAGCAGCACCACGCCACTGAGTGCCGGCAAGGCGGCCGTGAGCGCAAACGCGATCGAGTAGTTGCCCGCGAGGCTCACCAGGCCCGCGAAACCCGCGGCGCCATTCATGCCGCCCAGAAAGGTGAGGAACTGCGTCGCGCCGGTCGCACTGGCCACCTCGGCTGGCGGCACATGCCGGACCAGGTCCGCGTAGTACACGCCGTTCCAGGCGACGGCAGTGGCCGCGCAGGCCAGCGCAATCGCCAGCATGACGGGCCAGGGCGCGTCAGCGGGTACCAGCCCGAGCACCAGGATGCTGATCGCCATGCCCAGACCCAGCAGACCAAGCACCTTACCCGGGTCGACCCAGCGATCGGACACATACCCCCAGCCGATACGCGCCATCACGCTCATGAGCTGCGAGGCCGACAACAGGCCCGCCGCCAGCGCAAGCGACATGCCGTGCTCGAGCTTGAGCAAGGACACCAGAAAGCTGAGGTAGGTCACCTGGGTACAGGCGAAGGCGAGCGAGGCCAGCGCCAGCGTTCGAACCTTGCGATTGCTCAGCACGCCGCGAAGCGGCAGCAGAAAGTGCGAGCGAAACAGTGCGACGACCGTCGGCCGGGGGCTGGGCGCGGCAGACGCTTGGCCCCCGCTGTCCGCCGAGGGCATCGGCCCTGCTGCCCCACCGGATGCCGCCCCCCCGGACCCTGCCCCCGCAGGAGGCGGCGCGCCGGCGCGCCCGGCATCCAGCGTGCGCCGAGCCAGACCGATGGCGAACATGGCAAGCAGCAGCACCCCCGACATCAGGATGACGGCGCTTTTCCAGTGCATGAAGGCGAGCAGCATCGGCATCAGCAGACCCGTCAGCGCCACCCCCAGTGGCACGCCGGTCTGCTTGATCGAGAAAAAGAGCCCACGGCGAGCCGGCGGCGCATGCCGGCTGAGAATATCGGCTGCAGTGGGATTGGGTACGCCATACCCCACCCCGAGCAACAGCGCCGAAAAGAGCAGCACCCAGGGGTTGGCAAACGCAAACAGCGACATGGAAATCGCGCCCGCCAGCAAAGCGATCTGGCTCATGCGCACCGGACCATAGCGGCGCGACAGGGTGCCGCACAACAAGCCCCCCATCATGGCCGCAAAGTAGGCAATGCTGACCAGCCAGCCCACATGCTGCGCCTGCATGCCGAAGTCGCTGGCCACTGCGGGCGCGAGCACCGACGGCACGGCCAGGCAATAGGCCGCAAGCGCCTGCACCGTCAGCGTGACGGCCAGCGCGGGCAGCGGAGCGGTGCGAGGGGGGGGCGCCTCACCCGCCTGTGCACTCATGGCCTCGACTCCCCGGTCGAAGCCCCCGGCTCACCCCAGGTCGATGGCTGCACATGCGGCGCCCCCGAGGCACGGCGCGACAGCCAGTACCGGTAAGGCGGGGGAAGCAGTTCGAAGGGCGACCCGGCACCCAGTTTGCAGGCAGCGTCGAGGGCCCAGTTGGGATTCCACAGCAGCTCGCGGGCCAGCGCGACCAGGTCGGCGCTGCCCTGCTGCAGGATCTGCTCGGCCTGGTGTGCGTGCACGATCAGCCCGACCGCCAGGGTCATCACGCCGGCCTGCTCGCGAATCTGCGCGGCGTAAGGCACCTGGTAGCCGTAATCGACCCGAATGCGTGGCGGTTTGGCAAGAATGCCTCCGGCGCTGCAATCGATGACATCGACCCCAATGGGTTTGAGCAGGCGCGCCAGCGCGACACTCTGCTCGGGCCCCCAGCCGGCATCGTCCTCTGCCGACAGGCGCATGAAGAGCGGCTTGTGCGCAGGCCAGTGGGCTCTGACCGCCTCAGCCACCTCCAGCGCAAAGCGCATGCGATTACGCTCGGAGCCACCATAGGCGTCGCTGCGCTGATTGGCCTGCGGTGACAGAAACTCGTGAATGAGAAACCCGTGCGCACCATGAATCTCGAGCACATCGAATCCGGCGCACTCGGCACGGGCCGCAGCCTTCGCCCAGGCCTCGATCACCCCAACGATTTCCGCCGAGCTCAGGGCATGCGGCACCGGCCAGCCGTCTTCAGCGGGCAAGGCGCTCGGTGCCACCGGCTGCCAGGCATCCCAGTCGGTGACTGCGGGGCTGCGCTCGAGCGGATCACCGCCCTCCCAGGGACGCGAGACCCGCGACTTTCGCCCTGAGTGACCCAACTGAATGCCGGCGGCCGCGCCGCACTGGTGGAGAAAGTCGGCCAGACGCTTGAGTCCGGGAATAAAGGCGTCATCCCAGATGCCCAGGTCACCCACCGTGCCGCAACCTCGCCGCTCAACCTTGGTGGACTCGACGATCACGAGGCCAGCCCCGCCCGCGGCGAAGCGGCCGACATTCATCAGATGCCAATCGGTAGCAAAGCCCTCCTCCGCCGAATACTGGTGCATGGGCGCCACGACCAGCCGGTTTCGCAGCGTGAGCGAGCGAATCTGCAAGGGCGTGAACAACAGGGGCGGGGCAGGCATCGGGGCAGGCTCCAGAAGCGCAGACACCGGACCAATCGCGGTAGATCAGCCAGACGGTCAGGAATGTGGCAGAGTTTACCGCCTGCACCCCGCGGCCGCCGGGGCCGGAGGCCGTCATGCATCTCGTTCCATGAACCCCCTCGACCGCATCTACCGAATCGACCAGATCATCCATCAGCGACGGGTCGTGCGCTTTGACGACCTGATGCGCGAGCTCGAAGTGTCGCGCGCCACCCTCAAGCGTGACCTCGCGTTTCTGCGTGACCGGCTCAACGCGCCCATCGTGTTCGACCGCGATGCGGGCGGCTATCGATTCAGCACGCCCAGCGCAGGACCCCAGTATGAACTCCCCGGGCTTTGGTTCAATGACCGGGAGGTACTGGCGCTGCTCACCATGCACCGGATGCTGCAGGACCTCGACACGGGCGGTCTGCTCGGGCCGCATGTGCAGCCCCTGATCGAGCGGCTCGACGGCCTGCTGGGATCGACCAGCGGCAGCGCCGCCGAGTTGCGTCGCCGCGTTCGCATCATGGGCGCGCTCACGCGGCCGGTAGCCCCGGAAAACTTCGAGCTCGTCGGACACGCCCTGGTCGAACGCCGCAGACTCGAAATGATGTATTTCACGCGCTCGCGCAATGTCCGCGAGCAGCGTGAACTGTCCCCGCAGCGCCTGGTGCACTACCGCAACGCCTGGTACCTCGACGCCTGGTGCCACCGCAGCGACACCCTGCGCGTCTTCGCGCTCGATGCCATGGAGCAGGTCCGTCTGCTCGATCGACCCAGCCAGGAGGTGCCGCTCGACGAGGTCGAGCGGATCCTGGGCGAGGGCTATGGCATTTATCGAGGCCGCAACGTGCACTGGGCGGTGCTGCGCTTTTCGGCCCAGGCAGCGCGCTGGGTGCGCGCCGAAATCTGGCACCCCCGACAGAAGTCACGCATGCTCGGCGACGGACGCTACGAACTGCGCGTGCCCTACGGCAACTCGTCAGAGCTTGAAATGGACATCCTGCGCCATGGCGAGCAGGTGGAGGTGGTGGCGCCGATGGCCTTGCGCGAACGCCTGGGGAAGCGGCTTGCAGAGGCGCTGCGCGCCTACCAGCCGACCGCCGGATCGCCCGCGGCCAATCGCGTCGCCGATCCTGCAGGCGAAGCACCTGAGAGCTCGACGCTTTGAGGGCACCGGGCCGGCTCCGGCCCGAGCTCAAAGCTACATCTCAATATCCACCTGAATGGCGTCAATGCCTGCGCGAGCACAGGCGTCGTCGGCCTCACCACCTGGCGCCCCCGACACCCCGATCGCCGCCAGCACCGACCCCGCCGCCTCGATGGGCAAGCCGCCCCCGATCGCCATCACCTGCGTCGAACCACGCAGACCGCTCATGGACTTGCCGGCCTGCGTCTCGGTGGCCAGAGCCGAGGTGCTCATGCGAAAGGATGCCGCCGTCCAGGCCTTTCGCTCCGCAATCTCCACCGTGTGTGCGCCCGCAAAGCGATCGCGCAGAAACACCTGCAGGACACCGCTGCGGTCAGTGACCGCCACACCCACCTGAAACCCTGCCTTACGACAGGACTCAAGCGCCGCCTGCGCAGCCCGCAAGGCTGTGTCGACCGTGAGACTACGGGTCGTGAACACCGCATCGGCCGACTGCGCCTGCGGCGCAGCCATACCCAACAGCAGCGCGGTGATCGCCACCCCGCCACGCGTGCGAAAACGATCCAGTCGGTTCATAGCCATCGCTCCAGCAATTCGATGTCCTCGGGAAACAATTCGCCAATCTCGACCTGCAGCAGACGGGAATCGCGTCCCACCACCCAAATGATGGGCAAGCCCTTGGGGCGCCCCAGCGTCGCCGCCCACGCGGCGTCGAAGCGGGCCACCGAGAAACCGTAACCGGTTTCAGCGATATAGCGTTTGACCGCATCGGCCTGCTCATCGATGGACAAGGCAAGCACCTCGAGGCCGCGCGCCGCCTGGGTGCGATGCAGGCGGTCGAGCAGCGGATTCTGCTTGCGGCAAAAGGGGCACCAGGTGGCCCACAACTCGATCACCAGCAGCTTGCCGCGCCAGGCACCGGCCTCGCGAACACTGCCGTCGAGAAGGGTGGTACGCGGTGTTTCAATCAGGCTGCCCAGCGCAGGAGCCGGTCGCTCGGGCGGCCGGCCGGTGCCCGCTGGCTGGGAATTCCCGACCCCTGACTGCGCCAGACCGATCGCCGGCATCATGACCGCACCGAGCCCCAGCACGCCCGCCGCCCGGAGCGTCTGGCGTCGCCTGGGTCGATTCACGACGCCATTCCGGGGTTGCCGTCCACACCAATCAGCCGGGGCTGATTCGGGCTGACCACACCCACCCGTCGCCGCGCGATCAGCCACTGCTCGACCACGTCCCAGACCGGCTCACCCCGGGCCCCCTCGGCCACTGGCGCCCAGCCAGCCACCTTGTAGGTCTTGTCGGCCTCGATCGGCACGCCCCCCAGGCGCATGTCGGTGATGCGTGAGCCCGCCCGGGCGCCCGGCGTGCACGCCCAGGCGAGCCCACCCACCCGGACCATGTCGCCGCCCTGCTGGTAATAGGGGTCAGGGTTGAACAGATTATCGGCCACGTCCTCGAGCACGGTCTTGATGAAGGCACCCGTCATGTCGCTCACCGTGACCTGCGGATAGGTGATGGCGGTCTGATCCATCAGATGCTCGCGCGTGATGGTCTGACCGGGCAATACCGAGGTACCCCAGCGAAAGCCCGGGGAGAAGGCAATCTGAGCCCCTTTGACCTCGATCAGCGCATCGAGGATGAGCTGATCGAAGGATCCGTTGAAATTGCCGCGGCGATAAAGCAAACCCTCGGACACTGCGAGCGGCTCAGCCAGGCGTGCGGCATAAGGCGCCCGCACCCGCTCGATATGTGCGCTCATCTGCGCATCAGCCGGCAGCAATCGGGAGAACACGGGCAGCAGACGGTAACGGTAGTCGACCAGCCGCCCCGACTTCACCTCGAGATCGAGTACAGCGAGAAATTTTCCATTCGAGCCGGCATTGGTGACCAGGGTGCGGCCGGACGCGTTGGCCACAACCACCGGTTGCGGCACGCCATCATGGGTATGCCCACCCAGGATGATGTCGATCCCGGTGACCCGGCTCGCCATCTTCAGGTCAACGTCCATGCCATTGTGGGACAGCACCACCACCACCTGCGCCCCTTTGGCGCGCGCCTCGTCGACCCGCTGCTGCATGAGTTCATCCTGGATGCCGAAGCTCCAGTCGGGCACGAAATGGCGGGGGTTGGCAATGGGGGTGTACGGGAAGGCCTGGCCAATCACCGCAACGGGTACACCATTGATCTGACGCAGGGCCCAGGGCTTGAAGACCGGGTCTTCAAAGTCGGTGGTCCGGACGTTTTGCGCCAGAAACTCGATATGCCCCTTGAGGTCGTTTTCGACGATCTGCTGCACGCGCTCGGCACCGTAGGTGAATTCCCAGTGCGGGGCCATCATGTCGACGCCCAAAAGCTTGGTGGCATCGACCATGTCCTGCCCGCGCGTCCAGAGCGACGTGGCCGAACCCTGCCAGGTATCGCCGCCATCGAGCAGCAAGGCGCCAGGCCGCGATGCCCGCAAGCGCTTCACCAGCGTGGCCAGGTGGGCAAAGCCGCCCACCTTGCCGAAGCTTTCCGCCGCCCGGGCGAAATCGAGGTGCGTGAAGGCATGCGCCTCCGGCGAGCCAGGCCGAAGACCGTAGGCCTTGAGCAGGTGCTCGCCCACCAGATGCGGCGCCTTGCCCAGCGCCCCCGCAATTCCCAGGTTGACACTGGGCTCACGAAAATGGACGGGCAACAGTTGCGCGTGGCAATCGGTGAAATGCAGCAGACTGACGTTGCCAAAGCGCGGCACGTCGTAGAGCGCCTCGCCCTGGGCGATCGATCCTGAACCCGAGGCGATCTGGGCGGCCGCTTCAAGATTGATACCGGCGGCAGCACCCGCCGCGACCACCTGGAGGAATTCGCGGCGGTCCATGCTCAACGGTTGACGGGCGATGCCGGGTCGAGCAGCAGCGCCATCACGTCGCGAATCTGTGCCTCGCTGAGAATGCCGGCAGCGCCGAAGCGCGGCATGATGTTGCAGGCATTGAAGGCGTGGGCATTCCAGATGCGAGCCCAGGTATAACGCATCACTGGCTCGGTGTTGCCGCGTAATTTGCCGTACTGATAGAGCGAAGGACCGATGTTGCCGAAGGAGATTTCTTCCTTGGACAACTGGTGGCAGGCATAACAGTTGCCACCGTTCACGGTTTTTGCGTTATCGGAGAACTGCAGCCCGACCCCGCTCTGGGCGATGCGCTCACCCTGCTGCCAACTTCCCAGGTATCGCCCATCGGCGGGATAGCGCACGGCATCCAGCGCAGCTTTCTCAAGTGAGGCCTTGAGCTCAGCCGGCATGGCTTGCGTGGCATATGCCGAGCACTGTTTTTGCAGCGCGTTCTGATCGAGCCGGTCAAGTTGCGCAATACCGGCGGCCTTGAAGGAGGCCTTCATCTGCGCGAGCACCTCAGCCTCGGTGGGCGGGGGCACCACCGCACATGCAGCGAGCAAGAAGCAGAGCGCGAGGGGCAGCCATTTCTTCAGCATCATGATCGTCGCCTCCTCAGCGCTTGATCGCGGGAGAGTCCATCTTGCCGCCCTGGGCGCGAACCCCCAGGAAGGTAATCAGATCGATGGACGCGGGCGAGATGTATTCAAGCTCGGGGAAGCGCTGCTGCCTGAAACAATCGTAGATGCGCCACTGCATGGTGCGCATGGCGCCCTGGGATACCCGGTATGCGGGCCAGGTGGCAAACGCCCGCTGGGCGGGCTCTGTCTTGAGGAGATTGGGCAGATCCTGCAGGCGGATGCGCTTGTCGTCCTCGCCATGGCAGGACGCGCAGGAAAAATCATAGGGTCCGCCGCGAAAGAAAAAGATCTTCTCTCCGCGTTGGAAGGCCGCACGCTCCTTGGGATGCGACTGCGGCAGATTGATCGAAACGCCACGCGACTCTTCCACCACGAAGGCCACCAGCGCCTCGAGTTCGGTTTGCTTCTGGCCCGTGCCCGAGAAGGGCCGACGCACCACCTCGGTCCGGTCAAGCCCCTGCAGGGTGACGATGCAATGGACGATTCGCGCCTCGGCGTCCATCACGGCATCGGTGTCGGCAAACCAGCGCGGCAGTTCGGCGTAGCTACCCCGGACCACACCGGGGCCCTTGCCAAGATCACAGCCCTCAAGGCTGGCTTTGCGTGGGCCTCGGGCGGTTTTCCAGAGCTCTTCTCCGCGCATCACCAGCAATTCGGCCGGGTTGCCATCGCCCAGCATTTGCCGGTATTTCTCGAGCTCGGCCTGGGTATTGCTCTGGGCCTGAGCCGCGCCTCCCAGGATTACCCCGACACCGTAGACAAATAGCGGTCTGAGCACCCGCGCAAACCAGATTCGGTACACGGATCGAATCATCGCCTTCTCCCCCGTTATTGTTTTCGCTGGCACCGCGATCCCGGCGGCACTCGGTTTGACGAACTGCCGCCCCCTCGGGCGGTCGTCGGCTCCGCAACAAACAGATCAGCTGACCGTGGCCTCATCGGTGCGCTTGTCGCCCTTGTTGTCGACCCAGCTCACCGCCACTCTGTCACCCGCCTTGGCACCCTTCACCTTGAACTGCAGGTAGGGGTTCTTGGAGACCGCCGGTCCCCACCACGCCTTCATGACGGGCTTGCCGTTGAGGGTTGCACTGACTTCGGAAATGAACCATGCCGGCACCAGATTGCCGGCCGAGTCCTTGCGCTGACCGGTCTCCATCTCATGGGCCATCAGCACCCGCACATCGGCCACGCCCTCACGGACCACCGCGCGGATTTTCATTGGATCTGCCATGTCTTGCTCCTGAATAGTTCCGGATGGGGAGGTACGGGGCGCTCAGCCGCCGCAGCCCCCCAGCGTGACCTTGATTTCCTTGCGGGCCATGAAGAACTTGCCGTCGGCCTTGACGATGGCAAAGACATCAGAGGTTTGCCCCATCTTGATGCGCATGTTGACGTCGGCCTCGAGCCCTTCGAGGATGTCGTAAGCACCCGCCAGCGCATTGGGGTTTTTCTCCACCAGCAGCGCCATCATCTGGGTGTTGGGGATGCGACTGCGGATGCCGACAGGTACCACCGCGCCGTTCTCGGCAATGTCGGGGGCATTGATGGCAATGTCTTTCGACTCCGCAGCACCGGCGGCGCCCAGCGCCTTCATGGTCTCGACGATGCCCTGGGTCTTGAAGGCCTGCTCGAGGCTCTGCGCGAACACCTGTCCTGGGCGCAGCAGGCCGATCGCCACCAACGCGCCATATAGACCTGAGCCGGCAGCGATCTGAAGCGAGGAACGACGCTTGCGATTCATGGAACGTACTCCTGACAGAAAAAGAGTCCTGCGAACGGTAACCGAACTTCGAATTATGACTCGCCCGAGAGAATCCATCGCACCAGCGTGCGAATGTCATCGTCGGCGAGGGTGGAATGGGCCGGCATGGGCGTCGGCCCCCATACCCCCTGCGCGCCCTCCCGAATGCGGCGCGCCAACTGATCCGCCGCTGCGCTGTCGCCACGATACCGGGCGGCGATCTCGCTGAAGGCAGGACCGATCAGCCGGGTGCCCGGCGCGTGGCAGGCGAGGCAATTCGACTCGCGAGCCAGCACTGCCGGCGTGCGCGCCGCTTGCGGCGACACAAAAGCCCCTCGCAGGGCTGCGACCGCCTGCGGCGACAGCGGTTCACGCAGCGCAGGTATCGTGGTATCCACGCCCCGTACGGGTCCCAGGGGCCTGCTCTGCTCGGCAAGATTGCCATGCGCATTGCGCGCGAAATCGGGCAGGATGGAGCGCAGGGCCGGCTCGGTCGCGCAGTCACGCATGCAGGCCTCGCCCTGCACATCGGGCTTGCCCGACACGGCTGCCATGCCTTCGAACCGAACCATGCCACCGCGGTTGGGCAGGCGCTGCTGAACCGCGGCGATGTTGCCCTGGCTCAAGACGAAGCCTGCGGGCACGATATCGCCCAAATGCAGGATGTAGGCCACCACCGAGTAGACCTCATCGGTCTTGAGCGACTTCGGCTCATTCCAGGGCATGGCCCGGTTGATGTAGTCCCACAAGGTGGAGAGTTGCGAGAGCTTCATCAGGGTCGTGCGCTGTGGAAAGTCGCTGCGCCGAAGGTTAGCGACCCGCCCGCTCTGGATGTCGGCGGCGGTCGTTCCCCCCACCACGGGGGTGAACACTTCGTTTGATTCGCCAAAGACACCGTGACAGGAGGCGCACTTGGCTTCCCAGACGTCCTGCCCCGATTCGACCGACCCGGCCCCTGCCGGCAAGCCCTTGAAATCGGGGCGCACATCGATGTCCCAGGCGCGAATCTCGCTGCGCGTGGCGGGACGGCCAATGGCTGTCCAGGGTTTTGTGGGAGGGGAGGTGCCGGCTGCCGCCGAGCCACCCTCGACCTGAGCGTTCAGCGCGCGCCCCCCCTGAGCCCACACCTCGCCCCAGGGCACACCTGATAGGCCGACGAGGGCACTCAGGGCCAGGGCGTGAATTCGCCGCAGCGACGGTCTGATGGCCCGCATGAGGTCAGAACACCTGCGCATTGAAGACCTCGCCCGTTTCAGCGACCTTCCACGATTGAATCGAATTATTGTGATAAATCGAGCGCGATCCCCTGAGCGCCCGCAACTGGTTGATGCGAGGCTGCACATGACCGGTGTCGTCGGTGGCCCGGCTTTGCAGAACGGCCGGCGAGCCATCCCACACCCAATCGACATTGAAACGCGTCAGTGCCTTGGGCAATACGGGGGTTTCGAGTCGCGCCTGACGCCAGTTGCGCCCGCCGTCGAATGACACGTCCACCCGACGGATTCGTCCCCTGCCCGACCAGGCCAGGCCGCTCACGTTGTAGTACCCCTTGTCGAGCATGACCTGACCGCCCGAGGGGGTGGTGATCACCGACTTCACCTCCTGGATTGACGTGTACTGGCGGTGCAGTCCGTCGGGCATGAGATCGACGTAGTGCAGGGTCTCATCCTTGGTGTGCCAAGGCTGATCGCCTACTTCCAGCCGGCGCAAGTACTTGACCCAGGACACCCCCTGCACGCCCGGCACCACCAGTCGCAGGGGATAGCCATTTTCCGGGCGCAGCATCTCGCCATTCATGGCCCAGGCCACCATCACATCGTCGAGTGCCTGATCGATCGGCAACGTGCGCGTCATTGAAGATCCGTCGGCCCCCTCGGCCAGCACGAACTTGCCATGCACCGGGTCAGCGCCGCATAGATCGAGCAAAGTGGACAGCAGCACACCGGTGTACTCGCTGCACGACAACATGCCATGCGAGTACTGCACCGTCGGCACCGCCACGTTGCCCCACTCCATGCCGGTGTTGGCGCCGCACTCGATGAAGTGGATGCGCGACACGGAGGGCAGTCGCATCAGGTCGTCCATCGTGAACACCTTCGCCTGCCTCACCAGTCCGTTGATCATGAGCCGGTGTTGGGCGGGATCAATCTCCCACCAGCCCTGATGATGGCGTTCAAAGTGAAGACCGTTGGGCGTGATGATTCCGAACAGGCCCTGCAACGGCGCAAAGCTGACCGAGGCCGCCGACACGCGGGTGAGCCCGGGGCTCTCCCGACGCTGCAGGGCCTGCTCCCACCTGGATGGCTGACCATACGCACGGGCAGCGACCGGTTGACCCAGGCCCCGGGTGTGGGCTGGCAGGTCGAGAATGGCGGGATCCCCCGGAGCGTCCGTTCCGCTCGCCTCCTTCGGGGCACCCGACGCTGCGGGCGATGGGCGCGCGGCCAAAGCACTGGAACCCGCAACGAGCGCACCAGCGAGAAAACGCCGCCGTCCGGCGGGTCGGGGCACCTCGGGGGCCGGACGAATCCGGCCGCTAAGTTGAAGCCCTTCGCTCATGAATGCCCCCGAAGCGTCTGCGACGCCCGTCTAAGCGGTGGGGCAAGATCGCCCTGAAAGGGCAGCACCTCACCCCGCACGATCTCGCGCGACGCCAAATGGACACAGACCGTACGGCAAATCTCGGTCAGCATGGGGTCGGCCACACCATACCAAGTGAAATTTCGGTCCCGCCTGCGCGTGAGTACCCCGACACGGAACATGGCATTGAGGTGTCTGGAGATATTGGTCTGGCTACCGCCCGTGGCCGAGATGATCTCGGAGACCGTGCATTCACCCTCACAGATGCGGTGCAGGATGCGCAGACGCGTCGGTTCGGCCAGCAGGGCGAAATAACGTGAGGCCGCGTCGAACACTTCATCCAGGTCACTCATCCAGATGTCTCCCCGATCGTTTGCGGATCGCTCAATACCCGCTCGTCAGGCGGACTTATAGCTTAAGTCTTTTGGATTATTTGTTAATACCGTAAAACAATATGCGTTACCACGCATATTGTCAACGTAGCATCAACTCGGGCGAACCGGCCCATCCCGCTTGAAAACGTACCCCCCGCGGACAGGCTGGGCCCTAAGAATGAAAGCCTTACACTGCACTTGGTGAACGTTGACGGGCGCTGCGCGCAGAACGGCCCTCCGCGCACCAACCATCCTGGCGAGGCTACGGCGATCGGGAACTGAACCGTGATCAACAAGATGATGTTTCTGGCGTGGTCCATGATCCTGTGCGCGACGCTCGCCCCGAGCGGCGCACAGGCTCAAGCACGGCGCAGCGGGGGCACCGCTCTGCCGATCGAGGCGGCGGGCGACGCGTCCGCCCATACCCGCTCGACGCTGCCCGACCTGGCGGCTCTGGCACGCCGAGCCATGGCAGCGGGTCAGCCCCTGGTGGTGATGTTCTCGCTCCCCGGCTGCCCCTGGTGCAATGCCTTGCGCCGAGAGCACATCGCCCCCTTGCGGGCGAATCAGGAAGCACTCGGTCTGTGGGTGCTCGAACTCGATCTGCTCGATCCGCGGGCCTGGCCCGAGACGCCGGCCAACGCTGACCGCACTGCCCTGCCCGATCCGCCCTGGCTAGGGACAGGCAGCCCTCGAGAGTTGGGCAAGCGTCTCGGCATTCGCCTCGCCCCCACCGTAGTGTTCCTCGGGCCCGCAGGCGAGCTTGCCGAGCGCCTGGTCGGCTACGGGTCACCGGATTTTTTCGGCGCCTACCTCGAGCAAGGTATCGCGGCCGCGCGACAAGCCATGGCCAAGGACCCGCCGAAGGCGCCGTGACGCAGCAACCGCTCAGTGAAAGTGGCTTGAATCGGGTTCGACGTCCGCGGGCATTTCCGCGTGCACTGCATCACCTTTGGCGTTAGGGTACAGCGGCACGCCGCAGTCTTCACAGAACTCGGGCTCGGCCAGATCGGGCCAGACCCGAATGTCGGACACGCCCAGACTGCGCAGCAATTCGCGGATCTGCTCGAGCGCAGAGGGCTCGTCGCCCTCCGACTCCGCGCCCAGCAGGGGCCAGACGATGCCGTACGCCACCTCGTCCTCGCTGCCTGAGGAGATGCCGATGCGATATTCGTCGACCCGCTCACGTCCATAGCTGGCAATGGAGGCCTTGAGTGCAGCAGGCTCGATATTGAAGGCGTGCGTGAGGTAGTGAACCGCCGCCTGAATCGAGTAGGGGCGAACGCGCCGGTCCGACTCGCGCATGTTCAGGTGATAGGCGTCGGGCAGCAGGCACTCGAAACCACAGCCCGGGAGCAGCGGCTCAAGGCTGGGACGGGCCTGAGCGACCCATTGCTCGAGGCACTGCACGCGACTGGCGTGGTCGGTCGCGTCGAGCTCCTGCCAGCGAAACAACGGTTGCCCCGCCGGCGCGGCCGCCACGCCGAGAATGAAGCGGGTATCGGCCAGCATGTCGGCGGTTTCAGGCAGCGATTTGAGGTCGAGTCGAGGATTGGCACCGCTCGCGATGGACGCCGCCAACCTGCGCGTGAAGCGCCTGAGTTCGACGTGTTCCCTGGGTAACTGATCGACGCTGTAGAGCATGGGTACGATGCGAAGCCGCGCCGAGCGCGACAGCGTGTGCGCCTGCCAGTGCGCAAGCAGCGCCTGGGCCAGGTCGGTCGAGATGGGTCCCGACGGAATTCGAAAACGCGTCCAGACGATCAGGGGTGCCGCGAGCAGCAAGGCCTCCCAACGCTGCCCCTCATGCTCGAACGAAACCGTTTCGGCGCTTTCCTCCACGGCCTCGATCAGCGCGCCATAGGCCTCGCTATCGGTCTGGTGCAGGCGATCGAGTGCGTCATGCACCGGTTGCGCGTGGCCCCCGTCGAGCATCTTGTCCAGCCGGACGCTGAGCTGGGCTTCCCAGAACCGGTCTTCGACCCGGCTGCCCGCGTTGGCCAGGCCCAGCGCGGCCGCCACCAGGCGCTCCGCGTCGGGCGACAGATGCGACTTGCGCTCGCGATTGCGCGCGCTTCGATGTTCTTTCATGGACGACCTGGACTGATTTTCAAGCCGCGAGTTTAGACCAATCAGCCCGCTGCAGGCTGCGCGAGCTCGGTCCAGAGCGCGGGCTTTTTCGATTCGCGCGCGATCGCGGCAAGCGCCGCCTCGTGCGCGGCCCGCTCTTCGGCGTCGGCCACCCGTACCTGCAGCCCGACCGGAGGCCAGTCGGCTCCGACCGATGGCCCGCCCCGCTGGCCCGGCTCGGGCTGGGCCAGGGCGATCTCGAGACTGTTCTGGCCACGCGTCATCGCCAGGTAAACATCGGCAAGCAACTGGGCATCGAGCAGCGCCCCGTGCAGCGTGCGGTGGGCATTGGAGATGCTGTAGCGCTCGCACAGGGCATCAAGCGAGTTGCGACGTCCAGGGTGCATTTCGCGGGCCAGGGCCAGCGTATCGAGCACGACGAGGGTCCAGTCGCGAAAGGCGCGCATGCCGAGGCGGCCGAGTTCGGCATCCAGAAAGCTCAGATCGAACGGCGCGTTGTGAATGAGCACCTCGGCCCCCGCGACGAAATCGATCAGGCGTTGCGCCACCTGGGCAAACAACGGCTCGTCGCGCAGCCGCTCAAGGCTCAGGCCGTGGACCGCGAGGGCCCCTTCATCAATGTCACGCTCAGGGTTGAGGTACAGGTGAAGGGTTCGCCCGCTGGGCCTGCGGTCGACGAGTTCGACGCAACCGATCTCGATGATGCGATGCCCCTCCTCGGCGCTCAAACCCGTGGTTTCAGTATCGAGCACGACTTGACGAAGCGACATCGAACAGGCTCCTGATGAAGTGAAGCAGGCGTGCGCCCGGGCGTTCAGTGCGCCGCTGTGGAATGCGGGGTATGCACAGCGTCTTGGCTCGCCGCCGGCGCAACAGAACGGCGACGCGCGAGAAGGGTGTAAACCACCGGCACTACGAACAAGGTGAGAACGGTACCGAAGGTGAGCCCACCCACGATCACCAGACCAATCTGGGTCCGGCTCTCGGCGCCGGCGCCCGTGGCATAGGCCAGGGGCACCGCACCCAGCACCATGGCACCGGTCGTCATGAGGATGGGGCGAAGCCGCAGGCTTGCCGACTCGATGGTGGCCTCGATGAGCGGTTTGCCCTGGTCGCGCAATTGATTGGCGAACTCAACGATGAGAATGCCGTGCTTGGTGATGAGCCCCACCAGCGTGATCAGGCCAATCTGGCTATAGACGTTGAGGGTGCCACCGCCGGTCTGCAACAGCCACAAGGCGCCGGCCATGGAGAGGGGCACCGTGAGGATGATGATGAGTGGGTCGACAAAACTTTCGAACTGCGCGGCCAGCACCAGATAAATGAAGGCCAGGGCCAGCAGGAAGGTGACCAGGAGCGTGGACGACGATTGCCTGAACTCGCGCGTCTGGCCGTTGTAGTCGACCGCGTAGCCGGGTTTGAGGTGGCGTCGGGCCGCGTCATCAAAGAACTCGAGCGCCTCGCCGAGTGAGGTGCCGGGCGCCAGGTTGGCGGTGATCGTGACTGCACGTCGCTGGCCGAAGTGATTGAGTTCGCGGGCCGCCACGGTCTCGGTCACCGTGACCAGGCTGGACAGCGGCACCATCGCGTCATTACGGCCGCGGACAAACATATTGGAGATGTCCTGCGGCGAATTGCGGTTGGTCGCCTCGAGTTGCACGATCACGTCGTATTGCTCGCTGCCGCGCTTGAAGCGCGTGACCTGACGACCGCCCAGGAAGGTTTCAAGGGTTCGCGCCACCGCCTCCACCTGAACCCCCGCATCGAACGCACGGTCACGGTCGATGCTCACCTTGAGCTCAGGCTTGTTGAGCCGCAGGTCGGAGTCGACTCCGGTGGTACCAGGCCAGCGCTGCAGTTCGGCGATCATGGGCTGAACAGTGGCCTGAATGTTCTCGTAGGACTCGGTGCTGAGAATGACAAAATTGATCGGACGCTCGCGCTGGCTCTGCCCCAGCGACGGCGGTGCCACGGCAAAGGCCGTGACCCCGGGGATGCTGAGTAGCTTGGGCTGAAGTTCTCGGATCATGGCCTGCACCGAACGCTCGCGCGCGGACCAGTCAACGGTGCGCAAGAACACGGTGCCCTGGGTCGCCGTGGGCTGGCCGGCTACGACGAAGATGCGGTCGGCTTCGGGAAACTGCGGCGCGAGCGACTCGATGGTTCGCGCATACCGCGCGGTGTAACCCACCGACGCGCCTTCCGGACCCGAAAAGATGGCCAGAATCACGCCCCGGTCTTCGATGGGGGAGAGTTCCTTCTTGGTCGTGAGCCAGAGATGGTTCAAGGCAAGCGCGACCGCCACAAACAGCGCCAGCGTCAGCGCCCAGCGCCACCAGAGCCCCCAGCGCAGCAGCCCGCTGACCAGCCACCGGTAGACATCGGTCATGGCCACCAGCAACCGCTCGATACTGCGATTAAACCAGCCCGGATTCGGATCGTGACGCAACAACTGCGCGCACATCATGGGAGACAGCGTGAGCGCGACGAAGCCCGACACCAGCACAGTGCCGGCAAGCGTCAGGGCGAATTCGATAAACAGGCGCCCCGTTCGCCCCGTGATGAAGGCCATGGGCGCATACACCGCCGCCAGCGTGAGCGTCATCGCCACCACGGCAAAGCCCACCTCCTGGATGCCGCGAAAGGCCGCAGCCACCGGCTCCATGCCACCTTCGATGTGACGGTAGATATTTTCCAGCACGACGATCGCATCGTCGACCACCAGCCCGATGGCCAGCACCATCGACAACAGCGTGAGCGTATTGATTGAAAAGCCTGCCGCGTACATCACCGCGAAAGCGCCCAGCAGGCACACGGGAATGGTGACCAGCGGAATGACGGATGCCCGAACGGTGCGCAGGAACAGGAAGATGACAAGCGCCACCAGCGCTGCGGCCTCGGCGATGGTGCGATAGACCGATTCGATAGACCGATCAATGAAGACGGTCGAGTCGTTGGCGATGTTGAGCTCGAAGCCGGGCGGCAACTCGCTGCGAAGACGTGGCAACTCGGCTCGCAAGGCCTTGGCCAGAACCAGCGGGTTGGCGGTCGCCTGTTTGATCAGGCCCACCGACACTGCTGGATTGCCGTTGAAGCGAACGCTGGTGCGTTCATCGAGCGGCGCGATCTCGGAGCGGCCGACGTCACGCAGACGCACCGGATAACCGGCCACGTTTCGAATCACGATATCGTCGAACTCGTGCGCCCGCCGCAGATCGGTCTGCGACATGACCGTGAACTCGCGCTGCTGGCTCTCGATGCGCCCGGAGGGTACATCGATATTCTGCCGGCGCAGCGCGTCCTCGACGTCTTGCACTGTCAGCCTGTAGCCGGCCAGTCGCTCGCGATCCAGCCAGACGCGCATCGAATACTGCCGCTCGCCCCAGATCCGCACATCGGCCGCCCCGGGTAGCGTTTGCAGCCTGGGCTTGAGGATACGGTTGGCCACGTCGGAGACGTCCATCTGCGACATGCCCGGACTGGACAGCGCCACGTGAATGATGGGGGTGGCGTCCGCCTCGACTTTGGCGATGACCGGCTCATCCACGCCGATGGGCAGCTTTTGCCGGACGCGTGAGGTTCGGTCGCGGACATCGGCCGCCGCGCCGTCGGGTTCGCGGTCAAGCCGGAATCGCACCGTGATCTGACTGCGTTCAGGTCTCGAAATGGAGGTGATGACCTCGATGCCGTCAATACCGGCAATGGAGTCCTCGAGGGGCTTGGTGACCGCCGACTCGACGATCTCGCTGGAGGCCCCCCGATACACCGTGGTGACCGTGACTACCGGCTCATCGATCTTGGGATATTCGCGAACGCTCAGGCGATCGAAACTTACGACGCCGATCAGCATGACAATGAGCGACAGCACGGTCGCAAACACCGGCCGTCGGATGCAGATCTCGGAAATTCTCACCGCCCGCGCTCCTGGCTGGCAGGGCGCGAAACGGGCGCGCCCTGCACCCTGACCTCGGTCCCGTCACGCTGAATCTTGAGTTGCCCCGCCGTGATCACCACATCGCCGGCGCTCAGCCCTTGAAGGATCTCGACCTTGCCGTCTCGACGACTCCCGCCCACGACCTTGGTCCGTACCGCTTTGCCGTCGATGACGCGATAGACAAAAAGGTCGGCGCCTGCCGGATTGATGGCCTCCTCGGGCACCACCACTGACTCGGGTTTCTCCTTGAGAACGATCCGGGCACGGGCAAACATGCCCGATCGGAGCACGGCTTCGGTGTTATCGAGGGATCCACGGGCGATCAGGGCACGCCCATCGGCTGACACCTGGGCATCCAGTGCGTCCAGTACCGCACGAAATCCGCGGTTAGGAAATGCATCGAAGCGTACGTCGATGACCTGGCCACGCTGCAATTCGCCGAGAAAACGCTCGGGCAGTCGCAGATCGACCTTCATGCGCGAGACGTCTTCGAGTACGACCAGATCGGCGCCTTCGCGCACGTAATCGCCGACGCTGAAATTTCTGAGGCCGACCACGCCGGAGAAGGGCGCAAAGATTTGCGTCTTGCCGAGTTGGGCCTCGGCGAGACGAAGCTTGGCATCCTGTACGCTGAGATTGGCAGCCGCCTGGTCCTTGGCGCTTTCACTGACGAAATTGCGCGCGGCAAGGTCAGCGGTGCGGTCGAAATTAGCCTTGGAGAGCTGCAATTCGGCGCGCGCCTGCTCAGCCTGCGCCAACAGCACCGAGCGGTCGAGTTCGACCATCATCTCGCCCTTGCGGATGAGTGACCCCTCGGCGAACCCGATTCGGACGATGCGGCCTGCAATTTCGGGGCGGATCATGACCGACTCGTTGGCGCGCAGATTGCCCACGGCAAATACGTCATCGGCGAGCGCCACCGTGACGGCCTGCGCCACCTCTACCCCAACGGGCGCGCGCACCCCGCCCCCACCTGACGACCCCGCCGGGCCAGTCGCGGCGGCACCCGCTGCGGACGGCGCAGCGCCCGCCGGGCGGCTCGGCGCAGCCCCCGAGGCTGACTGTGCGGCCGATGCGGTGGCGGGCGCCGCGCCCCGAGGTGCGCCGATCTCGATGGCCGGCCCCACCGGTGCGCGCGCAAACAGGTACGCCCAAAGTCCCAATGCGCCCAGACACGCAATGGCCAAACCGTAATAGAAGTATTTTTTCATGAGGAGCGCGCAGGAGCGCTTCAATCTAGCATAGTGGCGCCAGCGGGCTCAGGCGCCTTTTGCCAGTTCGGCAACGCCCCGGTTGGCGAGCGCGTCGGCCCGCTCGTTCTCGGGATGGCCCGCATGCCCACGCACCCAGCGCCATTCGATCTCATGCTGGCGCGCGAGTCCGTCGAGCTCGCGCCACAAATCGGCGTTCTTGACCGGCTTGCGATCGCTGGTGATCCAGCCGCGCGCCTTCCAGCCTGGCAACCACTCGCTGATGCCTTTCTGGACATACTGCGAGTCGGTGTGAACTACCACCCTCGCCTCCCGCCGCAAAGCCTCCAGCGCCCGGATGACCGCTGTAAGTTCCATGCGGTTATTGGTCGTGAGCGCCTCCCCGCCGAACAGCTCGCGCTCGTGATCGCCGTACCGCAAAAGCGCCCCCCAGCCGCCTGGCCCAGGATTGCCCTTGCATGCGCCATCGGTGTAGATCTGGACCTGAACAGACATTGACACAACCCCTCGGGTAAGCCTGAAAGCGGGCGCAAGATGGCCTCGAGACGACTGGATTCTAGTGTGCAACGCGCCCGGAGCCCGACCCGATGCTCGAAAAACACCTGCTGCGCCGCGTCGAGGCGATCCGCCAGAGGCAACCAATCCCCCTGGAGTTGGCGCTCTGGGACGGCGGGCGCCATCAGTTGGGCGAGTCTTCGAGGATCACCCTGCATCTCAAAACCCCACGCGCCATCGCCCCGCTGCTGCACCCTAGTCTGCACGCACTGGGGCGGGCTTATGTGGAGGGGCTCATTGATGTCGAGGGTCCCGTTGATGAGGCGATCATGCTGGCCGAGCAACTCGCCCGCACCGCTCCAGGTACCTCGTCCCTGGGCAGTCTGCCCAACTGGATCGCCCGACATACGCGCCACAGTGATCGTGAGGCGATTGCCTATCACTACGACGTCTCCAATGAGTTCTACGCACAATTTCTCGACCCGAAACTGGTCTATTCCTGCGCCTACTACCGGAATGGTCACGAAGATCTGGCAACTGCCCAGACTCAAAAACTCGAGCACATCTGCCGCAAGCTCGCGCTCACGCCAGGCCAGCGGCTGCTCGATATCGGTTGTGGCTGGGGGGCGCTGGCCATTCACGCCGCGCGCCATCATGGCGTTGACGTGGTCGGCATCACCCTTTCACGCCAGCAGTTCGATTTCGCTCGGCAGCGCGTCCGGGAGGCGGGGCTTTCCGATCACGTGGAAATTCGGCTGGAGGACTACCGCGACCTGGCCGCTCGCGAAGGCTTCGACCGTATCGCCTCGGTCGGCATGTTCGAGCATGTCGGCCTGAAAAATCTGGGCGCCTATTTCGCCCGGGTGCACGCCCTGCTCCGGCCCGGCGGCATCGCCCTGAACCACGGCATCACCTCAAGCGACCCGGACAGTCGCTCGGTGGGCTTGGGGGCCGGCGAATTCATCGAGCAATACGTTTTTCCGGACGGTGAGCTGCCGCACGTGTCGCTCGCCATCCACGAACTGTCGGCCGCCGGGTTGGAACTGGCCGACGCCGAGTCCCTGCGCCTGCACTACGCGCGTACCCTCGCGCAGTGGTCGGCCGCGTTCGAAGCAAAACTTGACACCATGCGGGCGCTGGCCGGCGAGCGGCGAGCACGTATCTGGCGCATGTATCTGGCAGGCTGCGCGCACGCGTTTGCCAGGGGCTGGATCAACCTGTACCAGCTGCTGGCCTTCAAACCTCTGACCGGTCAGGCGCTTTCGCCAAGCCCGCTGCCGCTGACTCGCGACTACATGTATCACGATGGCTGGTCAGTGCCGCGGCCGAGCGTCGGCTGACTCGCGATCGCCAGACCGGACCCTGCAAGGTCATGCCCGGCACCCGTTTGACCGCCGAAACCACATAGACCGCGCCGAGAATGGGCCACCAGCGATCCCCCGCGCGCTCCAGAAAGGCAAAACGATCCAGCCAGGACTGGCGGGCCAGCGCGGGACGAAAGCAGCCGTGCTCGGCATCGGCCGGCGCGTAGCTGAGCAGCTTCAACCAGTCGCGCAGGCGAAGCAGGGTGATCAGCCGAGCCGAGTCGGGCAGCCAGGGGCGGCCGACCGCCTGGCCGAAGGTCTCGCGCAGCCCCCACAGGCTGACTGGATTGAAGCCCGAGAGGATGACTCGCCCCTCGGGCCGCAACACCCGGTCGACCTCGCGCAGAACCTGGTAGGGGTCCGCGCTGAATTCGAGCACGTGCGGCAGCACCACCAGATCGACCGACTGCGAGGCAAAGGGCAACGCCTCAAACTGATCGATCAGCAGCGCCGGCCCGTCACCCGTCCGTCCGAGCGCGGCTCGGCCGACCTCGGCGCGAACCCGGTTGGGCATGCGGTTGCTGCGCAGGCAGTCGAGCAAGGGCGTGCCGCATTGCAGGGCGTTGTAGCCAAAGACGTCAACCACGGCCTCGTCAAAGCAATGCTGTTCCCAGTCCAGGACGTAGCGTCCCGCGGGCGAGCCCAGCCAGGCCTCCCAGCCGTTCAGGGATTCAGTCCCTATAATGGCGTCTTCACGATCGTCCACGCTCATGACACCCACATTCCCCTGGCGTTTCGCGGCCCCCGTTCACCCTCTGGTCAGGCTGATTCCGGCGTTTACCGACAATTACTTCTGGCTGCTGCGCTCGCCGCAGGGCCGGCAGGCGGTGGTCGTCGACCCGGGAGACTCGGCGCCGGTGCTGGACGCCCTCAGTCAGGACGGACTGCAACTGACAGCCATTCTACTGACACACCATCACGCCGATCACGCGGGCGGCGTGGCCGACCTGATCGAACGCACCGGGGCCGCGGTCTACGGACCCGCGATCGAGGCCATCCCCGGCGTAAGCCAGGCGGTGGCGGGTGGCGATCGGGTCGACCCCGGCCTGGGTGGCGCAAACGCACTCACCCTCGCGGTGCCCGGGCACACGCGCGGTCATGTCGCCTACCTGTTTGATCGACTGGGGGACGACCCCCGCCCCCTGCTGTTCTGCGGTGATACCCTTTTTGCAGGGGGGTGCGGGCGCGTGTTCGAGGGCACACCGGCGCAAATGCTGCAATCGCTCGACAGCCTGGCCGCCCTGGCGGCCGACACGCTGGTCTACTGCGCCCACGAGTACACCCATTCGAATCTGCGCTTTGCGCAGGCTGCCGAGCCCGACTCGGTCGAGGTCGAGCAGCGCCTGGCCGAGTGCGTGCAGATGCGGCAAGACTCGTGGGCCACTGTTCCCAGCACGATCGCGATCGAGCGCGCCAGCAACCCCTTCCTCAGGGTCGGTGAGCCGGGTATTGTGCGCAGCCTGACCGAGCGCCTTGATCGGCCTCCCCGGGATCGGGTTGACGCCTTCACCGCCTTGCGCGAGTGGAAAAACGTCTTCAAATAAGGGCTTTTCTCCTCTGTGCGCCGAGTTGTCCGCCCGCGCTAGCCTCGCCGGACACGCCGACCGGACTGCGCACCCGGCGAACTGAAAAATTCGCTCCGGCTTGACCGAAATCCGGGAAACTCCTACATTCCGCCGGTTGTAACGCTTGCGCCGGACGGCGCGCCAGGACCCCGGATTGCGTCTGATCGCCCCCAAACCGGCCGCCGTCGCCCCTTGTTGTGCGGCGCCCTCACCCCGCATCCACCCACGTCGCTGCGCAGCCCTGCTGGTATGCGCCTGGCTGGCGGGGTGCGCCACATTGGCCGGCGACGAAATCAGCGAACCGATCGCAGTGGCGCCCGAACCTGCGGCGATCCCTGCCCGCCCCGTGCCTAACCCGGATCGCGAGGCGGCCATTCGGGCCCAGCAGCGGGCAGACGCCCTCGCACGACTCGACATGGTCATCGACGATGACGACGCCCTTCGAGGCCAGGGCGCCGAGATGCTGGGCGGCCGCGTTTTCGACAATCTCTGGGATCGGATTCGGGCTGGCTTTGCGATGCCCGAACTCAACACCCGGTTGGTGGCCGAGAAAGAGCGCTTCTACCTCGAACGCCCGGACTACCTGCAGCGCATGATGCAGCGCGGCGGACGCTACCTGTTTCACATCGTCGAGGAACTCGAAAAGCGCAAGATGCCGACCGAACTGGCCTTGCTGCCCTTCGTCGAGAGCGCCATGAACCCCACGGCGCTGTCCACCGCCCAGGCCTCCGGACTGTGGCAGTTCATTCCCTCGACCGGTCGGGCCTACAACCTGCAGCAGGACTGGTGGGTCGACAACCGGCGCGATGTGGTCAAGTCCACCCAGGCGGCGCTCGACTACCTGCAGAAAATCTACGAAATGCACGGCAACGACTGGTTTCTGGCCCTGGCGTCCTACAACTGGGGCGAGGGTGCCGTGGCACGTGCCATCAAGCTGAACAAGGCACGCAATCTACCGACCGATTACCTGTCTCTCAACATGCCCAACGAGACCCGGCATTACGTGCCCAAGCTCATCGCGCTCAAGAACATCCTGATGCGAACCGATGTGCTCGGACTCGCCCTGCCCGAACTCCCCAACCGGCCATACTTCGTCACCATCGAAAAAAGCCGCCCCATCGACCTGAAACTGGCGGCCCAGTTCGCGGGCATGAGCGTGGAAGAATTCCTCGAACTCAACCCGGCTCATAACCGCCCCGTCATTACCGCGAGCCGTAACAACGAGATCAAGCTGCCGGCAGACCGACTCGATACCTTCCTGGAAGCCGTCGAGCGCCACGCCTCGGCCAATCGAGCGTTCGCCACCTGGCAGCCCTATACCCTCAAGCCAGGCGAGTCGCTCGACGCGGTCGCTACTCGTAGCGGCATCACCGGGGCAGAACTGCGACGCGCCAACGGGCTGCGAGCCAACAGCCGAATTCTGGCCGGCACCCGGTTGCTCATCCCCCAGCACTCGGTCGACGATGAACGCAAGGTCGAAGACTTTCAGGGGCCGCGCATTTACGAACAGGTCGAGCAAAGCGCCGCCTGGCACCAGGTGGCCCCGGGCGAAACCCTGCAGGGGATTGCCCGGCGCTATCGCCTGAGCGTCGCCCAGATCCGGACCCTGAACCCGGGTCTGGCCGGCGAACCCGCTAAAGGCTCGAGGCTGGTGGTTCGCCCGGCCGGCACGCACACCATCCTCATCACCGAATCGGGCCAGCGGTCGGTGGTCGAAGCGCCCGCACCACGAACGCCACCGCCCGCCAGTGCGGCCTCAGGTGCGGCCTCAGGTGCGGCCTCAGGTGCGGCCTCAGGTGCGGCCTCAGGTGCGGCCTCAGGTGCGATCTCAGGTGCGGCCCCGGCCCAAGCGCCGGTCGCGACGGCCCAGCCCGCTAAACCCGTGACCGCCTCGGCCCAGCCCATCCAAGCTGCCAAACCCACGACCGCCTCGGCCCAGCCCATCCAAGCTGCCAAACCCACGACCGCTGCGGCCCAGCCTGTCCAAGCTGCCAAACCCACGACCGCCTCGGCACAACCGACCCAGTCAACACCTGGGGTCG
>CAIVPX010000094.1 GCA_903907905.1 uncultured bacterium | reverse complement strand
TGTGCGGCCAGGGCCTTGGCCAGCACCTGCACCTCGATGTGCCGGGCCTGCGCGATCAGCCGCTCCACATACACCTCTGCGCGGCCAAACGCGGCCAGCGCCTCAGAACGGCAGCGGGCATGCGCCTCTTCAAGCTCCTCCAGGCGATGCACAGCGCGCATGCCCCGACCGCCGCCGCCGGCCACCGCCTTGATCATGATGGCGGGCTCGGTGCCGAGCACCTGCGAAGATTGCATGGACGGCATCGAATGCAGCGACTGTAGCGACACCATAAATGCGCGTGCCTGCTCGGCATTCACCGGGCCGTTGCTGCCCTGAATGAGCGGCACCTCGCACTGTGCGGCCAGGGCCTTGGCCAGCACCTTGTCGCCAAAGGTGTTGAGCGCCTGCACGCCCGGGCCCACGAAGGTGATGCCCGCATCGGCGCAAGCCTGCGCAAGATCAGGGTTTTCGCTGAGAAATCCGTAGCCTGGATGCAGGGCATCGCAGCCGGTTTGTACCGCGACCGCCACCACCGCCGCGATGTCGAGATAGGCCCGCGCGCCCGAACCCGGCAGCGCCACAGCCTCATCGGCCTGACGCACATGCAGTGAGGCAGCGTCGTCAACCGAGTGGATGGCCACGGTGGGAATGCCGAGTTCGGCCGCGGCACGGGCGATACGAATGGCGATCTCGCCGCGGTTGGCGATCAGCAATTTACGAAAAGGCATGAGGCGGTCTCCGGTGGCAGGCGGCGCTCTGGCGGCGCATACTGCGTGGGTGCTTGCAGTCTGAGCGATTGATGCGCCTTGCGATTCACGCACTGCGCATGTCATGCGATCAGACCTTGTCAGCACCGAGCATAACCGCTGCCCTGCGTTCAGCGACCCGCACTCAGCACGAGGAGGCCATGGCCACACGCACCCACCGCTCCCCGGTGAGCTACATCGACCGCACGCGCGAGTATTACGCAGCGCTCGGCTATCCCAGGCCCTATGCCTGGTCCCACCACGACGACGCGCCCTTTGCGACACTCGCCAAGCCGCTCGCCCAAAGCCGCGTCGCGCTGATCACCACGGCCAGCCCCTGGCAGGACGACCCCGCCAAAAAGCTCAAGCCCTTTGAGCGCCATGGCGTGTGGGCAGGTGATGCCTCGCAGCCGCCCGAGAAACTCTTTACCGAGAACCTCGCCTGGGACAAGGAAACCACCCACACCAATGATGTGGAGTCGTTTCTGCCGCTCAAGCAACTGAAAGCGGCGGTGCAGGCCGGGCGCATCGGCAGCATGGGGCCGCGCTACTACGGGGTGCCCACCGAGTATTCGCAAGGCCGCACCGAACGCGAAGACGCACCGGCCATTCTCGCGATGTGTCGCGAGGATGCGGTCGATGCGGTGGTGCTGGTCGCGCTCTGACCCGTCTGTCACCAGACCGTGAGTCTGGTCAGTCGGCATCTGGAAGCGAACGGCATTCCCACCGTGGTGATTGGTTCGGCGCGCGACATCGTGGAAGAGTGCGGCGTGGCGCGGTTCATCTTCAATGACTTTCCGCTGGGCAACCCGGTGGGCAAGCCCTGGGACGCGGCCATGCAACAGGCCACGCTCGGCCATGCGCTTGATTTGCTCGAGACCGCGCGCCTGCCGCGCACCACCGTGCAAACCCCCTATCGCTGGGGCGACGACGACGCCTGGCGCGCGGTGTATGCGCGGGTGGATGAGAGCAACCGGGAGGCACTGAAGGCCGAAGGGGAGGCGAGACGGGCGAAGCAGGCCGAAGCGGTAAAAAATCGTCTGGGTTAGCCTGAAGTTGCGATAG
>CAIVPX010000093.1 GCA_903907905.1 uncultured bacterium | reverse complement strand
CCATCAACCAGTTGCACAAGACCGGCGGGCGCTACGGTATCGCCACGATGTGCATCGGCGTCGGCCAGGGCATCGCGCTGCTGGTCGAACGCGTCTGAAGATTCATTTACCGAACACTCGACATCAAAAAAGGAACTCTCATGAGTGATCAGGCTGTCATCGCAGAAATCGAAGCCGTCGAAGCCCGCCGCTGCAAGGCGGTGATCGAGCGTGACTTCACGGCGCTCGCCGACATGCTGGGCGACGATCTGCTCTACGTGCACTCGTCGGCCACGGCCGAAGACAAGACGCTCTACCTCAAGAAAATGGCCGAGGGCTTCTATGTCTACAGCGCGCTCACCTCGCTGCGCCGCGCCCACCGGGTGATGGGCGACATCGTGCTGGTCGATGGCGACATCCGCATCAACGTCAAGGTCAAGGGCAGCGACAAGGTGGTCAACAGCCGCTACCTGCAGGTGTGGGCGCGTCGCGCCGGCGCCTGGAAGCTCGTGTCCTGGCAGTCGACCCCCATTCCCCAGGCCTGACGCGGCACCCGCCCTGCAGCGCCCCGGCGGATGCGCGCACGCATCCGCCGAACCCATGACAATTCTCAGGAAGACCCCGACATGATCGACAGCCAGGCTCTCGACACCCTGTTCAACAACGCCCGCACCGCCAACGGCTGGCTGCCCGGCGAGGTCACCGACGCGCAACTGCGTCAGGCCTTTGACCTCATGAAAATGGCCCCGACCGCGTTCAATGCGCAGCCGGCGCGCTTCATCTTCTTGCGCAGCACCGCCGCCAAGGAGCGGCTGCGCGCGGCACTCTCGCCGGGCAATCTCGACAAGACACTGGCCGCGCCGGTCGTCGCCCTCATCGCCTACGACACGATGTTCCATGAGCACCTGCCAAAAGTGTTCCCGCACAATCCGGCGGTCAAGGGTTTGTTCGAGAGCGATGCCGCACGCACCGGGCGGGAAACGTTCGCCTTTCGCAACAGCACGCTGCAGGGCGGCTACTTCATTCTCGCCGCGCGCGCGGTGGGCCTGGACTGCGGCCCCATGTCGGGATTTGACGCGGCCAAGGTCGACGCCGAGTTCTTCCCCGACGGCCGATTCCGCACCAACTTCCTCTGCAACCTCGGTCAGGGCGACCCGGCCAAGCGGCTCGCGCGAAGCCCGCGCTTTGACTTCGACGAGGTCTGCTCGATCAGGTAGCCCGCGCGGCAAGCGCTGCCGAAGCCCGTCACGCCAGCGCCCGTCTTGCAGCGACCGACATCGAGGCCCGACCCGGGCCGACTCGGCTTGATCCCGATCGGGCCGCTCGGGCTGAGATCGGGCGCGGGCGAACCGCCTCAGTCGAGCAGACGCCGGCCGATCACCTGCGCCTGAATCTCGCCGGCGCCCTCGAAGATGTTGAGAATGCGCGCATCGCAGAAGATGCGGCTGATTTCATATTCGAGCGCATAGCCGTTGCCGCCGTGAATCTGCAGACCACTGTCGGCGTTTGACCAGGCCACCCGCGCGCCCAGCAGCTTGGCCATGCCGGCCTCCAGATCGCAGCGCTTGCCAGTGTCGCGGGCGCGGGCGGCAAAGTAGGTGAGCTCACGCGCGACCACGGTCTCGACCAGCATCATCGAGAGCTTGTCGTGCACGCGCGGAAAATCGCCAATCGCGCGGCCGAATTGCCTGCGCTCGCGCGCATAGCGGCGCGCCACATCGAGCGCGTCCCAGGCCACACCCAACGCGCGTGCCGCCGTCTGAATGCGCGCGCTCTCGAAGGTCTTCATGAGCTGACGAAACCCGAGGCCCTCGACGCCGCCGAGCAGCCCCGCCTCAGGCACCGCAAAGTTTTCGAAGGCAATCTCGTATTCCTTCATGCCGCGATAGCCCAGCACCTCGATTTCGCCGCCCCGCATGCCGGGCGCGGGAAAGGGGTGGTCGTCACGGCCGCGCGGCTTGGGCGCGAGCAGCATGGACAGGCCGTCGTGACCCGGCTCGTCCGGGTTGGTGCGCGCGAGCAGTGTCATGAGATCGCTGCGCGCGCCATGCGTGGACCAGGTCTTGGCGCCGCTCACCCGCCAACTGCCATCCGGCGCGCGTACCGCGCGGGTCCGAAGGTGTGCCAGGTCCGACCCGGTGTCGGGCTCGGTAAACACCGCGCAGGGCAGCACCGCGCCGCTGGCGATACCCGGCAGCCACTGCTCGCGCTGCGCCACGGTGCCTGACCCCGCGATCAGTTCGGCCGCAATTTCCGAGCGGGTGCCAAGCGAGCCGACCGCCAGAAACCCACGTGAGAGCTCTTCCGAGACCACGCACATCGCGAGCTTGCCCAGCCCCTGCCCCCCGTATTGCGGATCAATGGTGACGCCAAACACGCCCAGTGCCGCCATCTCGGTGATCACCTCGTCGGGGATCAGCAGGTCCTGCAGATGCCAGCGATGTGCATCCGGCCGTACCCGCTCCCGGGCAAAGCGCCGCATATGCTCGCGGATCATGTCCAGATCACTGTCGCCCAGCGATTCGTCGACCGAGGCGCCGTCCTCCACCAGACGGTGCAAGGCCTGTCGGTTGGCCAGGGTATTGCCTGAGGCGATGGCATGCGCCACCGCGGCGTGCCCCGCCAGCCGCGCTGCTGCCGCCTGCACGCCCATATCGGCCGGGCGCGCGAATTCGCTCTGGCTCATCGGGATACCCCCCACGATCTGCGCCAGATATTCGCCCGCCCCGATCGCGCCGATGAGCGACTCGGCCTGCCCGAGCGCACCGCGTCCGGCCAGACCCGAGAGCCAGCGATCAAGCTCGGTCAGGGCCTGAACATAGGTGGCCGTCCAGGCGAGTGCATGCAGCGCCCGCTGCTCGGCGTCGAGCCGGCGCGCATCAGCGCGGCCGTTGGCGCCCACCACGCGGGCTCGAACCGCCTCGCGCGCGGCCGCCAGATAATCGGTCAGGGGCGCGAGCACCGCCGCAAGCGGGCCCGACGCCGCGTGACCGCTGTCTGGCTGCGCGGCCATCGGCCGGCCTGACGCAAGGGTT
>CAIVPX010000092.1 GCA_903907905.1 uncultured bacterium | reverse complement strand
GCCTTGCGCGCGAAAATCTTTGAGGGCATCGGGCGCACCTTGCGCAGCGGTGGCTTGCTGCTCATCGAGGGCTACGGGCCGCGTCAGCTGGTTTATCGAACCGGCGGACCGGGCGTGGCTGAAAACCTCTACACCCTGGGCTTGCTGACGCAGGCGTTTGAGGGGTGGGATGTGCTCGCCTCGCGCGACATCGATACCGACCTCAGCGAGGGCGCCGCTCACTCGGGCCGTTCGCACGTGATCTCGATGGTGCTGAGAAAGCCCGACTGAACCGGTTTCGCAAGTCCAGGCCTTCGACTTGAAGACGGGTCTCGCCACGTGGCGGTGACCACGCTCGCGCGGGTATGCTTGATGCCATGAGTGCTCCCAGAATGGCTCCCCCTGTGCCGACTTCGCCCACGGCCTCACGCGCCGCTTTGGCCTCGCCCGCCGCCGACTATCGCGTTCGCGCGCCAGCCCTGTTTCTGGCGGCCGATGCCATCGACACCGGATCGCCCAGGCTCATGGGCCGTCAGTCGGCGGGCAGCGGCTTTCTGCGGGGACTCGCGCGGGCCTTTCGCGATCAGCCGACGCAGACCCTGCAACTGCTCTGCCCCCAGGCCGAGGACCTCGCGCTGGCGCGCACGCTCCTGCAGTCGGCCGGGTGGACTCACCCGATTGCGCACCTGCCGAGTCGTCAGCCTGCCGCCTGGCGCGACTTCGACCTGCTCCATTACCCGGCGCCCTTCAGCGATGCGCTGGGCTGGCAGCGTGCGCGGCACGGCATCTCACGCTTTGCCTTCAGCGGGATTACCCACACCATCAGTTCCGACGCCGTGATGCGCCAGTTGGCGGGCTATGTCACGGGTCCCTTTGCTCACTGGGACGCCCTGATCTGCACCTCGCACAGCGTGCTGCGGGCCGTGCAGGGCATCTGGCGCGAGCAGGTCGACTACCTCGCCTGGCGCATGGGCGGCCCGCTCAAGCCATCCCTGCCGATGTTGCCGGTGATCCCGCTGGGTATTCACTGTGAGGATTTCGTCGCACCCGAGGGCGAGCGGGATGCCGGGCGTCGGCAGTGGGGCGTGGGGGATGACGAAATCGTGGTGCTCTTCGTTGGGCGCTTGAGCCTGCATGCCAAGGCCAATCCGCTGGCGATGTATCTGGCGTGTGCCCGCGCGGCGGCCGCGAGTGGCAAAACGATACGGGTGCTCGAGTGCGGCTGGTTTGCGAATGATGCGATTCGCGCAAGTTTTGACGAGGCGGCGCGCGTGGCAGGGGTGAGGGTCGATCGGGTCGATGGCCGGCTGGCGGGTGTCACGCGGCGCGCCTACGCAAGCGCCGATATTTTTGTTTCGCTCTCGGACAACATCCAGGAAACCTTCGGCCTCACGCCGGTCGAGGCCATGGCTGCGGGTCTTCCGGTGGTGGTGAGCGACTGGGACGGTTATCGCGAGACCGTGCGGGAGGGCCTCGACGGGCTGTTGACCCCCTCCCATCAGCCCGCCGATCCGGCCTGTGCCGACGACCTCATTGAAAACTACGCCGATGGCCGCATCAACTACGACCACTATGTGGCGCATGCGCACATGCTGGTGGCGGTGGATGTCGAGGCCTGTGCTGCGGCGATCGCCCGACTGGCCCTCGACCCGGCGCTTCGTGCGCGCATGGGTGCATCGGGTCGCCGGCGGGCGCGCGAACAGTTCGACTGGTCGGTGGTGATGCCACGCTATCAGGATCTCTGGACCGAGCAGGCGGCGCGGCTCGACGCCCATCGACAGTCCGGGGGGGCGACCGGGCCGCGCGGCGACCCCGGCATGCCTAACCCGCTGGCCATGTTCGCGCACTACCCGACAGGGCGCCTGGATGCGATGACGCGGCTCTGCCGGGTCACGTGCCCGGGCACTGTTGCGCAGGGCGAGCCTGCGGATGGGGCGGCGCAAGGGTTTCCTGGGGCGGCAGCGCTCAGGGACCTGGCCATGTGGCGGTTCTCAGCGGGCTGGCTGCCCGATGCGGCCTTCGTGAGCCAGGCGCTGGCCGCGTTGCCGCTTGCACCCGCTCCGGGTCTGCCCCTGGGCGACTGGGCGAGGGCCTTGGGCGCGTCCGACACTCAGTCCCTGCGGCTGGCCGCCTGGTTGCTCAAGACGGGCCTGATTCGAATCGGGTGAGGCTGTCTTGACCCGGGGCAGCTGACTGCGCCTGGCTCGCGAGGGTCGCCAGTGCCGCCTCCATAGACTCGAACAGACCACTGTCGCCCAGCGCGACAGCAAAGCCGCTGCGCCGCATCAGCGACAGCGGCTGCTCGTTGGCGCCGACGATGACCAGGCGCTCGCCACGCCTGAGCAGGGTGCGGTGCAAAGTTTGCAGCGAATCGAGTCCGGTGGTGTCCAGATTGATGAGCTGATGCAGGTCGAGCAGCAGCACATCCGTGCGGGGGCGTTCGGGGTCGAGCAGCGGCTCGAGCCGGTGCACCGAGCCGAAAAACAGCGACCCGAACAAGCGCCAGGCTTCAATGCGTGGGCCTGGCGTCGGGGTGGCCGGCAGCACCAGGCGCTCAATACGGGTGACCGAGGCCACGCGCACGATGAAAAAGAGACTGGCCAGTACGAGCCCAACCTCGACCGCCACGGTGAGATCGAAGACCACGGTGAGCGCGAAGGTACCCACCATGATGATGCGGTAGTTGTTGGAGTACTGGCGCAAGTGCGGGAACGCCCGCCACTCGCCCATGTTCCAGGCGACAAAGAGCAGGATGCCCGCCAGCGTCGCGAGCGGAATGTCGTAGGCGAGCGGGGCCGCCAGCAAGACGATGGCGAGCAGCGTGAACGCATGAACGATCCCGGCGATGGGCGAACGCGCGCCGGTACGCACATTGGTCACGGTGCGGGCGATGGTGCCGGTGGCCGCGATGCCGCCGAAAAAGGGCACGATGAAGTTGGCAATGCCCTGCGCCATGAGTTCCTGGTTGGGGTCGTGCCGATCGTCGATCATGCCGTCGGCCATGCGCGCACAGAGCAGCGACTCAATCGCGCCGAGGAGCGCGATGGCCAGGGTGGGCGCGACCAGATTCTGCGCCGTCTGCCAGTCGAAGGCGGGCAAGGCAAAGGCTGGCAGCGACTGCGGAATGCCACCGAAGCGGCTGCCGATGGTCTCGACCTGCAGTCCGCCCAGCTTGACCGCCAGGGTGCAGAGCACCAGCGCGCCGAGGGTGCCGGGCGCACGGGCCACCCAGCGACGCCAGCCGCGCGGCATGTCCTGGTAGGCCTTCGGCCAGACGATCACGATGGCGAGCGTGGCCAGCCCGATGACCAACGCGGTCCAGTTGATCGAATGCAGGCTTTGAGCCAGGGTGGCGATCTGTGACAGCGAGTTCGACGGCATGCGCTCGATGCTAAGGCCCAGAAAATCCTTGATCTGCTGCAGGGCGATGACCACCGCGATGCCATTGGTGAAGCCGACGATGATGGCCACCGGGACGAAGCGCACCAGATTGCCCAGCTTGAGCGCCCCCATGCCGAACATGAGAATGCCCGCCATGAAGGTGGCGATCAGCAGATTGGCTAGGCCGTAGCGCTCGACGATGGCATAGAGCAGCGCCACGAAGGCGCCAGCCGGCCCGCCGATTTGCACGCGAGAGCCACCAAGCGCCGAGATGAGGAACCCGGCAATGATGGCCGTGATGATGCCCTGCTCGGGCTTGACGCCCGAGGCGATACCGAAGGCCATGGCGAGCGGCAGTGCGACGACGCCCACGGTGATGCCCGCGGAGATGTCGGCAGGCAGGTCGGATGCGCGATAGGTCTTGAGCGAGTCGACGAGTCGGGGGCGAAATCGGAAGTCGAACACGCTCATGGGCGGGGCCTTGGCGGACCGGAGGGGGTTAACGCACCCGCATGCCGGGGGCGGCGCCCTCGTCGGCATCGAGCAGGAAGATGCCCGGCCCTTTGGCGGGGTCGTCCCAGGAGGCGGACAGCACCATGCCCTCGGAGACGCCGAACTTCATCTTGCGCGGGGCGAGGTTGGCCACCAGCACCGTGAGGCGGCCGACCAGCGCCTCGGGCGGATAGGCTGAGCGAATTCCGGAAAAGACGTTGCGGGGCTTGTCCTCGCCCACGTCGAGCGACAGGCGCACCAGCTTGTCCGAGCCCTCGACCGAACTGGCCTCGACGATGCGCGCGATACGCAGGTCGACGCCCATGAAATCGTCGATGCTGATGACGTCCGGTACCGTCGCGCCCGCCGAGGCTGCTGCGGCTTGGCCTGCTTTGGCTCCGGTGGCTTCCTTTTTCGAGGGCTTGGCCTGGGGGATTGAGGCCGGGAGGGCAGCCGCCTCAGCGGGCGAGTCGAAGAGCGCATCGAGCATTTTCGGGTCGACCCGCCCCATCAGGTGCTCGTAGCGACCGATCTGGCTCGGCGGGCAGGCGAGATCGGCCCAGGTGAGGGGCGCGGCGCATCCCATGAAGGCCTCGGCGCGTGCCGCGAGCGCGGGCAGGATGGGCTTGAGCCAGAT
>CAIVPX010000091.1 GCA_903907905.1 uncultured bacterium | reverse complement strand
GCCGCGCATCGGGAACGCGGTGTCGGGCAGGTTGAGCGTCTGGCGCCAGCCTGATGCGTCGGTGTTGGGCTTTTTGCCTTCTGACATCTCAGTCTCTCAAGGGAAGGTTGGCGGGCGGGCGCATGCCAGCGAAATAGGCACGGGCCGCCGTCGCATCGCGTTCGATCTGCGCAGTGAGCAAATCGAGTGAATCGTAGTGGGCTTCGTCGCGCAGTTTGTGCAGAAATTCGACGCTGATGAGTTTGCCGTAGACCTCTTGCGCAAAATCGAAGAGGTGCACCTCGAGCAGCAGTCGGCCGTTGCTTTCGACCGCAGGACGAGTCCCGAGGCTCGCCACACCCGGCAGGGGACGGTCGGCCAGTCCCAGCACCTGGACGACGAAGATGCCTGCCAGCGCAGGTCTGGTAAACGGAATCCGCAGATTGAGCGTGGGAAATCCGATGGTGCGACCGAGCTTACGGCCATGCAGCACATGACCGCTCAGCCGGAAGGGGCGCCCGAGCAAGTGAGCGGCCCGGTCGAATTCCCCGGCCTCGAGCGCCGCGCGTACGGCCGAACTCGACACGCGTGTGCCGTCGAGCGAGAAGGAATCGATGCGGGCGCACGTGATGGCATGGCGCTGTGATAGGCGCTGAAGCATCGCAAAATCGCCCGCACGCTGCCGGCCGAAGCGAAAATCGTCGCCCACGAGGAGTTCGCGTGCGCGCAGTCCCCCCACGATCACCTGCTCGAAGAAGCGTTCCGCGTCGAGTCCGGCCAGGCGCGCATCGAAGGGTGCAATACACACGCGGTCGACACCGTGCTCGGCGAGTGCGATCAGCTTGTCACGCGTGGTCTGAATGCGTGCCGGTGCTGCCAATCCTGGCGCCCCCAGGCGGGCAAAGTATTCCCGAGGGTGCGGCTCGAAGGTGAGCACGCAGGTGGCCAGGCCGCGTGCGCGCGAACGCTCGCGCAACTGGGCGAGTACTGCCTGATGGCCGCGATGCACGCCGTCGAAATTGCCGATCGTGAGCGCGCAATCGGCGCGACGATCGAGCGGTGGTAGTCGACGGAAAACCTCCATGGCTGAAATGGCAGTCTCTCGAGGGATGAGGAGTGGGCAAAACCTTGAATTATAAGACTTTGGAGGCGGGGTCGCTGGCGTCGCGATGCTATGATCGGCCGCATGAAAAAAATTGTCGTGCTCATCTCAGGGCGCGGCTCCAACATGGTTGCGCTGGCCCGTGCCTGTCGTGAGCAAAATTGGCCGGCGCGTATCGAGGCAGTGATTGCCGACCGTGAAGACGCGCCCGGCTGCGAGGCCGCCCGGTCATTGGGTCTTCGAGTCGAGGTCGTCGCCTTCAGGCAGTACCCTGGCCGGGACGCGTTCGATGCTGCCCTGGCCGAGAAGCTCGAGTCACTCGCACCCGATGTGGTGGCCCTAGCGGGGTTCATGCGTGTGCTGGCCCCCGGGCTGGTCGCCCGCTACCAGGGGCGCATGCTCAACGTGCACCCGTCGCTGCTGCCGGCCTTTCCCGGTCTGGCCACCCACCGTCGCGCGCTCGAGGGCGGGGTGCGGGTACACGGTGCTACCGTCCATTATGTGAGTGCAGAACTCGATGGGGGAGCGATCATCGCCCAGGCGGCCGTGGCCGTCAGACCCGACGACGATGCGACGCGCCTTTCTGCAAGGGTGCTTGCGGCCGAGCATCGGATTTATCCGATGGCCATGGCCTGGCATCTTGCGGGGCGACTGCATGTTGAAGGGCACCGCGTCCGACTTGGCGGCGCGCAGATCGATGAAAGGCAGTCGATATGGCTGGATTGAAAGCGGGGCGTCCGGCCTCAAGAGCCGACCCTGACGCACGCCGGCCCTCGCGGGGTCGAAGCGGGGCGCGCAAGTCCGATGAAGCGGGCGGCGACCGACGCTCCCGGGGAGGCAGGTCCCGCGCGGGAGAGACGCAGCCGGCGGCCTCACCGCTGATCGCGGCCCTGCACGAGACCTTGCCGTGTCTGGTGCCGGCCGACGTGGTGCTGCGCGGTTTTTTTCGTGCGCATCCCGAACTCGGTCGGCGCGACCGCGCCGAGATTGCCGAGACCGTCTTCGACGTGCTGCGCAACCGACGCCTCTACGCCCACCTGGCCCAGGGTGGTGCGGGCCCTATCGAGCGGCGGGTGGCGCTGCTCTCGGTCGCCGGACGCGGGCTTCTCGAGGCGGGTACGCCGGGGCGAACCCTGCTCCCCAAGCCCGAGGCTGACGAGGCTGCGTGGCTTGCCCACGCCCAGGCGGTCAGCCGTCAGCCCATGTCGCTCGCTGTGCGAGCCAGTCTTCCCGATTGGCTCGCCGAACGCCTTCAGACTTTGCTCGGTGAGGATGGCGCGCTGTCGCTGGGCGTGTCGCTCCTCAAGTCGGCCCCCCTTCAGCTTCGGGTCAACACCCTCAAAGCCCAGCCGCAGGCGGTGCTCGAGGCGCTGTCGTCCGAGGCAATTGCGGCGCGCCGCGTGCCGATTGCGCCGCTGGCGCTCGAGCTCGAGGGTCATCCTGCGCTCGAGCGCAGCGAAACCTTTCTGTCCGGGCAATGCGAGGTGCAGGACGCGGGCAGCCAGTTGCTGGCGCTTTTGACCGGCGCGCGGCGGGGCCAGACCGTGATTGACCTTTGCGCAGGGGCCGGTGGCAAGACCCTCGCGCTGGCCGCCGCCATGCATTCCCTGGGGCAAGTGTTCGCCTGCGATGTCTCGGCCTCGCGACTGCAACGGATGCGGCCCCGCTTGCTGCGAAGCGGGGCCACGAATGTGCAGCCGTTCGCCATCGACAGCCTGGCGGATCGCAAGCTTCAGCGGCTGGCGGCGCGCGCCGATGCCGTACTGGTCGATGCGCCGTGCACGGGCACGGGCACCTTGCGGCGCAATCCCGACATCAAGTGGCGCATCCGCCCGGAGGATCTCGAGCGGCTGGTGGGCGAGCAGCGAAGCATCCTCGAGGCCGCCGCTCGCCTGGTGCGCCCTGGGGGTGTGCTGGTCTATGGCACCTGCAGTTTGCTGGCTGAGGAAAACGAGGCTCAGGCAGCCTGGTTTGAGGCGGCCCACCCCAACTTCCGGCGCGAGGATGCGCATGAGGCGCTGGCTGCAACGGGCGCACAGATTCCGCCCGATGCGGTACGCGACGGGATGCTGCGCTGCTTGCCTGACCGTCACGAAACCGATGGCTTTTTTGGCGTGCGCTGGCGTCGGGAGGACCCCTCGTCGCCAAAAGGTGCGCGACACGCCCCGGAGGGCTAAAATATCGGCTGTTCGGTTGGCGCCCGCTTCGGGGCCTCGGCCGGCAGCTTGCGGTTCCGATCTGATTGCGCCTTTTTGCGGGTCCCATCGCAAGCCGGCGTCGTCAGTGGCTGCGGTCGGCAACACCCTCGCTGACCGGGCCCGTGCCGCTCAGGAGGTGTTGCCTTGATCGATTCCATATTGCTATTTCTCGATCGTGGCCTGCTTGATGCAAGGTGGTGGCAGGTACTGGCGTTCACGCTGGCTGCCACCCACATTACCATCGCGGGCGTCACGATTTTTCTGCACCGCTGCCAGGCTCACCGGGCGCTTGATCTGCACCCGGTTGTCTCTCACTTTTTCAGGTTCTGGCTTTGGCTTACCACCGGCATGGTGACGCGTGAATGGGCAGCCATTCACCGCAAACACCACGCCAAGTGCGAGGGGAGCGAAGACCCCCACAGCCCGGTGCGCTGGGGTTTGCGCAAGGTCCTGCTCGAGGGCGCCGAACTGTATCGGGCCGAGGCGGCCAACCCGGAAACCATCGAGAAGTACGGTCACGGTACACCCGACGACTGGATCGAGCGCAACCTGTACACCCGCTTTCCGTTTGCCGGGATTCTGTTCATGCTGGCGCTCGATGTGCTGATGTTCGGGGTGATCGGCCTGTCGGTGTTCGGCATCCAGATGCTCTGGATTCCCGTGCTGGCGGCAGGGGTGATCAATGGATTGGGTCATGCCCTTGGGTACCGCAGCTTTGAGTGCCCCGATGCCAGCACTAACATCGTCCCCTGGGGCATCCTGATCGGCGGTGAGGAACTGCACAACAACCATCATGCGTTTCCCACGTCGGCCCGGCTCTCCAACAAGTGGTACGAGTTCGATATCGGCTGGCTCTACATCCGGGTGCTCGAGATGTTGGGTCTGGCCCGGGTCAAGAAAATCGCCCCCACGCCTCGACTGACCGATGCTCGCCCCACGGTTGACCTCGAGGCGCTGCAGGCTGTGATCGCGCACCGGTATGACGTCATGCAACAGTTCGCCCGTTCACTGCGGCAGGCGTGCGCCGAGGAAGCCCGCCGGCTGTCAATGCTCAGTCGGCCCGAGGGCAAGTTGCTCGAAGCGGCGCGCCACTGGCTGCCGCTTGATGCAGGCCGGTGGAGCCGTGCCGAGCACGACAAATTGCCCGAGGTGCTGGCTGCCAGCGAGCGTCTGAGCGTGTTGGTCGAGATGCGTCGGGAGTTGGGCGCAATCTGGGAGCGGTCAAACCGTTCGCGCGAGCAACTGCTGTCCATGCTTCAGCAGTGGTGTCAGCGGGCCGAGGCCAGCGATATTCCGGCGTTGCGTTCCATGTCAATGCGTATCCGGTCTTACGCAGTGGCCTGACTGGCAGTCGTCGGGGGGCTCGCAAGCGGGCTCGGCCGGTTGATCAACGGGAAGGTATTCAACAAAAAAGCCTCGCAGATGCGAGGCTTTTTTGTTGCTTGGAGCCCGTGTTTCTCCAGGCTTTGCGCGGACGCGCCGCGCCCGGCCCAGCAAGGGCTTCCGAGGAATTATTTGATCTTGGTTTCTTTGTAGGCCACGTGCTTGCGCGCCACGGGATCGAACTTCTTGATCTCCATTTTCTCGGGCATGGTGCGCTTGTTTTTGGTCGTGGTGTAGAAATGGCCGGTACCGGCCGTGGACTCGAGTTTGATCTTTTCACGCATGATGAAGGCTTCCTGCTAGGGTCTGGTCAGCGTCGCGGTGACGGATTTGGTGTCAGACGGCTTCGCCGCGCGCACGCATTTCACCCACCACCACATCCAGCCCTTTCTTGTCGATCAGGCGAAGCGCGGCGTTCGTCAGGCGCAGACGAATCCAGCGGTTTTCGCTCTCGAGCCAGAACCGGCGGTTTTGCAGATTGGGCAGAAAACGGCGTTTGGTCTTGTTGTTCGCATGCGAAACATTGTTGCCGACCATTGGACCTTTTCCGGTCACTTGGCACACACGGGACATGATGACGCTCCTGGAGTCGGGTTCCAGCAAAACCGCCGATTATAGACATGTCTGGCCGGGTTTGCCAAATCTGGTGGGTGGGGGCAGGGGCAATCCTATAATCGAGTCGGCGGGGCTCCTGTCGGGCGCCGAGGCCCTTCGCCGGGGCCCGGGGCGGGGTTGCCAGCGAAGGCCGCAAGGCCGAGCGCTCTCGACGCGGGCAATCACCTGATTGTCGGATACGAACAAGGGAGACCTGACGATGCAGCAGATCCTCAAACGATGGGCGGCAGGGCTCGCAATCGCACTCGGGGTTGGCGTCGCGGCGGCCCAGCCCTACCCGGCCAAGCCGGTGCGGGTCGTGGTGCCTTACCCGGCCGGACAGGGTACCGACGTCGCCACCCGCTATGTCGCGGAGCAGATTTCCCGGTCGCTGGGCCAGAATTTCGTGGTCGAGAACCGGCCTGGGGCGGGCGGCAACATCGGCACGCAGTATGTGGCTCGTTCGCCGGCCGACGGCTACACCTTGCTCATGGGCACTAACGGCACGCACGCGGCCGCGCCCTTTCTGTTCCCCAACCTCGGATTCGACCCGCTGGCGGATTTCGAGCCGGTGGCGCTCATCGGGATCTTGCCGCTGGTCTTCGTGACCGCGCCCGGGAACCCGCTGGACAGCGTGGGCAAGCTGATCGCTGCTGCCCGGGCCAAGCCCCGCACCCTCAATGTGGCCTACACGACCACCACCTCGCGGTCTGCCCTGGAGTTGTTCATGCAACAGGCTGACGCGCCCTTGTTCGGGGTGGCCTACAAGGGCAGCGCCCAGGCGATCACCGATCTGGTCGGTGGCCAGGTGGAGTTCATGGTGGATACCATCGCCTCGCTGCGTGCCACCGTGGCTGGGGGGCGTTTGAAGGCGCTTGCGGTGACATCGGCCGAGTCGGGCAGGCTCCTGCCCGGCGTGCCGTCCGTGGCCGAGCAGGGCGTGAAGGGGCACGAGATCACGGGCTGGAACCTGCTCTACGCGCCCAAGGGCTCGCCGAGTGAGGCGGTTCGCACGCTGGCCACGGAGCTTGCGCGGATCATGGGCCTGGTCGAGACCCAGGACAAGCTGCTGCAGTTGGGCATCGAGCCCAAGGTGCTGACCGGCGACGCGCTGGCTGCCTTTACGGTTGCCGAGCGCGACAAGTGGGGCGCGGTGATTCGGTCGGCGAATATCAGGGTGGAGTGAGGGCAGGGCTGTTTTTGCCTACATCATCCCCGCCTCGACAAAGGAAAAACTTCGATTGCCGGCCACGATCATGTGGTCGAGCACGCTGACCTCGATGACGCGCAAGGTGGTGCGCAGGGCGTCGGTGAGCACCCGGTCAGCGGTGCTGGGCTCGGCAACACCCGAGGGGTGGTTGTGGGCAAGGACCACCGAACAGGCTTTGAGCTCGAGACAGCGCCGGGCGACCTCGCGAGGGTAGACCGCCGTCTGGGTGAGGCTGCCCTGGAACATTTCCTCGGCGCTGATGAGGCGATTCTGGCTGTCTAGAAAGAGCGTGACGAAGCACTCGCGCGGGCGCTCGCGCAGCCATAGACCGAGGAACTGCCTGAGCGCCTCGGGAGAGCTCAGCGCGTCGCGCTCGTGCAACTGCTCGCGCAGGCTGCGCCGCACGATTTCGACGGCCGCCTGGAGCATGGCCCAGCGGGCAGCGCTCTGGCCGGGCAGGGCGCTGAATTGTTCGCAAGAGCTGGCCACGACGGCCCGCAGTGACCCGAAGGTGGCGAGCAGTTGCTCGGACTGCGCCGTGACGTCGAGCTCGCGCGTTCCGGTTCTGAGCAGCAAGGCCAGCAGCTCGGCGTCGGACAGGGGGGAGCTGCCGGCGGTAAGAAGCCGCTCGCGCGGGCGCTGGTGAATCGGTCGTTGTGCCATTCGCATCGCAAGTTCCCTTAAAATTAGTGCATGAATCCCATCAGCCCGGCCACGGGGGCCGACCCGCGCGTGCACGCGGACTCGCACCTCACGCTTCATTACCGTCTCAGTCTGGTGAGCCAGCAGGCGGTGCTCATCGACACTTTCGGCGATAAACCCGCCACGCTCCAGCTTGGTATCGGCCAGCTGGCTGAGCCGCTCGAACGATGTCTGCTGGGGCTGTCCGAGGGGGATGTCCGCTCCTTCGATCTGGCTGCCGCACAGGCTTTCGGCGAACGCAATCCCGAGTTGCTGCAGCGTCTTTCACGGGCCACCTTCAATGCCCACGCCATAGCCGATACGGTCTACGAGCCAGGCGACCTCGTCGAACTGCCCGCGCCCGGAGGGGGGCGCTACGCCGGGGTGGTGAAGGAAATCAACGATCAGTACGTGCTCTTCGACTTCAACCACCCACTCGCCGGTCAGGCCATCAGGCTTGATGTCGAGATCCTGGGCATTCTTTAGGAAGCCAGCTGATGGATGTCGTTCTGGCCCAGCCGCGCGGGTTTTGTGCCGGTGTCGATCGCGCCATCGAAATCGTCGAGCGTGCCCTCTCGAATTTCGGCGGCCCCGTATATGTTCGGCATGAAATCGTGCACAACGATCATGTCGTGGGCGAGCTGCGCGGCAAGGGCGCGGTGTTCGTTGAATCGCTCGATGAAGTCCCTGATGGCGCCGTGCTGATCTTCTCGGCCCACGGCGTTTCGCGCGCCGTACGAAGCGCAGCCGAGCAGCGTGGGCTGCGGGTGTATGACGCCACCTGCCCGCTGGTCACGAAGGTGCACGTCGAGGTCTCCCGCATGCGCCGCGAGGGGCGCGATGTGGTGATGATCGGCCATGCCGGCCACCCGGAGGTCGAGGGCACCATGGGCCAGGCCGACGACGGCATTCACCTGGTCGAAACCGTCGAGGACGTCCATCGGCTGCAGGTCGCCGACCCGCAGCGTCTGGCGTATGTCACCCAGACAACCCTGTCGGTCGACGATTGCCTGGCGGTGATCGAGGCCCTGCGCCAGCGCTTCCCCGCCATCGCTGAGCCCAAGAAGCAGGACATCTGCTACGCGACGCAGAATCGCCAGGATGCAGTGAAGTTCATGGCGCCCCAATGCGATCTGGTCCTGGTCATCGGCTCGCGCTCGAGCTCCAACAGCAATCGCCTGAGGGAAGTGGCCGAGAAAATGGGCTGTGAGTCGCGCCTGATCGGCTCTGCGGCCATGCTCGATCCCGACTGGATCGTGGGCAAGCGCCGAATCGGGGTCACTGCGGGGGCGTCGGCCCCCGAGGTGCTGGTCAGCGAGGTGGTGGCGCGCTTGCGCGAACTGGGGGCCCGCAATATCAGCACGCTGCCGGGCGTCGAGGAACAGGTGACCTTTCCGCTGCCTAAGGGGCTTTCTGAGAAAGCAGCTCCTTGACGAACCGCCACTCGCTGTCGGTCACAGGTGTGATCGACAGCCGATTGCCCCGGCGCAGCACCAGCATGTCGGCCAGTTCGGGGTGGCTGCGCAACTCGGCGAGGGACACGAGTCGCGTTCGTTGCAGGGCCCTCACATCCACGTGCAGCCAGCGAGGCGCCTCGGGGCGGCTCGCGGCGTCGTAGTAGGGCGAGGCCGCATCGAACTGGGTGGCATCGGGGTAGGCGGCCGAGGCCACTTCGGCTAAACCGGCGATGCCGGGTTGCGCACAGCCGGAGTGGTAGAACAGCACCCCATCGCCCGCACGCATGGCATCCCGCATGAAGTTGCGGGCCTGATAGTTTCGGACACCGACCCAGGGCACGGCCTGGTTCGGTGCTGCCAGCGCATCATCGATCGAGCACTCGTCGGGCTCGGACTTCATCAACCAGAAATTCATGCGGCGACAGGCGCAGTGGCCGAAGCTTGCGCCGGACGGTGGGGGGACGGCGCGGGCTCAGGCGGCCGCAGCATGCTGACCCGCCAGACGTCCGAATACGGCCCCCCTCATGACCGAGGTCGCGCCCGTATACACCTGATGATAGAGGCCGGTCATTTCACCCGCTGCGTACAGCCCCGGAATCGGTCGACCATCGGTATCCACCACCCGGGCTTGGCTGTCGGTCTTGATCCCCCCATAGGTGAAGCACACGGTGGAGATGATGGGATAGGCAAAGAAGGGCGCTCGCTCGATGGGTCGGGCCCAGTTCGACTTGGGTGGCGCCAGACCTTGGGTGGACAGGCCGTCGACCGTCAAGGGCGAAAATGGGCCACCCGTCGTGCAGCAGCGGTTGTATTCGTCAATGGTTCTGCGCAGACTCTCGGGGTTGATGTCGCACAGTCGCGCCAGCGCGTCCAGCGTGTCGGCTTGCAGCGGCGCCTGCTCGGTGCGGATGGATCGCTTCCAGTTGGGCACATCGTCGATGCTGGCGTCGAAGATGACATGGACGAGCCCGTCGGGCTGGTCCTTGATCGAGCGGGCGATGGGGTCGTAATGCAGGTCAACCGGGCCAGGGGCTTCATCGATGAATCGGTGACCCACCCGATTGACCAGAATGCCATAGGGAAAATTCATGACCAGGCCCTCGGGGCGAAGCGCCCGCGGGTCGACCGGTTCGGCATGGTAAGAGGTGAAGTCGCCCGCAGGCGCGGCCCCGGCAGCCAGCGCCATACGGATGCCCTCGCCCTTGTTGTACCAGCCTCCACGCGCAACGGGTCTGAGGTAGCGCGCCGTCGGCCCGATGTACTGGCCAAGCATTTCGGGGTTGCCCTGAAAGCCCCCCGACGCGAGGATCACGCTGCGGGCAAGAATCTTGACCGCCCTTCCTTGCGGGCCGATGGCCTGCAGGATCCAGCCGCCCGAGTCGTCGTCTTCGTTTCGGTCGAGCTTGCGCGCAGCGGTTTCGTAGAGAATCTCGCCGCCTGCCGAAAGCGCCTGAGCGCGCAGGGCTTCGATGAGGGCGAGGCCACCGCCGACAGGCATGAGGCGCGGCGCTGCGGCGGTCATGAAATAGGTGGGCAGCGCATCAAAACGGATGCCGAAGCGCTTGAGCCACTGGACGGTGGGCCCCGCTTGAGCCGACAGCGTGCTGACCAGTTCGGGGTCGGTCATGCCGAAGGCCTTGACATACCCGGGCCAAGATTCGTAGGGGTCGGCCACGTGCCGGATGATGTTGGGATCGAGGTTGTGACCGGCGTTGCTGATCAGCGCTTCTTCAAAATCGTCGCTGACGGTGTGCTCGTCTTTCATGCGAAAGTAAGCGTCGGTCCAGCGGGTGTTGCCGCCGAAGTCATCGATGCCGGATCGCTCGAGGCACACGACGCTTGCCCCACCCTCGAGGGCCGAGACCGCTGCCGAAAGGCCGGCGATGCCACAACCCACGACGGCTACGTCGCGGCGCAATTCGGTTCGGGTGTTCATGCAGGCAGCGCCCCAGCTAAGCGGTTGATTGAAACATGGGGCGCGGGCCGGGACATCGAGTCGGGGTGCCCTGCCGACGCCAACGAACCTGCATCCTGAACCGTGAAGTTCAGGTCGGCCGCAGCAGGCACCGCATCAGGTTCATCCGACGAGGGACGATCACAACAGCGGTGCGCGAATCGCCGCGGCCTGGTTTCATACATTGGTTCAAGGAATGTAAGGCTCGCAGGCACGGCAGGGCAAAACGATTGTAGCGCGCCCGGTGCCGCGTGAGCCGGATCTCAGAAGAGGCTTTCCTGCTTCTTCAGTTCCTGCTCGAGCGTGTCGTTGAGCTTGCGCAATGTGCGACCGACCTCGGCTGCGGGCGTGGCGGCCGCACTTTCCGCGTCGCCCAGCAACTGGTGGGCGAACTGCAGAGCGGCCAGTACGGCAATGCGATCGAGGCTCGAGACGCGCCCCGCCTCGCGGATCGAGCGCATTTTGCCGTCGACCATGGCAGCCGCCTGGACCAGCCGCTCCTTGTCCTCGGGCGTGACCGACAAGCGGTACTCGCGGTCCATGATGTTGATGTCGATCTGTTCCATATCGGGCTCGGCAGTTCGCTGCGTGGCGGTCTCAGGAGCGGTCGCCGGCGTCGGCCGGCAGTCGGGCGAGCGCGAGTTCGACCCGCGAGCGCGCGTCGGCCATTCGCTGCCGAAGCTCATTGTTCCGGGATTGGCTGCTCGAGAGTTCGGCCTTGAGTCGGCTGTTCTCGTCAATCAGCCTCTGCATATTGGCGAGCAGTTTCTCGACATGCCCGCTGAGGGTCTGAACGTCTTCTTCCATCCGCGGATGGTAGGCAGACGGGAGAGGAGGGTCAAGTCGGGGCGTCTGCAGGGTCCGCCGGTGCTCGCGTCGACGACGCTCGACGTCGTCCGTTGGCCGCCGCGATTGGAGTAGCATCGCCTTCCCATGAAGGCTCTTTTCGTCCTTTCGAGTCACTGGTTGACCGCGCTGACCAGGCTGACGCTGGCGGTCGGTCTCGGTGCGGGGCTCGCCTGTCCCGCATCGGCTGCGCCGGTGCGTGTGGACGCCGTCGAGGTCGAACTGGTGGCGCGCGAAGCCAGCGCAGTCGCTGGGCGCGCGACGGTGCTGGGCCTGCGGATCCGGCATGACCCGCACTGGCACACCTATTGGCGCAACCCGGGCGACTCGGGCTTGCCGACGCGTGTCGATCTCAAGTTGCCCGCCGGATTTGTGGCGGGGCCCATCGACTGGCCCTTCCCCAAGCGACTGCTGGTCGCCTCGCTGGCCAGCTACGCGTATGAGGGCGAACTGGTCCTGCCCTTCAGCCTCGAGGTTCCCGCGGCGGCAGCGGGCTCCACCGTGACGCTCAACGCCACGGCAAGCTGGCTGATGTGCCGGGAGGTCTGCATCCCGGGCGAGGCCTCGCTGTCTCTCCAACTGCCGGTGATCGCCGCCGGAGAGCTCGCGCCGTCGCGTCATGCGTCCCTCTTCGAGCGTGCGCGGGCGCAGCGGCCGCTCGCCCGGCTGGACGTGCCCGTCAGCGTATCGGCCGCGGGCCTTTCGATCGGTTTGCCGCTGCGGGTCGAGGCGGCGCGCGAGATGCCTGCAATCGGGGTCGAGTCGGCAGAGTTTTTCCCCTATCGCGAAGTCGGGGTGCGGCACGCGGCCGTCCAGCGACTGATTGCTGGCGAGCCGGCAGGCCCCTGGGCGCGACGCCTCGAGATCGAGCTGAGTGACGAGGGACGGGCGCAGTGGTCAGGCAAGCTTGCATCGGGGCCGGCGCTGGCCGAAGGCGTGGTGGTCATCGCGGGGCGGGCCTTCGAGTTGGTGCCGCGTGAGGCGCAAGCCCCTGCGCCGGGCGGGCGGGAACTCGCGCGCTCGGAGGCGCTTCCGGTCGATTTGCCCAAGCCCGGCGCGTCGCGTCTGGGCCTGGCAGCAGGTTCGGTGTCGGGGCCGGCCTCGGGGCTGCCAGGCGCGCTCGGTCTCGGAGCGGGGAGCCGCGCACCCGCCTCGTCGAGCGCCGCGGCAGCGGGCTCCGGTTCGGTCGGCCTCGGGCTCTCGCTGCTGTTTGCGTTCCTGGGCGGGCTCATCCTCAATCTGATGCCCTGCGTGTTTCCGGTGGTGGGTCTGAAGGTGCTGGCGTTTGCCGGGCATGCGCACGGCGCCGACACGGCCATCGGCAGCGTGTTGAGTGGTGCCTCGGCAGCCAGTCGTGTCTCCGCACGGGGGGCCCGGTTGTCGGCCATCGCGTTCGCTGCGGGAGTGTTGGGGACGTTCTGGCTGCTTGCCGCACTGCTGCTGGGCTTGCGCGCGGCGGGTGTGTCGGCAGGCTGGGGCTTTCAGTTGCAGTCGCCCGAATTTGTGGTGTTGATGGCGCTGCTCTTTGTCGCGATCGGGCTGAACCTGTCGGGGGTATTCGAATTCGGCCTGGGCCTGACGCGGCTGGCCCGACTGGATCGGGCCGGCGGCCTGGAGTCGGGCGGCCTCGGGCGCGCACTGGCCACTGCGGGATCTGGCGCGCTGGCCGTGGTGGTCGCCACGCCCTGCACCGCCCCCTTCATGGCTTCGGCACTGGGTTTTACGCTCACCAGTAGCGCCCCCGAAGCCCTCGCCGTCTTCACCCTGCTCGGGCTGGGCATGGCACTGCCCTACTTGTTGCTTGGGTGGTTTCCGGGCTGGCTGGCCTGGCTGCCGAGGCCGGGACGCTGGATGGAGAGCCTCAGGCAATTCTTCGCCTTCCCCATGTATGCGACCGCCGCGTGGCTCGCCTGGGTGCTGGGCCAGCAGGCGGGGGGCGATGCGGTACTCGCGCTCACGATGGGGGCGGTGCTGCTGGCGCTGGCCGCGTGGCTTTACGGTCGTTTCGTGCAGCAGCGGATGTCGAAGCAGCTTCAACTCGTCAGACTGGCGGCGCTGGCGCTTGCGCTGTCGGGTATCGCGCTGGCCGTGTCGTCGGCTGAGCCCGCCTCGGCGCCACAAGCCCCGGCCTCAGCGCCGCCGGGTGCTCAGGCAAACCCGGATGCGCCGGCGCTCTGGGAGCCCTGGTCAGCGGCGCGCGTCGCGGAGGCGACTGCGCGTGGGCAGTCGGTGTTCGTTGATTTCACGGCGGCCTGGTGTGTCACCTGCCAGGTCAACAAGAAGCTGGTGCTCGACCGCGAGCCGGTGCTGGGCGAAATGACCCGTCGAGGCGTGTTGCGGCTGAGGGCCGACTGGACGCAGCGCGATGCCGCCATCAGCCAGGAGTTGGCACGCTTTGGTCGCAACGGGGTGCCGCTCTACCTGGCGTATACGGGCTCGGGGGCGTCGCCCCGGGTTCTGCCAGAGTTGCTCACGAGCGCCATGGTCATCGACGCCTTGGCCGGCGCCTCGATCAAGCGCTGATCGGAACGCTCAGGGCGCGCGCGCCCTTGCGCCAAGCCCCCGGCGCGCCTATTCTCCAGTTGCTTCGGTGCCCGCTCGCGAGTTCTTCGCGGGCGGTTAAACGGGAAACAGGGAGCGAGCCTTCTGAGGCGAGCCAACCTGTGCTGCCCCCGCAACGGTAAGCAACGGTGTGGTCCTCTCCAGGGACCGCCGACATGCCACACGCCACTTGGCCAAGCCTCGTCGTCCGATCACGAGGTCCTGGCCTGGGAAGGCGGCCTGTCGATGATGCGTGAGCATCGCCGCTGCCAGCCCGGATACCGGCCGAAGCCGGCGGGCGGGCCCTTGGGCCTGCTCATTTTTCGGATGTCGCCTCGCGGTGGGCGGGGCGTTCGGAGTGAGTCATGTCCAATCTTCTTGCTGTCGCAGGGCGGTTTGCGCGCGCGTGTGCAACCGGTTTCAGTCCTTCCTCTCTTGTATCCGGCCGCTCGCGGCCGCCCCTCGCTGAGTCCGGCCCTCCGCCAGCCCGGCCGCCCGTCTGGCTGCTGGCGGGACTGGTCACCCTGGGTGCGAGCGCGCCGCTGGCGGCTCAGCCCGCCGGCCGTCTCGAACCGGTGGTGGTGACGGCTTCGCGTTTCGGCGACCCGGAGCTCAGTACGCCCGCCAATGTGCTGGTCATCACGCGCGACGACATCCTCGCTTCGGGCGCGCGAACCTTGCCCGAGGCCTTGCGCCTGGTGGCGGGCGTCCAGGTGTCATCGCTCTACGGTTCGGTAGGCGCCGACACGGCGGTGGATATGCGGGGCTTCGGGGAGGGGGGGCCGCACCGAACCCTGGTGATGCTCGATGGTCAGCGGCTCAATCCGCTTGACTCGAGCAACATTGACTGGGGCCTGGTGCCGCTCGACAGCATCGACCGCATCGAGGTGATGTCGGGCAGTGGCGCCGTCCTCTACGGTGACAATGCGGTGGGTGGGGTCATCAACCTGATCACCGACCGCGATCGCACCGACAGCAGCAGCGGGCAGGTCGGCTTGGGCAGCGCAAGAGGCCGCCAGCTCTCGGCGTCGCTTTCAAGAAAATCGGGCGACGCGTCGTTTTCGATTGCTGCCAATCGTCAGAGCACCGACGGCTGGCGCGACAATAATCGTCAGGAGCGCAGCAACATGGCGGCGCGTCTGGGGCTGCGGCTCGACGCCGGCGAGGCCTTCGTCAGCATGGGCTGGTCGATGCTGGATGCGGGGCTGCCGGGCGCGCTCACCCGGGCTCAGTATCTTGCCAACCCCAGACAGGCGGAAACGCGCGACAGTTTCGTCGAGCGCCAGGGCGCCTATATCCGGCCGGGTTTGACCCTGCAGATCAGTGATCGTCTCAGCTTTGCGGCCGAACTGGGCTACGCCGAGCTTCGCAGCAATGCCTGGGTGTCGAACTACTCGGTCGATGGCTATGGACGACGCCGCACCGAGACGCTGTCGCTCACCCCTCGACTGCAGTGGCGACATGGGCTGGGCGAGCTCGCCAGCAAGACCACCTTCGGGTTTGACCGCTACGACGGCGACCTGAACTCGGACAGTTCCAACACCCTTGGCGGGCCGGTCAGCCGGACAGTTCGGATCAACCAGTTGAGCGAGGCGGTGTATGTTCAGAATCAGACCCGCCTCGGCAAGGACGTCACCCTGTCGGCGGGCGCCCGTCGGCAGTGGATCGATCAGACCGCCGCCGACTCGAGGGGGCTGGGTCTCGACAATCGCCATCAGCGGACGATCGGTGACCTGGGCCTGAGCTGGCGGGTCGATCCAGGCCTGCGCGTGTTCACGCGTACGGGCACGAGCTTCCGGTTTGCGAACCTGGACGATCTCACGGCCTGGAGCGGCTTCGTCAGCAAGCCCGTCCGCCCGGAGCGGGGGGGGTTCCTCGATGTGGGCGCACAGGTCACCGGCGCGGGCTACTCGGCCCAGGTGACGGCCTACCGTCTCGACATGACCGATGAGATCGTCTACAACGGCCTGACCTTCGAAAATGAGAACCTGGCCAAGACCCGTCACCAGGGGCTCGACAGCAACCTTCGCGTCGATCTGGCCCGCGCCTGGCAGTTGAGCGGCGGCCTCAGCCTGGTCAACGCCCGATTTCGCGAAGGGGCCGACACGGGCCGAAAGGTACCGCTGGTGCCGGCCTACAAGGCGAGTGCCGGCCTGAGCTACAAACCTGTGGCGGCGATACAGGTCTCCTTGCTCGCGGTTCATGTGGCGCAACGCTATGCGGGAGGCGACACCCGGAATCAGGACTATCCGCCGCTGGAGGCCTTCACCACCTTCGATCTGGTGGCCAGTTGGCGCCATGAGGACTGGACCCTGCGGGGGAAGCTTGCCAACCTCACCGACCGCTGCTACGCGCCCATGGGCTATTACGGTTCCTACTACCCCGCGGATGGACGCAGTTTCTTCCTTGATCTGCGGCGCAGCTTCTGATGGCGGGCCGCGCCGCGCCGAGGCCATGAGCGGAGCGCGTCGTCTTCGTCGCTTGGTCGGCGGCGCCGTCGCGGCCCTCACGATCGCTTGGACCGTAGCGGCCGTAGCGGCCCAGCCGTCCGGTGTACCGATCGACGATCGCGGCCGGTCGCTTCACCTCGGTTCGCCACCCGCACGGATCGTTTCATTGGCCCCGCACGCGACCGAATTGCTCGCGGCGGCCGGCGCGGGCGAGCGACTGATCGCAGTGGATCCGCACAGCGACTGGCCGCCGAGGGTACGCGAACTGCCGCGGGTATCGGCGTATCCGCAAATCGACCTCGAGCGTCTGCTGGCCTTGCGCCCCGACCTGGTGCTGGTTTGGGGAGAGGGCCTGTCCGCCTCGGCGCTCGCACGCATGGAGGGGCTCGGACTCAAGGTGTTCATCTCCGAGCCCTCGCGGCTGATCGAGGTGGCGACTGCGCTTGAGCGGATCGCGCGAGCGCTTTCCCCCGAGGCCAGCGAGGCCATGCTCAGCGAGTCGGCGGGGTTTGCTGCGGCGCGTGCCTTCCGGGGCCAGCTCCAGCGAATCGAATCGACCTATGCCGGACGCGAACCCCTACGGGTGTTCGTGCAGGTGTGGGAGGCCCCGCTCATGTCCATCTCTGACCGCAGCGTGATGGGCGATGCGCTGCGTCGGTGCGGGGTCATCAATGTACTGGGAGATGCCCGCAGCGCCGCTCCCCAAGTGACGCCGGAGGCCGTGGCGCGAGCCCGACCGCAGCTCATTCTTGCGACCCGCGTCGAGGCGAGCGATCAGCGCTGGCGGGCCGGGGGCCTGATCGGTGCAGCAGGCGAGACGCAGTTTCTCGCGTTCGACGCAAGCCGTCTCGAGCGCGCCTCGCCCAGGATGCTCGATCCGCTTGCGCAGCTTTGTGAAATGATTGATGCAAGACGCGCGCGTGCGGTCGCGCCTCGTCCGTAATGCGATCCAAGGGGAGCACGAGTGCTTGGTGTTGAAGATCTGCCGCCTGACTGGTTTGACGCGGCGCAGCGGCTGCGGCAGGCCGGGGCGCGCGTATCGGTCCGCATCGTCAGCGAGCGCTCCGAGCGCCTGGCCATGTCCCGTGGCGTGCTCGAGCCATTCAGGCTGTTTGAAGATGCCGGCGCGATGGTGACGGTGACCCTTGATCAGGCAAGCGGTTACGCCGCGAGCGCCGACCTCAGTGCTGCGGGCCTCGCGCAGGCTGCTGCACGCGCACACAAGTGGGCTCTTGCCATGCGCCGGCACAGCGCGCTGGCAGGTGTTGCGATTCCCGGACCCGATGCGCGGGGCGTGCGATTTCAGACCGTTCAGCGGCAAGCGCTTGCGCCACGATCCGATCTGCTCGAGCTGTTACGCGCCGAGTCGGTCGCGCTTCGCCGTGACCCCCGAATTCTTGACTGGGGAGCGTCGGTGCGCTGCACCGCTCGCCGCGAATGGCTGATCAGCGAGGGGGAACTCATCGCTGATCAGTCTCTGCACTATGTTGAACCGCAGCTCGAGGCGACCGCGGTGCATCAGGGAGTGTCGCAGTCGCGCTCTCTGGGCGGGCGCTACAACGCCTATTGCCGGCAGGGCGGCTTCGAAGTGTTCGCCGAGTCGGGCTTCATCGACGGTGGCGCTCGCGTGGCCGACGAAGCACTGCAACTGGCCTGCGCGCCCAATTGCCCGACCGGTATTCGTGATGTGCTGATCGATGCCGATCAGATGATGCTGCAGATTCACGAATCGATCGGGCATCCGCTCGAACTCGACCGCATTCTTGGCGATGAGCGCAACTTTGCCGGCAGGAGCTTCGTGACGCCAGCCATGTTCGGGTCTTACGCGTACGGCTCGCCCCTGCTCAACGTGAGCTTTGATCCCGGCGTGGCGGGCGAGTTTGCCTCCTACGGCGTCGATGACGAGGGGCTCGGGGCTCGTCGGGCGCTGCTGATCGAAAACGGCATCCTCATGCGTCCGTTGGGGGGCGCCCTGTCGGCCGCACGCGCGGAGCAGTGGGGGCTATCGGTTGCGCCGGTGGCCAGTTCGCGAGCCGGGGCATGGTGGCGCCCGCCCATCGACCGCATGGGCAATCTGAACATCGAGCCCGGTGACGCATCGCTCGAACAGATGATTGGCGAGGTCGAGCAAGGCGTCTTCATGCGAACCAATGCGTCTTGGTCCATCGACGACTCGCGCAACAAGTTTCAGTTCGGTTGCGAATGGGGGCAACTCATCGAGGGAGGCCGCCTGACCCGCGTGGTAAGAAATCCGGGCTATCGAGGCGTGTCGGCCCGTTTCTGGCGCAGCCTGTCGCGTGTCGGAGACCGGTCGACCTTGCGCGTGCTGGGCACGCCCTATTGCGGCAAGGGCGAGCCCGGTCAGATCGTGCGGGTGGGGCATGCCTCGCCAGCCTGCCTCTTTCGCGACGTGGAGGTCTTCGGCGGTGATCACTGAAGCCGAACGTCTGCGCCAGGGCTTTGAGACCTTACGCGCCTTCGTGCAGGGGGCGACCCGCGCGGGCGAGCAGCTCTTTGCGTGGCTGGATGGCGAGTGCTCCGATTTCGTTCGATTCAACCGGGCGCGTGTTCGCCAGGCGGGCACTGTCATGCGCCAGACGGTGACGCTCAGGCTGGTGGACGGCGCCCGGCAGGCGATTGCGAAGGTACCGCTCTCGGCGTCCCCGGATGACCCACGCAGGCTGGCCGCCGCGCTGACGCGGCTGAGGGACGCCGTGAGTGACTCGGCGCCTGACCCCTTTCTTGCCCTCGAGACGCAAGCCTCGCAGAGCGCGTACACGGCGACTGCGGTGCTACCCGCGCCGGATGAGGTGGTCGACGCGGTGGCCCATGCAGCCGGCGCGAGCGATCTCGTCGGGTTTCACGCCTCGGGACCGCTTGTCTGCGCCATGGTCAGCAGCCTGGGGCATGCGCATTTTCATCAGCGATCCTCCTACGTCTTCGATTTCACCGTCTACGCCCAGGACGATCGTGCGATCAAGCAAACGCTGGCGGGCGACCACTGGCGCGCGGACGAGTTGGCCGGCAGCGTTCGCGATGCCATCGCCCGTGCCCGTCTGCTCGAACGCCCCCCTGTGAAGGTGGCGCCCGGCGAGTATCGCGTCTTGCTGGCGCCGCGAGCCGTGGCCGATCTCGTCGGCATGCTGGGCTGGGACGGGTTCTCCGCGCGCGCTTACCGAACGGGCCAGTCGCCGCTCGCGCGTTTGCGTGAGGGCAGCGCGCGGCTATCGCCGCTGGTCAGCCTTGATGAAGACGTGCTCGGTGCCGGGGTGCCGCGCTTTCAGCCGGAGGGCTTTGTGCGCCCGGACCGTATCCGCCTGATCGACGCGGGGCGCCATGCGGGTGAACTGGTGTCGCCGCGCTCGGCGGTGGAGTTCGGCTTATCGGGTACCGCCGCGGCCGAGTCGGAGTCGCCCCAGGCCTTGAGCCTCAGCCCCGGATCACTGCCCGACAGCGAGGGCCTTCGCCGTCTGGGCGATGGGCTGCAGATCAGCAATTTCTGGTATCTGAATCACTCGGATCGGCAGGCGTGCCGCGTCACCGGCATGACCCGTTTTGCGAGCTTTCTGGTCCGCGATGGCGAGCCTGTGGCCGCGATCGAGGCCATGCGCTTTGACGACAGCCTCTATCGCCTGCTCGGGGATCGGCTCGAGGCCCTGACCGATCACGCGCTCTGGATGCCGGACGTCGACACCTGGGAATCGAGGCAGTTTGGGGGTATTCGCGCGCCGGGTGCGCTGGTGTCGGCAATGGCCTTCGCGCTGTGACGCGGCCCTGGTGACTGCCCGTCGCACAGCATCGTGCGACACGAGCGCGCTTCAGCGTCCCGCCGCTTTGGGGTCGGTGACGAAGCCCAGCCGCGTCAGACCTGCGTCCTGAGCAGCGGACATCACTTCGGCGATGGTCTGGTAGCGGGTGTTGCGATCGGCTCGGAGGTTGAGTGCGGGTTGGGGCTGGGCCGATGCAGCCGCCGCCAGTCGCTGCGCGAGTTCTTTCGAGTCAGCCAGGGCTTCGTTGTTCCAGAACAGGACGCCTTGTGCGTCGATGGATACCGTGATGGTCTCTGGCGCCTCGGACGCAGCGCTCGCCTTCGCATCGGGCAAGTCGAGCCGAATGGAATGCGTGAGCAGGGGGGCGGTGATGATGAAAATCACCAGCAACACCAGCATGACATCCACCAGTGGCGTGGTGTTGATGTCGGCCATGGGTTGCGGGCCCCCGCGTTGGTCGAATCCGCCGAATGCCATGCTGCGTTGGCCTCAGCGTCCAACAGCTTGGGTGGCCGCCGGCGTCGCGTTGGCGGTGTCGCCGAGCGGGTCGGCTGGGGTCGACTGAAGGCGAGCGCCTGTCGTGAGCAGCGCCAACAGGTCGTGCGCGAAGCCGTCGAGCTCGGCCAGGGTAACCCGGTTGATTCGCGTGAAGGCGTTGTAGGCGAGGACGGCCGGGATGGCAACAGCCAGGCCCGCTGCCGTCATGACGAGCGCCTCGCCCACGGGCCCGGCGACACGATCGATCTGCACCTGCCCGCTGCCGGCGATCGCGAGTAGCGCATGGTAGATGCCCCAGACAGTTCCCAGCAGGCCGATAAAGGGCGCGGTGCTGCCGACCGAGGCGAGCAGGGTCAGCCCGTTTTCGAGTCGTGCCGAGGTGCGGTTGATTTCCTGGCGCAGGGCCCGAGTGATCAGCTCGCCGCGGTCGACTGTGGCCGCCAGGGCTTTGCCCGGCGGCAAGTGGGCGGCCGAGAACGCACGCTCGGCCAGGGGCAGAAAGACCTGCTCGCGATCGGCCTGTGCGAGGGCCGCGAGGGCCTCCTCGGTACCCGCCGCGCTCCAGAATCGGTCGAGGGCGACCCGCGCGCCCGCCCTCAGCCGCCAGGCGCTCCAGGCCTTGGACAGGATGAAGTACCAGCTGGCGATGGACATCAACAGCAACAGCCACGCCAGCCCATGCGTCAGCGCATCGCCCGCCTGCCAGAAATGCAGCAATCCCAGTGGCTGTGTGTTCATGCAATGTCTTTTCAATCGTCGAGTCTGAAGGACCAGACCCAGTCGTCGTACCAACCCGAGACCGGTTGGCCGTCTACGGTCGCCGGCGCGAAGCGCCATTTTTTCACGGTTTCCATGGCTGCGGTGTCGAGCCTGGATGAGCCGCTCGAGCGTGTCAGCCGAACGGCGAGCACCTGCCCCCTCTCGTCGACATGCACGGAGAGCCTGACATCGCCCTCTTCCCGGAGCCGGCGGGCGATCGGCGGATAGGGGGGCGGCGTGTTGCCCGACCAGCGGGCGTCGACGCGTGCGCCGGTGCGCTCGCGCGAGGCAGCCGCAGGCGGGTCGGGCATGGTCGATCCCTGCCCGGTTGCCGGGGGGGCGGCAGCCGCGGTCCTCGGGGCGGTGGCCGTCGCCAGTGGGCCTTCAGCGGATTGGGATGGCCCCGGCGCTGAATGAGTGGGTTGCGTGGCAGGGCGGGGCTCCTCTGGGAGCGTGATGTCGCTGGCGGGTTCGGGCGGGAGTGGGCGCGGCGAACTGACTGGCTTCGACGCGACGACGGGGGTCGACGGTTTCGGGCCTGGCCGCATCGCTGCAGGTGCAGGTGCAGGTGCAGGTGCAGGTGCAGGTGCAGGTGCAGGTGCAGGTGCGGGTGCGGGTGCGGGTGCGGGTGCGGGTGCGGGTGCGGGTGCGGGTGCGGGTGCGAAAGCCTGGGCCGGAACCGGATCGGTGACGGGAAGTGGTTTGGGGATCGTCGGCTCGAGCACCGGCGCAACAGGCGGGGGCGGCGGAGTCGTGAGCAGCGAGACGCTGAGGGGCGGCCGCGGGGGCGCCACCGCCTGAGGTTCGAGGTGCCCGGCGAGGACGATCAGCACGAGGTGGATCGCCAACGCGCCCAGTGCAGCGACCCCGTGCTTGCGGTTCATGCTAGCTTGCATCGTCCGGGCATTATCCCAGAGGGCTGCATGCGTTTCTTCGATCGACTGGTTCAAAGGTTGGGGGTCGTACTGGTTTGCCTGCCGCTGGGTGCGTGTGCGCGATGGCCGGCTCTGGACGAGCCATCGCCAGCGGCCGTGTCGGCGGCCCTTGTCGAGCGGATGGCCGCCGCCGATCTGATTCTGATCGGTGAGTTGCACGACAACGTGGCCATGCACCGACAGCGCCTGGCCTGGCTCGACTTGCTCGCCGATCGGGTGCCGATCACGGTCGCCATGGAGCAGTTCGACGCCGACGCTCAGGCGGCGCTCGAGGCGGCGCGGGCTGAGCAACGGCCCGGCGAGCCACTGCCCGATCGGGCCCGCCGCATTGCGCAGGCGGCTGGATTTCGCTTTGATGGTTGGGACTGGTCCCTCTACGGCCCGGTCGTCGAACTGGCCTTGCGCCGGGATTGGCCCTTGGTGGGTGCCAACCTGTCCAGCGCGCAAACCTTTGCCATCGCACGCGGCCAGTCGCATCCCCTGGCTGATCGAGCGCCGTCAGCTTGGGGGCCGCAGGTGGAGAAGGCCCAATCGGACGCCATCGAGCAGGGCCATTGCGGGTTGATGCCGCCCTCCATGCTGCCACCCATGGTGCGGGCCCAGCGAGCTCGTGATGCGCAGATGGCCGAGGCCCTGATCACCGCCCGACAGGGGGGGCGTACGGTCGTGCTGCTGGCGGGCAATGGCCATGTCAGGCGGGATGTGGGGGTGCCCCTGCACTTGGCTGACATGGCCGGAGGGGCGCGAGTGCTGTCGGTGGGCTTGCTGGAGCCGGGTGAGGCGCCAGCCTCTCCCTACGATGTCATCCGAGTGTTTCCGGTTCAGCCTCGGGCAGACCCCTGCCGGGCCCTGCGCGAGCGGTTCGGCAAGCCCCGATCGCCTTGATCGCGGGCAGGTCGGGGCGCGCAGAGGTGGCGGACAGAGGCCGAGCAGAGCGCCAGTGATGGGCGCTTTGCACGCTGCCGGGGCGCGGGCGCACCAGTGGCGAGCGAACTCCGGTCGGCCGGCTCAGGCGATTCCGAGCACGCCCTGCATGTCGAACAGGCCGATTTTGTGGCCGTTCAGAAACCGGCAGGCCCTCAGGGACCCGTGGGCGTACGTGACGCGGCTGGCGGCTCGGTGGGTGATTTCAATTCGTTCGCCCGTGCCGGCGAACAGCACGGTATGGTCGCCGACGATGTCGCCGCCCCGAACCGTGGCAAAGCCGATGGTGGAGGGGTCGCGCTCACCGGTGACGCCTTCGCGTCCATAGATGGCAACCTTCTGCAGATCACGCCCAAGCGCCGAGGCGATGACCTCACCCATCCTGAGCGCAGTGCCGGAGGGTGCATCCACCTTGTGCCGATGATGCGCCTCGATGATTTCAATGTCATACCCGGTGCTGAGGATGCCCGCTGCGACCTCGAGCAGCTTCAGGGTGGCGTTGACGCCCACGCTCATGTTTGGCGCAAAAACAATGGAAATACTCGACGAAGCCGCCTCGATACGCGATTTTCCGGTTTTTTCGAAGCCGGTGGTGCCAATCACCATTTTGACGCCGCGTGCCTCGCACTGCTTGATGTGCTCGAGCGTGCCCTCAGGCCGGGTAAAGTCGATGAGGTGGGTGGCGCCGTCGAGCGCCTGACCGAAATCGGCGCTGACCTTGATGCCGGTGCTGCGCCCGAGGAAGTCGGCTGCGTCACGCCCAATAGCGGGACTTGTTGCCAGATCGAGTGCGCCCGCCAGTTCAGCATCGGGCGCATTGAGCACGGCTTCGATCAGCATGCGGCCCATCCGGCCGCTCGCGCCCGCCACGGCGATTTTCATGGTCATGGGAGAGGTTCCTGAAGGACGGTCAGCGCTTGGGCGCCGGTTGCTTGAATCCGGGCAGGGCAGGATCGGCGGGGTCTTCGCGCTGGGGTAGCGGGTCTGCCTGTAGGCTGGTGACCCGGCCCTCCTTGAAGAAGACGGTCACCTTGCGCTGCTCGGCGGTTCCGCTCGGGTGGCGGAAGCGAAAGACGTAGTCCCACCGATCGGCGTGAAAGACGTGGTTCAGCAGGGGCGAGCCGAGCACGACGCGAACCTGTTCCCGGGACATACCGGGCTTGACCTGATCAATCATGCCCTGCGTCAGGTAGTTCCCCTGGGGCAGGTCGATCCGGTAGGGCTCCAAAAGCCCTGTCCGTGAAGGGTCTTTCGATGCGCACCCGACGATCAGCAGGGACGAGGCAAGCAGCGCGACGCGAATGAAAGCGCTCAGGGGGCTGCGGTGGCGGGGGTGGGGTGTCATCGGGTCTCGTCAGCCGCGAGCGGGTGCGGCAAAGTCTTTATGATACAAAGAGTTCACGCTGTTTCGGTTGGAATCGTTCATGGCATCGTCGAAGTCACCTTCGGAACTCAAGAGCATGGGCCTCAAGGCCACGATGCCGCGCATGAAAATCCTCGAGGTTTTTCAGCAGGGCCGGCAGCGTCACATGAGCGCCGAGGACGTCTACAAGGAACTGCTTGGCGATAAGCACGATATCGGATTGGCCACCGTTTATCGGGTTCTGATGCAGTTCGAGCAGGCCGGCATTCTCAAGCGTAGCAACTTCGAGTCGGGCCGGGCGATGTTTGAACTCAACCAGGGGGAACACCACGACCACCTGGTGTGCATGCAGTGCGGCCGGGTCGAAGAGTTTTTTGATCCCGGTATCGAAAAGCGTCAGCAACTCATCGCGCGTGACCGTGGCTTCCTGCTGCAGGATCATGCGTTGGCCTTGTACGGCAATTGCGTCAAGCCCGATTGCGAGCACCGCCCCGCGGTGCCCCAGTCATCCTTCCGGGCCCGGGGTCTCGATCCCGCCTGACTGCAAGCGCGCGGCAGGGGCGGCACGGACTTTGCTCCTGCCAGGACATGAATCCGATGTCGAACATTGTTCCCATCTGCCCCCCTCCGGGCATCTTTGACGAGATGCTCGAAACCTCGGGTGGGGTTCGAGCGCATTATTCAAGCTACGTGCAGTGGTTGGCTGCCTGCTCGGCCGAAACCATGGCCAGCAAGCGCGCCGAGGCCGACCTGATCTTCCGGCGGACTGGCATCACGTTTTCTGTGTACGGCGACGAGGGCGGCACCGAGCGGCTGATCCCCTCGGACGTGGTGCCCCGGATCATTCCCGCCGACGAGTGGTCGTTTCTCGAGCGGGGCCTGGCCCAGCGGGTGACGGCCATCAACCGGTTTCTGTCCGACATTTACCACGCGCAGGACATCCTGCGAGCCGGCGTGATTCCGGCGGACCAAATTTTGGTGAACGATCAGTACCAGGTTGCGATGATTGGCATCAAGGTGCCTCATGACACCTACGCCCACATTGTGGGGGTTGACATCGTGCGTCATGCCGACGGCAAGTACTACGTGCTCGAGGATAACCTCCGAGTGCCGTCCGGCGTGTCTTACATGTTGTCGAACCGCAAGACCATGATGCGGCTGTTTCCCGACCTGTTCCGGCGCCACGCGGTTCAGCCGGTCGAGCATTACCCGGCCTTGCTGCTCAACACCCTGCGGGCTGCGGCCACGGTCGACGACCCCGTCGTCGTGCTGCTTACGCCGGGCCGCTATAACAGCGCCTACTTCGAACACAGTTTTCTCGCGCAGCAGATGGGCATCGAACTGGTCGAGGGCCAGGACCTGTTCGTCAGAGACGGCTACGTCTTCATGCGCACGACGTCGGGTCCGAAGCGCGTCGACGTGATCTACCGCCGCATCGACGACAATTTCCTGGACCCGCTGGCGTTTCGCCCCGACTCCATGCTTGGTGTGCCGGGGTTGCTCGCCGCCTATCGCCTCGGACACGTGGTCGTCGCCAATGCCATCGGTACCGGGGTTGCCGACGACAAGTCGATCTATCCCTATGTGCCCGACATGATCCGGTTCTACCTCGGGGAAGAGCCCATTCTGTCCAATGTGCCGACCTGGCAGTGTCGCAAGCCGGAAGACCTCGCCTATGTGCTCGATCACCTGCCCGAACTGGTGGTGAAGGAGGTGCACGGCGCGGGCGGGTACGGCATGCTGGTGGGCCCCACCAGTACGCGTGAGGAGGTTGAGCGTTTTCGCGAGGTGCTCAAGGCCAATCCGTCCAACTACATCGCGCAACCTACGCTATCGCTGTCGTCGTGCCCGACCTTTGTCGAGGAGGGCGTGGCCCCGCGGCACATCGACTTGAGACCCTTCGTGCTGGTGGGCAGAGAGGTTCGGATGGTGCCGGGTGGCCTGACGCGCGTGGCCTTGCGCCGAGGCTCTTTGGTTGTCAATTCGTCGCAGGGCGGGGGCACGAAAGACACCTGGGTATTGGCGCCACCGACAGAGGGGACTCCCTGATGCTCTCGCGCGTGGCCTCGCATCTCTACTGGATGTCGCGTTACCTCGAGCGGGCCGAAAGCATGGCGCGCATTCTCGATGTGGGGCAGTCGCTGGCCCTGCTGTCGGGACGCCCGGGCGATGAGCGCTCGGCGATCGAACCGCTGATCATCACCGATACCCTCGAGGCTTTCCGTGAAACCGGCCGCGAAGCTACCCCCGATCATGTGGCGCGGTTTCTGGCCTGGGATCAGCAGCATCCGTCCAGCATCGTCAACTGCCTGGAAACCGCCCGTGAAAACGCGCGGGCGGTCCGCGGTTCGATCACCTCCGAAATGTGGGAGAACATCAACGACACCTGGCTGCAATTGCACCGGCATCGGTCTGCGGGTAGCGCCATTGACGCGCCCTTCTTCGATTGGGTGAAGGAGCGCAGCCACATGTTTCGTGGCATCACTGGCGCCACGATCCGCCAGGACCAGCCCTACCTGTTCATTCGGCTGGGAACCTTCATCGAGCGCGGCGACAACACAGCGCGAATCCTCTCGGTCAAGCAGGCGCCAGGTACGGGCGGTGTCGACGAGGATGTGCTGACCGATTACTACAGCCTGAGCGCCGTGCTGCGCTCGGTTAGCGCCTTCGAGGCCTACCGAGACACCTACCGCGATGCCATCGATGCGCGTCGCGTTGCCGAACTGCTGATCTTTGACCCGCGCTTGCCGCGTTCGCTTCGCTTCTGTGTCGAGCAGGTCGATGTCATTTTGCGGGATCTGCCCGAGCAGTCGGGCCGCATGGCGCGACGGCTCGCCGCCATCTTGCGCTCGCGCCTGGCCTACGGTGTGCTGGAAGAGGTCTACGCCTTCGGCCTGCATGGGTTTCTCGAGCGGTTTCTACGGGAGAACGTTCGTTTGGGTGACGCGCTGCATGCAGCCTATCTCGAGTTGAAGTAGGCTTTGCCCGTCATGCATCTTTCCGTTCAGCACACCACCGTCTATCGCTACGCGCAGAAAGTCTCGCGTAGCACCCAGTACATTCGTCTGTCGCCGTGCGCGGGGCCTCGGCAGCGTGTCATTCGCTGGGACCTGCAATTGCCCGCCCGGGCGGTCAGCCTGCGCGATGCCTTCGACAACATTACCCATGTGCTGACGCTGGATGCGCCCTATCAGGAGATCCGGCTCACTGCCCAGGGTTCGGTGGATGTGGCCGATGTCGATGAGGGCGAGCCCGCCGGCCCGATCAATCCCATGGTGTTTCTGCGGCCCACGCCGCTGACCGAACCCGACGAGGCGCTCTCCGCCTTTGTCGAACCGATGCGGCGGCTTGCGGTGTCCCGGCCCCTGATTGCTCTCAGCGACCTCATGGCGGCCGTGCTCGACCGCATGCCCTACACACCGGGCAGCACGGCGGTCGATCACACTGCTGCGCAGTCCTTCGCCCTGGGCGCGGGTGTCTGTCAGGATCACACGCACGTATTTCTCGCCTGCTGCAGGTTGCTGGGGGTGCCAGCCCGTTATGTCAGCGGCTACGTTCACTCGCCGAGTCGCACCGAGGTGGCGAGCCATGCCTGGTCTGAGGTCTGGATGGCTAACCGGTGGGTTGGGTTTGATATCAGCAACGGCCGGCACGTCGGAGGCGGGCACCTCAAGCTTGCCATCGGACTCGACTATCTGGATGCCTGCCCGGTCCGTGGCATGCGCATGGGCGGCGGTGACGAGCAGATGTCGGCCTCAGCCTGCGTGGAGGCGGCTGCGCAATGACCTATTGTGTCGCGATGTCGCTCGAGGCCGGGCTGCTTTTTGCGTCCGACTCCCGCACGAATGCGGGGCTCGATCACGTCTCCACCTTTTCCAAGATGTCGATCGTTGAAAAGCCCGGTGAGCGCGTGATCGTGCTGCTCAATTCGGGCAATCTCGCCACCACCCAGACGGTTGTCAGCAAGCTCGGCAAGCTCAATGCGCAAGGTGACACCAGCCTGCTGACGGTTGACTCCATGTTTGATGCCGCCAGACTGGTGGGCGAGGTGCTGCGAGGCGTCATTCGCACGCACACCAGCGGGGGCGAAGAGCAGAGCAGTGTCGATTTCAGCGCCATGTTTCTGGTGGGCGGCCAGATTGCGGGCGAGGCACCACGGCTGTTTCTGGTGTATCCGCAGGGCAATTGCATCGAAACCAGTGATGACACGCCGTTCTTTCAGATTGGTGAGAGCAAGTACGGCAAGCCCATCATCGATCGGGTGGTCAAGCCTGAAACAGCGCTCGACGAAGCCCTCAAGTGTGCGCTCGTGTCGTTTGACTCGACCATGCGAAGCAACCTGTCGGTGGGCTTGCCGATCGACCTGGCAATGGTGCGACGCGATGCGCTGGCGGTTTCGTTCCGGCACCGGATCGATTCGAGTGATGCCTATTTTGGCGCCCTGCGAAACGGTTGGAGCCAGGGCCTTCGCAAGGTGTTCAACGAATTGCCGGCGCCGGAGTGGTTCAAGGTCTGAGCCGGCGGTACGCGGGCTGCCTGGCGCGGTCTCTGGACGAAACCGCTTGATCAGCCTGCCTGTGCCAGCATTTCGCGGGCGTGCTTTCGCGTGGTGGCGGTGATCTCAACACCTCCCAGCATGCGGGCGATTTCTTCGACTCGCTCGTTGCGGGCCAGCGCCTGCACGCGGCTCAAGGCGCCCTGCTGTGCGATCTCCCGGATGACCTTGAGCTGCTGATGGGCCTGCGCGGCCACTTGCGGCAGGTGGGTGACGCACAGCACCTGGCGATCCTTCCCCAGGCGGCGCATCAGCGCGCCGATCACCTCAGCCACTGCACCGCCCACGCCCGCATCGGCTTCGTCGAAGATGAGCGTGGGAACCGGGTTGGCCCGGGCGGCCAGCACCGCGATGGCAAGACCGATGCGCGAGAGTTCGCCGCCAGAGGCCACCTTGGCGAGAGGGCGGGGGGCGGAGCCCGCGTGTCCGGCAATCCGGAACTCCACGCTGTCGATGCCTGCTGGCCCGGGGGCTGCAGGCTCGAGCGCCACATGAAGGCTCGAGCCGCTCATGCCCAGTTCGCGCAGCAGGGCGCTGATGCCGGCACTCAACTGATCGGCCGCCTTGGCTCGTGCGGCCGAGATCTTGCGGGCGGCCTTGTCGAACACGGCCCGGGCGGCTGCGACGCGCTGCTGCAGCCCTTCGATGTCTTGCGCACGCTCGAGCTCGGCCAGGCGCGCCGCCAGGGCCTCGAGCTCTGCGGGGATATCGTCGACTGCGAGTCTGAATTTCCGCGAGGTGCTGAAGATGGCGCTGATTTGCTGCTCGATCTCGGCGAGCCGCCCCGGATCCAGTTCGATTCGGCTGGCGTAGCTGGCGAGCGTGGAGGCCGCCTCGTCGACCTGGATGAGCGCGCTGTCGAGGAGCTCGACCGACTCTCGCAACCGACCGTCCACCTGAGCCAGGGGGCGAAGCCGCGCGAGCAGCTCCGATAGCTGGGCCGAGACCGGCATTTCGCCATCGGTGAGCGCCTCGGCCGCGCCTTGCGCACCCTCGATCAGCGAGGCCGCGTGCGACAAGCGCCGCTGCTCCTCATTGAGCGACGCCCAGTCGCCCGGTTTGAGTCCGAGAGCAGCGAGCTCGGACACCTGCCACTGCAGGCGATCGCGTTCGAGCGCCTGCTCGCGGCCGCCGGCCTGGGCCGCTGCCAGCTCATGCTCCAGGGTTTGCCACTGCGTGAAGAGGTCAGCCAAGGCCATGACTTCGGCGGTGATGCCTGCCGACGCATCCAGCAGCGCGCGCTGCGCCCCCTGCCGAAGCAGCGATTGCGCCGAATGCTGGCCGTGGATGTCGACCAGCCGCTCACCGACCTCCCGCATGAGCGAGACCGTAGCGGGTTGACCGTTGATGAGCGCGCGAGAGCGCCCGTCGGACTCGACGATCCGTCGCAGCATGACGATGCCGGGATCGCCGCCGAGTGCGCGCTCGGCCAGCCAGGGGTCGAGCCCCTCGGGGCTGCGGAAGCTCGCGCTGATATCGGCCCTTGGGCAGTGCTCGCGCACGACGCTCGCGTCGGCGCGGGCGCCCAGCGCAAGGCCCAGGGCATCCAGCAGAATGGATTTGCCGGCGCCCGTTTCACCGGTGAGTACCGTGAAACCCTCGCCGAATTCGAGGTCGGCCGCATCAACGATCACGAAATCCCGGAGGCGCAACGACAACAGCATGGCATCAGATGAAGGTGAACGGGGCGAGGGGCGAGGGGGCGACGTCAACGCTCGGGTTCGCGTCGCTGCAACGAGTGCGGCAGTTCCTGCCAGTTGAGCTTGCCGCGCAGCGTGGCGAAATAGCTGTAGCCAGGCGGGTGAAGCAGTCGGGCAGTGAAGGGGGCGCGCTCGATGATGATGTCATCGCCCACTTGCAGATCGGTGAAGACCTGCATGTCGCAAGCGACCCGCGGTTCGCGCCCGCCCACCACCCGCACCACGATCTTGACGTCATCGGGGAGGGAGATGGGTCGGTTCGAAAGCGTCTGCGGGGCGACCGGCACCAGCACGAGCCCGCGCAGCAACGGATGAAGAATGGGGCCGTTGGCCGACAGCGAGTAGGCGGTGGAGCCCGTAGGCGTGGCGATGATCAGCCCGTCGCCTCGTTGCGTGTACATGTACTGATCATCGACTTCAACCTGAAGCTCGATCATGCCGCTGCGCGACGATCGGCTGACCACGACGTCGTTGAGTGACAGTTCGTGCCAGATGGCTTCGTGATCGCGAAGCACGCGGGAGGTGAGCAGCGATCGTTCTTCGGAGTCGAACTTGCCGTTGAGGATGCTGTCGAGGGCCGGCCGCCAGCCCGCAAGCGGAATGTCGGTGATGAAACCGAGGCGGCCGTGGTTGATGCCGACGACCGGTACGCCATAAGGGGCCATCAGGCGGGCAACCCCCAGCATGGTGCCGTCGCCGCCGACGGTGATGGCCAGATCGGCCTCGTGACCCAGACGCTCGATGGGGGCCCCGCTGGCTTCACCAAAGCCGATCGACGCAGCCGTGCCCTCGTCAAACAGCACTTCGACATTTCGCGAACCGAGGAAGTCGGCGATGTCCCGAAGCGACTCGCCGACCGCAGCGGTCTGGAAGCGCCCGATCAGCGCGACGGTGCGGAAGTCTTTTTTCATGGCAGGGATTAAAGCACAAGCCCGCGGCGGTCGCCCTGCGGACCCTGGCACCAGAGGACTATCCCGGTGTGTCGATGCGTCGCTGGCCATCGGGCTCCGGATTGGTTAGCGCGGGGAGGCTCCGGGAGCCCCGACTGTCAGGGCAATGTTGTCATGCCGCTTGCGCCAAGCCGTCGTCTGCCTACAATACGCCTCATGCTGGACAGACGCGCTCAGACCCTGCTCAAAGCCCTGGTTGAACGGTATATCTCCGACGGTCAGCCGGTTGGATCTCGCACCCTGTCGCGCCATGCGGGCATCGACCTGTCGCCGGCCACCATCCGCAATGTCATGGCCGACCTCGAGGCGCTCGGCCTCATCCACAGTCCCCATACCTCAGCAGGGCGCGTGCCGACGCCGCGAGGGTATCGCCTCTTCGTGGACACCCTGCTCAAGGTGCAGCCGCTGGAGGTCGAGCAGACTGCCCGCATCGAAGGCGGGCTTCGGGCCGATGAGCCGCAGCGTGTGCTGAGCGCTGCCGCCTCCATGCTGTCGAGCCTGTCTCACTTTGCGGGGGTCGTCATGACGCCCCGCCGAGCCTCACTGTTTCGGCAGGTTGAGTTCTTGCGGCTCTCCGATCAGCGCATTCTGCTGATCATCGTCACCCCCGAGGGCGACGTTCAGAACCGCATTTTGCTGACCGAGCGCGATTACTCGCCGACCCAACTGATCGAAGCGTCCAACTACCTCAATGCGCATTTCGCAGGGCTTGATTTCGAGTCGATTCGAAGCGGCCTGCATGACGAACTCAGCACGCTGCGCGACGACATCACGTCGCTGATGACTGCCGCCGTCGAGGCCAGCAACCGCGCCCTCACCGAGGACAGTCAGCCTGTCGTCATTTCGGGCCAACGCAACCTGCTGGGCGTGGCCGACCTGTCCGACAGCATGGAAAGGCTGCGACAGCTGTTCGATCTTTTCGAGCAGCGCACGCGTTTGCTGGAGCTGCTCGACTCATCCAGCCGGGCCCAGGGGGTGCAGATTTTCATCGGGGGTGAGTCGCAACTGGTGCCCATGGAAGAGTTGAGTGTCGTGGTGGCGCCATACAGTGCCGATGGCCGCATCGTGGGCACCTTAGGCGTCATCGGTCCAACCCGCATGGCCTACGAGCGGGTCATCCCTATAGTTGACATAACCGCAAAGCTGGTCTCGAGCGCGCTCTCGCACAACGTATAGTGTGGTGTTTCGTTCAATTCAGGTTGCCCGGTCATGTCCCGGTTCAGCGCTGCCAGCGCCTTCACTCATGCCATGCCTGCCCGCACGGCCGTGTTGCTTGTGCAACTGGGCACGCCCGACGCGCCCGAAACCAGCGCGGTCCGGCGTTATTTGCGCGAGTTTTTATCCGATCCGCGGGTTGTCGAGATTCCCAGGCTCGTCTGGTCGATCATCCTGAACGGCATCATCCTCAATGTGCGGCCGGCCAAGTCCGCGCAAAAGTACGCCGCCATCTGGACCGAACAGGGGTCGCCGCTGGCGGTTCACACCAGT
>CAIVPX010000090.1 GCA_903907905.1 uncultured bacterium | reverse complement strand
TTGAGGCCGGTGACGCCGCACATCGCAGCAGGAATACGGATGGAGCCACCCGTGTCGGTGCCGAGCGCGGCCGGGCACAGACCGGCGGCCAGCGCGGCGCCCGAGCCGCTGCTGGAGCTGCCGGTGAAGTGATCCGGATTCCAGGGGTTGCGCGCGGGCGGCCAGGGCAGATCGAGCGAGGGCCCGCCATGCGCAAATTCGTGGGTGGCCGTTTTGCCGATCAGCACCATGCCCGCCCGACGCAGGGCTGAGACGACGGAGGCATCCCGAGCGGGAACCCGCCCCTGGAGCAGTCGGGACTGCCCCGTCGTGGGCATGTCGGCCGTATCGAAAATGTCTTTCAAGGCGCAGGGGACGCCGTGCAGCGGACCGAGCCTGTGACCCGATGCAATCGCCTCACCCGCCCGTCTGGCCTGCTCGATGGCGAGTTCGTGCCCGACGTGGAGGAACGCGTTCAGCGGGGCGCCCTGGCTTTCGATCCGATCGAGCAGGGCCTGCGTCCAATCGAGCGGCGACAGTTCGCCACGCTCGATCAGCGCCGCGCCTTCGGCAATGCCCAGCCAGGCGATGTCGTTCGCATCGGTCGTGGTGGCGTTGAGCTTCATCGGTGGCGCTCCTGGGACACGGGTGGGGCCGAGCTCAGAACCCTTTGGGACGTGCCGGCGCTTGCGAGATCGGATTGAGACTGCTGAAGTGATCCGTCCAGAGCGGCACCCCGGGCAGGTCGAGACTTTCGACGGCGACCTCGCGTCCCTGTGCGTCGACATAGCGCCGGTTCACGGAGGGGTGCGCGCTCAGGTACGCGGTATCGCGCGTCATGATGAAGTGCTGATTGTGGCGGATGTGCCGGCTGGCATCGGCCGCCTGATACTTGTTTCGAAAGCCCATGCCCAGCGCCTCGGCCTGCTTTCTGACAACCGGGTACAGGTTGAGATAGGCATTGGTGATATTGATGGCAATGAATCCGTCGGGCTTGAGGTGACGCTCATAAATCTGGAAGGCCTCGCGGGTCAGCAGATGGATGGGCACCGAGCCGCCGCTGAAGGCATCGAGCACGATTACGTCGTAGCGGATCTGCTCGGGCAACTGCTCGATGCGCAGTCGGGCATCGCCCACGATCATCCGCTTGTCATGCGCAACACAGCTCGACACGTTGTCAAACCATTGGTTGGCGACTCGAACGGCCTCGGGGTTGATCTCGAAAAAGTCGTAATGGTCAGGCTCGCGAGCATAGGTGGCGAGTGTGCCGGCACCCAGGCCCACCAGCGCGACCCGCAGGCTGGTGTGTCGGCTTTTCAGATAGGTGAGCGTCTCGCCGATGCCGCTTTCGAACCCGTAGTAGGTGACGGGCAGTCGGCGTTTGTCGTCGGCAAGGTACTGGATGCCGTGAGTGACCTGCCCGCTGAAGAACACCCGGTGATTGCGTTCAGGTTCGGCGGGATAGCGCCGCTCGCCCACCGAGACGGTGCCGTAAAAGTTTCGTGACTGATCGAGCCGGATTTCGACCCGCTCAGGGGTCGATCTTCCTCGCCAGTGCAGGGGGTCCTCCCAGACGAGGACCAGCACACAGAGCGGTAGCGCCAGCAGCGTTGCCCGCGCAGACGGGGCCTTGAGCCAGCCCGGGTGCTCGCGCGCGATCACCGAGGCTGCCAGGACCAGCGCGCCGATCAGGCCAAGCGGCCACTCGTAGTAGTCGTTGAATGCGTGCGTGGCGATGAGCGCCACAAACAATCCGCCGCAGGCGCCGCCGAATGACATCCAAAGATAAAACTCGGTGAGGTGCTTCGGATCTTGGGGGCGCCGGCGGTAGAGCTCGCCGTGGCACATGAAGCAGACGAGAAACATCATCGCGTAATGCATCCAGCGCAGTTCGCTGACCCCGTAGTCCCAGTCGAACCCAAGCCAGGCGGGCAGATCGCTTTTACCAGTCAGTAGCAGGATGGACAGCACGCAGGCCACTGCGGTGGCGCCGGGTCGATACCAGCGCGGGTGGTCAAAACTCAGGATGAAGGTGAGCAGGTACAGCCCCAGGGTCGCGATCCACAGCCGCGGCTCTGGGGCGATGTCTTGGCTGACATGATCGGTGGTGGCAATGAAGGCGAGCGATGCCAGGGCGGGCAAGGCGATCCAGCCCGCGCGCTGGCGCCAACCCGGGCCTGCTCGCGAGGCGGAGGCTTCGGTCGAGGGTTCGGCGCGCGCGACCAGCAGCCCTTCGTTGCGCCCCATGCCCAGCGCCAGCCCCGCGCATAGCAGCGCGAACAGCCAAAAGCCTGCCGTCCACATCCGGCCGATGTCGGGCAACTCGAACAGGGGCTCGAACACGTAGGGAAACGACAGCAACGCGACGAAAGAACCGACATTGGACAGCGCATAGAGCCGGAATACCGAGCCGCCGAGCGGAGTGCGTGTGTACCAGTGCTGCAGTAGCGGTCCGGTCGTCGCGAGACAGAAATAGGGCAGGCCCACGCTCAGGCCCAGGATCAGCAGGATGCGGGCGACAGGCTCCTCGTTACCGTTGGGCTTGAGCGAGGCGTCTGGCAAGACGAAGACGGCGAGGCTCGCCGAGGCGATCAACAGCGCGCCGTGGATCAAGGTCTGGGCGCGCACCGAGCGCAGTCGGCCCAGCAGGTGCGCGTACACGTAGCCACCGAACAGCACGCACTGAAAAAACAGCATGGCCGTCGTCCAGACGGCTGGGCTGCCGCCAAACCAGGGCAGGATGAATTTTCCGACCATTGGCTGAACCTGGAACAGCAGGAAGGCGCTGACGAAGATCGTGGTGCCAAAGAGAAGTCCGGGGAGCTTGGAGGCGCTCAATGCGTGCCCTTGGTTGGTTTCGCCGGCGGATCCTAGGGAGCCCCCGCGGGGCTGTCAAGGCGCGCGCCTGACTTGACTTCGCCTCTGGCGTCGGCGACCCTTTGGCGGATCAAGTCATCCGCTCCAAGGAGATGCCGAATGAGGTTTTATCGCTCTATCGCCGTACTGACGCTGGCGCTCGCCGCCGCGCTGATCCATCCCGAGGCCAGTGCCCAGTTCACCGGGCCCGGCTCGCGCTCATCGGCGGTATCGGTGGCCGAAATTCTGAAAAATCCGCTGGATAATCAGCGGGTCGTGCTGCGAGGAAAGATCCTGCGGCGTCTTGGCGGCGACAAGTACATCTTCTCCGACGGCAGCGCCGAGATCATCGTGGACATCGACGACAACGAGTGGCCGCCCCAGCCGATCAACGAGAATACGGTCGTCGAACTCACCGGCAAGGTCGATGTCGAGTTCTTGCGCCCGACCGAGGTCGATGTCAAGCGGCTGAAACTCGCCAACTGACGCGGCATGTCTGGCGCGGCCGGACCCACCCATATCATGGACGACCTGCCCCTTCTGCCGCCGGCCCCGGCAGGCCGCTATCGCCACTACAAGGGGCAGGACTACGAGGTGCTGGGCGTGGCCCGGCACAGCGAGACGCTCGAGGCGCTGGTGGTGTATCGACCGCTCTACAACACGTCGGGCTGGTGGGTGCGTCCCCACGCGATGTTTTTCGGCGAGGTTGAGGTCGAGGGCCGCAGGGTGCCCCGATTCGAGCGGATCGCGGATGTCTCCTAGCCGCTCGCTTCGTGCGCTGGTGCCCCTGCTGGTCTGCGGCCTCGCCCTGCTGGGCTGGGAACTGCTGGTGCGGATCAACGACATCCCGCATTACATTCTGCCCGCGCCGTCGCTGGTTCTGCAGACCCTTTGGGACAACTTCGATTCTCTGATCGACAGCTGGTTCTTCACCATGAAGATCACGCTGCTGGCCCTGCTCCTGGCTGTTCTGGGCGGTGTCGCGCTGGCGGTGCTCTTTGCCATGTCGCGCTGGGTGGAGCTCAGCCTTTACCCGCTGGCGATCGTCCTGCAGGTCACACCCATCGTGGCGATCGCCCCGCTGATTCTGATTTTTGTCGAGAGCATCACCCTGGCGCTCTTGATCTGTGCCTGGATCGTGGCCTTCTTTCCAATCCTTGCCAATACGGTGATCGGTCTGCGCAGCGCCGACCTGAATTTGCGTGAGCTGTTCCGGTTGTACGGCGCAAGTCCCTGGCAGACGCTGAGCCTCTTGCGCGTACCCTCGGCACTGCCCTATTTCATGGCGGGCTTGAAGATCGCGGGCGGTCTCAGCCTGATCGGAGCGGTGGTGGCTGAGTTCACGGCGGGCGCTGCAGGACGCGAAACCGGGCTCGCCTCGCGAATTCTCGAAGCCAGTTTTCGAACGGAAATCCCTCGCATGTTTGCGGCATTGCTGCTGGTCTCGCTCACCGGGGTCATCATCTATCTGGGGTTCAATGTGCTGTCCCGGTGGGTGCTGGGAAAATGGCACGAGTCCGAGGCGGGCAGCGCTGGCGCAGACGAGCGCGCCTAGCCCTGCCTCGTACCGAAGGGGTTCCAATGTCGTTCAAGCTCAAGACCTTGCTGCTGGCCCTGCCGCTTGCTGCGGCGTGTGCGGGTGCGCTCGCCCAGGACAAGGTGGTCTTCGCCACCAACTGGAAGGCGCAGGCCGCGCATGGCGGTTTTTATCAGGCGCTGGCCGATGGCACCTATGCGCGCCACGGGCTTGCGGTCGAGATTCGTCAGGGCGGCCCGCAGGTAAACAACCGCCCGCTACTGCCCGCGGGCAAGATCGATTTCCTGATGACGGGCAACCTGCTGCATTCCTACGATGGCGTGAAGAACAAGGTGCCCGTGCGCGTGGTGGCCGCCTTCTTCCAAAAAGATCCGCAGGCGCTGATCGCGCATCCCGGGCAGGGCTACGAGCGCTGGGACGACCTGAAGAAGGCCCGCACGGTGTTGATCGCCAAAGACGGGCAGTTCAGCTTCTGGCAATGGATGAAGGCCGATCACGGTTTTCGTGACGAGCAGTTGCGACCCTACACCTTCAATCTCGCCCCCTTCCTGGCCGACCGCAGCGCGCTGCAGCAGGCCTACTCGATTGCCGAGCCGATCAATGTTCGCCAGCAGGCGGGCTTCGACCCTGTCGTGCACCTGCTGGCCGATCACGGGTTCTCAACCTACTCGACCACTATCGAAACACGCGAGCAGCTGATTCGCGACAAACCCGACCTCGTCCGGCGCTTCATCGAGGCCTCGATCATTGGCTGGTACCACTACCTGTATGGCGACCGCCGGGCTGCCCATGCGCTGATCCGCAAGGACAACCCCGACATGAGCGATGAGTACTCGGAATCGTCGGTGAAGCTGATGAAAGATCTCGGCATCGTCGACAGCGGCGATTCGCTCACGCTGGGCATCGGCGCGATGAAGCCCGAGCGCATTCGCGACTTCTACCAGAAGATGGTTCGTGCGGGGCTCTACAAGGCCGACGAAGTCGACCTTGCCCGCGTGGCGAACTTTGACTTCGTCAATAAGGGCGTGGGCGTGTCGCTACGAAAGACGCCCTAGCGCGGCCCATAGGCGCCTCACTCGGCCTTGATGCCTGCCGATCGAATCAGATCGCCCCACTTTTTCGTCTCTCTCGCGATCAGCGCGGCAACTTCGACGGGCGCGTCTGTCCCCGAGGGCTCGTATCCGAGTGAGCGCATCTTGGACGCAATCTCGGGCTCTGCGAGCACGGCGCGAATTTCGCTGTTGAGCCGGGCGACGATCTCGGCGGGCGTGCCCGCCGGCGCGAACCAGACATTCCAGGCGGACAGGTCAAAGCCCGCCAGACCAGACTCGGCAAAGGTACCCACGCCCGGCAAGACCGCCGTAGGCTTGAGGGTGCTCACGCCCAGCGCCTTGAGTTTGCCGTTGCTCACCAGGGTGGTGGCCGCCATGGCGGTATCGATGCTCAGTTGCACATGCCCGCCCAGCAGGTCGGAGACCGCCGCGCTGCTGCCCTTGTAGGGAATGTCCTTGAAGCGCGAGTCGGAGGTGATTGACAGCATTTCGAGCACCACGCGCGCGGTGGAACTCGGGATCGCCACATTGATGCTGCCTGGTGCCGCTTTGGCCATGCGGATCAGGTCGCCGATGTTGGTGGCCGGGAACCCGGGCGCCGACAGCATGACCATCGACACCGAGCCAATGAAGGAGATGGGGGCAAAGTCCTTGATGGGGTCGAATCGGAGCGTCGCGTAGAGCGCGGCATTGGCCGCGTGCGTGGCATTGGAGCCCACAAGCAGCGTGTAGCCGTCGGGCACGGCTTTGGCCACCACCTCGGCGCCGACATTGCCCGCCCCGCCCGGTCGATTGTCCATGACCAGCGGCTGCTTGAGGCGCTCGGACAAGCGGGTACCGACGATTCGAGCAGCCGAGTCGGCGCCCTGGCCCGGGGTGTAGGGCACGATCACCCGTATCGGGCGCGAGGGATAGTCCTGCGCAGCGGTCAGGCCAGACGCCCCAAGCAGGGCTGCGCCGACGAGGCCGGCACCGATTTGAAGCATCAGATTCATGGGCTGGGGTCCTTTTTTTCAAAGAAATTCCGGATCGCCTGATCGATGGCCAGGGTCTCGGCTGCGCCCGGCACGGCGCGCCAGCCCAGATGACCACGGTCGGAGGCAATTTCGACCAGACGCGCGCCCGCCACATGACGGGCAACTTCGTGGGCCTCGCTCACGCCCAGGAGGCGGTCGCTTGAAACCGGCAGCACCAGCGTGCGGGCCCGCACGCGTGCCAGGGCTGCCGCCGCGTGTCCGCCAAAGGGCTTGCTGACGTCGTGACTCGCCGAGGCCTGATAGCGCAGCAGATAGTCCCAGATCGGCCACTGCGCCGAGCGCCTGACCGACACGCTGATCTCGCGTTCGATGAGTTCGAGGGGCATACGCTCGAGGTAGGCATCGCTCACCGTCCAGGGGAAATACATTCGGGCGGCGAGTTCCAGCGAGGCAAAGTCTGTCATGTCGGGCACGGCACGACTGATCGCGGGGTCCATGCGAAGCACCGCGGCGACGTTACGCACGACCATTCGAAAGATGCTGCTTGCGCGCACGGCTGGCACGATCAGCACGGCCTCCTGTACGAGGCTTGGATGGGCGATGGCCCACTCGAGCGCCTGGAAGGCCCCCATCGATGCGCCGGCCACGGCCAACTGCTCCAGTCCGAAGACGCGCCGGACGATCTCATGTTGCGAGCGAACCAGGTCGCGAATGGTGTAGCGCGGAAAGTCTGCGTGAAGGCCGTCGGAGGGCTTGCTTCCCGGGCCGGATCCGACAGCCTCGAAGGCAATGATGAAGTGGCGATCCGGATCGAAGGCCTTGCCAGCGCCAATGTATCCGTCGGCGCTATGGCGCGAGTTGGTGGTGCCCGGCAGCAGGAGCAGCGCGTTGTCGCGACGCGTATTGAGCCGGCCGTGGGTGACGAAGCTGACCCGCAGGTCCTCGAGGTGACCGCCCGATTCGAACGCGAAAGGGCCGATGGCGACCAGCTGCTCGTCGCCTTTGACGATCGGGGTGGCTTCGCAGTATCGGGCGACTTCCTGGTCGGGGCTCATCGGGTGGCGCAGTCCGGGCAAGGGTTCTGGCACCTTACACCAGCTTGGGCGTCGGGGTTTGAGTGGGACGAGCCATTCCGGGACCGCGGGTCGGCGAGGCCGCCCCATTTCGAGGCCCGGTGATCTGCCTTGACTTCGAAGGGCGGCCCCCATATCGTCGGCGCGACCGGCCTGGCCGGCATCAAGCGGAGGCACCATGAAGCGATATTCATCCGGCGCGGCGATCCTTGGCCTGCTGATCATTGTCGCCGTGTTCTCGATGGGCCATGCCGCATGGGCCCAGGCACCCGGGTTTCCCGCGAAACCCGTTCGGATTGTCGTCCCGTACCCAGCCGGCGGGGATCATGATGCGCTCGGCCGAGGGATCGCGACGCGGCTGAGCGACAAGTGGAAGCAGCCCGTCATCATTGAAAACCGCCCGGGCGGCGGGTCGGTCATCGGCAATGAGGCTGCAGCCAAGGCCGAGCCTGATGGCCACACGCTGCTGTTTGCCAGCGTCGGCCTCATCACCTCGCAGCTTTCCGGCCAGAAGCTTCCCTACGATCCGGCCGAACTGCATCCGTCGATGCTGGTGGCCACCACGCCGCTGATTCTCTTCATGCATCCGGGTGTGACGGCGCGCGATTTCAATGAGCTAATCGCCTATGCCAAAGCGAACCCTCGTGGCCTGACCTTCGGCTCGGCGGGTAATGGCTCGAGCCCGCACCTTGCGGCCGAGCTCTTCGCGGTGGAAACCGGCGTCGAGATCACGCATGTGCCCTATAAGGGCATCGCACCTGCGATCATCGATGTGCTGGCCGGCCACACGCGGGCCATCTGGGCGCCGCCACCCATGCTCAATGACGCGCGCGCCGGCAAGGTGCGTGCCCTGGTGACCGCCAGTGCCACCCGCTTGCTGAGTGCACCCGAGATCCCGACCACCGCCGAGCTCGGTTATCCGGGCTTGAGTGCCGCCAGTTGGTCGGGATTTCTGGTGCATGCGAAGACACCGGCCCCGATCCGCGAGCAGATCTATCGGGACCTGCGCGAGGTGACGCTCTCCGACGCGACGCGCGCCCAGATCCTGCAATTACGCTACGAACCCGCTGCGCTCACCGAGACGCAGTTCGCCCAGTTTCTGCGCGACGAATTGCTCAAGTGGGGCAAGGTGATTCGCGAGCGAAAACTCAAACTCGACTGAACCATGACGCCTCCTGATCGACCAGCGTCCGCGGAGTCTTGTCACGCCGGTCTGTCGAGGCTGCTCGAGCCGAAGTCCATCGCGCTGATCGGTGCGTCGCCCGATACCGCGAAGCTGCCCGGCCGTCCGTTGGCCTACCTGCGGCGCTACGGATTTTCAGGCGCGATTTATCCGGTCAATCCCCGGTATCGCGAGATCGACGGACTGACCTGTCATGCGTCCGTCGCGGATCTCCCGGAGGGTATCGACCTGGCCCTGATTCTGCTCGGCGCCTCGGGCGTCTGCGAGGCGCTCGAGCAGTGCGGTCAGCGTGGCATCCCGTTCGCAATCTCGATCGCCGGCGGCTTTGCCGAAGCCGGTGACCACGTCTCGCAAGCGCGCTTGGCCGAGATCTGCGATCGGTATTCAATCCAACTGGTCGGCCCGAACTGTCTGGGTCTGATGAACCCCCGCTCGGGGCTCACGGCCACCTTTTCGAGTGTGCTGCGCGAGGCCATGCCGCGGCCCGGCTCGGTGGTCTTGCTGACCCAGTCGGGTGCCTTGGGCAATGCGATGCTGCAGAGCTTTTTGACGCATGACATCGGGGTGCACGCCTGGGTCTCCACCGGCAATGAGGTCTCGATCGGTGTGCTCGATCTGCTCGAGCATGCCATCGAGGACGAGGCGGCGGGCCTCGTTCTGCTGTTCGTCGAGGCGCTGCGCGACGGCGCGCGACTGCTGCCGCTGGCCAGGCGGGCACTTGCTCGCGGCAAGCCGGTGGTGATGTTGCGCACCGGTCTGTCGCAGATGGGGCGGACGGCCTCGGTCTCGCACACGGGCAAGCTGGCCGGGGCGCCCGCCGTCTGGCGTGACGTCATTCGTCAGGCGGGCGTCATCGAGGCGCATAGCCTCGACGATCTCGTTGACCACGCTCAACTTCATGAATGCGGTGCCTTGCTGCTCTCGCACGCCGCCACACAGGCCGAGCGCGTTGCGCGAGTGCGTGCGGCCGGTGCGATCGGCGTGGTCTCCGCGTCGGGCGGGCAGGGCGTGATGATCGCTGACAGCGCGACCGCAGCGGGCCTGTCGCTACCGGCGTTTGCCGAGTCGGTGCAGCGCGAATTGCGCGCCATGCTGCCGCCGCAAATGCCGGTCACCAACCCTGTCGATACCGCGCTCTTCGCCGACGGCCTAGCCCTGGAGCGGTGCTGTCGCGCGGTCATGGCCGACCCGTCGATTGGTACGCTGCTGCTGACCGTCTCCAGCTTCGCCAACGACTACGCTGCGATGATCGACTGGCTCTGTGATCTGGGTCGCTCGGCACGCGATCAGGGCAGGCTGCTTGCGCTCACCTACCTGTCCTCGTCCGATCGCATGCCGGTCGAGATGCGCCACAGGCTGCAGCAGGCGGGTGTGCTCGAAATGCCGACCCAGCAGCGAATTGTCGCCGTGCTGGGGTGTCGTCGGGCCTGGTGGGCGCGGGTGCTCGCTGCGCAAGAGACGCCAGAGGACCTGCCGAGAGTGAAGGCTGCCGGCCTTTCGAGGGAGGCATCGCGAGAAGATCGTGATCGATCGCTCGAGGTGCGGCCTGATTCGTCACTTGGCGATCCGCGCTCGCCCGGGGGCGCGCAGGGCGATGCTGCCGGGTTCATGCAGCGTGCAAGTGTCCCTTTAGTACCCGAACGGCTGTGCCAAACCCTTGATGAGGCGATCGCGGCGGCGGCCTCGCTGGGCTTTCCGCTTGTGCTCAAGGTGGCGTCACCTGATATTGCGCACAAGACCGAGGCGGGTGGCGTGGCGCTCGATATTACCGATGAGGCTTCGCTAGGCCGGGCCTGGCGTGGCATGGTCGAGACCGTGTCGGCGCGAGCGCCCGACGCGCGCATCCAGGGCTACGTCCTGCAGCCACAGATGCGGGGGGGGGGCGAGCTGATCGTCGGTTGCTCGCTGGATGCCGAACTGGGCCGTGTCCTGATGGTGGGCGCGGGCGGCATCTGGGCCGAGTTGATCGAGGATGTGGTCTTCATCGGTCTACCCGCCACGCGGGACGAGATTCGCGAAGCCCTATCCCGACTGAAAGTTATGGCGGTGTTGCGCGGTGCGCGCGGTGGCCCCGCGCTGGACATCGAGGCGACGCTGGCCCTCATCGACCGGCTGGGCAAGCAGTTTGTTGCCGAGACCTGGGTGGCCGAGGTCGATATCAATCCTTTGCTGGTGCGCCCCCGCGGGCAGGGCGTGGTGGCGCTCGACTCGCTGGTGGTGGCGCGAGACTGAACCAACGGAGCAGACCCCGATGAAGAACCGTGTCTGCGAATGGGTCGGGGTTGACTTCCCGCTGTTCGCGTTCAGCCATTGCCGCGATGTGGTGGCGGCAGTCAGTCGGGCCGGTGGGTTCGGCGTTTTTGGCACCACGCACCACACGCCCGAGGAGCTCGAGATCGAGCTGAGCTGGATTGACGCGCACTGTGGCGGTCGACCCTATGGGGTTGATCTGGTCATCCCCGAAAATCTGCCGCCCCCCGTCGCGGGAGAGCGGCGTTCCTCGTCGGAGCGTTTTGGCGAGATCCCCGCCGAGCATCGGCGCTTCGTCGTGCAACTGCTTCGCGAGCATGGTGTCACGATCGACGATTCAGATGCGACCTGGAATTTCGATGTGCGCTTTCTGCCCGAGTTTTCCGAAGCGCTCATGGAGGTGGCGTTCAGACATCCCATCCGCCTGATTGCCAACGCGCTGGGGATCGCGCCACCGAGCATGATCGAGCGCGCCCGCGCGCACGGTGTGCCCGTCGCGGCGCTTTGCGGGGCCAAGGAGCATGCGATCCGACAGGTGAAGGCGGGTGTCGACATCATCGTCGCCCAAGGCACCGAGGCCGGCGGGCACTGCGGTGAGGTGTCGACCCTGGTGCTGGTGCCAGAAGTCGTGCGTGCGCTGGCCCCGTACGGCAAGGTGCCGGTGCTGGCCGCCGGCGGCATCATGACCGGGCAGCAAATGGCCGGCTGCATGGCCATGGGGGCCGCGGGGGCCTGGACGGGGTCCATCTGGCTGTCTACCGTTGAATCGGAAATGACCGAGGCCTTTCGCGAACGGATGGTGGAGGCGGCCTCGCGCGACACCGTTCGGTCCAAGGCGCGAACAGGCAAGTACAGTCGCCAGTTGCGCTCTCGCTGGCACGATGCCTGGGAGGGTGCCGACAGCCCCGGCGTGCTGCCCATGCCGATCATGAACCGCCTCTCCATTCCCGCTTTTGAGGCCATCAATCGATCGGTAGCCTCGGGCAACGAGGCGGCCCGGCCGCTGATCTCGCATTTTGTCGGGCAGGGCGTCGGGCTGGTCGAGGGGGTTCGGTCGGTGGCCAGCGTGGTCAACGAATTCAAGCAGGACTTTGTCGAGGCCGTGCTCGCGCTGCAGGCGAGCGTTGAAGACTAGGCGACGGACGAGGCTTGGGCGGCGGGCGAGGGCTCGGTAAGGTGTCCGTCAGGCGCCGACGCTGCGCTAACGCCGACGCGTCGGCGATTCCTGTTCCCGGTCCCAGGTGGTGGGGCTGACGCCACGCGCCTTCAACTCGCCGCGTCGGATCTTGCCGGTATCGGTCAGGGGCAGGGTATCGCCAAAATCGATAAACCTTGGAATGGCAAATTTTGCCAAGCGCGGCTCGAGGAAGGCGATGAGCTCGGCGGGGTTCAAGCTGGCACTGGCGCGCAGCACCAGTGTGGCCATCACCTCTTCGTCGCCGAGCGCTGCCTCGACACCGTAGACGGCGGCTTCGGCAATCGACGGGTGCCCCAGCAGCGCCTGCTCGACCTCCCAGGCCGAGATGTTCTCGCCGCGCCGCCTGATCGACTCCTTGAGGCGCCCGACGAAGCGAAAGCGGCCGTCCCGGTTTCTCACGACCCGATCCCCGGTGTGAAACCAGAGATTTCGCCATGCCGACACCGTTGCGTCGGGCATGCCCCAGTAGCCCAGTGCAAAGGCGAAGGGGATGTGGCTTCGAACGACGAGTTCGCCGGCGCTACCGTCGGCCAGCGGGTTGTCCTGCTCATCCACGACCTGGGCCTCGAATCCGTCGGCGGCGAAGCCCATGTTGCCCTGGGTCTCCCAGCCGTCGTCGCTGTTGAACACCAGATTGGTCTCGGTGGACCCATAGCCGCCGACCCGTCTCGGAATGCCAAAGCGGCTCGACAGGGTGGCCCAGGTGTCTGCCCTCACGCTCGAGGCTAGAACTGTCCGAATAGGGTGGGCGCGGTCCCAGGGGCCGTCGGGCTGGGCGAGCAGGATGTCCGCCATGGCACCGATGATGGCGCTATGGGTGGCGCCGGCCTGAGCGGCTTCCTGCCAGAAACGGGAGGCCGAGAAGCGCTGTCCGATCACGCAACGTGCGCCGGTGAGCAGGCTTTGCGTGACCGAGTTCAGGGCGTTGATGTGAAAGAGCGGCAGCGGGTTGTAGATCACCGACTGGGCGTCGACGCTCATGGCGGCGGTCTGGTACTGCGCCCACCAGTAAAACTGGGCCATCGGGCACAGGGCGCCCTTTGACGGTCCGGTGGTCCCCGAGGTGAACAGAATTGCTCCCGGATCGCCAGGCTCGAAACTCTGAAGCGGATAGGGTGACGCGTGCGCAGGGGGTTCGAAGGTCTTGAAGCCGGCGGCTATGTTTGCCTTGTCGAGCGCGAGGATGTCGAGCGAGTCTGCGAAAGGCTCAAGAGGCTCGAGGTGCTGGAGCAGGGCGCCATCGACCACCAGCACGCGCGGGCTCGAGAGCCGGATGGCATGAGCGAGTTGGGCGCCGCGCAATGCGATATTGATCGGTACCACGACCGCACCCAGCCAGAAGCAGCCGTAGAGCATCGTCAGGCATTCAATCCGGTTGGCACACATGAGTGCGATGCGGTCGCCACGCTTGATGCCGCTTGCCGCCAGCAGCCCCGCCTGGGTAGCCGCATGGTCGCGCGCCTGAACGAAGCTGAGCGATTGCGAGCCGATGGTGATGTGGCGGCGATCGCCACGGGTCTCGGCAGCATCCTGAAGCATGGCTGCGACGTTACGGCGGGCGGCGGGTGCAGCCCGGGAGACGATCTGGGCGAAGGGCGAGGCCTGGTCCGGTCGGCCGGTCATGATGAGATCTCCGATCAGTCAGCGATTCGTGTTCTTTGGAATGGCCATGCCGCAAGGGGTCTCCCGTGGCCATTGTTCATCCGATAGCATAGCCGTCGCTGCGGTATCCCTTGTGCTGCAGTTCCGGCGGCTGTTTCCGGATGCGGGCCCGCGCATAAGGGTTTGATTTTCAGGAGCACTGCATGTCACCGCTTTTCGAAGCTGGCGCCGTCGCCGGTATTGGCGAGACCGACTACAGCCGCAGTTCGGGCAAGAGCGTTGTCGCGCTGCAGTGCGAGGCCTCGCTCGCCGCCATCCGCGATGCGGGCCTCTCGCCCAAGGACATCGATGGCCTGATCATGTATGGCACGGGTGCGGTGGCTGAAGACATCGTCACCAATTTCGGCATTCCCGACCTGCGTTTTTCAGCCACGGTGCCCATGGGCGGCGCCAGCAGCGTTGCCGCGCTTCAGGTTGCCGTGGCCGCCATCAACGCGGGCATCTGTCGGCATGTACTCATGCCGCTCGGACGCAACGGCTCTTCGGGCGCTCGCGTCGGTAGCCGCATCATGGAGATGCCGCAGTTCAAGCTCATGGCGGAATATGAGGCGCCCATCGGTGCGATGGCGCCTGCGCAGCTCTATGCGCCCATGGCCCGGCGCCACATGGCGCTCTACGGCACCACCAGTCGCCAATTCGGTGCGATCGCCGTCAACACCCGACGCAACGCGGCCCTCAACCCCCGGTCGATGAAGAAAGACCCGATCACGATCGAGGACCACCAGCACTCGCGCCTCATCGCCGATCCCTTTCGCCTGCTCGACTGCAGCCTCGAGAGCGATGGCGGCGCGGCCATTGTGGTCACCTCGACCGAGCGTGCCCGAGATCTACGCCAGCGGCCGGCGATCATCATGGGTGTGGCCGAAGGGCACCCCGATTCTCCCAGTTCAATCACGCAGCGCGCCGACATGACCCGCTTTGGCGTGGCCAAGGCGGCGCCCAGAGCGTTCGCCATGGCGGGCGTGACGCCGGCCGACATTCAGGTAGCCGAAATCTACGACTGCTTCACGTACGTGGTCATGTGCCAGCTCGAAGACCTGGGCTTTTGCGCCAAGGGCGAGGGCGGGGCCTTTGTCGAATCGGGCGCCATTGCGCTGGAAGGAAAACTACCGGTGAATACGCACGGCGGGCTGCTCTCGCAGGCGCATATCGCGGGCATGAACCATATCGTCGAACTGGTCCGCCAACTACGTGGTGAGGCGGGTGCTGCGCAGGTCAACAAGGCCGAACTCGGGCTGGTCACCGGCTACGGCGACATGGGCGATGGCGCGGTGGCCATCATGCGGAGGGGTTGATCATGACGAACGAAAGCGCACGACCCCTGCCGGTTCCCAGCCTTGAGTCTGCCCCCTATTGGGAGGCGATGAATCAGGGGCGCCTGGTGCTGCAACGTTGCGCCGCATGCGGCAGCTTGCGCCACTACCCCCGCAGTGTCTGCGATCACTGCTATGCCACGCAAAGCGACTGGGTCGAAGCCTCCGGCCGTGGACGCGTGCACAGCTGGACCGTCATTCATCACGCGTTTCACCCCGGGTTCAAGGATGCGCTGCCCTACGTACTGGTGATTGCCGACCTGGAAGAAGGCGGCCGTATTCAAGCCCCGCTCAGAGGGGCGGGCGCCGACGCGCTTGCGCTCGATTTGCCGGTGCGGGTGCTGTTCGAGCGTCAGCCCGATGGGTCGGTGCTGCCGGCTCTGAGCCTGGCCTAGAGTTGCAAGCGATCGGGGGGCGCCGCAGGCAATCCGGGCACTGCGGCGACCGACGCATGGCATCAAGCTGAGCGGGCACCCACTTTGAACGAGCACCAACGCGCCGGGTTCGCCCGGGTCATCGCCCAGGCGCCCGGCCCGGGCGAACGTTGTCTGCCTGCGTTGCTGCATCGCCAGGCCCAACGTTACGGCGAGCGCCGTTTTGTCGAAATCGACGGGTGCGAGCTGAGTTTTTCTCAATGCCGGGACGAGGCCGCGCGCTTCGCCGGCTCGCTGCAGGCCGCTGGCGTGTCGCGCGGTGACCGCGTGGCCATCATGCTGGGCAACCGGGTCGAGTTCATTCGCGCCTTCATGGGCTGTCTGTGGCTGGGCGCAATTGCGGTGCCGCTCAACACCGCGCTGCGGGGCGCGCAGCTTGCCCACCCCTTGCACAATTCGGGTGCGCGCCTGCTGGTCATCGAGAGCAAGCTGGCCGTACATCTCGCATCGCTGTCGGCACCCGCCCTCGAGCGGGTCTGGTGGGTCGATGACCCCCCTGCCAGGCTTCCCGATGGCATCCACTGCCAGCCGATGCCCGCAGGCGCTGACCCGCTGTGCCTGCAGACCTTTGCGCCCGGTGATCCCTGCGCGATTCTCTATACCTCGGGGACGACCGGGCCCGCCAAGGGCGTGATCTATCCGAGTGAGCAGCTTTACTGGTGGGCGGCGCTGATGGCGCAGATGTCGGCCATCACCGCCGAGTCTGTGTCCTTCACGACCCTGCCCCTTTTTCACATTCACGCGCTGTCCTCGCTGGTGCAGTGCCTCATTCACGGCGCACGCTGCATCATCGCTGGGCGATTCTCAGCCTCGCGTTACTGGGCCCAGGCGGCCGCTGCGGGCGCGACCCACGGCTGTCTGGTCGGGGCGATGGGCAGCATGCTGCTCGCGCAGCCGGCATCGACCGATGATCGCGCGCACACCCTGCACACGATTTTTGCCTCGAGCCTTCGAAGCAGCGTCTGGGCCGAGGTATCGGCCCGCTTCGGGGTGCCCCGCAGGGTGGGCGGCTACGGTTCAACCGAGAGCAATGCCGTCTTTTTTGCCGACGGCGGTTGGGAGGTTCAGGGCCAGATGGGCCACGTCGTGCCGGGCTTTCAGGCACAGGTGGTGGATGAACACGATTGCCCGGTACCTGATGGTCATGCCGGGCAACTGGTGATGCGCGCTGACATTGCCTTTGCCTTCGCGAGCGGCTACTGGGGCCAAGACAAGGCCACTGTCGAATCCTGGCGCAATCTGTGGTTTCACAGTGGCGATCTCGTGGTGCGCGAGCCCGACGGTCGTTTTCGTTTCGTGGGCCGCCTCAAGGAGTCGATCCGGCGTCGGGGCGAGAACATCTCGGCCTGGGAAGTGGAGCAGGCGCTGATCAGCCACCCTGCGGTGTCCGATGCGGCCGCATTCGGCGTGCCCTCAACGCTGGGTGACGAGGATGTCATGGCGGTGCTGGTGCTGAGGGACGACGCGCGGCTCGAGCCTCAGTCACTGCTGGCGCACCTCGACGGCCGCCTGGCTCACTTTGCGATTCCGCGCTTCATTGAATTCGTCGACAAACTGCCGCTCACCGACACCGGGAAAATCCAGCGCACGCTGTTGCGCGAGCGCGGGGTCAGCGCTGCCACCTGGGACCGCGAGCAGGCGGGGTGGCAGGTCTCGCGCGCCTGAGCCTGCGCCCCCAAAACCAGGCGCTCAGTCGTCGGCCTTGACGCGGATGCCGGCGCTCTTGACCACCTGTGACCAAATCTGCATTTCGTCGCTGATGTATTGGCGAAAACGATCAGGCCCCCAGGCTCTGACGATGAAGCCGACGCCCTCGAGCGACTTGATCACCTCGGGCTGAGCAAGCGCCAGGCGGGACGCTTCATCGATTTTGTCGATGATCTCCCGCGGGGTCTTGGCCGGTACGAAGAGACCGAAAAACGCGGGAACGCCCAGCTTGGGATAGCCCGCTTCAGCGGTGGTGGGCACTTCGGGCGCAAGCGGCGAACGGTTGGTGCCGGTGATGGCGAGCAGATTGAGGGCGCCGGTTTGTCCGTGAGGCGCAACCGCTCCCGGCGTGCCCGTGTAAAGCGACACCTCGTGGCCGACCAGCGCGACCACGGCCTGAGGCTGGGAGCGGTAGGGGACGTGCAGCATGTCGATGCCGGCCAGCAGTTTCAGATACTCGCCCACCATGTGCGCGGGGCCGCCCACGCCGGTTGAGGCAAAGCTCAGCTTGCCCGGCGACTGTTTGGCTTTCTCGACGAATTCGGCCAACGTGCGCGCCACGGATTTGTGAACCGACAGGATGACTGGCACTTCGACGCAGAGGTTGACCGGTTCGAAATCGTGAACCGCGTCGTACTGCATTTTTTCCATGGTGAGTGGCGAGATCAGCATGGGGCCCGCGCCCGACATGAGCAGGGTGTAGCCGTCGGGCGTGGCCCGCGCCACCGACAGGGCACCCGTTCGGCCGATCGCGCCATCACGGTTGAGCACGATGACCTGCTGGCCGAGTTGATTGCGCAGGTGGTCGCGGATGGCGCGTGCGACGATATCGGTGGGCCCCCCTGGGGCTGAGTTGACGACGAGATTGATCTGCTTGGAAGGCCAGACCTGAGCCGAGGCCGGGCCACAGGACAACGCCATCAGTGCGGCGAGCCCGATTGCCGCGCGAAATCCTTGTCTGAGCATCACAGTGTCTCCGGTTGTAGGTGAGGTTCGCCTGCGGACGGCTCAGCGCACCGTGGTGCGTCGAAGCGTGCGGGGCTCCTGGTCGTTGAAAGGCAGTCGGGCGTGACTGAGCAACCGGTTGTCCCAGATCAACAGGTCATCCTGATGCCACGGGTGAACATACTCGATGTCGGTCATCGCTTCAGCCGTCGCCCAGAGTTCGTCGATCAGTTGGTAGCCGGACTCGCGCTCGATACCCTCAAAGTCGATGGTGGTGAGCGGAACGAGCCAGAGCGCCTGCCGGCCCGATTCGGGATCGGTCCAGAGCAGCGGCTGCCAGGAACGCAAGGCCTTGGGCGAGACTTCGGACAGATCGACCCGCCCCTTTTCTGTGATGCTGGCGTAGTCGAGCAGGTGCAGGCAGCGGATCTGTCGAATCTGTTCGGCGCGTGAGGTGGGGATGCGGCGAGCCATCTCGACTGCGTCCCGAAACTTGGTCGCACTGCCCGAGGCCGGTACCTCGATGGCGTACAGCACGGCCGCCCGACAGGGGCTGGGGTTGAACAGGTGGTCGTGGTGATAGGACAGTTCACCGGTGCCGAGCTGTCCATCGGCGCGGGTATTCGAAAAATAGTAGCCCTGGTCGCCCATCTCGCCTTTGTATGCGCGCGAGGCATAGACCTCACCGAATATCCGGGTAAAGCGCAGCTGATCCTCGGTGCTGAGGCCCGATTGCCGAAGCAGAAGCAGGCGGTGGTGCTTGAGCGCCTCGCGTAGCGCCTGAGCCTCGGGCTCGGCGATGCTCGTTCGAAGGTCAATGCCCTCGACCCGGACGCCCAGGTAGGGGTTGAGCGGATGAAGCTGGAGCGGCATGGGGCGTCCTGGGTACCGAAGCGAGGCGGATCAGCCAACGTTACCCAAGGACAGCCGGGGCTGTAAAGCGTCGATTTCGGTGATGCAATCAGCGCCAGTCGCCCGCGAGGTTCTTGAGCAGCTGGTTGGTGGCCGACAGTTGCCGGCTGCGCGCATCGAGCAGCGCTCGCTCCACCGAGAGCGCCGTGGTTTGCGCCGCCACGACGTTCAGGTAGCTGACCGTGCCGGCGCGGTACTGGTTGAGGGTGAGTTCCAGGGCGCGCCGGGCCTCGACCAGCGACTCTTCGAGCAGCTGCGTCTGACGGTGCAGCGCAGCGGCCAGCGCCAGGTTGTCCTCGACCTCCTGCATGGCCGTGAGCACGGTCTGCCGGTAGGCCGCCGCCGTCTGCTCGAGCGCGGCCTGGGCACCCTCGACTGCCGCCCGCCTGGCGCCGCCATCGAAAGCGGTCAGGGCAAGGCTGGGCCCGAGCGACCAGAAAAGATGCGGCGCGGAGATGAGATCAGCCAGACCGCTTGCACGATAGTTGGCATTGGCCGACAGCGTCACCGAAGGGAAGAAGGCGGTCTGCGCAAGGCCGACCTGTGCGTTGGCGGCGGCCACCCGTCGCTCGGCCGCCGCGATGTCGGGCCGACGTCGCAGCAACTCTGCCGGCACTTGCGTGGGCGGGTTGGGCAGATCGGGCAGCTTCGAGTTTTCGGCCAGCACCAGTGACGCAGGCGGGCGTCCGAGCAGTACCGCGATGGCGTGCTCGAGCAGCGCCCGACTGCCCTGGGCTTCGGCGGCCTGTGCCTGGGCCGACTTCAGCTGTGTCTGAGCCTGTGCGACGTCGGTGGCCGACACCACGCCCACCCGATAACGGTCCTGCGTCATCTCCAGCGATCGCTGGTAGGCCTTGACCGTATTGTCGAGCAGGGCGATCTGCGCTTCGGCCGCCCGCATGCCCAGATAGGTTTGCGCGAGTGTAGCCTGCAGCGACAGCCGAACGGCGGCCAGATCAAACTCGCTGGCCTCGAGCCGGGCGCGTGCGCTGTCAACCTGCGCGCCCAGCCGTCCCCAGAGGTCGGCCTCCCAGCTGGCGGTGGCCGCTGGAGTGTAGATCGTACTGGAGGCCGGCGCCGTGGGGCTGCGGCCCCGGGATGCCGAAACGCTCGTGCCGACCGTTGGCAGCAGGGGCGCCCGCGAGGCGTCGAGTGCTGCGCTCGCCGCGCGATACTGGGCGAGTGCAGCCCGAAGATTCTCATTTCCGGCGCTCATCTCCGACTGCAGGCCGTTCAGGACCTCATCGCCAAACAGCTGCCACCACGCCTGGGGTATCTGCGCCGCAGGGCCAGCTAGCTTGAAAAGTGCGGCCTCCCTGAACTGCGCGGGTACCTCGATTACCGGGCGTCGGTAGTCGGGGCTGCCGGCACAGCCGACGAGCGTGGCGGCAAGCAGGGCAAGCGCCAGCGGGATGAGGGCTCGGGTCTCAGGCCGCACGGGGGAGCTCCGAAGAGATAGTGGGGTCGTGCACGCGACGGCCTGTGACGAGGGCCCGCAGCCGATCGATGCCGACATATACGACCGGCGTGGTGTAGAGCGTAAGAAGCTGGCTCAGGACCAGCCCGCCCACGATGGCGATGCCCAGCGGTTGACGCAGCTCCGCCCCGTCGCCGGTGCCCAGCGCTAGCGGGATAGCCCCAAACATGGCGGCCACCGTGGTCATCATGATGGGACGCAGACGCAGGCGCGCGGCCAGGTAGATGGAGGCGCCGGCCCCCGCACCGCTTCGTCGCTGCCGGGCAATGGCGAAGTCGATCATCATGATGGCGTTCTTCTTGACGATGCCGATCAGCAAAATGACGCCGATGAGCGCGATCACCGAAAACTCGGTATTGAACCACTTCAGCGCCAGCAGGGCCCCGACCCCCGCCGAGGGCAGCGTCGACAGGATGGTGATCGGGTGAACCAGGCTCTCGTACAACACGCCCAGCACTAGGTAGATCGTGATGAGGGCTGCCGCAATGAGCAGCGGCTGGCTGGCGAGTGACTGAGCGAATGCGCCGGCGGTGCCCTGAAACGTGCCGCGTACCGACACCGGTACGCCCAGCTCGGCGACAGCGCTGCGAATGGCATCACTGGCTTCAGACAAGGACACGCCGGGCGCCAGATTGAAGCTGATCGTCGAAGCGGGCGTGCCCGACTGATGCCAGACCGAGATCGGTCCGGCGCTTTCCTCGATTCTCGCGAAATCAGCCAACGGGATGCGCGCGCCGGTGTTCGAGATGAACTGGAGCTCTTTGAGAGACTCCGGGCTCTGGAGAAACTCGGGCGCGAGCTCGAGCACCACGCGGTACTGATTGAGGGGGTTGTAGATGACGCCGATCTGTCGCTGACCGAAGGCATTGTTGAGCGTAGCGTCGATGGCGCGGACGGACAGACCCAGTCGGGCAATCGCATCGCGATCGAGGACCAGCGAGGTCTGCTTGCCGCGATCTTCCACGTCGGTGTCCACGTCAACCAGTTCGGGTAGTCGCATCAGCGCCCGACCAATACGCGGCTCCCAGGTTTTCATGTCCTCGAGTTCATCGGCCTGGAGGCTGAACTGGTACTGTGAACTGGATTGCCTGGCGCCAACCCGGATGTCCTGGATGGGCACCATGAAGAGCCTGGCGCCCGGTTCGCGTGCCAGGCGCCCGCGAAGACGATTGACTACCTGCTCGGCCGAGACCTTGCGTTCGGCCAGCGGCTTGAGCGCGATGAACATCTGCGCCGAATTCCGGGTGTTGCCGCCGGTGAAACCGGTGACGTTCTCGACCGCAGGGTCCGCCCGCACGACTGCCAGAAACCGGTCGAGACGCTGCTGCATCGCCTGGAAAGAAGTGGCCTGGTCGGCCCGAATGAAGCCGATGATCCGACCGGTGTCCTGCTGCGGAAAAAATCCCTTGGCAATCGTGCTGTAGAGATGCACATTGAGCGCGATGACGCCGACCAGAACGAGCAGCAGCACCGGTTGATGACGCAAGGACCATGCAAGTGACGCGCGGTAGCCGCGCAGCAACAGGCTGTTAACGGCCTTCAGCCAGCGCTGCGGGCGAGATCGCGCGCGTACCGGTTTCTGGCGTGCCTGCAGCAGTGCCGCGCACATCATGGGCGTGGTGGTGAGCGAGATCACCATCGAGATCAGAATCGCCGCGGCCATCACGACCGCAAATTCCCGAAACAGGCGCCCGACGATGCCGCCCATCAGCAGGATGGGGATGAATACCGCCACCAGCGAGATGCTGATCGAAATCACCGTGAAGCCGATCTCGCGCGCACCCTCTAGACTCGCCTGCAGGACGGTCTTGCCGCGCTCGATATGACGCGAGATGTTCTCCAGCATGACGATGGCATCGTCGACCACGAACCCGGTGGCCACTGTGATCGCCATGAGCGAGATGTTGTTGAGGCTGAAACCAGCCAGATACATCACGCCGAAGGTGCCCGCGAGCGAAACCGGTACGGCCACGCTCGGGACCAACGCGGCGCGGACGTTACGCAGGAAAACGAAGACGACCAGGATGACCAGGGCAATTGAAATCAGCAGCGTGCGTTCGATCTCTCGTAGTGACGCGCGAATGGTGGGGGTACGATCGGAGACCACCTTCAGGTCGATCGCGGCCGGGATCGACTGCTGCAGCCAGGGGAGCAGCGCCCTGACGCGGTTAACGGCCTCAATGACATTGGCATCAGGCTGCTTGTAGAGCATCAGCACGACGGAAGGCTTGCCGTCGGCAACACCGTAGTTTCGGAGGTCCTGGACCGAATCGCTCACTCGCGCCACGTCCTGCAGTTGCACGGCATTGCCGTTGCGGTAGCGAACGATGAGCGGTGCGTAGTCGGCGGCGGTCCGGGCCTGATCATTGGCCTCGATCTGCCAGGTACGCGTGGCGTCGTCGACCGAACCCTTGGGCCGGTTGCTGTTGGCCGTGACCACGGCGATGCGGATGTCTTCAAGCGAGATGCCGCTGGCCGCCAGACGGTTGGGATCGGCCTGGATTCGCACAGCGGGCAGGGCACCTCCGCCGATCATGACGTTGCCGATGCCATCGACCTGGGCCAGTCGCTGCGCCAGAACTGTGGAGGCTGCGTCATACATCTGTCCGCGTGACATCGTCTCCGAGGTCAGCGCGAGAATCATGATGGGGGCATCAGCCGGGTTCACCTTTCGATAGGTGGGGTTGCTGGGCATGTCGGTCGGGAGCAGCGTGCGCGCCGCATTGATCGCGGCCTGTACCTCGCGTGCGGCGGCATTGATGTCGCGGTTGAGGTCGAACTGCACCGTGACCCGGGTATTGCCCAGCGTTGAATTGGAGGTGATCTCACTGACGCCAGCGATGGCGCCGAGGGTACGCTCAAGGGGGGTGGCGACGCTGCTCGCCATGGTTTCGGGACTTGCGCCCGGTAAGGAAGCTGTGACCGAAATGGTGGGGAAGTCAACGCGTGGGAGCGGCGCGATCGGAAGCAGCAACAGCGCCAGTACGCCGGCCAGGGCCAGACCAGCGGTGAGCAGCGTGGTGGCGACCGGTCGGTGGATAAAGAGCGCGAATGGATTGTTCATCGCAGACCCATCATGCGCTCGCCTCGGGGCGCTTCCATGACTTGGCCAGACCGGCAAACTGCAGATAAATGACCGGTGTGGTGAACAGGGTGAGCAACTGACTGACGATGAGGCCGCCGACCATGGTCACGCCGAGCGGATGCCGAAGTTCACTACCCCAGCCAGTGCCCAGCATGAGGGGTAGCGCGCCGAGCAAGGCCGCCAGCGTGGTCATGAGAATGGGGCGAAAGCGCAGCAGGCAGGCCTGGTGGATGGCCTTTCGCGGGCTGAGGCCCTGCTCGCGCTCTGCATCGAGCGCAAAGTCGATCATCATGATGGCGTTTTTCTTGACGATGCCGATGAGCAGCACGATGCCGATGACTGCAATGATGTCGAGGTCGAGCCGGGCGGCCAGCAGCGCGAGCAGGGCACCCAGCGCGGCTGAGGGCAGGGTCGAGAGAATCGTGAGCGGATGGATGAAGCTTTCGTAGAGCACGCCCAGCACAATGTACATCGTGACGACGGCGGCGAGGATCAGCCAGAGCGTGTTGGCAAGCGATGCCTGAAAGGCCAGCGCCGCCCCCTGAAAACTGCTTTCGATACTGCCCGGTAGATCAAGTTCGCCCTGGGCGCTGCGAATCGCCTGCACCGCGTCGCCCAGCGACCAACCAGGCGCGGTATTGAAGGAAATGGTGGCAGCGGGGAATTGACCCACATGGTTGATAGCCAGCAGCCCCGGTCGCTCGACGATCCGTGCGACCGCCGAAAGTGGAATTTGCGCGCCCGAGGTGGACGGCACGTACAGGTTGACCAGTGACTCGATGCCTGTTCGATAGCGCGGTGCAATTTCCAGAATGACCCGATACTGGTTTGACTGCGTGAACATGGTTGACACCATGCGCTGGCCGAAGGCGCTGTAGAGCGCACTGTCGATGGCCGCAACGCTCACGCCCAGGCGCGAGGCCGCGCTTCGATCGATCTCGACATACGCCCGCAGCCCGCGGTCGAGCAGGTCGCTCGCCACATCGGCCAATTGGGGCAGTTCGCGCAGCCGCTCGAGCAGTCGCTGCGTACCCGCCTTGAGCGCCGCTTCATCGGGTGAGGAAAGAAGCAGTTGATACTGCGTTCGCGAGACCCGGTCTTCGATGGTCAGATCCTGAACGGGTTGCATATACAACTCGATCCCGTGCACCGAGGCTGCCGACGCAGCCAGGCGCCGCATCACTGCGCTGATGCTCAGGCCCTCCCGCTCCTCCCTGGGTTTGAGGTTGATGAGCATCCGGCCCGAGTTGAGCGTGGTGTTGCTGCCGTCGACGCCGATGAAGGAGGACAGGCTGCGAACGGCCGGATCCTTGAGCACCACCTCGGCGAGCGCCTGCTGCCGATCGGCCATGGCCGCGAAGGACGTTGCCTGGGACGCTTCAGTGACGGCCTGGATGACGCCCGTGTCCTGCACCGGGAAGAAGCCCTTTGGGACGACGAAGTACAGCGCCACACTGGCGGCCACGGTGGCGCCGAACACCAGCAGCGTCATCACGCCGTGGTCGATCACCCGGTCGAGGAGCCGTCCGTAGAGCCCGATCATTGCGTCGAACAGCTTGCCGGTGACCCGGTAGAGCGCTCCGTGAGAGGCCTGAGGTGTGCGTCGCAGCAGTCGGGCGCATAGCATCGGAGTCAGGGTGAGTGAGACGACGGCAGAAATAAGGATCGCGACCGCCAGGGTGATTGCAAACTCGTGAAAGAGGCGCCCCACCACATCCGCCATGAACAGCAGCGGGATCAGCACGGCGATGAGCGAGATGGTGAGCGAGATGATGGTGAAGCCGATCTCGCGCGATCCCTTGAGTGCAGCGGCCAGGGGTGGCTCGCCTGCCTCGACATGACGCGCGATGTTTTCGATCATGACGATGGCGTCATCCACCACGAAGCCCGTTGCGATGGTGAGCGCCATCAGCGTGAGGTTATTGATCGAGAATCCGGCCAGATGCATGACGGCAAAGCTGCCGATGAGCGAAAGCGGCACCGCCACGCTCGGGATCATCGTGGCCGTGGGGCTGCGAAGGAAGACAAAAATCACCGCCACCACCAGCGCCACCGCCAGCAAAAGCTCCATCTGGGTGTCGTGAACCGAGGCGCGAATGGTCACGGTGCGATCGGTGAGAATCTTGAGATCGGTAGAGGCCGGCATGGTCGACTGCAGTCGGGGCAGCAGCGCAAAGATCCGGTCGACCGTCTCGATCACATTGGCGCCTGGCTGCCGGTGCACATTGAGGATGATGGCCGGGTCGTGATCAGTCCAGGCTGCCAGGCGGGTGTTCTCGGCGTCTTCCATGACCTCGGCGACGTCGCTCAGGCGCAGCGCGTTGCCGTTGCGCCAGGCGAGGATCAGCCGTGCGTAATCGGCTGGGTTGCGCAACTGGTCGTTGGCGTCGATGGTTGAAGCCTGGGCGGGTCCGTCGAAGCTGCCTTTGGGCTGATTCACATTGGCGGCCGTGACGGCGGCCCGGATATCCTCCATGGACAGCCTGGCGGCGGCCAGCGCATTGGGATTGACCTGAATGCGTACCGCCGGTCGCCGGCCGCCAGACAGGGCGACCATGCCGACGCCCGCCACCTGCGACACCTTCGGAGCCAGCCGATTTTCAACCAGATCGTTGAGCCGGATGGCGGTGAGCGAGGGCGAACTGACCGCAAGCGTCAAGATTGGAGCGTCGGCCGGATTGAATTTCCGGTAGATCGGTGGCATTGGCAGGTCGGTTGGCAGCAGGCTGGTGGCGGCATTGATGGCGGCCTGGACTTGCTGCTCGGCGACGTCGAGCGTGACCTTGAGCGAGTAGCGAAGCGTGATCACCGAGGCGCCGCCCGAACTGACCGAGGACATCTGCGCCAGCCCAGGCATTTGCCCGAACTGGCGTTCCAGCGGTGCGGTGACCGCCGAGGTCATGACATCCGGTCCGGCGCCCGGGTAGAGCGTGGTCACCTGAATGGTCGGGTAGTCCACTTCAGGTAAGGCCGACAGCGGCAGCGTGCGCCAGCCCAGCAGGCCTGCGATGAGCAGCGCCACCATGAGGAGCGATGTGGCGACCGGCCTGAGGATGAACAGGCGGGAGAGGTTCATGGTGCTGCGGCGGCCGCTTGATCAGCCACCGGCGCGCGGGGGACGTCCGCCCGAACCCGACCCGCCAGGGTCGCGGGCGCCTGTGCCCGGAGCGGAGGCCGGGCCGCCGGCGGGCGGAGCGCCCCCCCCGGGCGGCCCACCACTCGGCCGACCAGCGCCCGGGGCACGTCCGGGGGTGATGGCCTCAACTCGGGCCCCCTCGCGCAGGCGATCCGCGCCGTCGGTGACCACCTTGTCGCCCGGCGAGAGCTCGCCGCGAACGCTGGTCCAGTCCCCATCGGTGATGTCTGGCGTAACGGTGCGTACGCTGACCGAACCGTCGTCCTTGATGACGTAGACGAAGTTGCCGGCACTGCCGCGTTGCACCGCAGCGAGCGGTATGGCGAGTGCGCCGTTGACGGTCTCGACATGCAGGCGAATGTTGACGAATTGATTGGGGAACAGTGCGCCATCTCGGTTGTCGAATTGAGCCTTGATCTTGATGGTGCCGGTGGCCGGATCAATCGCGTTGTCGGTACTGCTCACCGCCCCGACGGCCAGCCGCTGACGCAGCTCGCGGTCCCAGGCCTCGACCATCGGCTTGTCGCCCGACCGCATGCGTACGCGAAGTCGCGGCAGCGCTGACTCGGGAATCGAGAACACCACGCTGATTGGCTGGGTTTGTGTGATGACCACGATGCCCGTTGTATCACCCGCGCGCACGATGTTGCCAAGATCGAGCTGGCGCAGCCCGACCTGCCCGCTGATGGGCGCGGTAACCCTGGTGTAGGACAGTTGCAGCCGCGCGTTGTCGACGGCCGCCTGATCGATTCGCAGCGTACCCTTGAGCTGGTTGACCAGGGCCTCCTGAGTGTCGACCTGCTGGCGGGCGATTGAATCGCGCGATGCCAGATCGCGGTATCGGGCCAGGTCGATCTGGGCGTTGTTGAGCTGCGCCTGGTCACGAGCCAGCTGGCCTTCCGCCTGCGCCAACTGGACCTGATAGGTGCTGGGGTCGATCTCGGCCAGCACATCGCCTGCCCGGACTTGCTGCCCCTCGGTGAATCGGATTGCACGCAGTTCTCCGTCCACCCGGGCTCTGACCACGGCCGTGTTGAGTGCCGCGATGTTGCCGATGGCTGGCTGGATGACGCGAATGTCGCGGCGTTCCACCGTCCCCGCACTGACCGGCTGCGCCCGCCCGCCTGCCGGCGCGCGGCGACCGCCGGGAGTGCCCGTGCCGCCCGGCTGGCTGGCGCCGGGGCCGGACAGCGCACTCTCGGCTGGCCCTGCCGGGTTGCGATTGCGGTTGAACCACCATCCCGCGCCCACGGCGAGGGTGAGGCCGATGAGCAGCGCGGTGCGCAGCCGTCTGGGTCGGCGGCGCACGGCCGCGGGGGTATCCGATGGCATCAGTGACTCTCAGGTGGGCGACGATCTCGGGGCGGACTCAGGCGCGCAACACCCCGGCGCAGCAGGCCATTCTACAAGCAGCAGCCCGGGGCTCGAGCCGGAGGGGGCTTGCGCTATGTCCTGGATCGTGTGGGCAGCATCGATCGCAACACCCCATCGCGCAGGACCCAGTGATGCCAGAGGGCAGCCAGCGCGTGCAAGCTGGCCAACACGATCAGCCCATGCCCGAGCCACTCGTGCACCCCGCCGACCGCCTTTCGGATCCATCGGACGCCGGGCGCGGGCGAGGTGAATGCCCACCAGCCGAAGACGGGTACGCCCCGAACCCAGGCGTCGAGCACCCCTGCGAGCAGGGTCAGACCCAGCCATCCGAGCAGGACCCAGTGGGCATGCCTCGCCAGCCTGCTCAGAAGGCCCTTATCCGGGCGCTCGGGGTGTCTTGCCCCGGCGAACCGCCATGTGACCCGGACCACTGTCAGGGCCAGCAGCGCCAGGCCGACGACGACGTGGATGCTGCGTACCGAATTTCGCAGCCAGCCCTTCGGAAATAATTCAATGCCCAAGCCGATGAGCCAGAGCACCAGGACCAACAGTGCCGTGACCCAATGAAACCACTTGCTCAGCCTGTCGTAGTGAAGATTGCCGGCGGAACCCGATCGGTCTGCAGTCGCGGGGGGCATGGCGTTCTGGTGAGGTCGTTACGGTGTCAGGCGGATCTGTCGGAGCGCACGCCCGGACCGGGCGCACCGCGAATCTGTTGCCAGAGCGCCCACTCACTGGCGGTCAGCCGATCTTGTTGTCGTGCGACTTCTTCGAATTTTTCGGGGTCGGTCATGAGCCCGAGTTGACGAATCTCAGACAGCAAGGACTTGTAGTGCTCCACCGCGTGTGCCGGGGTTTCAGCGATTCGGTGCAAAGGAAACTTTGCGAGGTCATTGGCGAGTTCCCGCTCGCGCCGGGCCTGCTCGATCAGGACTTCGACATCGGCAGCGGTCAGGTGAAGCCGCTTCGCCTCACGGTTGATGATTTCGGCCTCTTCTGCCGAGAGTTTGCCATCAGCCAGCATCTCGAACAGCTCCTGCTTGAGCGCGTCCCGTTCCTTGTGTAGCTGGTCTGAAAACGCCGAGGACAACAGGGCGGCCGGAATGGCAAAGATGCCGATTCCGATCAGCGCCAGCACGATTGTGACGGCGCGGCCCATGGGCGTGACCGGTGAAATGTCGCCGTAGCCGACCGAAGCCAGGGTGATCACCGCCCAGTAGATGGATTGCGGAATGTTCTCGAACTTGTCGGGCTGAGCCTCGTGTTCGAAGAGATATCCGAGGCTTGCAGTGAGGATTACCAGCAGCACCATGATGAAGGCGGATGCCGCCATGACGGGCCATTCCCGGGCGATGACTTTGGCCAGCGTTGTGGTGGCACCGGTATAGCGGGTGAGCTTGAGAAGGCGTAGCAGCCTGAAGATCCGCAGGAAACGCAGGTCAATCAGGTGGTGCAGCAAGGCCTCGAGAAAGAAGGGCAGGATGGCTACCAGGTCGATCAACATGGGAATCGTCGTGGCCTGGCCCAGCCGTCCTCGCAGCGGGCGGGTGAAGCGCGGATCTTCGACGCAGCAGTAGATCCGTGCGCAGTACTCGAGCGTGAAAATCGCCACGGCGATGATGTCGAGGATGATGAGTTCGAGATGGAGCAGGTAGCTGACCGAGTGCACCGATTCGAGAATGACCGAGATCACCGAGATGACGACCCAGGCTGCGATGAATACGTCGAAATAGCCGTGCAATTTGCCGCCGTATTCGCTCGGAAAGATCAACGCATGCATTCTTTGCCGGAAACTTCTTCCCTGATTGAGTGCCATGAACTCATGCCAGGCGGGTACCAGCAGACGGAAGAGCTTGAGGATCCGCAGCATTCGCAGCACGCGTAACGCGCGAAGGTCGACGGGCAGAACGGCCTGAAGGAAAAAGGGCAGGATGGCCAGCAGGTCGACCAGCGCGAAGGGGTTGCGGACGTAGGTCAGACGCGGGGAGCGAGCCGCGCTGAAATGCGGATCCTCGGGGGCCGTGTAGAGCCTGAGCAGGTACTCGACCGAGAACAAGGCAACCGAAAAGAGTTCGAAAGCGTCGAACCAGCGTCGATAGGGCTCGTGGACGGCCGGGATATGTTCGATCAGCAGAGCCAGCAGGTTGAGGACGATCATCCAGACGATCAGTCGATCAAAATTTTTCTGCAAGTTGCCCGATATCGCCGAATTAAAGAACCAGTCATAGACGATCTTTCTGGGCGTGAAGTCGTGCTCGGTTGCGGGATCGGCGCGGCGAGCACCGATGACGGCGGGCACCTCACCCTCCGACAGATGTCGGTACGAGCGTAGCGGTTTGTCGTCGGGAGTGTCGGATAACTTGGGTGAATTCACGTCGCGCTCCCTCAGAACTCGGTCTCGGCCACGCGGATCGTGTAACCACCCTTGTCGCAGACCGAGATCCGCAGGTTCTGTCGTGCCTCGATGCCGTCCTGATCCACAAGCGGGCTCACCACGACGGGCAAGGCGGAACCCGGCGGGGTCGGAACAAGCTTTTCGATCACGAACTCGCCAACCGTCGCGCGATCTGCGGGATCGCAGCGCGCAACAAAGCGCACGGGCTTGCCGGTGAAGGCGTTACGCGCCGCCCCGAGCGGCCCACCCTGCTGCTGCAAGGCATCGCGGCATCCCGCCCACTGCCGCGCCGTCGCCTGACCTTGGGCGGACAGGGCGCAGGCCGATAGCTCGAAGGTATCGGTGTCTCGCCGCGGGGATTGCTCGGCCAGCCAGCGAACGAGGGCCTCGGCGCCTTCCTTCGTGGCGTTGGTCTTGACGCCCTCGTCGTAGGTCAGTCGTCCCAGGAGCACGATGCTCACCAGGACGGCGATGAGGAAAGCGATGAAGGCGAGGTCGGTGGCGGTGGGCTTGCCGCTGAAGGGGGGGCTGGCTGCGGGATCAGACATCTGGCAATTCCTTCCTGATGCTGCGTGGGCTCAACCGGCTGAAGATGGCGCCAGGACATGCAAGGTCCCGTTTGACGCCATGGTCGGCCACTATATGCAAGCCGGTCGATCAAGTAAACCGAGCAGTCGATGGCTCGCGCGCCCGCTTTGTGACGGGATGGTCCTCAAACCAGGCCGATCACGACCGATTGGGGTCTGTCGATCAGGCTTCGCTTTGCGGTCGCATTTGGCTAACATGGCACCCGCCTTGCATCCGGTCCGGCCAGGATCCGTCACCCTGGGCCGCCATGTTGAGTCAGGAGACAGCCTTGACCCCTTTACGATTTCTGCTGCGCTGGACGCTTGCCGCGTCGGTGCTGTGCTTCGGTGCGACGGTCCAGGCCGCCTACCCGGAGCGACCAATCCGCCTGATCGTGCCGTCTGCACCGGGGGGCGCGCCTGACGTGCTGACCCGGGCGCTCGCAGCACAACTTTCCAGGCAAATGGGCAATGTGCCGATCGTGATCGACAACAAGCCGGGGGGCTCGTACGTGATCGGCACCATGGAGCTGGTTCGCTCGGCGCCTGACGGCTACACGCTCTCCTACGGCAACGTGGTGTCGCTCGCCACCAACCGATCGCTGCTGGCGAGCGTGCCCTACGATGTCGATCGTGACCTCACGCTCGTGGCCAATGCCCTGCGCGTCGTCAACCTCATGGCGGTCAACAACGACCTGCCCGTGCGAAGCGTGGCGGAACTCATCGCCTATGCCAAGGCCCACCCCGGCAAGATCGCCTTCGGATCCGATGGCAACGGCACCACCTCGCATCTGGGCACCGAGCTCTTCAAAGCCATGGCTGGCGTATCGATGCTGCATGTGCCCTATAAGGGCTCGACCGCTGCGATCACCGATCTGATGAGCGGCGGCATCCAGTTGGTGATGATGAACACGCCCGTGATCGGCCCGCATGCGCAGGCGGGGCGCCTTCGGGCCCTGGGAATTTCTTCGGCTCAACGGTCCAGCACCTATCCTGAGCTGGCCCCGATTTCCGAAGCCGTACCCGGGTTCGAGGTATCGGCCTGGGGTGGCATCATCGGCCCGGCGAATCTGCCGCGCGAGATCGTCGCCAAGCTCAACGCGGAAATCCGGCGGGCCTTGTCCGATTCTGCGCTGCAGGAGCGGTTCCGCACGCTCGGCGCTGAAGTGTCACCGAGCACGCCTGAGGAGTTCCGCGAACTCGCGCGCGTCGAGACCGAGAAATGGGCCCGGGTCATCAAGGCCTCGGGCGCACGGGTCGATTGAGGCTCTGGCATGGCACCCTGGAAAGCGGCCCGCGTGGGCGATCCCGTCAAGCTCATCGACACGCCCGCGCTGGTACTCGATCTCGACGCATTCGAGCGCAACCTCCGGCGCATGGCCGATGCGCTGGCCGGGCGCGGGGTGAGACTGAGAGCGCATGCCAAGAGCCACAAGACGCCCGAAATCGCCCATCGGCAGATCGCCCTGGGCGCGGCAGGCATCTGCTGCCAGAAGGTCAGCGAGGCGGCGATCTTCGTCGAGGCGGGCATCCAGGATGTATTGGTCAGTAACGAGGTGGTGGGCGCAAGCAAGATCGAGCAACTGATGCGCCTGGCCAAGCGGGCGCGACTCGGCGTGCTGGTCGATCATCCCTCGCAGGTTCATGCGCTGGCCGTGGCCGCGGCCAGCGCTCAGGCGCCGCTCGACGTCTATGTCGAGGTCAATGTCAGCAATCGCTGCGGCGTGGCGCCGGGCGAGGATGCGGCGGCACTGGCCGTGCAGGTGGCTGAGCATCCACCGCTACGGTTCGCGGGACTTCAGGTCTATCACGGACCCGCGCAACACCTGCGCTCGCCCGCCGAGCGCGCGGCCGCCATTGCGGCCACGGTGGACAGTGCGCGAGTCACCCGCGACCTTATCGTCGCGCGCGGGCTGGCTTGCCCGCGTATTACCGGCGCGGGCTCGGGCACCTTCCTGCTCGAACGGGATTCAGGTGTGTTCAACGAGATTCAGGCGGGTTCCTACATCTTCATGGACCGTGACTACGCCGATAACCAGTTGGGCGAATCCGACCTGCGCTTCGAGCATGCGCTCTTTGTCCGGACCACGGTCATGAGTCGCTCGACGCCGGCTCGGGCGGTGGTCGATGCCGGCCTCAAGGCCTCGAGCGTCGACAGCGGCCTGCCCCGAGTGTGGCAGCGCCCCGATCTGCGCTATGTCAAGGCCTCCGATGAGCACGGCGTCATCGAAACGCCGGCGGGCGCAGGCCTTGAACTCGGTGACGCCCTGATGCTGGTGCCCGGGCACTGTGATCCCACCGTCAATCTTTACGACGAGATCGTCTGCATCCGAGGCGACCGCGTCGAGGCGATCTGGCCGGTCAGCGCGCGCGGCGCGCTCCTTTGAAGTATCCGTCTGCTTGAGGTCAGCATGCAGGAACCCTTCGATCTCCTGATTCGAAACGCCTATGTCATCGATGGCACCGGGGCGCCACGCTACCAGGCCGATATCGGTATCCGGGGAGACCGGATCGAGCGTATTGGCGACCTGGGCAGCGCGAGTGCACGGGCCGAGATCGACCTGGCCTGGCGGGTGGCGGCACCGGGTTTCATCGATGCCCATACGCACGATGATCGCGCCCTGCTCGGCGGCCCCGACATGAGGCCCAAGCTCAGCCAGGGCGTCACCACGGTCATCGCGGGCAACTGCGGTATTTCGCTGGCCCCCATGCCGCGGCCCATTCCGCAACCGGTGACGCCACCGCTCAACCTGCTCGACGATCAGGGCGACTGGTTTCGCTTTGATCGCTTCGCTCACTATGCGCAGGCGCTGCGCTCGAGTCCGTCGGCGGTCAACAGTGCGCTGCTGGTGGGGCATACGACGCTGCGGGTGGCCACCATGGACCGGCTCGATCGCCCAGCCCGTGAGACCGAGATCGCGGCCATGCGTGCTCTGGTGATCGAGGCCATGGAAGCGGGCGCCATCGGCGTGTCGACGGGGCTGTTCTACGAGCCCGCGGTGGCTGCGCCCACCGAAGAGGTGATCGAGGTGTGCCGACCGCTTCGCGACTTCCGTGGCCTGTATGCGACACACATGCGCTGTGAGGCCGATCAGGTGATGGTCTCGCTCGAGGAAACCTTTCGCATCGGTCGGGAGGTGGGAGTGCCTGTGGTGATCTCGCATCACAAGGTGATCGGCGCGGCCAATTACGGCCGCTCGCGCGAGACGCTCGACTTCATTCGCCGCAGCATGGCCACACAGCCCATTTGTCTCGACTGCTACCCCTACACCGCCGGTTCCACCATTCTCTCGGCCGATCGCGCCGCCACCTCGGCGCGGGTGATCGTCACGTGGTCCAAGGCGCTGCCGCAGTACGCGGGGCGCGACCTCTCAGCGATCGCCGATGAGATGGGGGTGTCGCAGGAGGAGGCGATCGGGCGCTTGCTGCCCGCCGGAGCCATTTACTTCCGCATGGACGAAGATGACGTGCGTCGCATTCTGCAGTTCGACGAGACCATGATCGGCTCGGATGGCCTGCCGCATGACGCTTCGCCGCATCCGCGGCTCTGGGGCACCTTCCCCCGGGTGCTGGGCCACTATTCACGCGGCCTGGGGCTCTTTTCGCTCGAGCGCGCGGTGCACAAGATGACCGGCCTCACCGCGCGCAATTTCGGTCTCAAGGATCGGGGGGTGATCAAGGAAGGCGCGTTCGCCGACCTGACCCTGTTTGACCCCGACACCGTTGCCGAGGCTGCCACCTACGAAGCGCCGATCCAGCAGGCGCTTGGCATCGAGGGTGTGATCGTCAATGGCACCTTGGCCTGGCAGCAGGGGCGGTCTACCGGCGCCCGCACCGGCCGCGTGCTCGCCCGCGAGGCCGCCTGATCGCGCTGGTTCCGGGCGCCGCTTGTCTCTGCGCCCTGAAGGACCCCAGGCGGCCGAGGGTGGTCGCTGCAGCGGGCTACTGATTCGTGGGCGGTACGGCCGGCACGGGCCGCCAGGGCGCAGCACAGGTCGCGACATAGGGGTAGTAATTGTTCGAGGGTTCGCAGAAGTACCAGTACTGGGTGGACTGCGCAGACTGAGCCGGCGCGGCGGGGGCCGGTGCAAGCTGCACCACCTGTGGCGGGGTGACGATGACGGGCGGGCTCGTGACGACCACCGGCGGCATGTAGGGGTTCGGGTAGGGGTAGACCGGTGCAGCGTACGCATAGTAGGCGCCGCCCACCACCCAGTACCAACCGAGACGTCCGCCGTGGGCGCCATTGAACCAGTAGCCGCCGCGCCACAGTCGCGCGTCGTGCTCATGAAACCGGTGGATGTGCCGGTCGTGACGCCAGTGCTGGGCCGTCGCCGGGCTGGCGAGGTTCCAAAGTGCGCCGGCCACGATCAGCAGCATGCAGAGCCGTTTCATTTGGAGTCCTTGTGGGGTCAGGTCGAGTTCAATCGAGAGCCGTCGGGCGCGCAGACTTGCGGAGGACCCGAATCACCCGGTCATTTTGCCGAGTCACCGCGATGGCGCGCAATCGCCTCGAGCGCCGCCTTGTTGAACAGCCATCGGGTCTGGATCTGCTGGGTCTGGGCCCAGCCTGCGTCGGCGCCGAGGTAGCGCGCCGCGGCGATGCGCGCTTCGACGGGCGCCTGCTCATCGGTAGCCACCTCGGCGAAGTAGTCTTCAGCCAGATCGTAGTGCTCACCGGGCCGGGGAAAGCGCTTGTCGACGAGTTCGCGGTGCAGTCGATCGGTGACCGCTCTCTTCTCGAACCAGCGGTAGCTCAGGTAGTGAAAGAGGCCCGCCTTCATCCGGAACACCCAAGGTGCCACCCAGATGATCACGACCACGTTGGCGAGAGTCCAGCCGGAGTCGGGATTGTTGATGGCGACGATGATGGCTGCGGCGATCACTAAATCGCCAAACAGCGCGATGGCGGCGTTGCGCCAGTGGGCGGGTGGGGCGGCGGGTGCACTCATGGATTGGCCAGACTCTGATGCAAAGGGATCGCAGTTTACCGACTGCGCGCAGGCTGGACGGCGATTGTCTGATGCGAGTCAGGCTTGTTTTGTGATGGTGTTGATGTCTTTCTGGAATGAACAGATCCCGAATGATTCGTTCCCGCGCAGCCGACCCGTTGCTAAGGTGGCGCCCCGTTCCACCGATCGTCCGACCGCGCATCATGACCCCCACTCGCAGAACACTTCTCCTTGGCAGCGCAGGCGTCGGCGCCTCGCTCGCCGTCGCGCCCTTTGCATCCGCCTCCGCATCCTGGCCGATCCGTCCGATCCGGATCGTCGTGCCTGTGCCACCGGGCGGCAGTCTCGATATCCTGGCCCGAACGCTGGCCAAGGATCTCGGCGCCCGACTGGGCCAGCAGGTGCTGGTCGACAACGTCGCCGGGGGCGGCAGCAATATCGCCTTCGGGCAGGTGGCCAAGGCTGCGCCCGATGGCTACACGCTGCTGCTGGGCTGGGACAGCCTGGTCATCAACCCCGGGCTCTACCCGTCGATTCCCTACCGGCTCGAACAGTTCGCGCCCATCACGCTGGCCATCACCGCGCCGCAGGTGTTTCTGGTGGGCGCGAAGTCGCCGCTGACGTCGTTGCGCGGGTTGCTCGACGCGGCGGCTGCCAGCCCCGGCAAGCTCACGATGGCCAACGCCGGCAGCGGTAGCCCGGGGCACCTGGCCGCCACGCTGCTCGAGACCTCTGCGGGCGTCAAGTTCACGCATGTGCCCTACAAGGGCGGTGCACCGGCCGTCACCGACCTGCTTGCCGGACATGTCGATGCGCTCGCGGTCACCCTGCCGGCTGCGATCGGCCCGATTCGCGCCGGCCGGCTCTCTGCGCTGGCGGTGAGCTCGCCGCGCCGCTCGACGGGCGTGCCGGAGATCCCGACCGTGATCGAGGCCGGCGTGGCGGGCTATGAGCTCAACTCCTGGCAGGGGCTGCTTGCGCCGGCGGGTACGCCGCAGGCAGCGATTGACCTGCTCAGCCGGCACAGCATCGAGGCCTTGCGCGATCGTGCCGTGAGCGAGCACCTGGTGCATCAGGGCTTCGAGATCGTGGCCAGCACGCCCGAGGCCTTCGATCGCGAGCTCAAGGCCCTGGGCCCGCGCTGGGCCAAGCTCGCGCGCGAGTCGGGCGCGCGTGTAGAGTGACGCGCTCCTGAAACGATCAGAGTTCCACTCATGACGAAGCCCCGTCCCCGCATCGATTTTTATTTCAGCTTCGTATCGCTCTGGACCTACATCGGCTATGAAGCGTTTCAGGCGATGGTCGAGCGCCATGACATCGAGGTGCACTACAAGCCCATCGACCTGCACGCGATTTTCTCGCTGAGTGGTGGCCTGCCCGTGAGCCGGCGCCCACCGCAGCGGCAGGCCTATCGCTTCGTCGAGATGAAGCGCTGGCGCGATCTGCGCGGCATTCCGCTGGTGCTCAAGCCGAAATTCCACCCCTCGGACCCGGAGCTGGGGCATCGCATGCTGCTCGTGGCACTGGCCGAAGGCGCCGACGTGCGCGAGTTCGTGCGCCATGCGCTTCGCGTGTTGTGGGTCGATGACCAGAACGTCGCCGACCCCGAGGTGATGCGCGCGGTGGCCGATCGTTCGGGGCTGGATGGCCGCCACCTGATGGCGAGGGCCGACGACCCCGCCATTCGCGCCGAAGTCGAGCGGCTCACGCGCGAGGCCGCCGAGCGTCAGGTGTTTGGCACGCCCTTCTTTTTCTACGAAAACGAGCCCTTCTGGGGGCAGGATCGGCTCGACCTGCTCGAGGCGGCCATCGTTTCCGGGCGGGCGCCGGTGCCGATCGAGCCGCTCTGAGGGCGGGCCCCTGACAAGCGTGCCGGCCCGGCACCGGCCCACGCCGGACAGGCCACCGACTGGCGCCAGCTTGCCAGTCAGGCTGTGTCGCCGCATCATCGGGGTTTGCCCGTCCGAACGACCCAGCCTCGTCTCGCGATGCGTTTTCTCTTGTCCCCGCAGCGCCTGCCGTTCGCGCGCCGCAGCCTCCTTGATCTCGGCACGCCGGAGCCCTCGCGCCTATGACTGCCACCGCTCAGACCGTCTATTTTGTCGACCCGGCGGTGCCGGGCTATTCGTCGCTGCTTGCCGGTGTGCCGGCCGGCGCCGATCGTTATCTGCTCGATGCGGGTGTCGACGGACTGCAGCAGCTGGCGTCGATGCTATCGGCTTACACCGGACTCGCTCGGATCCGCATCGTCGCCAACGCCCTGCCAGGGGAGTTGTATTTGGGCGCCTCCTTGCTCGATGCGAATTCGCTCGCGCAGCAGGCGAGCGTGCTCGCTGCGATCGGGTCCCACCTGCAGCCCGATGGGCAGATCGAGCTCTACGCGGGGGCGCTCGCCGATGGCGCGGCGGGCGAGGCCTTCGTGACAGCCTGGCGTGTCGGGACCACGGCAGACCTCACGGTCACCCGTGCCCACATCACCAGCGACTGGTCGCTCGAGGTCCTGGGTGCGTCATCCGACGGGGGCCTCATGATGAGTCTGCTGGCCGAGACCTTACTCGCCGGGCCGGTCAATTCGGCGCCCTCGTTCGCGACCGATTCGAACGGAGTGCTAGCCGATTTCGGCTCCAATGACCAAGCCTTTAGCGTGATCGTCCTGCCGGACGACCGCATTCTTCTTGCGGGCAGCAGCCGCAGTGCCACGACGGGCCGGTACGAGACCGCGCTCGCACGCTATTTGCCTGATGGCAGCCTCGATACCTCGCTGGCGGGCGGTGGCAAGGATCGCTTCGCGCTTGGCACGGGCAGCACCGATTCCGGCAACAGCGCGCTTGTGCAGCCCGACGGCCGGATCCTGGTGGCCACCAACTCTGGCAGCGTGGCGCGGTTACTTCCCGATGGCCGTCTTGACGAGAGCTTTGCCGATCACGGGCGTCTGCTGGTCGGCGGCCTCGGGCGCTCGGAGCGGATCGGCCCGAACCTTGCCCTGCAACCGGACGGGCGCATCCTGGTGGCCGGTGGCATCGATGACCTCGTGCG
>CAIVPX010000089.1 GCA_903907905.1 uncultured bacterium | reverse complement strand
TCAAGCAGACGCAACTCGCAGGCGCAGGCCTGCGCCACCGGTGATGCCAGGAGCCCCATCAGCCCCAGGGTCGCCAGACTGCGCGCGGCACCGCCCTGCGTTCCGCGCGCCGAGTATCCGGCGCGCGGCATTCGGGTCACTTGATGACGCCCTTTTCCTTGAAGTAGCGCAGCGCCCCCGGGTGCATGGGCACGCTGCCCACCGACGTGGCGCTCGCCAGAGTGATGTTCTTGCCCTGCACGTGTACCTGCCCCATGATCGACGTGTTCTCGTAGAGCGCCTTGGTGACCTCGTAGGCCACGTTCTCGGGCACCCCGTCGTGCGCAGTCCAGATCGCCATGACCGCCAGCGTATCCACCGCCGCCGTTTGCCCGCGATAGGTGCCGGCCGGCAGCTGAACCCGGGTGTAGTAGGGCTGTGCCTTGAGCAGCGCATCCACCTCGGGCCCGGCCAAAGGCAGGATCTTGAGCGAGTGGCTCTGCGCAAAATCGGTGATCGCCGCCACCGGCACACCGGCCGTGATCAGCGTGGCGTGCAGGTTGCCGTCCTTGATCTTGTCGACCGCCTGCGTAAACGATGAGAGGTCTTCCTTGATGTCGCTGCGGCTGATGCCATAGGCCTTGAGCAGGTCCGTGACGAGCTGGTATTGGCCGGAGCCCGGCGCACCCGAGGAAATGCTCTTGCCGCGCAAGTCGCGCACGCTGTTGATGCCGGCATCGGCCCGCACCACCAGCTGCACGGTCTCGGGGTACAGGGCGCCCAGGGCCCGCAGGTTCTTCAGCGCGCCCTTTTCGAATTGCGCCCGCCCGTTATAGGCCGCATCGAGGATGTCAGCCGCCACAAAGGCCGACTCGATGTCCTTCTTGCCCAGCAGCTGCGCATTGCCCACCGACGCGCCCGCCGCCTCGGCCGTGGCGGCGAATCGTTTGCCGTCAACGCTGGCCTTGTTCGAGATGAGCTGCGCGAGCATACCCCCCAGCGGATAGTAGGTGCCGCCCGTGCCGCCGGTGGCAATCCCGAAGAAGACTCGTTGCTGGGCCCCGGAAGAAGTGGCGGCCGCTGCGAGGGCTACGCAGGCCAGTGCGTGTTTCCAGTTGATGCGCATTGGAGTTTCCTTGTGGTGGGTGGGTCTGATGCCGATAGGAAGTCTAAACGCTGGCGGGCCCGTCGGCCACGAAGCTGCCGCTTTTCCCGCCATGCTTTTCGAGCAACCGCACATCGCCCATGACCATGCCGCGGTCAACCGCCTTGAGCATGTCGTAGATGGTGAGCAGCCCGACCTGGACGGCCGTGAGCGCCTCCATCTCGACGCCAGTCCGGCCATCGCACTCGGCGCGGGCGCGGCAGTGCACCGATGCGCCGGCCTCGTCGATCTCGAAATCGACCGTGACGCGGGTCAAGGCCACGGGGTGGCACAGCGGGATGAGATCGGCCGTGCGTTTGGCGCCCTGAATGGCGGCGATGCGCGCGATCCCGAGGACATCGCCCTTGGCGGCCGAGCCGTCGCGCACGCGGGCCAGCGTGGCCGACTGCATGCGGATCGAACCGCCCGCGATCGCCACGCGACGCGTGACCGCCTTGGCGGCGATATCGACCATGTGCGCCTGACCGGCGGCATCGAAATGGGTGAGCATGAACAGACCTCGCTGATGGCTGCGGCTATGATAGCCGGATGAGTGCTCGCGCCCGACCGATCACCTCGACTGCGGCCGCACAGCGGTTCGGCGCTGCGGTCCGGCGCGCGCTGAGCGCACTGCTGGTGGCCGCGCTGACGCTGGCAGGCGGCGTCCCTGCGTGGGCCCAGCCCACCGAGCTGCCCCGCCTGGGTGAAGCAGGCGGCGATGAACTGTCGCCAGCGCTCGAGCGCAAGATCGGTGAGTCGATCATGCGCGACATCCGGCGCTCGCGTGAACTGCTCGATGACGCCGACATCGATGACTACCTCAACAAGCTCGCTGCGCGTCTGGCGCGTGTACCAGGGGCGGCAGGCTTTTCCTTCGAGCTCTTCGCCATCGAAGACCGCTCGATCAATGCCTTCGCGCTGCTGGGCGGCTTTATCGGCGTGCACACCGGCCTGATCGCGGCCTCGCAGGCGGAGTCGGAGCTTGCGTCGGTGCTGGCGCACGAAATCGGACATGTCACCCAGCGGCACATCGCACGCATGCTCTCGGCGCAAAAGCAGAGCTCCAACCTGGCCCTGGCCTCGCTGCTTGCGGCGGTGCTGGCCGCACGCGCCAATCCCCAGGCGGCCGCCGGCATCGTCTCCTTGGGTAGCAGCGTGCAGATGCAGCAGATGCTGGGCTTTTCGCGCGACGCCGAGCGGGAGGCCGATCGCACGGGGCTGGAGATGCTGCAGCAGTCCGGCTTCGACTCGCAGGGCATGGTCGATTTTTTCGGTCGTCTGCAGTCGGCGACCCGGCTTACCGAGAGCGCGCTACCGACTTACCTTCGAACCCACCCGCTGACCGGCGAACGCATGGCCGACATCCAGAATCGGGTGATGACGCTGCGCTACCGACAGCATGCCGACAGCCTGGAGTTCGGCCTGCTCCGGGCACGCCTGCGCGCGCTCGCCGATCGCAGCGTCGATGGCCTGCGACGCACGCGTGCGATGCTGGCCCGCCAGCTTGAAGATGGCGCTATCGAACGCGGCACCGGCCAGTTTGCGATCGCCGCCAACGCGGCGGCGCTGCGCGACGCCCCGGCCGCACGCCAAGCCCTGGCGGCAGCCCGGGCGGCCTTGCCCACCCCACACCCCTATCTCGATCGACTTGCCGCCGAGATCGAGATCGACGCGGGGCAGCCTGAGGTGGCCATTGCCCTCGTCGATCAGGCCGTCACGCGCTTTGGCCGCTCGCGGGCACTCTCCCGGGTGAAGGTGGCCGCTCTCAACGCCCGATCCGACTGGGCGGGCGCGGTCGCCGAGTGCGAACTCGCGCTCGAGAGCTGGCGCGCTGACGCAATGCTCTGGGAATCCCTGGCCAGGGCGCAGGCTGCGCGAGGCAATACCTCACGGGCCCACCTGGCCATGGCTGAGCACCATGCTCTGGGGGGGGCGTGGCTGCCTGCCATCGAACAACTGCAGGCCGCGCAACGCGCCCGGCAACTCGATTTTTACGCCTCGTCCGAGATCGACGCCCGCATTCGGCAGTTGCGCGCCATTCATCTGCAGGAGCTCGAGGACCGCCGTGCGGGTCGCTGAGACACACAGCCAGCGAATCGATCTGACCCATATCGCTCAACGCCTGGCCCGTCTGACTCATGGCCCGCGCTTTAACCGCTGCTACCCCATCGTCTCCATCGTGATCGGGGCCGTGCTGCCAATCGGCCAGGCGTCAAAAAGCCCTCAGCGCTGCGCGGGGTGAAAGCTGTCGGGGCGAACCCGCTCCCACCACGCAGCATAGACGCTGCCACAATCGGCTGCGCCACCGCGATGCAGCAGCGCCCCCTCAGGAAGGAATCGGTAAACCTCCGAAAGCGGACGCAAGTCATCCTGGCCGATCCGGCGCATGATGTGGTGCGGGCGCAGTTGCGAAGGGTGCACCAGCCCCGCCGACTGCAGCAACTCGCGCAAAGCCTCAAGCGTGTTGTGATGAAACTGCAGCACCCGCTGGGCTTTGTCGGGCAC
>CAIVPX010000088.1 GCA_903907905.1 uncultured bacterium | reverse complement strand
GCAGTCCGAGGTCCGGGACATCCACGAGCTGCGCCTGCGCGACGGCGGCGCTGAGCAGGAAAAGAAGCGTCTTCATGCGTCGGATAGAGCAAAACCGGCGCTTCCGCGCGACAATTAAAGGTCGTTGCCTCCCCGCCTCCGCCCGCTCGGCTGTCTCGCAAAGCCTCGGCTCGACTCCGTTCCGCCCCTACCTGCCCCCGGCGGAACTCCGCCCAGGATGACACGCGAAAGGGGAGCTTCATCCGCACCGCGATGCGCGCCCCGCAGCCGTGCGCGCGGGCCAGCGGGACGCCTGCGTTACGGCAGGCGGGGACACCTGCGCTACGGGTGCTCCGGCAGGCGCGCGTGCTTCGGCTGCTGCCCGCGCCCCGGCCCGGTGTGGCCTGCTGTGCAGAAGCGATGAAAGCCGCCGCAGTGCGCACTGCGACGGCTTTCTACCACGACGAAGGCCCAGAGCCCCCATGAAGAAACTCTGAACCCCCATGAAAAGGGCGGCGGAGCCCACCACTACGAGAACTCCGACACCCGCTTCCCAGAGACCAACGCCGATCAGCCCTGGGAAATCTTTGTTACGCTTTGGGACCGCGGCGCTGTAGCCGACCTCAGTGAGGCCGGCAGCCTGCCGGAGTCACTGACCCCGGCTACAGCTACACCTACAGCCTTAAGCGCGGCGGCGGCGGCTGAGCATGCCAATGGCACCGACGAGCAGCAGGCCAATCGTGCCGGGCTCGGGCACGGTGGCTCCGCCGCCGAAGCCCGCACCCTTGTCGTCGCCGCTGAAAGCACCGCTGGCCGCCCCGCTGGTGAAGACCACCGTAGCGCCTGCGCCGATGGTGAGCGAGCTGAGCGTCTGGCTCACGCTGCCAAAGCGCAGCTTGGTGGGATTGCCACCAGGCGCATCGCTCACGCTCACCACGGCGTTGCCGAGCGCGCTGTTCACGTTCAGTGTGCCGTCGTTCGCCGTCAGCGTATTGAGGGTCAGGACAGCCCCAGGCGCGAGGTTCAGCACCCCACCTCCTTGCTTGACCACCGTCCCCGTAGTTGCGTTGAGGGCTCCGCCAAAGGTCGATTCCGTGGCGTCGCCCGCGGTCAGCGTGTTTGCCTGCAGATTTACGGTGCCGACGACCAAGCTGCCACCGCTGAAAGTGACCTTGGGCGTGTTGATGATAGCACCGGAAAGGTCCTTGACCGAGTCCACGGTCAGTTCGCTGGTCACGTTGAGGATGGCGCCGGCGGCGACGGTAAGCCCCGCGAAGCCGGCCGAGGTATTGGCCTTGGGGATGGTGAGCGTCGAGGTTGCGTCCAGCGACAGCGTTCCGCCGGTGGTGTTCAGGGCATCGGTGCCCGTGCTGGCGATGTTCAGGATCCGGCCGGTGACCGATACCGAACCGCTGTTGCTGAGCGTCAACTTGAAGCAGTCGGCGGTCGTACTCGTGATGGTAACGGCTTGGGAGTTGACGATCACCTTCGTGTCAAAGGTGGGAACAGCAGCCGGTACCAGATTCCAAGTGGTTGAGGTATGCCAGTCGGCGCTGGCGATGCTGGTAGCGGTGACATAATCCAACTCAATCACCGCGGACACCACGCGGAAGCGATTGAGGGTCGTAAGGTGAGAACCGCTGTTGGACCAGCGGTCGCCGTCGGTGAGCCCGGTGGAGCCGGTTGATGCGTAGGGTCGTAAGCCTGAGTCGCCCAACGCACCATAGTTGCCCTGGTAGTTGATGTCACGGTTAGGTATGCTGGGCCACATGGTCGATCCATTGAACGCCTGCACGTTCCGCGTGGTGCCATTCTGATCGACGTTGCACGCGTTCAAAAGGCCATCCCACCAAAAACTATAGGAACTGTCGCTTATCCGCGTGGTATTCGCATCCAAGCGGAAGACAGGAATACCGTCGCTCAGCG
>CAIVPX010000087.1 GCA_903907905.1 uncultured bacterium | reverse complement strand
TCCTGCGGATCGGCTTCGCGCCCGCCCATTTCGAGTACCGCCGAGCGATGCGGGTATTCGGCCGCGCCCAGTTGCGACTCGGCCAGCACCTCGCCGTCTTCCATGGCGACGTAGCCCGAGGGGCCGTAGAGGTTGGCGTGACGCAGGCGCAGACGGGTAATCTCGGCGGGTTCGTCGGCAAAGCCGTAGTAGGTCCAGGACAACTCGAAGGCGCCCGGCCCTTTCGGGATGATGTTGCGCATGCCCAGGGTGTTGGCCTGCTGGTGCATGACCACGCTCGGAAAGATCGTGAGCCCGATGACCTTGCCATCTTCAAATTCGCGGATGGGCGTGACGGTATCGCTGTCTTCGAGGACCAGTTGGTTGTTGTTGCGCTGAATCTCGGCGGTTGCGTCCGAGGCTTTCTTGCCGACGTTGCGCGAGACCATGATGCCGTGCTTGCCCCCGGCCACCGGATTGGACTCGGACTGGGTATCAGCTCGCCACAGCCCGAAGGTGATCAGAAACGAGTGCAGCAGGGTGGCGTGATACGGGTCCTTGAGGTTCTCGATGTAGAACTTCCAGTTGCTGGGGATGAGCTGCCGGCTGTAGCCCAGCAGCTTGAGCGGGCGGCCTGAAAAAATCCGCTGGATGTAGGCGTGCATCTCCGGCCCGCAGTACTCCGCGAAGCTCGGACCCTCCTGGGCGAAGCTGGCCCAGATCGATCCGCCTTCGACATGCACGCGCAGACGGGCCAGGCCGTGATCGGCGTTGTTGAAGTCGGCCGGCATGCCGCCCTTGCCCAGCACCCCGCGCTTGAGCGGCACGCCCTGCAACCGGCCATCCAGCGTGAAATTCCATTGGTGGTAGGGGCAGGTGAAGGATTCGGCCTTGCCCTTGTTCTGCCAGCACACCCGTGCCCCGCGATGCGCGCAGCGGTTTTCCCAGACGTGGATGGCCTGGTCTTTGCCTCGCACGACCACCACCTGGCGCTCGCCGATCCAGGCGCGCTTGTAGTCGCCCGGGGTCGGGATCTCGCAATCGAGTCCGACGTAGCTCCAGGCCTTGCCATAGAAAAAGGTGTCCAGTTCGCGGGCGTACAGGTCGGGGTCGGTATAGACCCAGTAGGGCACCCGGGTCCAGCCCTCGGCAGGCCAGGTGCGGGAACCGGCTTCGGCGGTGATGTGCTTTCCCATGGTGCGTTCCCTCGCTTCAGACCGGCACGATCAGCGATCGGACCAGGCGGTAGTTGTCATAGATGACGCTGCGCTCGCGAAACCAGAGCCGGCCCTCCTGGCGGACCAGCCGGTCGACGTAACGGCCCACCAGATGCACGGTGGGCTCGCTGTCCGACATGGCCTCGGTGAGCAGCACATTGGCCTGGGCCCTGATCTCGCCCTTGTCGGTGCTGAGGATGCGCACGCCGCTGATGAAGTGACGCCAGTAACGCGGCCCGTAGACCTGGGTTTCGCGCAGCGCGACGATACGGTCGCGCAGCATGCGGATACCGTCGCAGAAAATGGTGGCCTGCGGCAGGCCCTGCTCGTGGTTTTCACGCGAGATGACCTGATAGAGGCAGTCATCGAGGAAGTAGCCAGGCAGGCGTTCGACCTCATCCCGGTCGAGCAGGTCGGCGACCTCTTCGTAGAGCGCGCGCACTTCCTGCGTCAGAGCCAGGGTTTCGGCATTGGGTGCCTCGTATCGCGCAATGAGGGGGTTGGGCTGGGTCATGTGCGGGTCCCTTGGGCGGGCGCGCTCAGGCGGCGCGCACCAGTTCGCCGATGTTGGTGTCGAAGCCGCGCTGCGAGCCCAGCTTCACGATGGGCGACTTGAGGGTTTCCTGCCAGATGAGCGATTCCATGGCGATTTGCAGCGGGTGATCCTGAATGGTGAGCGCGCAAAAGCCCTGCTCGCGCGAGCCATGATTGTGAACCGCCCATCCCGGCGCCGAAAAGTGCAGGTCGCCGGCCTCCCACTCCATGCGCTCGCCCATGACGGCGCTCTTGCCGTGTCCGAAGAAGTAGTAGTTGATGGCGGCCGAGGTATGACGGTGCGGCTGGTCGATCTTGTTGGGCGGGTACTTGGCGATCGTGGCAAAGAAGCAGTGCGAGGTGCCCATCCGGCGCTCGGTGGCCGGGTTGTAGAGCAGGTACAGGTGCCGACCGGTGTAGCTGAGGTCGCGGTGGTACACCTTGGCCAGGTGCTTTTCAACCTCGGCCCAGGGCCAAAGCAGCGGTCGTGACTCGACGATATCGATGTCGACGAGGTATTCGTAGCCCATCAGCTTTGCGCCCTCGGAGCCGAGATCGATGACCTCAGCCTTGTCACGTGCCCGGGGGCCGGCCGGCGCTGCGCTGTCGCCGCCTTCGTGAGCGGATACGGTGCGGGGGGCGGTGTCGACGACATGGACCTCGAGCTTTTCGAGCAGGGGCGCATTCGAATAGGAGAGACGAACGAACAGGTCCTTGCCGTCGTTGCGAAAGGACACCGGCTCCATCGACGGCGTGTTCCAGACGTCAAAGCGCTCGACGGCGAAGCTGTGCCGGCCGATCGACGCAACCCCCGAGCCGCCGATGCACATGTCGACCGCGCTGGCGCTGCGGGCCATGGGCGGCGTGCGCTCGCCGGGCTTGAGCACATGCAGCGTGACGTCGATGCCCGGGGCAAAGCAGGGCACCTCATGCGTGTTGCTCGGGTGCGAAATGGCCGACGCGCGCCGGCCGGTGGCGGGCAAGGCGATGCTGGCCAGACGCTCGATTTCGTGTTCGATGGCCTGACGGGGCACGATGATGGACGGCCAGGGCTGCTGCGGGCGCGGCTGGTCTACTTCGACGAAGCGAAAGGCGCTGCTCATGTCGGGCTCCTCATTGATTCGGGTGGGGCGACGGACGGCGGGCGGGGGCGCTCAGCGCCCGGCACGGGCCCGGTCGGCTTGCCAGGTGGGGGCTGCGCGCGTGGCGGCCGGAATCGGGCGGCCGATGCCGCGATCGCGTGCGCGCTCGTAGGCCATGATCGCGACGGCCAGATCGGACAGCCCCATGCCCATCGACTTGAACAGGCTGAGATCGCAGCCCGCCGGCCGGGCCGACTTGCCCGACCGGATGACCTCGCCGATGGACCGCACCTCACCCCAGCCGCGCTCGCCGCCGAAGCGCTGGATGAACTCGCTCGAGGCCTTTTGTGTGTTGGGGATGTCATCGACCACCACGCTGTGCACCCGCTCGAACACGTCCTGATGGAACTCGGCGTTTTGCGGCAGGATGGCGCCGACGGCATTGAGGTGGGCGCCGCGCGCCAGCATCGACGCGGACAGGAAGGCGTCTTTCGCGCGGGTGACCAGCGTGACGATGGGCGCATCGGCCACGGCCTGCTCGAGGCTGGTCGATTCGATCACCTCGAGGTCCATGCGCTCGCGCAGTTTGGCGACAAAGGCCTGGCGCTTGTCAGGCGTGGGGCTGAACACCCGCACGCGCTTGAGCGAGCGCACCGCATTGACGGCAGCCACCTGCGTCATGGCCTGAAAGCCCGTGCCCACCAGCGCCATCTCGTCGGCGCCCTCAGGCGCCTGCCAGCGCGTGCCCAGGCCGCTCATGGCCGAGGTGCGCAACTGGCCCAACGCGCCCGCCTCGATCATGGCGAGCAGGGCGCCGTTGCGGCTGTCGAACATCGAGTACACCGCTGTGGCGCCACGCTTGGTGTTGAGCCAGGTCTTGAAGCCGGCGTAGCCGAGCGCCGGTGCGGCCGAGCCCAGCGAATGCATGGAACTGCCGTCTTCGTAGCCCGCCAGCGCCTTGGGGACGTTGAAGGCCCCCTCGTCGGCTGCCGTGCGCTCGAGCGCGGCGATGGCGTCGTCCAGCGTGACCAGCGACACCACGTCCTGTTCGGTGAGCCAGATGAGACCGTTGCTCATTTCGCGCCTTCCTTTTCCAGGGCAACCGGGTTGCGCAGCACCCCCACCCCGGTGATGTCGACCTCGAAGACATCGCCCGGTTGGAGCCAGCGCGGCGGCTTGCGCGCCATGCCCACGCCGGCCGGCGTACCGGTGACGATGACGTCGCCCGGCAGCAGGCGCGCGTACTGCGAGGTGTAGGCGATGATCTGCGCGATGCTGAAGATGAGATTGCTCAGGGGTTCGCGCTGCATCACTTCGCCATTGAGCCGGCCGATCACCTCCACTTTCGAGAGGTCAGCGATTTCATCGGGCGTGGTCAGCCAGGGACCGAAGGCGCCGCTCGACTCGAAGTTCTTGCCCGGTGTGGCCTGAGCCGCGTGGCGCTGGTAGTCGCGCACCGAGTTCTCGGCAAAGCAGGCGTAGCCCGCCACGTGGCTCATGGCCTCGGCTTCGGCGATATTGCGCCCGCCCTGCCCGATGACCACGGCCAACTCAGCCTCGAAGTCGTACATGCCGGAGCAGCGCGGTGCGATCGTGGGTGTTTCGTGACCGACCTGCGAATCGGCAAAGCGTACGAAGGTGGACGGGTAGGTCGGGATGGCCATGCCGGCTTCCTGGGCGTGCTGCCGGTAGTTGAGCCCCACGCACAGGATCTTGTCGGGGTTTGTGACGGGCGGCAGCCACTTGAAGCTGCCCGCCTTGACCGACGGCTTGAGCGCGCTCGCGCGCGCCGCGATGCCGCTGAGCCCCCACTGCTCGAGTGCCGCACGCAGGGTGGGTACCTCGGCACAGCCCAGATCGATGAGGCTGCCGTCGGTCTGCAGGACGCCGAAGGACGGGCGCGCGCCCGCGGTCTGGAAACTGGCAAGTTTCATGGCGGAATGTCTCCAAGTGATCGTTGTTCTGTCCGCGCAGCATACTGCCCGCGGACCGGTGAGTGTGCGCACTCGGCTGCGCCAGGGCAACCGATGCAGCGGAATATCATTTGTTCCGTCACAGAATAGACTGGGTGCACGCCACGCCGGACAATGGGGCTCCCGACTGGAGAGCGCCATGCCCCTGAGTGACTCAACCCTGGCCGACATCGCCCGCCGCCTCGACGAGGCCGAGCGCAATCGCCAACCCATCCGGCAGTTGTCGCAGCAGTATCCGGACATCACCATCGAAGATGGCTACCGCATCCAGCGAGCCTGGACTGCACTCAAGCTGGCGGGCGGGCGCAAGGTGTTTGGCCACAAGATTGGTCTCACCTCGCGTGCGATGCAGCAGGCGGTCGGTATCACCGAACCCGACTACGGCGTGCTGTTCGATGACATGCCCTTTGAGGACGGCGCGCGCATTCCCTACCAGCGCTTCATCCGCCCACGGGTCGAGGTCGAACTGGCTTTCATCCTGGCCAAGCCCTTGGCCGGGCCCGACGTCTCGCTCTACGATGTGCTCGATGCCACGGCCTATGTGCGGCCGGCCATCGAAGTGATCGATGCCCGCATTCAGATGACCGATCCCGACACCCGGTCCACGCGCAAGGTCATGGACACCATCTCCGACAATGCGGCCAATGCGGCACTGGTGCTGGGCGGCAGGCCCGTTCGACCGGGCGAGCTCGATCTGCGCTGGGTCAGTGCGCTGCTCTTTCAGAACGGCGTGATCGAAGAGTCGGGCGTGGCGGCTGCCGTGCTCAATCACCCGGCCAATGGCGTGGCCTGGCTGGTTCGCCGGCTGGCGGCATGGGGTGAGGGGCTCGCTGCGGGCGAGACGATTCTCTCGGGTTCCTTCACCCGCCCCGTCTTCGTGGAACCGGGCGATGTCTTTCATGTCGATTATGGTGCGCTTGGGTCGATTGCCTGCCGCTTCGAAAAGCCGGCGGCCTGACGCGCCCGATCAGCTCAGATCGCTCAGGGTCTCGCGCAGAAAATCAACCAGGACGCGCACCTTGGGCGACATGGCGCCGCGCTGCGACAGCACCGCCCAGATCGATCGGTTGTGCACCACATAGTCGGGCAGCACCTCCACCAGTCGACCGGCGCGCAGATCGGTATCCACCCGCCAGCGCGCCTGCATGCAGATGCCGAGGCCGCCCATGACCGCCTCATAGATCGGGTCACCATGATTGGCGACGAGCCTGCCCGCCACCGGTACCGATCGCACGACGCCGTTCTGCATCACCGGCCAGATCGGCTCGGCACTGGCTCCCTGAGCGAGCAGACAGTCGTGGTCGGCCAGATCCTCGGGGGTCTGCGGGGTGCCGCGCCGGGCGAGATAGGCCGGTGAGGCGCAAAACACCCGTCGATAGGGCGCCAGCCGGATGGCCACGATACCGTCCTCGAGCGAGTCGGCGATGCGCACCGCCACGTCGATCTGCGCGGCATAGACGTCGACTTTCTCCACCGAGAGGTCGAGATTCATCGTGATTTTCGGATAGCGCTGCAGAAAGCCCGGAATCCTCGGGGCGATTCGGTTGGCGCCGAGCGCGAGCGGCAGCGATACGCGCAAGTGGCCCATGGGCTCTGACTGCATGGTCGAGAGTTCGGCCTGGGCCTCACGCAGTTCTTCCACGACGCGCAGGTACCGGTTGTAGAGCCGCATGCCTGCGTCGGTGATGAAGAGCTGACGCGTGGTGCGATTGACCAGGCGAGTACCGAGCTGGGTTTCGAGCCCCGAAATGTGCTTGCTGACGGTTGAGGGCGTGACGCCGAGCCGGCGTGCAGCTTCGGAGAAGCTTTCGAGTTCGACGACCTTCGAAAAAATGCGCAGGGAGGCGAAATCGTCGAAACCCGAGGCGACCTCGGCGGCTTGCGGGGGCTTTTGCCGGCTGCGGCGAGCTCGCGACGAGGGGTTTATTTTTTCTCCCATGGAACAAATCATATTCCAGATCCGCCTTGTCGCCAATTCCCGAAACGCCCAGACTGAAACGCTCTGGAGCAAGGGGTAGTCGCCCGGTCCGTCATTCAAGGAGCGTTGATGCTCATTCTTCGAGATGCCGAGGTGCTGGCGCTGCGCGAGCGGCCCGAGGCTTCGCGCGCCGCACACATTGCCGCGGTCGAGGCCGCGTTTGCCGAGATGGCTCGTGGTACGGGCCGAATGGCCGAGCGCCTGAGCCTGGTGACCGATACCGACCCGCAGGCGCCGCGCCCGCGCTCGTTCAAGCTCTACGCGGCGGTACTGCAGCAGTTGGGGGTCATCGGGTCGCTCACTTACCCGGCGGGCTATGGGCGCCCGCTCGACCTTCGCATCCAGGTGTGTTCCGGTGAGACCGGGCGGCTGCTTGCGCTCGTGGAGGGCGAGTCGATCACCCACTGGTCGACCGGTGCGGTCACGGCCGCCGCCACCCGCCGGCTGGCGCGCGAGGACGCCCGCGTGATGGGCCTGATCGGGACCGGCACCTATGCGCTCGAGCAGGCGGTGTTCATCGCGCAGGTGAGAGCCTTGCGTGAAATTCGATGCTTCAGCCGCGACGCGGTTCGCCGTCAGGGCTTTGTCGACCGGCTCGCGGCGATGCTTCCGGGTGTCTCGGTGCGGGCTGTCGATGAGGCGGCAGCCGCGGTGGAGGGGGTCGACATCCTGACGACCGTCACCACCGCCCAACAGCCCGTCTTCGACGGTCGCCTCATTCAGCCGGGCACCCATGTGAATGCCATCGGCATGCACTATCCGAAGGTGCGCGAGATCGATACCGAAACGGTGAGGCGTGCGCGCGTGTTTGTCGACGACATGGCCGTGAGCCTCGCCGAGAAAGGGGAATTGCTGATTCCGCTGGCCGAGGGCGCGATCGGGCCGTCGCATCTGCTGGGTGATCTGGGTGCGCTGGTGACCGGTGATCTGGCGGGCCGGCTGACGCGCGAGGACATCACACTGTTCGCGTCCTCGGGGCTACCCGTGGAGATGTTGGCGGTGGCGACCCTGCTGGTGCGGCTGGCGCAGCGAGCCTAGTGCCGCGCTGCGGGCTGGGCGACCTTTCTACAGTCCCATCGCGCGACGATAGTAGTCGTAGAAGCCGCGGATCTGCGTCTCGGTCACCATGTGGTCGGCATGCTCGATCTCGCGCCCGCCCATCTCGATGACGCCCGCCTCGCCGGGGTAGCCGTTGGCGGCCGCCTGGCACTGCTTGAGCACCTCGCTGTCATCGATCGACACCAGGCCGGCCGGTCCGACCAGGTTGGCGTGCCGGATACGGCGCAGGGTCATCTCCTCGGTGTCATCGGCATAACCAAAGAACACCCAGACCAGTTCGGTGGCGTCGATGCCCCGGGGGATGACGTGGCGGATCGCGAGGCTGTTCGCCTGTTGCTGCAGTACCGAGCTGGGGTGCAGCGTGCCGCCCTGGATGCGACCGTCGGCGAACTCACGAATCGGGGTCACCAGGGTCATGTCCTCGAGCGTGAGGTCATCGTTGAAGCGGCTGATCTCGCCGGTGGCTGCACTGGTCTTCTTGCCGGTATTTTCCGACAGCATGATGCCGTGGCGGCCGTCGGCGCTGGTGAACATCTCCGAGCGGTTGTCGGCGCGCCACAGACCGAAGGTGATGTAGAAGGTGTGTAACAGGGTGGCGTGGTACGGGTCCTTCAGGTTCTCCATGTACATCTTCCAGTTGCAGCGAAGCATCTGGCGTTGATAGCCGAGCAGTCGCAGCGGCCGGCCATCGAACATGCGGTTGAGCGTGGGCAGTATCGCGTCGCAATAGTGTTCGAAGTCGGGCGCCTCCTCGGAAAAGCTCGCCCAGATAACGCCCCGGTGTTCAACGGATCTCAGCCGGCGCATGCCGTGCTGGCGATTATCGAAGTCGGCAGGCATGCCTCCTTTGCCCAAGGCCCCCCGCTTGAGCGGCACGCCCACCAGGTCGCCCTTGAGCGAGAAGCACCACTGATGGTAAGGGCAGGTGAAGTCCTTGGTGTTGCCGCGCTCGGACCACACCACCTGGCTGCCTCGGTGGGCACAGCGATTCTCGAGCACGTTTACCGCGCCATCGGCGGCGCGCGCCATCAGCACATTGCGCTCGCCAATCCAGTGCCGCTTGTAGTCCCCGGGCTGGGGAATCTCGCAGGCCAGGCCCACGTAGTTCCAGGTGGGGCCGTAGAAGAAGGTATCGAGTTCACGCTGGTAGAGCTCGGGGTCGGTGTAGACCCAGAGCGGCACGCGGGTGAATCCCTGTTCGGGCCACTGATGTTGGCGAGGCGCTTGCGGCGGGCGTCGGGTCATGATCGTGTTGGCCTCGGGTCAGAGGGGAAAGACCAGCGAATTGCGGATGTAGCTGTGGTCGTAGATCACGCGGCGACTGCGAAAGCACAGACGGGTTCCGAGGTCGACGATCTCGTCGATTGAGCGGCCCGCCGAGAACACGGCAGGCGGATCGCCCACGATGGATTCGATGGCGAGATAGCTCAGCTGGGCGTGAATCGTTCCATCGGCATCCGGGGTCCGGATTCGCAGTGCGCCGGGGAAATGCCGCAGGCGCCGGGCTTCGAAGACCGAGGTGGCCCGAAGCGCCGCCGCCCGGTCGCGCATCATGGCGGCGCTGTCGCAGAAGATGTCGCAGATGGGCAGCCCGTTGTCATGGTTGTCCGACGACTGCACCGAGTAAAAGCCGGATTCCACGAAAAAATCTGGCCAGCGCTCGAGGTCCTGGTCCTCGAGGCAGGCGAAGTAGTCATCGTACAACTCGCGCAATCTGGCGCGAAGCGTGGGGTCGGGCGTCATCTCACCCGCGCGGGTCTTGTCGGAGCTCATGCTCGCCTGCCTTTCGTTCGGTACGCTTTGGCGCATGCTAAGCGGCGAACGGCGCTTGTGCCAGCCCCCGTGTCACCGTACATTTGTGCCGTCTGTGACACATCGGCGGTCGGCAGCCGTCCCGGGATCAGAGGGGGGCTGGCCCGGTGTGGGCCCATCCGTGCAAATCCCGAACAAGTGCTGTGCGCTTGATCGGGTTGGCAGCGCCGTGTTCCGGCACTTAGAATCGACCACGGCGGTCGGTATTGCGACCTGCCGAACAATGCAAACCGGATAACCGGAGGAGACCCCATGACCGACCGTCAAACGCCTTCCACCGCGGATTCACAACGCCGCAAGTTTGTCACCGCCACTGGCGCCGTGAGCACCGGTGCCCTGTTCGGTGGCCACGCGCCCGCCCTGCTGGCCCAGTCGAAGGCGCCCCTCAAGATCGGCGTGCTCAACTCTTTCTCCAAGGTGTTTGCCGCCCTTGCCCAGGGCAATCTGAACGGCATGAACCTGTATTTCGACCAGATCGGCGGCAGCATCGCGGGCCGCAAGATCGAGTTGGTCCGCGAGGACGACGAGATCAACCCGCAGGTCGGCCTCACCAAGATGAAGAAACTGGTTGAGTCCGACAAGGTGGACCTGGTCACGGGTGTGCAGGCGAGCAATGTAGCGCTTGCACTCGTGGAATACGTCCGCCAGAGCAAGGCGTTTTTTCTCTGCTCGGGCGGCGGCGTGAGCAGCCTGTCCTACGTCAATGTTCCCACGCTGTTTCGTTGCACGCTCAACGGCTGGCAGGTCTTGCACCCCTTCGGTGACTGGATGGCCAAGAATGGTGTGAGAGAAACCATCGCCACCGCTTCCGATTTTGCCGGCGGGCGCGAAACGGTCGATGACTTCCGTCGCGGGTTCACCCAGGCGGGGGGCCGCGTTATCAAGGAAATCTACCCGCCCCTGGGTACCAACGACTTCAGCGCCTACCTGGCCGACCTGCGCTCGTCCAACCCACCCTCGGTGTTCAGCTTCTATGCGGGTTCCGATGCGGTGCGCTTCGTCAAGCAATACGCCGAGTACGGGCTCAAGAGCCGCACCAAGCTCTATGCCTCGGGCTTCATGGTCGAAAGCGATGTCCTGCCCTCGCAAGGACGCGATGCGCTGGGGATCATCTCGTCGCTGCACTATGCCGATACGCTCGACAACCCCGAGAACAAAAAGTTCGTGGCCGAGTATCGGGCGAAGTACAAGGACTACCCCAGCGTCTATGCCGAGCATGGCTACGTGGCGGCGCGCTGCATTCACGAGTCGCTCACGGCCATCGACGGCAATACGCAGGACAAGGAACGCATGCGGGCCGCCATGCTGGCCATGCGCTTCAATGCGCCGCGGGGGCCCTTCCGCATGAACCCCATCACGCAGAGCCCGATCCAGAACGTGTATATCCGCGAAGTGGCGGAAATCAACGGGCGAATCGCCAACAAGGTGCTGGCCACGGTGCCCGACGTGCGCGAACCCGATACGCGTCCCACCTGATCGCGGCCCGTCTGTCGCCTTGCTTCGGCTTGTCCCCGAGGCGAGGCGACTCGGGTCCCGCCTTTCATCCAGTCGGTCTTTCCGTGCAACTTGCAGCGACCCAACTCATCAACGGCCTCGTGCTGGGGATGCTCTTATTCCTGATGTCGGCCGGACTGTCGCTGATCTTCGGGCTGATGAACGTCGTCAATGTGGCGCACGGCTCATTCTTTATGCTGGGGGCGTTCTTTGCGCTCAGTATCGGCGAGTTCACGGGCAGCTTCTGGGCGGGGCTTGCCCTGGGCTGGATTCCGGCGCTGGTGCTCGGTCTGGCCATGGAGCGGCTCTTCATCCGATACCTGTACTCGCGCCCGCACCTCGATCAGGTGCTGCTCACCTTTGGCTTCACCTTCGTGTTCGCCGATCTCGTTCGCATGATCTGGGGGCCCGAGATCCGCAACATCGGGGTGCCGGAAGTGCTATCGGGCGCAGTCGAAGTGTTCGACATCATCCTGCCCAAATATCGACTCTTTCTCATCGCGTTCGGTGGCGTGATCGCCCTGCTGCTCTGGCTGTTTCTGGAGCGCAGCCGGGTGGGGGCCATGGTGCGTGCCGGCGTGGACGATGCGGCGACCGCCTCGGGGATCGGCATCAATGTGCAGCTGCTCTTTGGCTTCATCTTCGCCCTCGGCGTGGGGCTGGCCGCTCTCGGTGGCGCTGCGGCGGGCCCTGTGCTCGGGGTGTACCTGGGCCTGGACGGCGAGATTCTCATTCCTGCGTTCATCGTCGTGGTGATTGGCGGCATGGGCAGCCTGCGCGGCGCGTTCGTCGCAAGCATGCTGGTTGGGGTGATCGACACACTGGGCAAGGCCTATTTCCCCGACCTGGCGCTCTTTGCCATTTATCTGCTGATGGTGGTGGTGCTGCTCACCAAGCCGCACGGCCTCTTCGGGGTGGGCAAGGCCTGATATGAATCCCTCCCGCCCTCTGAAAATTGCCCTGTTCGCGGCTGCGGCGCTCGCCTTTGCACTGGTGCCGCTCGCGGGCGACTATGCCGCCAGTCTGGTGGCCGAGGTGCTGGTGTTTGCAATCTTTGCCATGAGCCTCGATCTGATCGTCGGCTACACGGGGCTGATGTCGTTCGGACACGCGGCTTTCTTTGGTTTATCGGCTTACACCGTCGCCATTCTCGGCGTGCATCTGGGCCTCTCGGGCTGGTGGGGCATGCTGGCCGGGGTCGCGATGTCGGCATTGGCGGCAGGCGTCATCGGGTTTTTCTGCATTCGCGTGAGCGGCATCCCTTTCCTGATGCTCACCATGGCATTTTCCCAGTTGCTGTTTTCCGTGGCAGTGAAGTGGCGCAGTATCACGGGTGGCACCGATGGCCTCACCGGGTTCAAGCGTCCCGAGCTGTTCGGGATGAGCCTGGATGACCGCACCACGCTCTATTGGGTGATCGTGGCGGGGTTCGTATTCACCTGGTGGCTGCTGCGCAGGCTGATCCACTCGCCGCTGGGCTCCATCATGATCGGTGTTCGGGAGAACGAACAGCGCATGGCGGCCATCGGCTACCCGGTTCAGCGGATCAAGCTCATTTCTTTCACGATTGCTGGTGCGGTCGCAGGCTTTGGCGGCACGCTCTACGCGTTTTTCAATGCCTTCGTCTCGAGCGATATCCTTCACTGGGTGCTGTCGGGCGATGCCGTGCTGATGGTCATTCTCGGCGGTGCAGGCACCATCACCGGACCGGTGATCGGTACCGGCATTTTTCTCATGCTCAAGCATGTGTTCAGCTCGCATACCGAGTACTGGATGCTCTGGCTTGGCGTGGTCTTCATCGCCTGCGTCATGTTCATGCGCCAGGGCGTCTGGGGCTTGATTCTCCAGCTCGCCCCACGGTGGATGGGAACTCGCCGATGACCGAGCTGCTTCGCACCGAAAAGCTCAACCGCGCCTTCGGCAGTCTGGTGGTCACGCGTGATGTCGACCTCGAAGTCCGGGCGGGCGAGCGACATGCCCTGATCGGCCCCAACGGCGCGGGTAAGACCAGTTTCGTCAACCAGTTGGGTGGCCAGCTCAAGCCGTCCTCGGGACGCATTCTCTTTCGGGGCGAAGATATCGCGGGGCTGCAGCCGCAGGAGATCTGCCGGCGCGGGATCGCCCGCACCTTTCAGAAAAACAACCTGTTTCGGGGGCTTTCGGTGCGGGAGAACGTGCGTCTGGCAGTGCAGGCGCAGCGCGGTACGCCCTACCAGGCCTTTCGCTCTACGCGGGCCGATCGGGCGCTGTGGGACCGCGCCGACGAGTTGCTCGCGCAGATCGGTCTGCGGGGCGACCTAGAGCGCCGCGTCTCGGCGCTTTCCTACGGCGAGCAACGGCAACTTGAGATCGCCATCGCACTGGCGGCCGAGCCATCCCTCTTGTTGCTCGATGAGCCCACCTCCGGCATGTCGCCCGCCGAGACCGATGCCATGATCGATCTGGTGCGTGGGCTGCCGAGGTCAATTGCCCTGCTCATGATCGAGCACGACATGAAGGTGGTGTTCTCGCTGGCGGATCGCATCACCGTGCTGTATTACGGTGAGGTGCTCGCCACGGGCACCCCGCAGGAGATCCAGAACTCGACGCGGGTGCGCGAGGTCTACCTCGGCGAGGGCCACTGATGCTCAGTCTCTCCTCGGTTCACGCCTACTACGGTGACAGCCATATCCTGCACGATGTGTCGCTTGAGCTTGCCCGCGGCGAGGTGGTGTGCCTGCTCGGGCGCAACGGTGCCGGCAAGACCACCACGGCGCTGGCCATCATGGGCTACCTGGCGCCTCGCCCCGGCAGCATCCGCTTCGAGGGGCGCGACATTGGTGGCTGGGCACCGCACCGGGTGTCGCGGGCGGGCATCGGTTTCGTGCCTCAGGAGCGAGGCGTCTTTCCGAGCCTGACTGTTCGGGAAAACCTGACGGTTGCCGCCCGTGCGGGCGACACCGGGCGCTGGACGCTGGGCGCGGTCTACGAACTGTTTCCGCGCCTTCGCGAACGCGAGGGCAATCTGGGGTTCCAGCTGTCCGGTGGTGAGCAGCAAATGCTCTCCATAGCCCGGGCGCTCATGCTCAATCCGCGCCTGCTATTGCTCGACGAGCCCTCCGAGGGGCTCGCGCCGATGATCGTGCGCGAAATCATGGATGTGCTGCGCACGCTCAAGGCCGAGGGGCTAGCGGTCTTGCTGATCGAGCAAAACCTTCGCGCCGCGCTCGACCTGGGGGACCGGCACTACGTGCTCTCCAAGGGCGCGGTATGCTTTACCGGCACCAGTGCCGATCTCGAAGGCAACGAGCAGGTGCTGCGCGATTATCTGAGCGTCTGAGCCTCGCCTGATGGTGCTCGATCGTTCGGCTTCAACCCCACTCTGAGGAGTCCCGCTCATGAGCGAGCCCAAAACCGCCGACCGCGGCGTGATGCTGATTACTGGTGGCAGCCGTGGCATTGGCGCTGCCACCTCGCGGCTTGCCGCGCAACGCGGCTGGACCGTGGCCATGTTGTTTCGCGACCGCGAGGACGACGCAAAACGTCTCGTCGCCGAAATCGAGGCAGCGGGCGGCCGAGCTCTGGCCATTCGGGCAGACATCGCCGATGAGTCGGCTATCGTTCGTGCCTTCGAGCAGGCCGATGCCCTGGGGCGCCTCACTGCGCTCGTCAACAACGCCGGAATCAGCGGTGGCGTGTCACGGGTCGAGGCGATCGATGCCGCGCGGCTCGACGAGGTGCTGGCCATCAACGTACGTGCGCCCTTTCTCTGCGCACGTGAGGCCATCCGCCGGATGTCGACCCGGCATGGCGGGCAGGGGGGCGCCATTGTCAACGTGGGGTCGGGTGCGTCCCAATTGGGCTCTGCCGGCGTCTGGGTGCATTACGCGGCCACCAAAGGGGCCATTGACACCATGACCATCGGACTGGCCAAGGAAGTGGCGGGCGAGGGCATTCGTGTCAATACTGTCCGACCCGGCATCATCGATACCGAGATTCATGCCGCCCGGCCGCCGGGCCAGTTGGAGCAGATGGCCAAGACCGTACCCATGGGGCGTATCGGTACCGCCGATGAGATCGCTCGCAGCATTGTCTGGCTGGCCGATGGGCGGGAGTCGTCCTACGTGACGGCCGCGCTGCTCGACGCCCGCGGGGGTTTCTGATTGGCCGTGATGACCCGGGCCGGCACCGCCCCCGAGCACATGTCAAGACGCTGAGCGGGAATCTATGGCCGGCCGCGGAACAAGGGCAAGTCTTCAATCGCGGGGGGTTCGGCAACCCTGAGCGGGGGCTGCGGCGGGGCGATTGAAAAAACACCCGTTGGCGTGGCGGGCTCCCCGGCGGGCGAGGCGCCCGCCCGGCTCAGCGAGCCGATTCGTACCCCCAGCAACCGCAGGCGTTTGTCGAGTGGCACGCGCTTGAGGCACTGGCCTGCCGCGGCGCGAATCGTTTTCGCGTCGGCGGTTGCCAGCGTCAGTGTCTGGTCCCGGGTGATCGTGCTGAAGTCTTCGTAGCGCAGCTTGATGCCAATGGTGCGGCCGAGATAACCCTTGCGGGTCAGATCATCCGCCAGGCGTTCGCACAGCGAGGTGAACAGCGCCGAGAGTTGATCGCGGTCACGACGCGCGTGCAGGTCATGATCGAAGGTGGTCTCGCGGCTGATCGATTTGGGTTCGCTGCGCGTCACGACAGGCCGGTCATCGCGGCCGTGCGCGGCGTGATGCAGCCAGGCGCCATAGCTCTGTCCGAAGCGTTCGATCAGCATGCCGGGGTCGGCGGCGGCGAGTTCGGCGATGGTATGGATGCCGAGAGCTGCGAGACGCTCGGAGGCCTTGGGGCCGATGCCATTGATCCGGCGAGCCGGCAGCGGCCAGATCTTTGTCTGGACCTCGTGCGCCTCCAGAATCGTGAGGCCGTCAGGCTTCTCCAGTTCGGAGGCGATCTTCGACAACAGCTTGTTGGGGGTGACGCCCACCGAGCAACTGAGCCCGCAACGTTCACGGATGCGCTGCTTGATGGCGCGAGCCACCGCCCGCCCGCCGTCGGCCTGCACCCCCGGCAGTTCGCTCAGGTCGATGTAGATTTCGTCGATGCCGCGGTCTTCGATGACGGGCGCAATCTCGGCGACCGCCTGCTTGAACAGTCGCGACAGGCGTCGGTATTCATCGAAGTCTGCGGGCAGCAGCAGGGCGTCGGGGCACAACAATGCCGCTTTCATCAGGCCCATGCCTGAATGCACGCCAAAGGCGCGCGCCTCGTAGGTGGCCGTGGTGATCACGCCGCGACCGGCGTAATCGCGCAACTTCGGAAACGCGTCGTCGGCGGCCGGCGCTGGCGAGCCTGCCGCTTGGGGCTGCGTGCCTGCGGGTGCTGTAGCTCTCACGGTGGCGCTCGGCACGGGCGGCATGCGCCGGCGCCCTCCGATCACCACTGGTAGCCCGCGCAGGTGGGGGTAGCGCAGCAACTCGACCGACGCATAGAACGCGTCCATGTCGAGATGGGCGATCCGGCGGCGCGGGGCGGTCGGGGTATCGGGCACGGAACGGCAGTCGGCTATCGGTTGAGGGGCACCTTATCATGTCGACTTTGCCACGTTCCTGAAGATTTCCCATGGCGATGGTTCTGTTGGTGCGACACGGGCAGGCGGCTTTCGGCACCGAGCATTACGACCGGCTCTCCGATCAGGGGCGCCAGCAGGCGCGCTGGCTCGGCGAGTATCTGGCTGCGCGGGGCCTGCGCTTTCGGACGGTGGTTGCCGGTACGCTCGCGCGCCAGCGCGACACGGCGGCCGAGTTGCTGTCGGCGATGGCCCTGCCGGAGCTACCCATCCAGACTGATGCCGGTCTGAACGAATACGATGGCGAGGCACTGTACGCGCGGTTTACCGGCGGCGCTGATCAGCGCGCCCATCAGGTTCGCGATTTTCGTGACTACTGGCGCATCTTTCGTGAGGCGATGAAGGCGTGGTCCGAAGATCGTCTGGCGCAGATGCCCGAAACCTGGGCACAGTTCGGCGAGCGGGTGCGCAGTGCGGTCGATACCGCCAGCGCCGGGGCCTCGCGCGAGGAGGTCGTGCTGCTGGTCAGTTCGGGCGGCGCGATCGGTCGTCTGGTGGCCGATATCGTCGCGGCACCGGCGAGCACGGCGATCGAACTCAATCTGCAGTTCCGCAACACGGGTGTCTGCGAACTCATTGCGGGGGGCGGCGCCCTTCGGCTGCTGAGCTACAACAACGTGCCTCATCTGGATCATCCGGATCGTCGGCAGGCTATTACCTTTGCCTGAGCCCCAGCGCCCCCACCCGCAACGAAGCGAGAACCTTCCATGACCGATTCCCCCGCGTCGAGACCGATTCGATGGTTTGAGGATTACGTGCCCGGATCAGTGCATGAACTCGGCCGCGTCGAGGTCGATCTCGAGGAACTGCTGGCCTTCGGACGCCGCTTCGACCCGCAACCCTTCCATGTGGATGCGCAGGCGGCGGCGCAAAGCAACTTTGGCGGACTGATCGCCAGCGGGTGGCACACGGCCGCCATGATGATGCGTCTGCTGGCTCTGAACTTTCTGTGCCCCGAATCCAGCCTGGGGGCGCCCGGTATCGACGAACTGCGCTGGCCGCGGCCGGTGCGGCCCGGCGATGTGCTGAGTGTTCGCGTCACCGTGATGGAGGCGCGGCGATCTCAGTCAAAGCCCGATCGCGGCATCATCCATACCCTGATCGAAGTGCTGAACCAGAATGGCGAGGTGGCCATGACCTGTAAGCCGACCAACCTGGTTCGCTGCCGCCCCGCCTGATTCACGTTGCCAAGCCGAGATGACCATGACTGCCTCTGCCACGCCTGACCTGCTGTTCCAGCCCTTTCGCTGCGCAAAGTTCTCTCTGCCGAACCGGATCGTGATGGCACCCATGACCCGGTCCTTCGCAACGGGCGGCGTGCCGGCGGCCGCTGCGATCGACTACTACGCGAAGCGTGCTCGGCACGAGGTCGGGCTGATCGTGTCCGAGGCGACGCTCATCGGTCGACCCTCTGCGGGCAACGAGCCTGACGTTCCGCGATTCTGGGGCGAGGATGCGCTGTCTGCGTGGAAGCCGATCGTACAGTCGGTCGCGGCCTGTGGAAGCGGGTTCTGGCCGCAACTTTGGCACGTTGGCGCCGTACGCAACCCCATGACCAAGTGGACGCCCCCTGCGCCGCCCGAGAGCCCTTCAGGCCTCGCCAAGCCGGGCCGCGAGTATGGCGTTGCCATGACCGAAGCCGATATCGAGGCCACCATTGCCGCGTATGCGCAGGCGGCCCGCGAGGCCCAGCGCATGGGTTGTAGCGGAGTCGAGATTCACGGGGCACACGGCTACCTGATCGATCAGTTTTTCTGGGCAGGCACCAACCAGCGCAGCGACCGCTGGGGCGGGGCGAGCCTGGTCGAGCGCAGTCGCTTTGCCGTGGCGGTGATTCGCGCGGTACGGGCGGCCGTCGGGCCGGATTTCCCGATCAGCATTCGCCTGTCGCAGTGGAAGCAGCAGGACTACGCGGCGCGACTGGCGGACACGCCCGACGGCCTGGCCGCCTGGCTGCAGCCCCTGGTTGACGCCGGGGTGGATGTGCTGCACTGCTCGCAGCGACGTTTCTGGGAGCCCGAGTTCGAGGGCTCTGATCTCAACATTGCGGGCTGGGCGAAGAAGCTCACGGGCCTACCAACCATCACGGTGGGTTCGGTCGGGCTGAGCGGTGAGTTCATCGGGTCGTTCGGCGGAGAGGTGTCCCAGCCCGCTTCGCTCGATGAATTGCTACGACGCCTCGATCGCGGCGATTTCGATCTGGTAGCGGTCGGGCGCGCGTTGATCAGCGATCCCGAGTGGGCCAGCAAAGTGAGACAGGGGCGCCTGAGCGAACTCGGCTCCTATGATCGCAGCGCGCTCGCTCAACTGGTCTGAGCGAGCGCGCCGCGTTCAGGCGGCGGCCTTGTAAAGCAGGCGACGCGCGTGCAGCACGGGCTCGGTATAGCCCGAGGGCTGTGCTGTGCCCTTGAACACCAGATCGCAGGCGGCGAGGAAGGCCTGACCGTCAAAACCGGGCGCCATCGGCGTATAGGCCGCATCGCCCGCGTTTTGCCGGTCGACCACGGCGGCCATGCGCTTCATGACCGCCATGACCTGTTCCTCGGTGACCACGCCATGGAAGAGCCAGTTGGCGATGTGTTGCGAAGAAATGCGGCAGGTGGCCCGGTCTTCCATCAGCCCGACGTCGTGAATGTCGGGCACCTTGGAGCAGCCCACGCCCTGGTCGACCCAGCGCACGACGTAGCCCAGAATGCCCTGGGCATTGTTTTCGAGTTCGGCGTTGATGTCCTCGGCTGACCAGCGGGCCTCGCTGTCCGCGAGCGGAATCGCGAGGATCTGGTCGACCGTTGCGCGACGCCCCTGGGCGGCAATCTGCGCCTGGCGCGCCAGTACATCCACCTGGTGGTAGTGGGTGGCGTGCAGCGTGGCGGCGGTGGGGCTGGGCACCCAGGCGCAGTTGGCGCCGGCCTGGGGATGTCCCACCTTTTGCTCGAGCATGGCCGCCATCAGGTCGGGCATGGCCCACATCCCCTTGCCGATCTGAGCCTTGCCGGCCAAGCCGCAGGCAAGGCCGATATCGACGTTCCAGAGTTCGTAGGCGGCGATCCAGCCCTGCTTTTTCATGTCGCCTTTTCGCACCATCGGGCCAGCCTGCATCGAGGTGTGGATTTCGTCGCCGGTGCGATCGAGGAAGCCCGTGTTGATGAAGGCGACCCGCCGGCGCGCCGCGCGGATGCAGGCCTTGAGGTTGACGGTGGTGCGTCGCTCTTCATCCATGATGCCCAGCTTGACCGTGTCGGGCGGCAGGCCCAGCGATTTTTCCACCTGAGTGAACACCGCATCGGCAAACGCCACTTCGTCGGGGCCATGCATCTTGGGCTTGACCACGTAGACCGAGCCGTGGGTGGAGTTGCGGGCACCCTCGGACTTGTTCAGATCGTGTATCGCGATGAGGGTGGTGCACATCGCATCGAGCAGCCCTTCGAAGACTTCGCGGCCGTCCCGGTCGAGGATCGCCGGGTTGGTCATCAGGTGGCCGACGTTTCGCACCAGCCTGAGCGAGCGTCCCTTGAGGCTGAAGGTGCTGCCATCTGGAGCCAGGTAGGCGCGGTCGGGATTGAGCCGCCGGTCGAAGCTGCGACCGCCCTTGCTGACGGTTTCCACCAGCGTGCCCTTCATGAGCCCCAGCCAGTTGCGATAGGCCAGCGCCTTGTCATCGGCATCGACGGCGGCCACCGAATCTTCGCAGTCCATGATGGTGGTGACGGCCGATTCGAGCAGG
>CAIVPX010000086.1 GCA_903907905.1 uncultured bacterium | reverse complement strand
ATCGATAGGCACGCCGCCGGTTTTGCCTTGACGGTCAGCCGAAATCAGCCAATGGATCGGCGGCCATAGGCGCTCAAGATAGTTGACGCGCACCGCTCACGCTCATTGTCGCGCTACAACGGGGCTCCACGCAGTCGATTGGCTCCAGAACCACCACGACTGGCCGGTTCTGGAAGCTGTCGTCATGGTCGAGGGCAGCCGCGAAACCAACGGGAAGATCGAGTATGAAACGCCGCTCTATCTCACATCCCTGGTCATGGTCGCGTCCCTGATGGGTCCGATCATGCGCAGTCACTGGGCGATCGAGAACAGCCTGCACTGGGTCATGGACATGGTGTTCCGCGATGATGAGTGCCGGGTGCGAACCGACCATACGCCCGCCAACTTCACGACGATCAAGCATATAGCTCACAACTTGCTCCGAACCGCCGGTGGCAAGGACTCACTATGCCTGCGACGGAAAGTCGCCGCATGGGATGATGACTTTCTCACGGGCATCATCGCTCGGTGAAAAAAGCTTCACCCGATTCTCCTTGAGGGATGAGTCGAGGCTCGTGTAGGCGGGTACAAGTCAGGCTGCCTTGCTGGCCGACCCTGGCTTCATCCTGCCACCAGCGTTCGATGGGCTGATCGCGCACCGCCGGCGGGGCGACGCTCGCCACGAGGGTTGTGCAGTTTTTTTATGCGTCTGCTGCGCGTCAGTATCCGCCTTGGGGTTTTGCGGACGCATCGAGATGTGGCTGAAGCGCATCGCCTTCAGCATCCTGCCGACGCTGCGCTCGTCCAGGAGCACAAAGAACCGATCCAGGATACGGCGCCCGAGGTCCGACAAGCGCCAACGCACCAGACCGTCTTCCTCGAGGCCCGGACCTTGGCGGACCCAGGCCGCAAGTTGTGCTTTCTCTTCTGGGTTCAGCCTGGGTTCCGGATCACCCGCATGCGGCTGGTTCGACAGGCCGGCCACACCGCTTTCATTGTAGCGATGCAGCGAGTCACGCAACGTCTGCCGGTCCATACCGGTCGCACGGGCCGCATCCGTTCGGGTGGAACCGTCCATGACCATCGCCAGCGCCAAAAGCCGGCGGGCAACTTTCGCATCTCCCTTACGCGAGGCCAGCGCACGCAAACCTGCCGCGTCATGCTCCATCCGGGGGATCACGACCGTCATCGAACCGCCTCTTGCCCGGGCGCGCAACCGGGTGCCGTCGGTCGCCACTTCGTCCAAGCTGATCAGGCCCTCGGCGATCAATGCCATCGGGCTCTGGGTCAGCAGGTGGTTCAACAGGCGACCGCTGCCGCTCGGAATTCCGACAGCATATCGTAGTTAACGGGGACGCGACCGGCCAGCCACCGGAACGCGGCGCGATGTTGGCAAAGGCGTCCGATCGCGCGCGCCGGACCGATGGGCTCAAGGACCGCATACAGCCAGATCGCCAGCAAGATGCCGGATCCGAGGCCGGTCGACCCAACAGATCGTCGCGCGCCTTGATCCGGGCGTGGACCGGGTTCAGGCCCAGGGTTGGGACGAATGCCCACACCAAGCGCGCGCGGTGATCGGGGGTAAACTGGCTGTCGAAATCGACCATCTCCCAACGGAGCTGAGGTCGATCCGGACGCAGCAGGCGAATGCCCTAGCTCAATACGAAGCACTCTTGGTTGTCCAGGACAGCGAAACCAGAAAGCACTGGCCACGCAAGTAGGAAACTACCAATTTAGGACAGAATGCCCGTCTGGGATTGGATCACACGCCCCTGCGCCCACCAGGACTACAGGCCTTCGCCGATGAGCGCCCCCGACGCCAGAGACTATCGCCCCCCAAAAGCTCAAACCGGCTCAGCCACCTTCGCGCTGCGCGCGTCCTGCGCCCGCTGCGCCGCTTCCCGGCGGGCGTCGAACTTCGCGAGCCGGCGATGCGGGTTCATATGCACCTGGT
>CAIVPX010000085.1 GCA_903907905.1 uncultured bacterium | reverse complement strand
GTCAGAGGCCGGTGTCTCCCATGCGGCCGCGCCGCTGGCCGAGCGCCTGCGTCCCGCCACGCTGGCAGAGGTCATCGGACAATCGCATCTGCTTGGGCCCGGCAAGCCCCTTCGCGTGGCCTTCGAGTCGGGGCGACCGCATTCGATGATCTTCTGGGGACCGCCGGGCGTGGGCAAGACCACGCTCGCGCGGCTCATGGCTAGCGCCTTCGAGTCGCACTTCATTGCCTTGTCCGCCGTGCTGGCGGGCGTCAAGGATATTCGTGAAGCGGTTGAAGCGGCGCGTGAGGCACGTGAGCGCGGGTTGCGCACCATCGTGTTCGTGGATGAAGTGCATCGCTTCAACAAGGCGCAGCAGGATGCCTTCCTGCCGCATGTGGAGAGTGGGCGCTTCACCTTCATCGGTGCCACGACCGAGAACCCGTCCTTCGAGGTCAATGGCGCGCTCCTGTCCCGGGCGCGTGTGTACGTGCTGCAGGCCTTGTCGGTCGACGAGATGCTGGCGTTATTCGAGCGAGCCCTTGCGCACATGCCCGAGCCGGTCGCCTTCGACGAGGTGGCGCGCGAGCGCCTCATCGGCTGGGCCGACGGGGACGCGCGACGACTGCTCAATGCCATCGAGATCGTGGGTGATGCGGCGCGCGTGCAGGGGCACACGCGTGTCGACGGCGAGTTTCTCGAATCGGCGCTCTCGCAAAGCCTCAGGCGCTTCGACAAGGGCGGCGAAGCTTTCTACGACCAGATCAGTGCCTTGCATAAGTCGGTGCGGGGATCTGATCCGGACGCCTCGTTGTACTGGCTCTGCCGCATGCTCGACGGCGGCGCCGATCCCCGCTATCTCGCCAGGCGCCTGCTACGCATGGCGAGCGAGGACATCGGCCTGGCCGATCCGCGTGCGCTTGAAATCACGCTCAACGCAGCCGATGTGTACGAACGACTGGGCTCGCCCGAGGGCGAGCTCGCGCTGGCCGAGGCCGTGGTGTTTCTTGCCTGTGCCGCCAAGTCCAATGCGGTTTACAAGGCTTACAACCAGGCGCGCAAGTTTGTCCAGGAGCACGGGTCGGCGCCAGTGCCCATGCATCTGCGCAATGCCCCCACCCAACTCATGAAAGGCTTGGGCTACGGCAAGGGCTACCGCTATGCGCACGATGAGGCCGATGGGTACGCGGCGGGCGAGCGCTATTTTCCCGAGGGGCTCGGGGCGCGCTTTTACGAGCCCACCGACCGCGGTCTTGAAAGCAAGATCCGCGAGAAGCTCAACTGGCTGCGTACGCGTGACGCCAAGGGCGAGGGCGGCTGAAGGCGGTGCCCACCCTGCGGAGGGTCGGGCCTGGCTGGCTGATAAAATCGAGGCTTTCCAGCCGCTGCTCCCGGATATCGCCATGCTAGATATTGCCCTGCTTCGCAAAGACATCGATGCCGTCGCCCAGAGGCTGGGCGCTCGCGGCTTTCGCTTCGACATCGATGGCTTCCGTGCGCTCGAGGCCGCGCGCAAGGCCGTGCAGGTCAAGACCGAAAGCCTGCAGGCTCAGCGCAACGCGCTCTCCAAGGCGATCGGTCAGGCCAAGGCAAAGGGGCAGGACGCCTCGGGCCCCATGGCCGAGGTGGCCGGCGTTGCCGACGAACTCGCCCGCACTGGCGCCGAGAACGAGGCGGTACAGGGCCGTCTCAACGAGTGGTTGCTGCAGTTGCCCAACTTGCCGCACGAGTCGGTCCCCTCGGGTATGGATGCTGCGGGGAATGTCGAAGTGCGTCGTTGGTCATCCGACGGCCAGGCGCCGCGTGCACTGGGCTTTGAGCCGCGCGACCACGTTGATGTGGGCGAACCGCTGGGACTCGACTTTGCCAGCGGCACCAAGCTTTCAGGGTCACGCTTTGCCGTCATGCGCGGGCAGATCGCCCGACTGCATCGGGCCATCGCGCAGTTCATGCTTGATGTTCAGACAGTCGAGCACGGTTACACCGAGTGCTACACGCCCTACATCGTCAATCGCGAGACGCTGCTGGGTACCGGACAGTTGCCCAAGTTCGAGCAAGACCTGTTTGCAGCCAGGAAAGGTGGGCAGGAAGGTGAGGGAGAGAGCTTGTATCTCATTCCCACCTCCGAGGTCTCGCTCACCAACCTGGTCAGAGGCGATATCCTCGCGGCCGATGACTTGCCCCTGCGACTCACTGCTCACACCCCCTGTTTCCGGTCCGAGGCGGGCTCCTACGGACGCGATACGCGGGGCATGATCCGGCAGCATCAGTTCGACAAGGTCGAAATGGTGCAGGTCACGTTGGCCGAGCAGTCGTATGCAGCGCTCGAGCAGATGGTGGGGCATGCCGAGGCCATTCTTCAGAAGCTTGGCCTGCCGTATCGGGTGATGCTTCTGTGCACCGGTGACATGGGCTTTGGCGCCGCCAAAACCTACGATCTCGAAGTGTGGCTGCCCTCGCAGGGTACGTATCGAGAGATCTCTTCGTGCTCCAACTGCGAAGCTTTCCAGGCGCGGCGCATGCAGACACGTGCCCGCAATACCCAGGGCAAGACCGAACTCGTGCACACGCTCAATGGCTCGGGGTTGGCCGTGGGCCGAACCCTGGTAGCCATCCTGGAGAACTATCAGCAGGCTGACGGGTCGGTGGCGGTACCCCCGGCGCTGGTGCCTTACATGGGCGGGGTGCGCTCGCTTTCGCGCCCGGCGTGATCGCCTCGAGGCGGACGCTGGTTGCTTGCGCCGGGGCCGCCCTGTCCGCATGCCGGTGGACGGTTTCGCTTTTGCTATACTGGAGGGCTTCGCACCACAGCGTTGTCAGTTGGTCGCCCGTCCGGTTTTGTCGGCGTGCGATATCCCCCGGAAAGGTGGCAGAGTGGTCGAATGCGCCGGACTCGAAATCCGGTGTACCGGTCTCCGGTACCGTGGGTTCGAATCCCACCCTTTCCGCCAGAGCAAGTCCTGCCAACTCGCTCAGTCAGGTTGTCAGGCGCTCAGAGCCCCGCACCACGCGGGGCTTTTTGCTTTTGCGCCCTGACTGACTCCATGGCCACCCACCCCCGAAATCCGTCTCAAACCCCGTCTCGTCTCAGAACCTCCTGACTTTTTCGCCGTGGTTCGGCGGAAGGGGGTTGGCGAAAAATTGGGGTTTTGCTGTCGTCCTGATTGGAAAGGGCGCTAATCGGAAGACCGCGCAGCGCTCATGAGTATCTGCAGGTCGGCAGGGATAGGCATTGTCCGGAAGGGGCTGACGTCGGTCCCCCCGGTGTTGCCCGCAGGGATCAAGCCGAAGGCAGTTTTTGTGGCAGCGCCGAAGATACGAAATAGTTGCCCAGCGACCTCCTTGCTGCTCGGCTGGCGCCATCCCCAGCGCATCATCAGGATATGCGTTTGGGTGTGCAGCCAGGTTGAGTTCTGCCCGAGGATATGAGCACGCTCCAAGTGCCGAAACGCAAGGTGTGGATCGCCGTCGGATTCAGCCCGTGCCGCTGCAGCAAGCTCGAGGTCCCAGTGGGGTTTGATTCGCTCGCAATAGTTCTTCATGATGCGCCTTGCGTGTTCTTGGTTGTCATGCAGCAGTACTCGATGGAGACGCATGCAACCGTAACCCCAGTGCCGCGATGACCTTCATGATGGTCGCAAATTCGGGGTTGCCCTCGGCCGATAGCGCCTTGTAGAGGCTCTCGCGACCTAGGCCTGCATCACGGGCAATCTGACTCATGCCCTTCGCGCGTGCAATATCGCCGAGCGCAGCGGCGATCAGTGCGGAGTCCCCTTCTTGAAGCGCCGCTTCCAGATAGGCTGCCATGTCCTCATCGGTGATCAGGTGCTCGGCAGGATCCCAAGCGCGGGTCTTGGCTTTGGTCATGGTTACGACTCCTTCAGATCTTTTGCCAATACCTTGGCGTTGCGGATGTCCTTGTCCTGAGTGGACTTGTCGCCTCCGGCCAGCAAGACAATCAGGACCTCGCCGCGCTGGACGAAATAGATCCGGTATCCGGGCCCGTGATCAACCCTCAGTTCCGACACGCCATCGCCCACAGGCTTGGCATCGCCGGCGTTGCCTAGAGACAAGCGCCGGATGCGGATATCGATGCGGGCACGGGCGACTCGGTCTCGCAGTCCAGAAAACCATTTGGCGTAGGCTTCAGTCTGCTGGATCTGGATCATGCCTTAATGTATCCCATGGGAAACATTTTCGTCAAGCTCGGCTTGGAGTAGCTTGCGAGTTCGAATCCCCGACCTCATCAAAAATAGGGGGGTCGAAAACTGAGCGAGTTAGTTAAACAATCTCTTTTGCCCCGCCAAGACTATTTCGAACTGATTCCAAGTCG
>CAIVPX010000084.1 GCA_903907905.1 uncultured bacterium | reverse complement strand
TGTTTTTCGAGCGCACCAGACCGCCGTAAAAGAGCGCAAGCCCCGGAATGGTCATGAGAATGACCAGCAGGGTGGCCACGATCATCCACGCCGTGTCGCCCTTGTTGGGAACGGGCGCAGCAGCCGCTTCCTCCTTGGCTGATTCGGCAGCGGGGGCTGCCGCAGGCGCGGCGGCCGGCGCACTGGCCTGCGCCAGAAGGACCGGACCTGCCAACGCAATGCTTGGCGCGTCCAGGCCGGCGGCGGCGGCGGAGGCCGGCACACCGGCCAGCGATGACGCCATCGGCGCGAGCATCAGCGCCATCAGGACCGCCAGAATTCGAATCAGGGATTTCATGTTCATCTCTCCGATGGGGGCGGTCGCTTAGAGCGCCTCGTTGCCGGTTTCACCGGTGCGGATTCGGACAACCTGCTCGAGGTCGTAAATGAAGATCTTTCCGTCACCAATCTTGCCGGTGCGAGCAGAGTTCTCGATCGCCTCGATGGCCCGCTCAGCGAGGTTGTCGGCCACGGCCGCCTCGATCTTCACTTTGGGCAAAAAGTCGACGACATACTCGGCACCCCGATAAAGCTCGGTGTGACCTTTCTGACGACCAAAACCCTTGACCTCGGTGACCGTAATGCCCTGAACGCCGATCGATGAGAGTGCTTCGCGCACTTCGTCGAGCTTGAAGGGCTTGATGATGGCTGTGATGAGTTTCATGGAGGACTCCTCGCGTGGACGGGGTCGGGCAGCGAGCGCGCCCGACCCGTGGGATCAGAAGGTCTTGGCGAGCGACACGAGAACCTTCCCGGTGCCAGCGGCCACAGGTGTGCCCTCGAGGCTGGTCGTGAAGAAGTTCTTCTTGCTCGTGGTCAGGTAGGCTGCGCCCAGCACCCAGCCCGAGATGTCCTTGGTGACGCCGATCTTGTAATCGGTGACCGAATTGCCGATCAGACCATTTTGCGTGCCGTTCTTGACGTTCAGAAAGCCGACGTGGGCATTGATGCCCCAACCATCACCCAGATCGTGCGTGGCCGCGAGATCGAAGTAGGTGGTGCCGTCGGTGGCCGCGCCCTTCTGGCCCGCGTTCAAGGCCTTGTAGAGTGACTGCGTCGAGAAGTAGTCGCCCAGCGAGTAGTAAAGCTTGGCGGTGATGGGGCCCACGCCAAGGCCAAAGTAGATTTCCTTGTTGTCGATGGTCGAGTACTTCTTGCCGCTACCCGAGTAGGCGTAATAAATGGCACCCACGTCATAGTTCAAATTGCCGACCGTAAACTTGTAGCCGCCGTAAAAATCCGTCTCGAGCGATGCGCCGTCATAGAGCGTTTCGGCTACGTTGGAGTTCCAGTTGCCCAGATAGAAGCCCGACTTGTGGGCGTAGTCAAATCCACCCTGGAGCGCCGGCTTGAAGCGGGTCTGCGTGAAACCGCGGAATTTGTAGTCGCTGGCCAGGGTGATATTGCCGGTAAAGGGCGCCGGGTCCTGGGCCAGAGCCACACCGCTGCTGGCGGCGAGGGCAACAGCGATGGCAGTCCGTTTGACATTCATGGTGATCTCCCGAGTCGAGAAGAAAGAGGTTTGCCGAGGCAGGCGAGCATTTAGCGTGCCAAGCTGACGAGCCCGAAATTGACCGCGGGCAGGGCGGTGGCGCCCTTTTTCGGGGCGATTTCCTGCGGGCGCACCGTTTCGGGGCGTTCGCCGAGCCGCAGACCGTGCGTGCTAGACTCATCGCCCCAAGTCGGAACCAAGATGAACCCTCGACCCCAGCAACTGCTTGAGCAGGCGCAACAACGACTCGCCGAGCTGCTGAAATCCAGCCCCGCGGCCGATCTGGAGCGCAACCTGAAAGCCTTGCTCGCGCAAACCTTTCAGCGTCTGGAGTTGGTCACGCGAGAAGAGTTCGAACTCGAACGCGAGCGGCTGCACAGGCTCCAGCAGCGCATCGAAGCGCTCGAGCGCGAGCTCGCTTCGCCCGCCAATCCGCCCGCCAATCCGCCCGCCAATCCGCCCGCC
>CAIVPX010000083.1 GCA_903907905.1 uncultured bacterium | reverse complement strand
CTATGACGCGCAAATCCTCAGGCTGATCATTCCCGCCGGCATCGCCGGCATTGCGCTGGGGGCGCTGCTCTTCGGCCTGGTCAATGCGCGCTGGATCAACGCGCTGATCGGAATCGAGGCCGTGGTCTTCGCGCTCAATTTCATGCGCCAGAACCGCAAGGTGATTGATGCGCCACCCGAGCCGGTCTCGCCGGTCAAGGCGCGCTTCTGGTCGGCCATGTCGGGCTTCACCAGCTTTGTGTCGCACGCGGGCAGTCCGCCCATGCTGCAGTTCATGCTGCCGCTCAAGCTCGAGCCCATGGTGTTCGTGGGGACCCTCGCCTGGTTCTTTGCCAGCATCAACTACTCGAAGTGGATTCCCTACAGTCTGCTGGGCCTCTTTGACAGCACCAACCTGGGCACCTCGATCGCGCTCCTGCCCGCCATTCCGGTCGGCTATATGCTGGGGATCACGTTCTTGCGCAGGATCAATGCCGAGCTGTTTCGACGCATCGCCGTGTGGGGGCTGCTGCTTACGGGCTTGAAGCTGAGCTGGGACGCCTTCATGTAAGGGTCATGGGAGCCCGAGTGCTCCAGTGAACAACCCCTGAAGAAGGAGCGCCGTCATGGCCCGCATGTCCGTTTACGACCCGTTCGCCGAAGTGTTTCCCGAAATCTTTCGTGGTCTGTTGCAGCCCGCGCGACCCGCATCGGGCGAGGCGCTTGAGGCGCGCATCGAAGTGAGCGAAACCCCCACGCAGTATGTCGTGGCTGCCGAGTTGGCCGGTGTCCGCAAGGAAGACATCAGCGTTCAGATCGATGGCAACCGCGTGTCCATCAGCGCCGAAGCCCGACGCGAGACCGAGAAACGCGAAGGCGAGCGGGTGCTCCGCAGCGAACGCTACTACGGCACGCTCGCACGCACTTTTGCGCTGGCCAACGAGGTCGACGAGCAGACCGCGCAGGCCCGGCTGGACAACGGCATTCTCACGCTGACGCTGCCGAAAAAGCTTGCGCCAGCTGCACGCAAACTCACGATTCAGTAAATCGGCTGGCGCAGGGTGCGGCCGAAACGCGCCGCACCCATCCCGCCTCGTCCCCTCAGGCTGCTGCAGGCTTGACCTCGTAGCCGGCGGCCTCGATTGCCTCGGCAATGAGCGGTCTTGCGAGCGTGCTCGCCACTGCCACCCGGCCTTGCGCCAGATCAACATCCACCTTCGCCGACGGGTCCTTCTGCTGGATGGCGCGTGTGACAGCGGCCGCACAATGGCCACAACTCATCCCGCTGACTTCGAAGCTGTTCATACTCATCATCCTTGATCTGACTGACCCGGAAATCTTCACACATGGCCGATGGTAGCGTTGATCAGCTCGCGCAAACGATTCGCACAAACCTTGACATCCGTGGCATGACCTGCGCGGCTTGCGTGTCCCGCATCGAAAGGACGCTGCAGAAGATTGACGGCGTCTTCTCGGCCAGCGTCAACCTGGCCACCGAAAGCGCGCAGATCGAATACCGTTCAGGGCCGGTCCGGCCGAGCACGCTGATCGCAGCGATCGAGGCAGCCGGCTACGGCGCACGCATTCATGATGCGCGAACCCCGGCCCCTGACCCGGTGCTGTTCGACCGCGAAGCGATGGCGGTGATCGCCGCGTTGCTGCTTTCGGCGCCACTGGCCTTGCCCATGCTGCTGGCGCCGTTCGGCATCGACCTGATGCTGCCTGGGCTGTGGCAGCTCGCACTGGCCACGCCCGTGCAGTTCGTGCTCGGCGCACGCTTTTATCGGGCCGGCTGGCACGCCGCGCGTGCGCTCGAAGGCAACATGGATCTGCTGGTGGCCATCGGCACCTCGGCCGCCTGGGGCCTGAGCGTGTGGACCCTCTGGGCCCATGGTGAGGGCCACGGCGCGCATGTCTATTTCGAAGCCTCGAGTATCGTCATCGCACTGGTGCTGCTGGGCAAGTGGCTCGAGATCCGCGCACGGCGCAGCACCGCCGATGCCATTCGGGCGCTGCAGCGGCTGCGCCCCGAGACGGCGCGGGTGCGCGTGGGCGAGCGCGAACTCGAACTGCCGCTCGAACAGGTGGCCGACGGCGATGAGGTGGTGGTTCGCCCGGGTGAGCGCATCCCCGTCGACGGCGTAGTCCTCGAGGGCGATTCGCATGTCGACGAATCGATGCTCACCGGCGAAAGCCGACCCGTTGCGCGGCATGCCGGCGGACGCGTCACCGGCGGATCGATCAACGGTGAGGGGCTGCTCACCGTGCGCACCACCGCCACGGGTACCCGCACGGTGCTCGCGCGCATCATCGAGCTGGTGGAGCAGGCGCAGGCCGGCAAGGCGCCCATTCAGCGACTGGTCGATCGCGTGAGCGCGGTCTTCGTTCCGGTGGTGCTCGCCTGCGGCCTCATTACGCTCGTGGCCTGGGGTCTCACGACCGGCGACTGGTCCCGCGCACTGCTCAATGCCGTGTCGGTGCTGGTGATCGCCTGCCCCTGCGCGTTGGGTCTGGCAACCCCCACGGCGATCATGGCGGGCACGGGTGTCGCCGCGCGCCACGGCATCCTCATCAAGGATGCGCAGGCGCTTGAGCTCGCGCATCGTACCCGCGTCGTGGCCTTCGACAAGACGGGCACGCTCACCCTGGGTGAGCCCCGGCTGCTCGCTTGCACGCCAGGGCCTGGGCTTGATGCCGCCACGCTGCTCGACATGGTTGCCGCCGTCCAGGCGGGCAGCGAGCATCCGCTGGCCCGGGCGGTTCGACGTGCGGCCACCGAAGGCCTGACCGATCAGGAGTCACAACCGGCTGCGCCCGTCGGGTCAGACCCCAGGGCGCGCACGAGCCGCTGGCAGGTGAGCGCGCTCAATGCCGTGGCGGGTCGGGGCGTGAGCGCCCGCATCACCCCCGCCGATGCGGCGTCCGGGGACCCGCCTGCAGGCCGGGATGTTCTCATCGGCAGCGCGCGCTGGATGGCCGAGGCGGGCGTCGACACCAGGCATTTCGGCGCCGAGGCCAGCGATCACGAGGCGCAAGGTCACACCGTGTCCTTTGTCGCCCTGCGCGAGTCGGTCAACGCCCCGGCGCAGGCGGTGGGTCTTCTCGCTTTCGGCGACGCCCTCAAAGCCGAGGCCCGGGACGCGATTGACCAGTTGCACGCCCTGCACGTGCGCACGGTTCTGATCAGCGGCGACAACGCAGGCGCCGCCGAGGCCGTGGCCCGCGCGCTCGGTATTCGCGAGGTGCATTCAGGCGTGCTGCCCGAAGGCAAGGCGGCGCTCGTCACCGCGCTGCGCGGCCATCCGCCCACGCAGGTGGTGGCCATGGTGGGCGATGGCATCAACGATGCGCCAGCCCTGGCGGCGGCCGATATCGGGATCGCCATGGGCAATGGCACCGATGTCGCCATGCATGCCGCTGGCATCACCCTCATGCGCGGCGACCCCTCGCTCGTAGCCGCCGCACTCGATATCTCGCGCCGCACCCATGCGCGTATTCGGCAAAATCTGTTCTGGGCTTTTGTCTACAACCTCGTCGGCATACCGCTCGCGGCCATGGGCGCGCTCAGCCCGGTGATTGCCGGTGCCGCCATGGCCCTGTCCTCAGTCAGTGTGGTGAGCAATGCGCTGTGGCTGCGGCGCTGGCGAGCCCCCGTCCGCTATCACGCCGCATCCGAACCCGCGCCCGCCCGGGTGCCCGTCTGAGCGAGCGTCCACGCGGGGGGCGCCGCAACAGACCGTCGGCCCGGCGTCTGCCTGCGCTCAGTCTTCGCCCCACCGCGTGACCGCAAACGCTGCGACGAATGTTTCGAACGCCGAGGCCGGCAGTGCATCGATCGCCCCCGCCGCCCGCCGCCCGCCGCCACCGAAAGCGCGGCACAGCACGTCCGCGCCCGAGCGCCGCTGCAAGGGCGCACGCACGCTGATGTCGAGCCGGCCGTCGGCACGCTCGCGCGCCACCGCATGTGCGCGACGGGGATCCTCGGCGGCGACAAGATTGGCAAACGGCCCCAGGACCCGTCGGCTCCAGGCGGCGTCCGGAAGCAGCCAGAGGCGACCTTGGGCATCGTCGCGCCAGGGCTTGAGCGAACCCGCCCGCTCGAGGTCATCGGCGCGCTGGCGCTTGAGCGCGCCGAGCACCGGCTCGGCCGCAATCGCATCCAGCGGATCGCGGTAGGCACGCAGCCGGGCAAAGAGATCGGCCGGCGTGATCATCAGGTCGGCGTCGGTTTCACCGTAGGCGTTGTAGTTGACCGACTCGCCCAGCTCGCGCAGGGCCAGCCGTTCATCGGTGGCCAGTCCGATCCGATCAGCCAGGGCTTCGGCGCTGGCGGCCAGGTTGTCGCCCCACGCCGCCGCAGCCGCCCAGCGGCCAAAGCGCTGGCCCAGCCACTGGTCCACGATCAGACTGGTGCAGACATCGGATCGCGTATCGATGTGCGCCTCGAGTGCCGGGTGCGAGGGCTGGACGCGCGCGACATGGTGGTCGAAGTACAGCACCGAGGCGCCCTGCTCGAGCAGACGCGACAGCGCACTGGCGTTGCGTTCGATCGAAATGTCGCAGACCGTGATCCGGTCACCCGGGGCCGCCTGAACCCGATCGAGCAGCGCAATGTCGTGCTTGCGCCCGGTAACGAGCGTGGACTCGCCGGGTTCGGCAAGGCGAAGCTGGATCAGCGCGAACAGACCGTCCGCGTCTCCGTTGCAGACATCGATCAAGGCCATGGTGAAAAAGCTCGCTCCGGCGGACGGACGAATCGTACAGGCTTGCGCCCGCACACGCGGCAAACGCGTCAATCGGCGACGCTTGAGGCCCTTCACAGTGCAAGGCGGTAAGCCCCGGCTGGCGCCGCGCCCGAATCATGCAAGCAGTCGATCCCCCCCCGATGGTGTTCGGTCTCGATGACCCCAATGATCTGGCGGGCATGATCGCTGCCCGCCTGGGTACGCGCGTCGCGGCGCATGAATTGCGCGACTTCGCCGACGGCGAGTTCAAGGTCCGCCCCCTGACCGATCCGCGCGGGGCTCATGCCTGCGTCGTGGCGGGCTTGTCCGGTGACGCCAGGCGAAGCCCGCAGGACCGCCTGTGCATGCTGCTCTTTTTCATCGCGGCCTTGCGCGATCACGGCGCATCGCGCATCAGCGTGATCGCGCCCTACCTGCCTTTTGCCCGCAAGGACCGGCGCACGCGTGCCTTCGACCCCATCAGCCTGCGGTATGTCGCGCAACTGCTCGAGGCAGCCGCACCGGATGAGCTATTGACCATCGAGGTTCACAATCCGGCCGCCTTCGACAATGCCTTCCGGTTTCCGGCGCGGTCGCTTGCCACGCATGAAGTCTTGCTCTCGGCCGCGCTTGAGCAGGCCGGGAGCGGCCCGCTTGCCATCGCCTCGCCCGATCCCGGCGGGATCCGCCGCGCGCAAAGCTGGCGCGAGGCGGTCGAACACGCGACGGGTCATGCGGTCGGCTTTGCCATGCTGGACAAGCGGCGTCATGCCGATCATGTCAGCGGCTCGGAGACGGTCTGTGGCGACGTTCGCGGCATGACGGTGCTGCTGATCGACGACATGGTGGGCAGCGGCACGACCATGGCGCGGGCGGCTCGGGCGCTGCTGTGCGCCGGCGCGCTCAGGGTCATCGGTGTGGCCGGCCACGGGCTTTTTCTGGAGCGCGCGGCCGACCTGCTCGAGGCCGCGGGCCTGGACGGCCTGATCCTCTGCGACAGCCTGCCCCAGACACGCCTGACCGCCCAGCGCTTTCGCTCGCGGGTGCGCTGGGTGAGCACCGCCGATCATCTGGCCACCGCGCTAGTCAGGGCCGCCGCACCCGACGCCCACGCCCCGCCCAGGGCACTCCAGCCCTCGCAAGCGGCCTGCGCGCAGGCCAGATAGCGGCGCGTCTGCCGCTGCCAGTGCAGCCTGCGGCGAGCGCGCGGTGCAAGCAAATGCGCAAAGGCCAACCGTGCTCGCACCAGCGCGTGATGCGCGGTGTAGAAGGCAAGCAACTCAGCGGGTGGCCGCGTGATCTCGCCGCTTGCGCACGCCTGATAGGCGCAGCCCAGTCGCGGCCCGATCCACGCCGCCCCGGCGACCCCGCACAGCAGGCCGAGCAGGCACAGCTCCTCCCAGGGGTCGAGCAGGCGCAGACTGCGGCTGAATTCCAGCCCGTCGATCAGTGCGATGGGCGCGCGCAGGCAGACATGCTCGGGCCGCAGGTCACCATGCCCCTCCACGATCAGCCCTTGCGCAGCCCGTGCACCGCAGGCGGCGCGCTGCTCCGCCCAGCGGGCATCGCTTTGTGCAAGCACCTGTTCGATGGCGCGCACCGGCCCTCGTCCTGCGCCCAGATGCCGGGCGGCGTCAGCCAGCGTCTGCCCGTTACGCCGCTGTTCGCGGCCGATCCTCGCCACCAGGCGATCGGCGCGAAGGCCAGCCTGCCGCCCCTCGAGATGAAACGCCCGCAGCCGCGCCGCCACGCGATCGATATCGGCCGGTTCGACCGTGCCGGCGTGAATCGCCTGATCCAGCATCCGTGCCCGAGGCAGGCGCCGCATCACCAGCACCCAGTCAATGACTTCGAGGTCACGATCTCGCTGCCCATCTTCGAGCAGTTCCACCCGCCCGCCGGGATGCCGACCCAGTGCCTGGACTCCCAGATAGACCGGCGGCGAATGGCGGCGGTTCAGCTCGAGCTCGCGGCGCAAGACCCGCTCGCGATCGGCGAGCGCGGGCTCGCCTCCCTGCGGCCCCGCGTGCAATCGGCGCAACTTGTAGACACGGTCGCCGACGAGCAGCACCCGCGAGCGATGGGTCTCGATGCAGCGCAAGCGGGCCCGGGGGTGAGCACGCGCCAGCGACTCGCGCAGCGCCTCGAAACCACCGCAGACGGCGGCCCTGCGGTCATCGGCACCGGGGCGTACGCCGGGACCCGGCAGGCGCGAACGCGCCGCGCCGCCGCCGCGGCCTGGCTCATCCTCGATGCTGCCTGCCATCTGTCCTCCCGTTCCAACGGGTTCTGCGCTTGCCAGGAACGCGGCTTGCCTGTACCAATGTCGACCTTGGCACAATCGAGCACCGCACACCATGTACGCCATCAACGCCGGACACCGGATCTTCTACACCACCGTGGGCGCAAGCGGCCCCTGGGTGGTCCTGTCGCATTCGCTGGCCTGCGACCACACCATGTGGGCGCCGCAGATCGAACGCCTGGCCGCGACCCATCGCGTACTCGCCTTCGATACGCGCGGCCATGGCGCAAGCGACCCCTGGGCCAGCCCCTTCACCCTCGAGGACCTCGCCGCCGATGCACTGGCGGTGATGGATGCGGCCGGCATCGCGCAGGCCCATTTTGTCGGCCTATCGATGGGCGGCATGATCGGGCAGACGCTCGCGCTCAGCCACCCCGAGCGAATCGCTTCGCTGGTACTGGCCAACACGAGCAGCCGGCGTGCGCCGGGCGCCCAGGCCCTCTGGAACGGCCGGATCGAACTGGTGCGCCGCGAAGGCATGGAGGCAATCGTGCAGCCCACCCTGCAACGCTGGTTCACGGCGCCCTTCGTCACTGCACGGCCAGCGCTGATGGCACGCGTGGCCCAGCTCATCCGGCGCACATCGGTCGCGGGCTACAGCGGTTGCGCGCAGGCGATTTCAACGCTCGACATCACCGACCAGTTGGGTGCCGTGCGCTGCCCGGTATTGGTGATCGCCGGCCGCGACGATCCCAGCACCACGGTCCTGATGCATGAGGATATCCACGAGGCCATCCAGGGCTCGCAACTGCTCATCCTCGATCAGGCCGCCCACCTGTCCAACCTCGAGCAGGAGGAGCGTTTCAACCACGCGCTCACCCAGTTTCTGGCCGCCGCGCCCGCACAGGCGTAAAGTGCGCAGCCACTCGCCGATCCCGACACGCCCCGCGCGCCAGGAGCCCTGACCCATGATCCCGATTTCCGTTCTCGACCTGGTCCCGATTCGCCGCGGCGATACCGCGCGCGAGGCCCTGCGCAATTCGCTCAGCCTCGCCCAACACGCGGAGGCCCTGGGCTACCGCCGCTACTGGGTGGCCGAGCATCACAACATGACCGGCATCGCCAGCGCCGCCACCTCGGTGGTGATCGGGCATCTGGCTGGCGGCACCCGCAGCATCCGCGTGGGATCGGGCGGCGTCATGCTGCCCAATCATTCGCCGCTGGTCATCGCCGAGCAGTTCGGCACGCTTGAATCGCTCTTTCCGGGCCGGATCGATCTCGGGCTCGGCCGGGCCCCCGGCACCGACATGGAAACCCTGCACGCCATGCGCCGGGACGCGCACTCGGCCGATCGCTTCCCCGAGGACATCCAGGAACTGCAGCACCTGCTCGGGCCGCTCGAACCCGGTCAGCGGATCCGCGCCGTGCCGGGCACGGACACCCAGGTGCCGCTCTACATTCTCGGCTCGAGCCTCTATGGCGCGCAGGTGGCCGCGCACTTCGGTCTGCCCTACGGCTTTGCCTCGCACTTTGCGCCCGCCGCACTCGATCAGGCGCTGCACGTGTACCGAAGCCGCTTTCAGCCCTCGGCGCAACTCGAGCGGCCCTGGGCCATGCCCTGCGTCAATGTCATTGCCGCCGACACCGACGCGCAGGCCCGGCGTCTCTTTACCAGCCAGCAGCAGCGGGTCACCGACATGATGCGCAACGCCCGGGGTCAGCTCGCGCCACCCATCGATGACATGGAGCGCTACTGGACTCCCGCCGAGCGGGTTCAGGTCATGCGCATGCTCGAATGTTCGATCGTGGGTTCGCTTGCCACTGTCACCGAGGGGCTGGCCCGATTCATCGAGCGAACCGAGGCCGACGAGGTCATCGCCACCGGCACCATCTTTGATCACGACGCGCGGCTGCATTCGTACAGCCTGCTCGCCGAGGCCGCCCGGGCGCTGGGCGCTCGGCCCGGCTCGAGCACCATGAGCGTCGCCGAACCGGCGCTGGGCGCGCTCGCCTGAGGCCGTCGCTACATGCTGCGGCGATACTGGCCGCCGACCTCGAACAGGGTCTGCGTGATCTGGCCGAGCGAACACACGCGCACCGCGTCCATCAGCACCTCGAAGACATTGCCGTCCTCGATCACCGTCTGCCGCAGGCGCTCGAGCATGGGGCCCGATGCCTGCGCGTGGCGCGCGTGAAAGTCGGCCAGCCGGGCCAGTTGTGACTGCTTTTCTTCCTCGGTCGAGCGGGCCAGCTCGAGCTTTTCTGGAATGGGGTCGCCCTTGGGATTGCGGAAGGTGTTGACGCCGATCACCGGGTAGTCGCCCGTGTGCTTGAGCATCTCGTAGTGCATGCTTTCGTCCTGGATACGGCCCCGCTGGTAGCCGGTTTCCATCGCACCCAGCACGCCGCCGCGCTCGCTGATGCGTTCGAACTCGGCGAGCACCGCCTCTTCGACCAGTTCGGTGAGCTCGTCGATGATGAAGCTGCCCTGGCTGGGGTTTTCGTTCTTCGCCAGCCCCCACTCGCGGTTGATGATCAGCTGGATGGCCATGGCACGGCGCACCGAGTCTTCGGTAGGTGTCGTAATGGCTTCGTCGCACGCGTTGGTGTGCAGGCTGTTGCAGTTGTCGTAGATCGCAATCAGCGCCTGCAGCGTGGTGCGGATGTCGTTGAAGGCGATCTCCTGGGCGTGGAGGCTCCGGCCCGAGGTCTGGATGTGGTACTTGAGCTTCTGCGACCGCTCGTTGGCCCCGTAGCGGTGGCGCATGGCCCGGGCCCAGATCCGGCGCGCCACCCGCCCG
>CAIVPX010000082.1 GCA_903907905.1 uncultured bacterium | reverse complement strand
GTGCAGGACCATGTCTACCGCCAGGCTATTACCAGCGCGGGCACCGGCTGCATGGCTGCGCTCGATGCGCAGCGCTACCTCGAGTCGCTCGCGGAGGGCTGACACGAGCGACCCGATACGTGCCTGAAACCCGTGGCCATCTGAAGACGCATGATGAACAAGCGCGAGCCGGAATCGATGCGGCTGGACGGGCTCTCGCAGCTCGCGCCACTGGTTGATCAATGGCGCGAGCAGGCGGCCGAAGCGCGCGATCGCAAACGCCGCGAGGCCGAGCACCTCGCCCGCGAAGCCCGTGAAAACTCGCTCTTTCAGCGCGAAGTGGCCGACGCGCAACCGCTGGCCTCGAAGGGGCGCATCGTTCCGCCCAAAACGCCCCCGAAGCCCTTGCCGATCCAGCGACAGCGCGATGAGCAGGCGGTGCTTGAACAATCGCTCTCGGACGACATCGATATCGAGCAACTGCTCGATACCGACGACAGCCTGTCGTGGCGGCGCCCCGAAATCGGGCCGGATGTGCCGCGCCGCTTGCGGCGTGGCGAATGGACGGTCAAGTCTCAGATCGATTTACACGGGCTCAGGGTCGACGAGGCGCGCGAGGCCCTGGTCGCCTTCATCGCGCACGCCAGCCGAAACGAGTGGCGGTGCCTGCGCATCATCCACGGCAAGGGCCTGGGCTCACCCAGCCGGGAACCCGTGCTCAAGGGCAAAGTGTTGAAATGGCTGACCCAGAAGTCGGAGGTGCTGGCGTTTTGTCAGGCGCGCCCCGACGACGGTGGCAGTGGCGCACTGCTGGTGTTGCTACGGGGCCCACGAAACGCCAAGCGCCGACTGATCTGAACCCTCAGCAGCAGCCGGCCAGAATGCGAACCAACTCCTGGGGCGCGCTGACCATCACATCATGCCCGGTGGCGATTTCAATGAATTGCCAGTCGGGATCATGGCGGAGCCGATCGTGCACCGGGCGCATGGTCTCGTAGACCGGCGCCACGGCTGCGATGTAGGTGCGCCGCAAGCCGCTTGATCCGCCTTGAGTGAGTTCGATCACGCTGTCGTAGAGGCCAGCGGGCATGGGCGTGAGCCGCGACTGCACCCAGGCGATCTGAGCCGGGTCGGTCAGGCCAAATACCTGGGCCGGCGGCGCCGGCAGAAACACCCCCTGCCCTTCGTGGCGAATCTGCTCGAGCCGCGATTCGCGAGTTGCCGGCGAATGCAGCGACGACCACTTCCAGGTGCGGTAGTCGTCGGGGGGCACGCCCGCATCCAGAAAGACGTAGTGCCCCACACGATCGCGTAGACGGTCGGCCACCCCGCTGATGACATTGCCCCCGTAGCTGTGACCCACGAGCACACAACCATCAAGCGACTCAAACTCGATGAGACGGGCGATGTCTTCGACGTGTGTGGAGAGCGTGACCTGCGATGACAGCAGATGCCCGCGATCGGCAATGCCGGTGAGCGACGGGGCGAACACGCGGTGGCCGAGCGCAGACAGCCCGCTGGCGACCTCGGCCCAGCACCAGCCACCGTGCCAGGCACCATGCACCAAGACAAAATTTGCCATGACGCGTCCCAGATCTAGATGGCCTCTTCGCCCACTTCGCCGGTGCGAATTCGGACGACCTCTTCGACGTTGGAGACGAAGATCTTGCCGTCACCAATGCGGCCCGTGCGCGCAGCACGCACAATGGCGTCGATGGCGCCCTCGACCGTAGCATCACCGACGATGACCTCGACCTGCACCTTGGGCAGGAAATCAACGACGTACTCGGCGCCACGATAGAGCTCGGTATGCCCCTTTTGCCGACCGAATCCCTTGACTTCGGTGACCGTGAGGCCTGACACCCCCACTTCGGCCAGTGCCTCGCGTACTTCATCGAGTTTGAAGGGCTTGATGATCGCAGTGATTTTTTTCATGGCTCAGAGGTCTCCTGCGCGATGCGCGCTTCTTCTTCAGTCTCGAAACTTCGACGTGATGGGCATGCGCCAGTCGCGCCCGAAGGCACGATGCGTCACTCGAATGCCCACCGGCGCCTGACGTCGCTTGTACTCGCTGATGCGAATGAGGCGAACCACGCGCTCGACCGCTTCACGAGGGTGCCCCGCCGCCACGATTTCTTCGATGCCGCGATTGTCTTCCATGTACATCTGCATGATGGCATCCAGCGTTTCGTAGGGCGGCAGCGAGTCCTGATCGAGTTGATTGGGGCGCAGTTCGGCACTGGGCGCCCGCGTGATGATGCGCTCGGGGATGACCTCGCCCTGCTGGTTGCGCCAGCGCGCCAGGCGATACACCATGGTCTTGGCAATATCCTTGATGACCGCAAATCCGCCCGCCATGTCGCCGTAGAGCGTGCAGTAGCCCACCGCCATCTCGGATTTGTTGCCCGTGGTGAGCACGATGGAACCGTACTTGTTGGTGAGCGCCATCAGAAGCGTGCCGCGAATACGCGCCTGCAGATTTTCTTCAGTGGTGTCCTCGGCCCGACCCGCGAACTCTTGGGCGAGCGTGCTGCGAAACGCCTCGAAACACTGGTCGATGCGCAGTTCGTCGTAGCGCACGCCGATGCGCGCGACCATGTCGCGGGAGTCGATCCACGAGATATCAGCCGTGTAGGGAGAAGGCATCATCACGGCACGCACGCGATCAGCGCCCAGTGCATCGACCGCGATGGCCAGCGTGAGTGCGGAGTCGATTCCACCGGATAGTCCGATGACCGCCGACGGAAAACCATTCTTGCCCAGATAGTCGCGCACACCGAGCACAAGCGCGCGATAGATCTGCGCCTCGATGGGCAGCGCGGGTACGACCTGCCCCGCCGCAAAGTCGGCGGTACCGGCAGGCATGTCGACAGCGAGCAGCGCCTCTTCGCAAAAGGCCGATTGCGCCACCAGTTGGCCCCGGCTATCGAGTGCGAACGAAAGGCCGTCGAACACCAGTTCGTCCTGCCCGCCCACCATGTTGGCCGCCAGAACAGGCAGGCCCAGGCGGCTGACGTTGTCTCTCGCGGTATCGACCCGACGCGATTGCTTGTCCATGTGAAAGGGCGAGGCGTTGAGCACCAGCAGCACCTGCGCACCCGCCTGACAGGCACGCTGGGGGGCTCGTGCGTACCAGAAGTCTTCGCAGATCAGCACACCAAAGCGCACGCCCCCGGATTCGAAGACCAGCGGCTCACCGTCGGGGACGAAGTAGCGCTGTTCATCGAACACGTCGTAATTGGGCAGTTCCAGTTTGCGGTACTCGCCCACCACTGCGCCACGGTGAAGCAGCACGGCCGCGTTGTAGCGCCGACCTTCGCGCATAACGGGCACGCCCACCACCAGATGCAGGTCGAGCAAGGCCGTGGCCTGCAGCACCTGCGCCAGCGCGGCATCGGCCTTCTCGTAGAATGCAGGCCGAAGCAGGAGGTCTTCGGGCGGGTAGCCGCTGAGCGACAGCTCGGGCGTGACCAGAACCGAGACACCTTGCGAAGCCGACTCGAGGGCCGCCGCGGCGATTCGCCGAGCATTGCCCTCGAAGTCACCCACTGTCTGATTGAGTTGCGCCGCCGCGATCCGCATGACGATCCAGGAGCCCGAAGACGGGCCGAATTCCCAAACCGCCGATTATCGCACGCGGGTCTGCCGTTCGATGGCGGAAATCGACCCGCTGGCATGGGATGGGCTTGCCGATCCCGCTTCGGGCCGTCAGCCCTTCCTGCGGCACGCCTGGCTGCACCTGCTCGAGTCAACCGGCTGCGTGTCGGCCGAAACGGGCTGGCAACCGTTTCACCTGGTTGTGGAACGCGATGGCGTGCCGGTGGCCGCAGCCCCGCTCTACCTGAAAACCCACTCTTATGGCGAGTATGTATTTGACTGGGCCTGGGCGCAGGCCTACGACCGGCACGGCCTGAACTACTACCCCAAGTTGCTGTCGGCGATTCCCTTTACACCGGTGCCGGGCGAGCGCCTGCTGGCCCGCGATGACGCCGCGCGGCTGGCACTGACGCAGGCGCTGATGCGGCTCGCCAGGCAAAGCAAGGTGTCCTCGCTGCACGTGCTGTTTCCGACCGAGGCGCAGGCGACGCTCCTGCAATCGCAGGGCGCCATGATTCGGCGCGGCGTCCAGTTTCACTGGCGCAACGCGGGCTGGACCGACTTCGAGGGATTCCTCGCCTCCCTGACCCAGCCCAAGCGCAAGAAGATCCGCGCCGAGCGGCGCAAGGTACAGGACGCAGGCGTGAGCTTTCGGCGGCTCGAGGGCTCGGCTATTTGCACCGCCGACTGGGATTTCTTCAGCGCCTGCTACGACACCACCTACGCCGAGCACCATTCCACGCCCTACCTCAACCGCCAGTTTTTCGGGGAACTGGGCCGGCAGATGCCGGAATCGGTCATTCTGATCATCGCCGAGCTCGCGGGTCGACCGATCGCCTCGAGCCTTCTGATGCGCGATCAAACCCGGCTCTACGGACGCTACTGGGGCGCCATCGAAACGGTGCCCTGCCTGCACTTCGAGACCTGCTACTACCAGGCGATCGATGCCGCGCTGGCCCTGGGGATCGAAGTGATCGAGGGCGGCGCCCAGGGGGAGCACAAAATGGCCCGGGGCTTCGAACCCGTCAGCACGGTGTCAGCACACTGGCTTGCTGAACCGGCCTTCGCCAACGCCGTCCAGAATTTCCTGGCGCGCGAAGGCCGGGCCATGGACGGCTACATTGACGAGTTGGGCGAACGTTCGCCGTTTCGTTCAGAGTCGTGACACGCGCCGCAGCCCCGAACCCTGATCTGGCGACGGGCGAATCAATCACGATTCGCGGGTGCGTCGCAGCCTTCAGAACCTCGGCTTGACCGCCGCCTTCTGATAGCGCTCGATGCCTTGGAAAATTTCCTGAATGGCATCGTCCGGTCCGCCCCACCCCTCGACCTTGACCCACTTGCCCGCCTCAAGATCCTTGTAGTGCTCGAAGAAGTGCTGAATGGTGGCCAGCCTTTCGGGAGCAATGTCCTGGGCGGCACGCCAGTGCTTGTAGATGGGCAGCACCTTGTCGATGGGAACGGCCAGCAGTTTCGCGTCGGCGCCAGCCTCATCGCGCATCTTGAGCATGCCCAGTGGGCGGCATCGCACGACCGCACCCACCGCCACCGGGAAAGGCGTGATCACCAACACATCGACCGGATCGCCGTCACCCGCGATGGTGTGCGGGATGTAGCCGTAATTGCAGGGGTAGTGCATGGAAGTCATCATGAATCGGTCGACGAACAGCGCGCCGGTTTCTTTGTCGACCTCGTACTTGATCGGATCCGCCGCCATCGGAATCTCGATGATGACGTTGAAGTCATTCGGCACGTCACGGCCACAGTCGACACGGTCGAGGTTCATGAAACGTTCTCCAGGGGGTGAGAGACAAGCCGCTGCGCAATGACACCCGGTCGTACGCGATGCCGCTTGGGTTGCAGGCGCACGAAGCAGGAGGGGACGGCCTTTCACCGATAATAGCCTTTTGGCAAAAGGGTCGACAATGGACAAGCCTCCCGCTCACGCATGGCAGCACTTCATCGCCAACCGCCCCACGCCGGCCACGGCATCCGAGTCGCTCGACGTGATCGACCCCTCGAGCGGCGAGTGCTTTGCGTACATCGCCCGCGGACGCGCCGCCGATATCGATCTCGCCGTGCGAGCAGCCCGGCAGGCCTTTGACGGCGACCGTGGTCAGCCGGCGGGTGGTGTCTGGGGCAAGACCCCGGCGCTCGAGCGCGGCCGCATCCTGATGCGACTCGCTGCGGCGGCCGATGCGCACCGCGATGAATTGGCCGCACTCGAGTCCCGCGACACGGGTAAGCCGCTCAAGCAGGCACAGGCCGACGCCGTGGCGCTTGCCCGCTATTTCGAGTTCTACGCCGGCGCCTGCGACAAGCTCCATGGCCAGACATTGCCCTACCAGAACGGCTACACCGTACTCACGATTCGTGAAGCGCACGGCGTCACCGGTCACATCATTCCCTGGAACTATCCGATGCAGATCTTCGGGCGATCGGTTGGGGCAGCCCTCGCCGCCGGTAACGCTTGCGTGGTCAAGCCCGCCGAAGACGCCTGCCTGTCCCTGTTGCGCTTTGCCGAATTGGCCGCTGCGGCGGGGCTGCCCGACGGGGCGCTCAACCTCGTCACCGGGCTCGGGGCGGAAGCCGGCCAGGCCTTGGCCGAGCATCCGGGCATCGACCATATTTCCTTCACGGGCTCACCCGAGACCGGACGCCGCGTGGCCCAGGCCGCAGCCGCGCACTACTGCCCGGTCACCCTCGAACTGGGCGGCAAGTCACCGCAACTGGTCTTCGACGACGCCGACCTCGAGGCGGCCCTGCCCGTTCTCATCGCCGCCATCATCCAGAACGCCGGGCAGACCTGCTCGGCGGGCAGTCGCGTGCTGGTGCAAGAGACCATCGCCGAGCGCCTGACCGAGCGCCTGGCGCAGGGCTTTGCCGCGCTGCGGGCCGGTCCTGCCGGCGATGACCTCGACCTAGGGCCGCTGGTCTCGCGCAAGCAGCTCACGCGGGTCGGCACCTATGTGCAGCAGGCCAAGCAATCAGGACTGCGCGTGGCCGCGCAGGGTCAGATCGTGGCGCATGCACCGATCGGCGGCTTCTACCAGGCTCCGGTGCTGCTGGCGAACGTACCGCCTGAGCACCCCGTGGCCTGCGAGGAAATCTTCGGACCGGTCCTCGCCGTCAGCCACTTTCGCGATGAGGTACACGCGCTGGCGATCGCCAACGGCACACCCTACGGGCTGGTGGCGGGCGTCTGGACCCGCGACGGTGCCCGTCAGATGCGGCTCGCGCGCAAGCTGCGCGCCGGTCAGGTATTCGTGAACAACTACGGCGCGGGCGGCGGGGTCGAACTGCCCTTCGGGGGCGTCGGTCAGAGCGGCTACGGCCGCGAGAAAGGCTTCGAGGCGCTGTACGGGTTTACGGCCCTGAAGACCGTGGCGCTGCGCCACGACTGAGCCGTTTGCGCTTACCGTTGAGGGCTCGCGGCAAGCGAGCCGGCCGAGCCTCAGCCCAGATCGGGCGGCAAGGGCGGGGTGGCGCTGCCGCTGGCCTGAATGAGCGAGGGCGGCCACTCGCCCAAGGGATCACTGATGCCGTCGAGCGCGGCCATCCGCCAGTAGCCCTGCGCCTCGCGCTCGCGGCCAAGATGCTCAAGAAGCCCTGCCAGCAGCACACGCGTCTCGCGGCTGGGTGCGGCGGCGTCGGCACGCGACAGAAACTCCTCGGCCTTGCCCCACAAGCCTTCGGCCGCGCACAGCCGGCCGGCCGCCACGATCAAGGCGAGGTGCTCGCCATGGCGGGTGCGCCAGGCTTCAATCCGGCGCAGGCGCTCACGGGCAGGCAGGCTCTGCAGTCCGGCGTAGACCGGGACGAGGCGCTCGGCCAGACGCTTGTCCAGGATGGCCCCCAGCAAGGCGGCGGCCTGCTCAGATCGCTGCGCCCCGGCCAAGGCGCGCGCAGCGGCCTCAACGATCTCATCGACGTCGCGTTCCTCGGTGCTCAATGACGCCACCAGTTCCTGCAGGGCGTGGGCGTCGTCGCCACGAGCGGCAAACAGCTCGCGAAACGCCCTGATCTTGAGCCCGCGAACCACGCTTGGGTGGAGCGCCTCACGCTTGTCGAGCTGCCGGACGACCTGCAGCAGCGCCGACCAGTCTCCAGATTGCTCATGCGCGCGCAGGGCCAGACGCAAGGCCTGGATGTGCCGGGCACCGCGCGCATGGAGCGTCTGAACGGCATCGATGGCATCGGCGGGACGGCGGTCCTCGACAGCGAGTTCGGCTCGGCTCATGAGCGCGGCATTGGCTGTGGCCTTTTCGGCGCCGGCCAGATCGAGCCAGCGCTCGACACGCGCCGGCTCACGCAGGCGATGCGCGGCGCGCGCGGCGATCAGGGCCGCCGGACCCGCCAGGAACGGGTCGGACAAGGCCCCTTGAGCCAGACGCTCGGCGCGACCGAATCGCCCCTCGAAGTAGGCCACCAGACCATCGCGCGCGCCCGCCAGAGCCGTCTCACGGGCCCTGCGCTCACGATACGCCCGCACGCGCTGCGGCAGATCGAGGGCGTTGGAGAGGGCCACCAGCAGAAGATGCAGCAACACAAAGATCGCGAACAAGGCCAGCAGAACCACGTTGATCGAAACATCGACACGATAGGG
>CAIVPX010000081.1 GCA_903907905.1 uncultured bacterium | reverse complement strand
CGGTCATCCGCCTTGAGCCCCGCCGCCACGTCCCGGATCAGATCCTCCACAAACTTCGGATTGTCGTACGCGCGCTCGGTCACGTACTTCTCGTCCACACGCTTGAGCACCCCGTACAGCTCGCACGAGGCCTGCTCCTCGAGCATCGCAATGAACCGCGACATGTGCGTGCCCTTCTGATCCGCAGGCAAGGGCACATACAGGTTGAACTCGCCCACCGCGGGCTGAACCCCAGACTCCCCGCGACACGGTCGGCTCGCCTGGGCCGGCGGTCCACCCCCAATCCCCGACGATAGCCGGTGCGCTCAGCGGCCTGCGTCGCAGGGCTACGGAATCGACAACAAATCGAGATGCCCGACCACGAGCGAGGCCTGCCCCGACCCGATTTGCGCGCAGCGCTGGGCCAGCCAGCGATCGAAGGCCACCCGATGCGCCGGATCGGCCTCACACGCCACCGAATGGGCCTCGCGGGCCATGCGCTCAAGCATGTCGGGCGTCGATGGCGCCACCCACCAGTCGCTGGGGTCGAGCTGAGCCGATCGGCCCCGGGCCTGCAACCGGCGAGCGAGCTCGGGCGCGGCAGCCGGCCCGATCGACACGCCGAAGCCCTTGTCACCACCCTGATGCCGCCGGAAGGCCTCGCCGATACAACCATCATCGGGCAGCGCCGGCGACCAGATGCGACGGCCGTCCACGCTCAGGGTGGCCAGAAGGGGCCGTTTGCCGGCACACACCCAAGCGGCGAGCCGGTCGAGCCAGTCTACCGAGACCAGGTCGAGGAAGGCCGTCGTGGTGACGCCATCGAACGCACTGGCATCGACGGACTCGAGCGATTCAGCCAGATCGATCTGACCCGATCGCAAGGCCCAGGTACCACCGGGACCTCGAATACGCAGGACCTCATCGCTCAACTCGACGACTAAATTCTGCGAACGCGCCCAATCGGCTACCTCCAGCCGGGAGGCGGCGAGCAGCGCCGGATCGAGATCAAGCAGCCACCACTGCTGATCGCCGTCGATCAGGGGGGCCAGCGCGCGGAAATTGGCCGCCGTACCGCCCGCCAGGTCGAGCAGACGTCGGGGCCGGTCTGCCGGAGCCGCCAGCGCCCCGACGAAGGCCCGGGCGAGCGCATCGCTGCGCGCAGCCAGGTCGAAGGGCTCGCGTTGCCGCAGCCAATTGGCATCAAAGCCGCTCATGAGGCTATCCCACAGAAAAATTGCTCGGCGCGGGCGCTCATGCGGTGAGCGCATCCAGCGAGCGCACCCACCGGTCGACCGCCTGCGGCCAGTCCACCAGACCGGGCGCCGCGCGTCTTGCGCCGCTTACCAGCCGCGAGTGCAGCGAATCGTTGCCTAAAATGCCTCGAAGCGCCTCGGCGAGGGCCGGGCCATCACCGGGCTCGACCAGCAGCGCAGCCTCAGCCGGCACGGTATCGGGAATGGCGCCTGCCCGGGTCGACACAATGGGCAGACCGTAGCTCAGCGCTTCGGTGAGGACCATGCCGTAGCCTTCGTGATAGGACGGCAGGACGAAGAGATCAGCCTCACGATAGGCAGAGGCCAGCGACTGGGCTGACTGCTCGCCCAACAGCCTGACACGGTCGCCGAGCGCGCGGTCCGCGATCAGTTGCCGCAGCGCTGCGACCGTTCCCGCATCGCGCTGCAGGCTGCCAATGCAGCACCACTGCCAGTCGAGGTCGCGCAACCCGGACAGCGCCTGTGCCAGCAAGAGGTGTCCTTTTCTCGGGGTGACCGTTCCGACAGTGAGCAGACGCCAGGCCCCGGGTGCCCGGGGGGCGGTCGACAGCGTCTGGCGTGCGACCCCCGGCGAGGCAACCCGCACCCGATCGCCCGGGACCCCCGCCTCGATGACCGCACGGGCCGAGTGTGCACTGGCACAAATTACCCCGCTCAGCACCGACCACAGTCGCTCTTCGAGCACACGCAAACCCGCGCCTTGAGACTCGTTCAGACCGGTTTCGAGGTACAGCGGGTGGTGGACGAAGCCCACGATACGAAGGCGCAGGGCCTGCTCGGCCAGACAACCGGTAAATGCCGGCAAGGCGAGACCATCGATCACGACGATGCTGCCGTCGGGCAATCCGGCCAGGCAGGCCCCCGCAGCCTCAATGGCCGACGGACAGACCTCGGGAAACCGACCCTCGAGTTCGAACAGAGCGGGGTCGCGCCCACGCTCGTGCAAGCCCTCGACCAGACGCCGGTCGAAGAGGTAGCCGCCGGTCAACTGGTCGATACGGCCCGGTACGACGAAGGCCAGTCGCGTCAACGCAGCGGACCCTCAAAACTCGCCCAGGCGAGCGGCGACTCGCGAAGCACCACACGCAGGGTGGTGAGGGCCTGGGCGGTCCCGGGCCCCACGGCATCCTGCGCCACGCGTTGCTTCATACGGCTAAAGATTTCACCAGCCATGAACTCGGTGGTGGTGTTTTTGCCGATCAGCGCAGGGACCTCGTCGAGGTTGCAGTAGTTCAGATCAGCCAGCACCTCGCGCAGAACCTGCAGCGCGAGTCCGATGTCGCAGACCAGCCCATGCTCATCGAGTTCAGCCCGGCGAAACTCGACTTCCACCCCGTAGGTAGCGCCGTGCAGCTTTTGCGCCGGACCAAACACTTCGCCGGTAAAGCTGTGGGCAATCATGATGTGATCCGATACAGCCAGTGCATACATGGGCAGGGGTCCTCAGGGTTCGTCAGTAGGTAATGAGATGGCAGAGTGCGCCCTTGGGCTCATGCGCGAGACGCGCAAGCGTCTCGGGCAAGGCGTCGAAGGCACTCGAGCCGCTGATCAGCGAATCAAACACAGGATCGGCAAGCAGGCTCAGCGCCAGCGCCATGCGACGTTGGTGGCTCCAGCGCGCGCGCTGCGGCGTCGCCACCGAACCAACCTGCGACGACTTGATCATCAGGCGCTTCGAGTGGAACGACTCCCCCAGCGGTACCGCCACCGGACGCTCGCCGTACCAGCTCATTTCCAGCACGGTGGCTTCAAAGCCCGCCAGCCTCAGGGCTGTAGCGAGTCCGGCCGGATTGCCGCTCGCATGCACGACCAGATCGGCACCCTCGGTCGCGGCATCCGGAAGGGCAAAGCGACACCCCAGTTGCGCCGCCAGGGCCGCCCGTCGCGGGTCGATATCGATCAGCTCGACCTCGCAACCCGGCAAGCGGGCCGCCAGTGCGGCCACCAGGCAGCCCACCACCCCGGCACCGACCACCGCGATGCGGTCGCCTAAGCGCGGCCCCGCATCCCACAGGCCGTTGACGGCGGTTTCCATGTTGGCGGCCAGCACTGCGCGGGCATTGCTCACCGGGTCAGGGACCGCGTTGAGCAGGCCGATCGGCGCCAGGTAGACGTCCTGATGCGGATGCAGACAGAACACCCGACGCCCGATCCATTCGGCCGGCCCCGCCTCCACCAGCCCGACCGAGCTGTAGCCATACTTGAGCGGCCCCGGAAAGTCACCGACCTGCAGCGGGCAGCGCATGGCCTCGTACTGGCTGGGAGGCACCTGACCGAGAAAGACCAGCGTCTCGGTGCCTCGACTGATGCCGCTGGACAGCGCCCGGATTCGAGCCTGCTGCGCATCAGGCTCGGCGAGCACTTCCGAGCGGATGCCACCTTGGCCCGGTGCAAGCGTCCAGAAGGCCCTGGCCCGGCCCGATTCAATCATGGAAGACGCATTCGATCATGGTGTCATCGCCCAACTGAAAGCGCCGCGTCCGGGGACGCAGGCTATCGCGCAAATCAGTGATTTCGGGCAATTGGATGCCGGGCCGCCCCGAGCCCAGAATGACGGGCGCGATCGTCAGTTGCAGGCGGTCAAGCGCGCCCGCTGCGAGAAAGCGGGACACGGTGGTCCCCCCGCCCTCGATGAAGAGCCAATGCAGGCCCCTGAGTGCGAGGACTCGTCGAATCTCGTGAGGATCCAGATCGCTCCCGCGCCGCGCCACCGGAACGATCTCGGCACCACCGAGCCGTTCGGCAGGGTCAGGAGCCCGATCAGCGGCCACCAGCAGCAAGCTTGGCGCATGACCGTCGCGAAACAAGCGCTGACTGCCATCCAGACGGCGCTCGGGATCGATGACCACCCTCACGGGGTGAGGCCCCGCACAGCGTCGAACGGTGAGTTGCGGATCGTCGTAATAGACCGTACTGACACCGACGATCACCGCGTCGGCCAGTGCACGCATACGGTGGGTGTGAAGAAGATCCTCCTCACCGCTCAGCCAGCGCGACAGCCCGCCCGTGGTCGCAATCCGCCCATCGATGCTCTGCGCAAGATGGGCCACCGCATAGGAGGCAAGCCGGGGGACCTCGCAGAGGGGCCCGTACAAATCGACCAACTGCGAGGCTGAGGAAGACGGTCCGGGCCCCGCCTGGTGACGCGCGGCAAGCAGGGCGCGCCAGTCCGGGCAATCGAGCGGCGGCGGCTCTGCCGGCAGGCTCTGCTGGGGTAGTCGCTCATTGACTGCGTTCACGGTCGGCTCCCCGATCGATCATCATTTGGATGCAAGCCATGCCACGGGTCGCGACAAGGCTGTAGCGGTCGCGCCGGCAGCCGCCGAGCGGTTTTCCTCAGAAATCAGGCACAGGCGGGCCTCGCGGGCCAGTCGTCCCATCCAGGGCGACGCACTGATCATGGTCAGCAGCATCGCGCCCATCAGTCCCAGATCCGGACGCATGGGCCCCTGTCGAATCAGACCCACCGCCATGAACCCCAAGCAACCCAGCGCGCTAAGGTACATGGCGATGGCCAGCCAGCGCTGGCATCGACTGACCGGCAGCAGGCCCGACATGCGCAGGACCTGGGAGTACCGCATGTTGCCCTGATACCAGCGCAGGTCGCGGTTGAATTCGGGCAGGGACGGCGGGTTCTCCTCCCGGCTTCCCAGTTCATCGGGCAGCACACGCACCTCATTGCCCGCGCGGCGCATCAGCACCGCCTCGAGTTGGTCGTGACTGAGCACATGCCCAGTCGCATGCCGAACTGGAAAGTGCGGGCAAACGCGTTGTCTGTGGTCATGCCGGTGACCAGCGTCTGCAGGATCCCAATGCGGGGCTGAACCTGCATGATGCACACCAGCGGGAAAGGACAGGGCTGCGGTCAAGGCTTCGATCTTTCCCTCGGGCGAGGGCAAAGGAATCAGGTTGAACAGTGCCCGCGGAAACCTCCAGGCATTGGTCGCGAGAAATCCAGAGATGGGCATGAAGACCAGCGGGGCGCTGAGCCCCGCGCAGGGCCCGGGCGCTGCGAGCGTCACGCGCGCGCAGGTGCATGATCCGACGCCGGGGGCGGCCCCCGGCTCAGGCCGACTCGATGCGGGCGTAGGCCGAGTGGTTGTGGATCGACTCGAAGTTCTCCACCTCGACCACAT
>CAIVPX010000080.1 GCA_903907905.1 uncultured bacterium | reverse complement strand
GTTCCGGGCCGGCATCGATGCCGCCGAGCTGTATCTGGCGATCGCCTCGCAGGGTTACTTCTACCTGTCCAATCGTCACACCCTGTCGGCCGTGCTGGGCCGGGATCTGGGGTCGCCTGCGCTGCTGGAGAAGCACTGGCGGGAGAGTGCGGAGCTGATCAGGCGTTATGTGGCGCGGGCCGAGGTCGCTTGCGTCAGTGGTATCGTCGCGCATCCCGACAGGACCCGCCCATGAAACCGCGTCTGCTCATCACACGACAGGTGTTCGATGAAGTCATCGAGCATCTCACCCCGCATTTCGAGATCCAGTCCAACCAGGCTGATGAGGAGTGGTCACGGGCCGAGCTGCTGGCGCGCGTCGCCGACAAGGACGCGCTCTTCGTCGTCACCTCCGACCGGGTCGACGCCGAGTTGCTGGCGGCCGCGCCGCGGCTGCGCATCGTAGCCACGGGCTCGGTCGGCTTCAATCACATCGACCTGGCGGCGTGCGCCGCGCGTGGCATCGTCGTGAGCAATACGCCCGACGTGCTCAACGAGGCCACGGCCGACATGGCCTGGGCGCTGCTGATGGCGGCCGCGCGGCGGGTTTGCGAATCGGAGCACTGGCTGCGCGCGGGGCAATGGAAGCGATGGGCCTTCGATCAGTTTCTGGGGGCTGACGTCTGGCGATCGACGATCGGCATTATCGGTATGGGCCGCATCGGCTCGGCGGTGGCGCGCCGCGCGCGCGGCTTTGACATGCGCATTCTTTACTGCAATCGCAGTGCGGCGCCCAACGAGGCCGAACTCGGCGCGCAGCGGGTGTCGCTCGATGAATTGCTGGCGCAGGCCGATCACGTGGTGCTGGTGGTGCCCTACAGCCCCGCCACCCATCACCTCATCGGCGCCGAGCAGCTCGCACGCATGAAGCCCACCGCCACGCTGATCAATATCGCTCGGGGCGGCGTGGTCGACGATGCGGCGCTCGCTCAGGCACTGCGCGCCGGTCGTCCGGCGGCCGCGGGGCTCGATGTCTTCGAAAACGAGCCTGCGCTCAATCCGGCACTGCTCGAATTGCCCAATGTGGCGCTGACCCCGCACATCGGCAGTGCCACGCGCAGCTCGCGTGTCTGCATGGCGATGCTGGCCGCTGAAAACCTCGTGGCGTTCGCGCAGGGTCGCCCGCTGCCCACGCCGGTCGGCGGCCGCTGATCCGCGGGCCCAGCGGTCTGGCCTCTGTGGCGAGTGGGCCCCCGGGCGTCGGGTTGCGGGAGCCGCCCGGGCATCGTGCTGCCGCTCCGGCCGACCGAGCGCAGCCGCAGGGGAATTTCCCTCGGCCCGGGTGCGCGGGTTAGCATCGTGGGCTCAACCTTGTCGAGGAGTGGCGTCCGTGCCCAGCATCGAGTTTGAACGTGTCCATGGCATGGGGCTTGCAGCCGCCCGCGGGGCTGCCCAGCGGGTGGCGGATGACATGCAGGACATCTTCAGTGTCGAGACCGACTGGCGTGGCGATGAGTTGCACTTCTCGAGCACCGGGGTGTCGGGCGTGCTCAGGGTGCTCGAGGACCGCATTCGGCTCGAGGCGAGTCTGGGGTTTCTGTTCTCG
>CAIVPX010000079.1 GCA_903907905.1 uncultured bacterium | reverse complement strand
GCTTTGCGATCGGCCTCGCCGGGAGTCTGGGTGAGACCATGACGGGCGACTGCACATTCAATGATGAATCGATGGTCTTCGTAGGGCGAGCCAAACAGCTCGGACATCACCAGCGACGGAAACTTCACCGCCAGCATCGCGACCAGATCCTGCGGCGGCCCGGCCTTGACCATCTCGTCGATCAGCCCGTGCGCAATCGAGGTGATGGCGGGCTCGAGCGCCAGCATGCGACGCACGCTGAACTCGCGCGTGAACATGCGGCGATAGCGGTCATGATCGGGGTTATCCATGCCGACAAAGGCGCGCTCGCCCCGATCCACCGCCACGCGGGCCTCGGTCACGGTGGGAAATCCATCCTGACCGAAGCGACCGCTGAAGCGCTCGTCATCGAGCAGTACCTGACGGATCTCCTGCTGACGCGTGAGCACCCAGGCCCGCTCGCCGTTCCAGAGCGTGACCGCCATCACTGGCTGAGACTCACGCGCCGCGCGCAGCGCCTCGGGCGGATGCAGCGGATCGGTGCGTCGGAACGGAAAGACCGGGCACTGACTCACGGTGTCAGACGCCGCGGAAAGCCGGCGCGCGCTTCTCCATGAACGCCCGCGCGCCCTCGCGATAGTCGTCGCTGGCGTAGCAGGCGGCCAGGGCCTTGTCGACGGCGGCCATGTCACGTTCGCCCGCATCGCGGCCCAGTTGATTGACCGTGAGCTTGAGCGCGCGCAGGGTGAGCGGTGCATTCTCGGCGACCAGCTTGCACCAGTCGTCGACCACCTTGTCGAAGCTTTCGCTGGTCTCGACGCGGCTGACAAAGCCCATGCGCTGAGCATCGGCCGCACCGAAGATTCGGGCCGAGTAGAAGATGTCCAGCGTGTTCTGCAAGCCGAACACGTCGAGAAAACGCCTCACGCCCACCGAGTTGTAGCCCAGGCCCAGACGGGCCGCCGGCATGCGAAAGCGCGAGTCCTCGGTACAAAAGCGCAGATCACAGGCGGCAGCCAGACCCAGTCCGCCGCCCATGCAGATGCCACGAATCTTGGCAATGACCGGTTTGCTGCAGGCGATGGGCGACAGATACGCAGACTCGACCGCGCGGTTGTAGCGCGCCTGGGCATCGGCATCGGTGCGCTGGCTTTCAAATTGTGAGATGTCGGCGCCCGACACGAACGCCTTGCTGCCATCGCCTTCAAGTACCACCAGGCGGATGGCCGGATCCGCGTCGAATTCCGCCAGTGCTTTGGGCAGGCCCATCCACATGTCGTAAGACATGGCGTTGTACTTGGCGGGATTTGAAAACACCACACGCCCTACCGGGCCGTCCCGGCGGATGATCAGTTCAGCCATCATTTTCTCCATTCAGTTGCGGGATGACGCCGCCGTGAAAATCGGCGACCATCGCACGCACTCGCAGCGGTCGCGGCCCGCGCCGCCGCGATCCTTGCAGCATCCCGCCGCAAAGTCAAAACGAAAGACCGGAGCCCGTCCCATGAAACAGCCGCTCGAAGGCGTGCGCGTCATCGATCTCACTACCGCGATGTCGGGACCCTATTGCGCCACCATGCTGGGCGACATGGGGGCCGATGTCATCAAGATCGAGACGATCCCCGAAGGCGACACCATTCGGCAACTCGACCCCAAGGTCAAGGGCGAGTCCTACTGCTTTGCCGTACTCAATCGCAACAAGCGCTCGCTGGCCCTCAATCTGAAGGCGCCAGCGGGCAAGTCGGTTTTCATGAAGCTCGTTCGGCAGGCCGACATCGTGCTCGAAAATTTCCGGCCTGGGGTCACCCAGCGTCTGGGCATCGACTATGACAGTCTCAAGGCCGACAACCCCGCGCTCGTCTATGCCTCCATTTCGGGCTTCGGGCAGACGGGCCCGCTCAGCGCCAAGGGCGGCTACGACATCATGGCCCAGGGCCTGTCCGGCATCATGATGATGACCGGCGAGCCCGGCGGCCGACCGGTCAAGGTCGGTATTGCGATGAACGACATTGCCGGCGGCATGACCGCGCTCTACGGCGTGCTCGGTGCCTATATCGGCCGGCTACGTCATGGCCAGGGACAGTATCTCGAAACCTCGCTGCTCGAGGCCGGGCTGGCCTGGACGCCCTGGGAATTCGCCGCCTACTTTGGTGGCGGCGAGCGCCCCACCGCCACCGGATCACGCCATCGCCGCTCGGCGCCCTATCAGGCCCTGCGAACGAAAGACGGCTACGTCACGGTCGGCGCCAACACCGAGAAACTCTGGAAGAACTTCTGCACCAGCGTGTGCGAGCAACCGCAATGGCTCACTGACGAGCGCTTTCTGAGCAACTCGCTGCGGGTGCGCAACGTCGACGCGCTGGAGCGCGAACTCGAGGCGGTGCTGACGACCCAGACTACGGCCCACTGGGTCGAACGACTCGACGCCGCAGGCGTGCCGGGCGGCCCCGTCTACACCTATGAGCAGGCGCTGCAAGAGCCCCATATTGCGGCGCGCCGGATGATCGTCGACGTCGACCACCCGGTCATCGGCCCCATGAAGAACATCGGACTGGCCGTGAAATCGAGCGGCGCGCTGGCCACCATCCGACGCCCGGCGCCACTGCTGGGCCAGCACAGCATCGAGGTGCTCCAATCGCTCGAACTCGGCGAGACCGAGATCGCCGCCCTGGTGAGAGACGGGATCGTGATCGACGGCCGACGCTGAGTGCGGGCGTCCCACCGCCCCGGCCTTAGTGAGAGGCGGTCGAAACGAGTCGCTCGATCACGGCGACCATCTGCATCACGCGGGCATCTTCGAAACGAGGGCCCACCACCTGCAGGCCCACCGGCAGGCCGCGCACCCGCCCCGCCGGGACCGAGCAGGCTGGCACCCCGCAGTAGTTGAACAGCGGGGTGAAGGCCGCGTGACCGCGCGGGCCCACTGGCTCACCGCCGATCTGTTGCGGCACGGTGTCATGCGGCCAGGCCGTCACGGGTGCGCTGGGACAGAGCAGCACATCGTGATGCTCGAAATAGCGCGCGAGACTCATCACGATTGGCTCGCGCCGACGCACCGTCTCGGCGATCAGGCGCGCCGAGTGCCGGCCGCCCTCATCGATCTGAGCATTGAGGTCGGGGTCGATCAGCGCCCGCTCGGCTGGCGGTCGCTGACCGTACAGCGCATGCAGCCCCGCCTGCTGCAGGGCCAGCAGCGGATAGGTGCGGGTGCCGGCGGGCCACTGCGGATCGATCCGACTGATGGGCCAGCCGTCCGCTTCCAGAGCCGCCACGACCCGCTCAAACTGCGCCAACACGTCGCCATCCACCGGGAACTCGCACCCCAGGCGCGGGCTCCAGCCGATACGCAGGCCTCGCGGAGGCTCGGCGGACAGATCGCCCGGATCAAAGACGATCGGCACCCCGGCCGGATCGCCCGCATCGAAGGCGATGAGCTCGCGGTAGACGGCGACGCAATCGGCGGCCGAACGCGCCAGCACGCCAATGACCGACACGCCGAAGTTGGGCTCGGCAAAGCCCCAGGGATGCGGCACCAGCCCTGAACTGGGTTTGAGCCCGACCAGCCCGCAATGCGCCGCTGGCCGGCGCGTCGACCCGCCAGCATCGGTTCCCAGCGCCACCATGCCGAGCCCCGCCGCCGTGGCACTGGCCGCACCGCCCGACGAGCCCCCGGGCGTGAGCGAGGGGTCGAGCGGATGACGGGTGACGCCGAACAGCGGGTTGCTGGTGACGCCCTTGCATGCGAATTCAGAACAGTTGGTAATACCCAGTACGACCGCGCCGGCCTCGCGCAGACGCGCCACCGCCCAGGCATCGCGCGGCGCGATGAAGTCCTCGAAAAGCCGTGATCCCTGGGCAATGCGCCGCCCGCCCACCCAGAGGTTGTCCTTGACCGTGATGGGCACCCCCGCAAGCGGCAGCGACGCCCCCGAGGCCAGGCGTTGGTCAACGGCATCGGCCTCGGCGAGCACCAGTGAGCGCTCATACCCGATGAGGGCGTTGAGGGCGGGGTTGACCTGCTCGACCCGGTCGCAAAAACGCTCGGCCACGGACCGGGCCGAGACCCGCCCGCCCGACACCCGCGCGGCCAACCCCTCGACGCCCCAGCCAAGCAGTTCGTCCGCTGCGATCATGGGCGCACCTGCGCCAGCCAGTGCCGGGCGATCTGCTCGCGGGTGGCGACCCACGCACCCTGGCGGCGGGCGATGTGCTGGATCAGCGTCCGGAGCCCACCGATGCGACCCGCCCGGCCGATGATGCGCGTATGAAGGCCGATGGACATCATGCGCGGCGACTGCCGCGATTCTTCGAGCAGCCATTCGAAGGCGTCGATTGCATAGTCGGCAAAGTCGCGGCCCCTGACATACGCGAAGCTGTCAAAGAAGCGCATGTCATTGGTGTCGAAGGCGTAGGGCAGCACCAGATGCGGACGCCCGGCGACCTCTCGGTAGTAGGGCAGATCGTCGTCATACGCATCACTGTCGTACAGAAAGCCGCCCTGCTCGACCAGCAGGCGCCTGGTATTCACCGACGACGACGACTTGGTGTGCCAGCCCACCGGAGGCTTGCCGTGCAGGCGCTCGATGGTGCTCACGCAGCGCTGAATCAATTCGCGCTCCACGCTCTCGGCCATGCCCGCATGCGATTCCCAGCGCCAGCCGTGGCAGCAGACCTCGAAGCCTCGCTCGGCCGCATCCCGGGCAATCCACGGCGTGGCCTCCAGCGCGCGGGCACAGGCATTGAGCGTGAGCGGCAGGCCAGCATCGGTAAACAGTTGGGTGATGCGCGGATAGCCCACGCGCGCACCGTAGTTGAAGTGGCTCTGCAGGCACAGGTCGGGCGCGCCGACCACCTCATGGTTGACCTCGTGCCGGGACTCGTTGCGCTCATCGCCGTCTGCCAGGGAAAGCTCCGCCCCTTCCTCGATGTTCAGAACGAAGGACACGGCAAGCCCCGCTCCGCCCGGCCAGCGGATGGCTGGGTACTGGTTGCGATAGCCGGCCAGATCGCGTCTGATGGCGCCGTCGGTGACACTCATGAATGGATTCCTGTGCAAGGCGGATAGCGGCCCGTCACGCGCAGCCTCCCCGATCGGCGAGCCGGGCCGGGTAGGTATCCGCCGCAATGCCCACCTGGAGCGAGCGGCGGTACAGCAACTCGACTGCGGCCAGCACCGGCGCAACCGACGCCTCGGCCTCGTCGAAGCGCGCTGACAGCTCGAGAAATTCATGCTCGATCTCTTTGAGAATCGCCGCCTCGTCGATGCCGCAGAGCCGCCCTTCGCGCATCACCACCCGGCCCTCTACCATCGAGAAATCGACGCCCGCGCCGCGCTCGGCATACACCAGTTGCCGGACCGGATCATTGAAGGGCGAAAAGGTGACCGTGTCGGTCCGGCAGGCAAACAGATCGGCCCGCGCGCCCACTTCGATTACGCCGAGCGACTCGCCAAAGCCCAGCGCACGCGCACCGCCCTGCGTACCAGCCGACAGGGCCTCTCGCGCAGACAGCCATCGGGTCGGGTCATTACCGCGCAGCTTGGCCACACCCGCCGCCGTGCCCAGCACATTGAGCATGTTCAACGTCACTGTCGAGCATGAGCCATCGGACCCCATGCTGACATTGACCCCCGCCTCGAGCAGTTCGCGCACCGGCTGCACACCGGACCCCAGTGTGAGATTGCTCCAGGGATTGTGCTGGGCGCTCGCACCACTGCGCGCCAGCGCCTCGATCTCGCGCGGGTTGAGCCAGACCGCGTGAATGAGACTGGTGGCGGGCTTGAGAAAACCGATGCGGTCGAGGTACTCGACGATGGGCGACCCGAAAAACAGCTGTCCGGTCACCACCTGCAGGCGGGTCTCCTGAACATGGGTGATCACCGGCAGGCACAGTTCGTCGGCGAGGCGGCGGATCTCGAGCAGGAAGGCCTCGCTGCAGCGTTGCGGCGCCGAGGGCGACATCAGCACCCCCACGCGGGACTGGTGCGGATGGTGGCCATTTCGCGCCAGGTCAGTGACCAGCCCGAGGTAGTCCTGAGATGACGGACGCGGCGCGGCGCGCAACTCCGCAGCCAGCGCGGCGGGAAATGATTCATCGGCAAACGGGAAATTATCGATGACCGGCCTGTCCATCATTGAAAAGCCGACCAGTGCACGGATGCCCGAGTCTTCATACGCCTGCATCACGGCCTCGATGCGCTCGCGATCAATCGAGCCCCCTACCGCCGTGTCGTCGACCAGCGTGGTGCAACCGGTGCGCAGCGATTCGATCGCGCCAATCATCGTGCGCAAGTAGATCTGTCTGGGCGAGAGCAGAACCGGCGTGCGGGTCCGCACCAGGTTCATCCACAACTCCAGCGGCAGATTTTCGGTGCGGCCACGCTGGAAATGCTCGTGAGAATGCTGATGACCGTTGACCAGACCCGGCACCAGCAACCGGTTGCTCAGATCGACTGCCGGCGCATCGGCATGAATCGACCCGGCGGCAGCGATCGCGCCAATACGCCCGTCCTCGACCAACAGGTCCACGGGCTCACCACTGCACTGCAGCCCCGCGCCCGTCAGCGCACGGGCGCCCCGGAGCAGGATTCGCTTGTCGGACATGGCGGATACCTTCAGATCGGGATCTAACGGATGTGGCGCGAGACGCCCACCAGCCGCTCCATGAGCAGCATCAGTCCCAGGGTTGCGGAAATCAGGACGCCCGACACGGCCGCCGCCCTGACATCGAGATTGGACTCGATGATGTGCCACATGCGGATGGGCAGCACCTCGCTGCGTGCGTCCGACAGGAACAGCGACACCGCCACATTGTCGAAGGAATACATGAATGCAATGAACGCACCTGCCGCGATGCCGGGAAGAATCAGCGGCAGGGTGACGGTGACGAACGCATGCATGGCCGACGCCCCCAGGCTGCGGGCACTCTCGAGCAGGCTGCCATCCAGTTGCACGAGGCTCGCGGTGGTGGTGCGGACAATGTAGGGCGCCGTGATCGCAACGTGTCCGATCACCAGCGTCCAGAACGACAAGCCGGTACCGGCCAGATTGAACAGCATGAGCAGCGCCAGGCCCAGCGCGAGCGTGGGCAGCATGAGCGGTGACAGAAACACCGATTCGATCAGCCGGGCCCAGGACTCGCGGCGGCGCGCGAGTGCCATGGCCGCCGACACCGCCAGCACCACGGACAAACCGGTGGCAATGGCGGCCACCTTCAGCGACAGCACGAAGGCCGCAATGATCTCGGGCGAATCGTTCCAGAGGGCGAGATACCAGCGGGTGGAGTAGCCGGGCGGCGGAAACTTGAGCGAGAAGGCGCTGGTGAAGGAGGCCACGATGACGATGACGGTCGGCGCCATCAGCAGCACGATCGAAAGCGCCGCCAGCACGCCCAACACGACCCGAAACGAGCGCCGCTCGATGGACGAACGCAGCGACTCCCGACGCGCGGGCGCGGCGACGGCGCGGCCGACTGACATCGGCTCAGGCATGTACGAACCCCTTGCTGCGACGACCGAGCGTGTTCACGACCGAGACGATCAGCAGCACCGCCACCAGCAGCACGACCGCGATAGCCGCGGCAAACGGGTAGTCGTTCGCCTGGATCGCCTGCTGGTACATGTAGAAGGGCATGAACATCTGCTGCCCGCCCCCCACGAGCGTTTGGGTCACGAAGGCGCTCACCGACGACGCGAACACCAGCAGTCCGCCCGCGAGCAAGCCCGGCACCGAGAGCGGCACCGTGACCTGAAAGAAGGTCCGCCAGTGCCCCGCCCCCAACGCGAGCGAGGCCTGACGCAGGTTGCCATCGACGTTGAGCAGCGCGGTGATGAGTGGCAACACCATCAGCGGCAATTCGATCTGCGCCAGCGCCACGGTGACTGCCCCCGGGGTGTAGAGCAGTTTCAGCGGTGCGGCGATGGCACCGAGATCGATCAGCAGGTTGTTGATGATGCCCTGCCGTCCGAGAATGACCACCCAGGCGAAGGTGCGAACCACCGAACTGGTGAGCAAAGGCAGAAGGATGAGCAGCATCAGCACCCCCTGCCAGCGGCGCGGGGCGTTCACGTACAGGTAAGCCAGCGGGTAGCCGATGAGCAGCGACAGCAAGGTCACCTTCAGTCCGAGCCAGAGCGTATCGCGCAGCACCGACAGATTGAATCCGTCGCTCAGGAACTTGATGTATTGATCGATGCCCATCTGCTGAAGGCTGCTGTCGACATGCAGGCTGACGAAGCCCAGCAGCAGCAGCGGCATGACCACGAACACCACAAAAAACAGACCGAGCGGCGCTGCGAATGACAGCGGCGTTTCGCGCCTGGGCGCAGCAGCGGCGAGCGTTGCGGCCATCGGGCTCAACGGGCGAAGAAGCTGACCGGCGCGCCGGCGCGCACACCCACCCGCACCGACTGCCCGACCGACCAGCGGGCCGATGCATTCGAGCGGGGCAGCACCACCTTGAGGCCATTGCCCCCCGCTCGGGATAATTCGTACACCAGCGAGGGACCCAGGGGCAGCACCATCTCGACCCGCGCCTCGATCGCGCCGGCGGCAGGCGCCGGCGCGTCTGCTGCGGACATTTCAAGGTGCTCGGGCCGGGCCGCGAAGATGACCGAGCCCGCGCGTGAGCAGGGCCCCGCCCGCTCCAGTTGCAGGGGTCCAACGCTTTCGGCGGCAAAGACAAACGCGCCAGGGGCGCCGCTCAGACGCCCCTCGATCAGGTTGGCGGTGCCCACGAAGCTGGCAACAAACAGGGTGGCAGGTCGGTCGTACAGCGCTTCGGGCGTATCGAACTGCTCGAGCACCCCGGCGTTCATCACCGCGATGCGATCGGCCATCGACATGGCCTCTTCCTGATCATGTGTAACGATCAGCGTGGTGATACCCAGTTCGCGCTGAATCCGCCGGATTTCGATCTGCATGTCCAGGCGAAGGTTCTTGTCGAGGGCAGCGAATGGCTCGTCGAGAAGCAGCACACGAGGCTTGACCGCGAGGGTGCGGGCAAGCGCCACGCGCTGCTGCTGCCCGCCGGAAAGTTCCCGCGGATAGCGCCCTGCAAACTGCGACATGCGCACCATGTCGAGCATCTCGGACACCACCCGCGCGGTCTCAGCCCGACTCGCGCCCCGGGCGCGAAGGCCATAGCCGACGTTGGCCGCGACCGTCATGTGCGGAAACAGCGCATAGTTCTGAAAAACGATTCCTGCGCCCCGTTCATTGGGCGGCAGGCGGTCGACCGGCTCACCATCGAGGCGAACCGATCCGCCTGTCTGCGTCATCAAGCCCGCCACGATTCTGAGCAGCGTGGTCTTGCCGCAGCCGCTCGGGCCCAGCAGCGCCACCAATTCGCCCCCGCTAACCCGCAGATCGACCCGATCCACCGCCAGCGAATCGCCGTAGCGGTGGCTGACCGACTCCAGTTGAACTTCGACGCTGGCCCGCTGGCCTGATGAAGCTGTCATGCGAAACACACCATCCTGAAAAGAGGCACGCGAAACGGCTGACTGGCCCGTCACCATACAAGGACCGTGCCAGGAGAGCGTCGTGCCGTACGCTGCGACCCCGGAAAGCTTGCCGGCGGCTCGCCTTCAAAACACCCGCATCTTCGCCCAAGCCCCTGCCCCCACACGATTGCCCCAGTGTGGTGCGCGGACTTTCCCCGCCATCGCACCAAATTGATATAGGTTCGCACCAAACAAGCGCACCGGATGCGCGTTACGATGGCACAGAGCTTGCAGAGCCTCGTTCGTGCGGAGCGTTGCCGCCACGTCAAACCAGGAGTTCCCCTCATGTCGATCTCTTCCTCGCGTCGTACCCTCCTCCAGCAAGGCGCTGCGCTCGGCGCGGCCGCTTTCGGCAGCCAGGCCGGTCTGAGCTTTGCCCAGGGCAAATCGATTTCCGCCACGACCTACCCGGGTGCCTGGGAATCAGCCCATCGCGGCATCCTGTTGCCCGCCTTCTCGAAGGCGGCAGGCGCGTCCACCAATCTGGTGGCTTCGCTGGCGGTCGACACCGTCTCCAAGATCGTTGCCTCACGCAACAACCCGCCCTTCGATGTGATCATCCTCGACGAAGGCCCCTACCTCGCGGCAATCCAGCAAGACATTTTCGAAAAGATCCCCACCGACAAGATGCCCTTCCTGAAGGACATCCCCGAGCGCTTCATCGATACCCGCGGTCTGGGCGTTTTTGTGTCGGGCCAGATCATCGGCATCGCCTACAACACGCAAAAGATCAAGACGCCGCCCAAGTCCTGGAATGATCTGCTCAAGCCCGAGTTCAAGGGGCGGGTCGGTCTGGCCGGGATGGGCTCGACCCTGATGTCGGCCTGGATGGCCGAGATCGCCAAGCTCAACGGCGGCAGCGAAGAAAACCTCGAGCCCGCCTTCGACTTCGTGAAAAAACTGCTGCCCAGCGTGAGCGCGGTCGCGGCCAACCCTGGCGCGCTCGCCACCCTGTTCCAGCAGGATCAGATCGACATCTCGGTTCACTACAACAACAACGTGGCCGACCTGCAGGGAAAGGGTATCCCGGTGGCCCTGGTGCGCCCCGACACCGGCTGGATCCACATCAAGAGCACGATGCACATCGTGAAAAACTCGAAGAACGTCGATCTTGCCGCCGCCTACATCAATGCGGCCATCAGCCCCGAGGTGCAGACCAAGATGGCCGAGGAGCCCTATCTGGTGGTGCCCACCAGCTCCAAGGCGGCGTTCAGCAAAGGGCTTGCGCCCTACGCCAAGTCCATGGCTGAGGTGGAGGCCATGCGCGGCATCGACTGGGCCAAGCTCAATCCGAAGCGCGCCGAGTACATCGCACGCTTCAACCGCGAAATCCGCGTCTGATCGGGCCGGGCGCCTGCCCGGTATCCGCGGCCGGTCCCGCTTCGCCTATCATTCGGGCGCGGCGGCACCGGCCGCGGTCATTTTCAGAGAGTCTTTCACCATGAAACGCATCCGGCTGGGCATGTTGACGCCGTCCTCGAATACCTCGCTCGAGCCGCTCACGGCTGCAATGCTGGCTGGTCTGCCCGAGGTCAGTGCGCATTTCGGGCGTTTCCGGGTCACCGAAATTTCATTGCGCAGCGGCTCGCGCGGCCAGTTCGAGGTCGAGCCCATCCTGCAGGCGGCTCGCCTGCTCGCCGACGCCCACGTGGACGTCATTACCTGGAACGGCACCTCATCGGGCTGGCTGGGTTTCGATAGCGACCGGCTGCTCTGTGAGCAGATCACGGCCGAAACCGGAATACCTGCGTGCACGGCCGTGCTGGCGTTCAACGAAATCATGGATCTGCGCGGCGAGAAACGCTTCGGTCTGGTCTCGCCCTATCTGCAGGACGTGCAGCAACGCATCGTCGACAACTACGCCGCGTCGGGCTATCAGTGCGTCGCCGAGCAGCATCTGGACATCAGCGTCAACTACGAATTTTGCAATGTCTCCGAGGACACCCTTCGGCGCATGATCCGCGAGGTGGCCCGATCCGCGCCCCAATGCATCACCACCTTCTGCACCAACCTGCGGGCAGCCCATCTGGTCCCCACGCTCGAGGACGAACTCGGTATTCCCGTGTACGACACGGTGGCCACGGCCCTGTGGAAAGCGCTTCGCTGCTGCGGGGTCGACACGCGCCGGGTCGAGGGATGGGGGCGCCTCTTCAGCGACGGGGTGTGAGCCGGTGCCGCGGCTGCTCCTGATCAATCCCAACACGAACGAGTCCACCACCGCGATGATGGTGGCGATCGGTCGAGAGGCCCTTGATCATGAGGGGAATTCGTCCGCTGAGGCCGGCTCGGCCCCATGGGACATCGAGGGCGTGACGGCACGCGAGGGGGTTCCCTTGATCACCAACGAGGCAGCACTCAGGGTGGCTGCTCAAGCGGTCGTGGCGCGCCTGTCGGAATGCCCGCTGGAGAAGGTGGCCGGCATCGTGATCGCGGCCTTTGGCGACCCGGGGCTCCTGGAGGCGCGCGCAGGCGTACCCGCCGCCATCCCGGTCACAGGTATCGCCGAGGCGGCCATGGCCGAAGCGCCGGGGCGCTTTGCCGTGGTTACCACGACACCCGAACTGCTCGGGTCGATCGAGGCAAGCGCCATCGCCTACGGTCACGGCGCGCGATTCGCGGGCGTGCGACTCACGCCAGGCGATCCTCATACGCTGATGGCCGATCCGGCCCGACTGGTCGAGGCCCTCGCCGAGGCCTGTGCCGAAGCCATCGAGCGCGATCGGGTGCAGTCCATCGTGATCGGCGGCGGACCGCTGGCACGCGCCGCCCGCGACTTGCGCAAGCGCTTCAGTCAGCCCATCGTGGAGCCCATTCCGGCCGCGATCAGGCTAGCCCTTCGGCGGGCCCGTCACGCCAAAGCAGATGCCCGCTGAGAAACCCGCTTGACACCCCGATTGCGCCAGTGACACAGTCGCAGCCACCATGTATCTCCCCAGCCACTTCGAAGAGCACAACCGGGACGTCCTGCGACGCCTGATGGCCGACCATCCGCTGGCCACCCTGATCGGGCAGTCGGCCTCGGGTGTGCTGATCGAGCACATTCCCCTGCAGTGGAAAGCCGCGCCCGGCGGAGGTGAGGGCGTGCTGATCGGACACGTGGCACGTGCCAACACCGTCTGGCAGCAGTGGCCTGAGGGCAGCCTCGTCACGGCGGTCTTCCACGGACCGCAGGCCTATGTCACCCCCGCCTGGTATCCCTCCAAGCGCGAGCACGGCAAGGTGGTGCCGACCTGGAACTATTCGGTCGTTCACGTCGAGGGGCGCATCCACTGGACGCAGCAGGGCGCCACCATGCGCCCCATTCTCGATGCCCTCACCGATCAGCACGAGGCCCCCCGGGCCCACCCCTGGTCGGTGAACGACGCGCCCGCCGACTACACCGCATCGATGATGGCGGCGGTGGTCGGGCTGCGCATCGAGATCGATCGCCTGCGCGGCAAGTTCAAGCTCAGCCAGAACCGATCTAGAGTCGATCGCGAGGGCGTATTGCGCGGCTTGCACGACGAGCCCGACGCCGAGCACGACGCCATGCTCCGACTGATGCAGGACGGCCCCGGTCCGGGCGCCGGCACCTGAGCCCTCGCACCTGAGCGCGGGTCCGAGTTCCGTTGCGACAGTTCGCACACGACAGCCGGGCGCTGCGCGGGTAAGCTCTCTGTTTTACCTGGAGCCCAGGTTCATGAGCCTGCACGACATCGCCGTCCGGTCCCTCGATGGTCAGGACACCACGCTCGCCCCCTGGCGCGGCAAAATCCTCCTGATCGTCAACGTCGCCAGCCAGTGCGGACTCACGCCCCATTACGCGGGCCTGCAGGCCTTGCACGCCAGGTACCGCGACCGCGGCTTCGCCGTGCTGGGATTCCCCTGCAATCAGTTCGGCGGCCAGGAGCCAGGCACCGAGGCCCAGATCCGCGAATTCTGCAGCCTGCGCTATCAGGTCGACTTCCCAATGTTCGCCAAGGTCGTGGTCAACGGCCCCGACACTCACGCGCTCTACCGCGAGCTCAAGGTGCAATCGGGTGGGGGCGACATCGGCTGGAACTTCGCGAAATTTCTGGTCGATGGCGAAGGCAAGGTGCTCAAGCGCTACGAGCCCACGACGACACCGGCCAGCATCGAAGCCGAGTTGCCGGCCTTCCTGAAGTGACCCTGCAGCGGCCCGACGCGGTTCGGCTCGTGCTCGCCGCCGGCGCCGTCCTGGCCGCCCTGGGCGTGGCGGCAGGGGCCTTCGGAGCCCACGGTCTGCGCGCAGCCGTTTCCGCGCAAGCCCTGGCGGTCTTTGAAACCGCCGCACGCTATCAACTGATCCACGCGCTGGCCATGATCGCCGCAGCCCTTGCCTGCGGTCCCTGTGCGCGCCGTCTGTCGCTGCTCGCGGCGGCCTGCTTTCTCGCCGGGGTGCTGCTCTTTTCGGGTAGCCTCTACCTGGTGGTCCTGACCGGCGTCAGCGCCCTCGGCCTCATCACGCCCGTCGGCGGCGTCGCCCTCATCGCGGGCTGGCTGCTGCTCGCGTGGGCGGCGATGTCGCGACAGCCCGCCGCGCCCGGTAATTAAGGGCATAACTCGCCCTCATCCGATTCGAATCGATCCGAGAAACCTCTCATGCCAACTTTCACAGCCGGCGCCAGCGGTGGTCCACTCAACGGGACCGATGGCGACGACACGATCAGCGGACTCGGCGGCAACGATCTGATCTACAGCGGCCAGGGAAGCGACCTGATCGAAGGCGGTGCCGGCGACGATCAGATCAACGCCGTCATTGGGAACGTCGGCAGCCTGGGGTGGTATCCGGTCAGCGGCCGCAAGACCATTGATGGCGGCCTCGGAAACGATCTGATCGGGGGCGGCTCAGACAACGATGTCTTGAAAGGCGGCGACGGTCACGACACCCTCAATGGTAGCGCGGGCGCCGACTCGATCGAGGGCAATCAGGGCGACGATCTGATCCTGAGCGGCGACGGCGCGGACACGGTGTTGGGCGGCGACGGCAACGACCTCATCAAT
>CAIVPX010000078.1 GCA_903907905.1 uncultured bacterium | reverse complement strand
CCGCCGCAACCGCCGCAACCGCCGCAACCGCCGCAACCGCCGCAACCGCCGCAACCGCCGCAACCGCCGCAACCGCCGCAACCGCCGCAACCGCCGCAACCGCCGCAACCGCCGCCCCCGCCGAATCCGCCGCAACCGCCGCACCCGTCGCACCCGTCGCACCCGTCGCACCCGTCGCACCCGTCGCACCCGTCGCACCCGTCGCACCCGTCGCACCCGTCGCACCCGTCGCACCCGCTGAGGTTCCGGCAGCGGTGGTGGCCCCGCCCTCAACGGTGCCTAGTCCGGCGAGCCCGATCGTGCCGGCTGAATCAGCGACCGAAACGACGTCGGCGTACGCGGGCTCGCCACCCGCAGAAAACCGAAGCGAGCCCCCTTCGACCCGTGCCGATCCGCCCGCCGGGGCAACCTTGCCAGCGGCCGCCGATGAAGTCGCGAGCGCGGCGCCTTCAGAGAAACCGGACCAAGCGCTGGGGGCCACTGTATCGAGCCCAAGCGATACAAGCCCGAGCGCCACCACCGAAGCATCCGTTAGTCCGGTCCTGCCGGTGCCCGGGCCGGCGCTGGCGATTGCGCTGGTCATCCTGCTGTCGGGAGGATGGCTTCTGTTCAATGGCAGGCGGTCGCCGGCCAGAGCGGTCACCCCCAGATCGGCGCCCCCACCACCGGCCAACCGCGCCGCTCCGGTTGATACGGCACCCACGCCCGTGGAGGAGCGAGTCGATCCCAGGCTCGAACTGTCCGAACTGGAACGCGCGATCGGTGGGCGTTTCGATCTGCCGTCGCTGGACATGGATCCCGCGACCGACCGTCCCTCGGCGGTCGCGCCGACCGTCGTCACGCCTGAGTCGGTTCACCCGTCGTCGATTTCGGCACCCGCTGTCACGCCACCCGAGGTCGTGCCGGCAGCGGTGGTCCCGATCATGACCGAGCCCAGGCTGCGCGAGCAGATGGCCATGCGCGTCGAACTCGCGTCGAACTACATCGCCATTGACGACTTCGATCGGGCGCGCGAGTTGCTCGAAGAGGTGCTACGACAGGGCGATACCGCACAACGGCTTCGAGCCCGCAGCCTGCTTGACGGGCTTCGCTGAACCTTCCGTGACGCGCCTGGCCCTCACCCTCTCCTACGACGGTAGCCGCTTTGCGGGCTGGCAGACTCAGCCCTCGCGCGATGCGGTACAGGATTGCGTCGAGGCTGCGTTGAGGGTGGTGGCCGGTGAGCCCATCGCGACGATCTGTGCCGGGCGCACCGATGCCGGCGTGCATGCGCTTCGTCAGGTGATTCATTTTGACACCGCGGCTGCACGTCCGCTCAGCGCATGGGTACGGGGCGTCAACTCGCATCTGCCCGAGGGCGTTGCGGTCCGCGCCGCCCAGACGGTTGCGCCTGATTTTCATGCGCGATTCGGTGCCCTGCGCCGCCGCTATCGCTATCTGCTGCATGTGTCGCCCGTCCGTCATCCGCTACTGGCGGGCCGTGCTGGCTGGTCCTTTCGCGACGTGGATACTGAGCGCATGAGTGAGGCTGCCGCGTTGCTGATGGGTGAGCACGACTTTTCCGCCTTTCGCTCCAGCCAGTGTCAGGCCGCTTCGCCGGTGCGCCGACTCGAAGAACTCGGCATCGAGCGAAACGGTGCCCTGGTGTCGTTCTGCGTCACGGGCAACGCCTTCCTGCATCACATGGTTCGCAACATCGTGGGCCTGCTCGTCATGATCGGGACCGGGCGTCGTGAGCCCGCTTGGGCCGCGCAGGTGCTGGCCGGTCGCGATCGACGCGTCGCGGCGCCCACCTTTGATGCGGCAGGGCTTTACCTCGAAGGCGTGCAGTACGATGCAAGCCATCAACTGCCTTCCTGGGGGGGCAGTCTTGCAACGGAGTGGCTGGCTTGAGAACCCGGATCAAGTTTTGCGGACTGGTTCGCCCGACGGATGTCGACGACGCGGTGGCCTTGGGCGTTGACGCCATCGGGTTCGTCTTCTATCCCAAGAGTCCGAGGGCACTCGATGTCGAGCAGGCTGCGCGCTTGCGTCAGCGTTTGCCGTCCTGGGTGTCGGCGGTTGGCCTCTTCGTCAATGACACGGTTGAGGGGGTCCGGTCGGTCGCGAAGCAGGTCGGGCTCGATGTCATCCAGTTCCATGGCGACGAGACCGCAGGGCAGTGCGCACAGGCGGGTCTTGACCACGTCTGGTGGCGGGCCGTGCGGATGCGGCAGTCGGGCGATTTGCTATCATCTTTTGATGATTTTCCGGGTGCCGAGGCGCTTCTTGTCGACTCCTTTCATGCGGGATACGGCGGTAGCGGGCTCAGCTTCGACTGGTCCTGGATTCCGGCGGTTCGCCCCCGGCCGATCATCCTGTCGGGTGGGTTGGCTCCGGCAAGTGTCGCCGAGGCGATCCACCGGGTGGCGCCTGAGGCGGTCGATGTGTCAAGCGGTATCCAGGGTGACGATCCCCGCACCAAGGACCGGCGCAAGATGGAAGACTTCGTTTCGGCGGTGCTCTCGGCCGACGCACGCCGGCTCTCCTCACGAACCTGAAAGCTACAGCAAGCATGAAACCCTATGACCTGCCCGATGCCCGCGGCCACTTCGGTCCCTACGGCGGCACCTTCGTTTCCGAAACCCTGATCGAGGCGCTCGAGGAACTGCGACTGGCATACAACCGGTATCAGAAAGACCCGGCGTTCGTGGCCGAACTGCAGCACGAACTCAAGCACTTCGTGGGCCGGCCCAGCCCGATCTATCACGCACGTCGTTGGTCGGAGCGGCTGGGCGGGGCGCAGATTCACTTCAAGCGCGAAGACCTCAATCACACGGGCGCACACAAGATCAACAACACCATGGGGCAGGCGCTGCTTGCGCGTCGCATGGGCAAGCAGCGCATCATTGCCGAAACCGGCGCGGGCCAGCACGGGGTTGCCACAGCCACGGTGTGCGCGCGCTTTGGCATGGACTGCGTGGTGTACATGGGCGTCGACGACGTGGCCCGTCAGGCGCAAAACGTCTACCGGATGAAGCTTCTCGGGGCGACGGTGGTGCCGGTGGAGTCGGGTTCGCGCACGCTCAAGGACGCGCTCAATGAAGCCATGCGCGACTGGGTCACGCATGTCGAGGACACCTTCTACATCATCGGCACGGTGGCAGGGCCCCACCCCTACCCCATGATGGTTCGTGACTTCAATGCCGTGGTGGGCCGCGAGTGCCTCACCCAGATGCCCGAGCAGATCGGCCGTCAACCCGATTACGTGCTGGCCTGTGTGGGGGGCGGTTCGAACGCCATCGGTATTTTCTACCCCTATATCGATGTGCCCGGCGTGCGTCTGGTGGGGGTCGAGGCGGGCGGCGACGGTCTCGATTCCGGGCGGCATGCGGCCTCGCTGTCAGCGGGCACGCCAGGTGTGCTGCATGGCAACCGTACGTATCTGCTGCAAGACACCAATGGCCAGATCATCGACACGCACTCGGTGTCGGCCGGTCTCGACTACCCGGGCGTCGGCCCCGAGCATGCCTGGCTCAAGGACTCGGGGCGTGCCAGTTACGTGGCCATCACCGATTCCGAAACCTTGGCTGCCTTTCACGATTGCTGTCGGATCGAGGGCATCATCCCTGCGCTCGAATCGAGTCACGCCATCGCCTACGCGGTCAAGCTTGCGCCAACGCTGGGGCGTGACCAGCACATCCTGGTCAACCTGTCGGGCCGTGGCGACAAGGACATGCACACCGTGGCGCAGCGCGGTGGATTGAATTTCTGAGATGAGTTCCCGAATTACCCGTAGCTTCGAACGCCTCGCGGCGAGCGGCCGCAAGGCGCTCATCCCGTTCTTCACGGCGGGCCACCCCTCGCGGGAGTCCACCGTGCCCATCATGCAGGCACTGGCCACCCACGGCGCCGACATCATCGAACTGGGCATTCCTTTTTCAGACCCGATGGCGGACGGACCCGCGATTCAGCGCTCCAGCGAAAAGGCCCTTGCACTTGGCGTGGGCCTGGGCGATGTGCTCGATGATGTCGCCGCGTTTCGCCGTGGCAACGCCGACACGCCCGTGGTGTTGATGGGGTATGCGAACCCCATCGAGCGCATGGGCGGGCAACATTTCATCGAACGTGCGTCGCAGGCCGGCGTCGACGGTGTCATCGTGGTTGACTATCCGCCTGAAGAGTCGGCCGAGTTTGCCCGCTCGGCGCGCGAGCATGGGGTCGATCCCATCTTTCTGCTCGCGCCCACCACGAGTGAAAAGCGCATCGATCAGATCCTGTCGATGGCCAGTGGCTACGTCTACTACGTGTCGCTGCGCGGTATCACCGGTGGCACGATCGATATCGACGATGTCGTGCGCCGGGTATCCATGATCAAGGCGCGGACGGCTTTGCCCGTTGGGGTGGGCTTCGGCATCCGCGACGGAGAGACGGCGAGGGCGGTGTCGCAGGTGGCCGATGCGGTCATCATTGGCACGCGCATGATCCAGGTGCTCGAGGACGGCGAGGCAGCGGGCGCGGCCGCCCGCGCCGGCGAATTCATCGCCGGCATCCGCGCGGCGCTCGATGGTGCCCCCCGAAGCTGACAGCGGTTAGCGGTCGTCACAGGAGAAACCGATGAGCTGGCTCGACAAACTCTTGCCCCCCCGCATCCAGCGACAGCCTGCCGGCGGCAAGAAGGTTCCGGAAGGGCTCTGGGTCAAGTGTCCGTCCTGTGATGCGGTGCTCTACTCGGCCGACCTCGACGCCAATCAGAGTGTCTGCCCAAAATGCTCGCATCACATGCGGATTTCCGCGCGTCGTCGGCTCGATTTGCTGCTCGATGCAGAGGGACGCTACGAGATTGGACACGAAGTGCTGGCGGTCGATTCGCTCAAGTTCCGGGACAGTCGCAAGTACCCCGATCGACTGCAGGAGGCCATCGAAGTGACCGGCGAAACCGACGCACTGGTCGTGATGGGGGGGGCGATCCGAGCCATCCCCGCAGTCGTGGCCTGCTTCGAATTCGAGTTCATGGGTGGCTCCATGGGTTCGGTGGTCGGAGAGCGGTTTGCCCGGGGCGTGCAGACGGCCATCGAGCAGAAGGTACCTTTCGTGTCGGTAGCGGCGTCCGGCGGTGCGCGCATGCAGGAGGGCCTGCTGTCACTCATGCAGATGGCCAAAACCACAGCCGCCTTGTCGCGTCTGGCCGAGATGGGCTTGCCTTATATCTCGGTGCTCACCGATCCCACCATGGGCGGCGTGTCGGCCAGTTTCTGCTTCCTGGGGGATGTGGTCATGGCCGAGCCCAAGGCCCTGATCGGTTTTGCCGGGCCGCGCGTCATTGAGCAGACGGTGCGTGAGAAACTGCCCGAAGGGTTTCAGCGTGCCGAATTCCTCCTCGACAAGGGGGCGATCGACATGATTGTCGACCGTCGGCAGATGCGTGATGAAATCGCCCACCTGCTTGCGCTGCTCATGCGTCAGCCGACCGAGGCCCTCTCCTGAGCGCGACGGCCAGCGACAGCGCGCTCGCCGACTGGCTTGCGCGCATCGAAACCCTGCACCCGAAGAGCATCGAACTCGGACTCGACCGGGTTCGAGAGGTTGCCAGGCGACTCAAGCTCGACTTGCAGTCGATCGTTTTCACGGTCGGTGGCACCAATGGCAAGGGGTCAACCTGCGCCATGCTCGAGTCCATTCTCCTGGCCTCAGGCTATCGGGTCGGGCTTTACACCTCGCCCCATCTGGTGCGCTTCAATGAGCGCGCCCGCATCGATGGCGTCGCCGTGGCAAGCGAGGTGCTGATCGAGGCCTTCGAGCGGGTCGAGGGTGCCCGCGAGGCCACGCCACTCACTTATTTTGAATTCACCACGCTGGCCATCCTGCTCTGCTTTCAGGCGTCGGCGCCCGATGTCCTCATTCTCGAGGTAGGCCTCGGAGGCCGGCTTGATGCGGTGAACATCATCGATGCCGACTGCGCGATTGTCACGTCGGTCGACCTCGACCACACCGATTATCTGGGCCCCACCCGGGAGGCCATCGCGCACGAGAAGGCCCACATTTACCGCGCCGGCCGGCCGGCGATCTGTGCTGACCCGGTGCCGCCGCAGGCCCTGCTTGCCCATGCCGCCGCCATCGGCGCCGATCTCTGGGTGTTCGGGCGTGACTTCAATTACTCGGGCGATCGTCAGCAATGGTCTTACGGTGGGCGAAGCCTTCGGCGAAACAGCCTGGCTTACCCGGCGCTGCGTGGGGCCAACCAGTTACTCAATGCCTCGGGTGTGCTGGCAGCGCTCGAATCGCTCAGGCATCGCCTTCCGGTGAGTGCGCAGGCGGTGCGACAAGGGCTGGCTGCGGTCGAACTGCCCGGCCGGTTTCAGGTGCTGGCCGGGCGTCCTGCGGTTATTCTCGACGTGGCGCACAACCCGCATGCGGCCGCACACCTGGCGAGCAATCTCGACAACATGGGTTTTTTCCCTTTCACCTGGGCCGTGTTCGGGGCGATGCGCGACAAGGACCTCGATGGCATCATCGCCGCGCTCAATAAGCGTATCGATCACTGGTTGCTGGTCGACCTGCCCGGGCCGCGCGCAGCGCCCGCCAACCTGCTTGCGGAGCGACTGACAGCGGCCGGCATCGTGGCCGGGCCCGAGCGTCGGATCGAGCGCCTGGGCAACCCCCGCGAAGCGCTGGCTTTCGCCCAGGGCCATGCGGATGAGAATGATAGAATTCTGGTCTTTGGGTCGTTCCTGACCGTGGCGGACATTCTTGCTGCACGCGCCGAATCCAGCCCAGCCCGAATTGCCTCATAAAGCCCGGTCTTTCTGCCTGCCAAGGGTATCGCATGGCCAAGCGTGACGCGGTCGAATCCGCGCCTGCCGATCCGACGCTGCCGTTCAAGCAGCGCGCGAGACGTCGTCTTATCGGGGCGTTGGTGCTGGGCGCCCTCACCGCCGTGGCCTTACCGCTGATCCTCGATCGCGAGCCGCGATATCCCAAGCCCGATATCCGGGTCGATATTCCTTCCCGTGATGCGCCTCTGCCCGCGCGTGCTGCAGTTGACACACCGGAACCCGCTTCAGCGATATCCCGACAAGCCGGCAATGGCGCTGAGGCTGCGCGCGCAGCCCGTGCGGAAGCAGGCCGTGCAGCAGAGGCCCGCTCGGCGAGTGAAGCCGCCGCCGGGGCTGCCGATGCCAAAGCTGAACGAGGTGACCCGCCGCGTGAGCCGGTGGCAAAGCCGCCTGAGGCGCCGAAACCCGCTAGTCCTCGCGCTGAGCCGCCTCGTACAGAGCCTGCTCGACCTGATCCGGCCAAGGCCGAGGCCGCGCGTGCCGAGGCGGCCCGTGCGGAGGCCGCTCGAGTCGAAGCGCAGCGAGTCGAGGCGCAACGGGCCGAAGCCGCGCGGGCGGCCGCGCGGGCGGAAGCGGCTCGCGCAGAGGCCATTCGGGCAGAGGCAGCGCGTGCCGAAGCCGCTCGGGCAGAGGCCGTCCGGCTCGGTCCTAGTCAAAACTGGGCCGTACAAATCGGGCAGTTTGCGCGCCCCGAGAATGCCCGGTCGGCTGAAAGTCGTGCCAGCGCGTTGGGGTTGCGTGCCTACAGCGAAACACTTCAGACCGCGCAGGGCGACCGGGTCAGGGTTCGCGCGGGGCCCTTCGCCACGCGTGCCGCCGCCGAGGAGGCCCGCGGCCGCCTGGTCGCAGCGGGTCTTGAGGCCGCCCTTATTGCCCCTGAGGCTGCTCGATGACGGCGTTGACCGCCTGGGACTGGTTCGCGCTGACCGTTCTGATCGTTTCGGTCCTGTTGGGGCTGGTTCGGGGGCTGGTGCGAACCGCTTTCGCGCTGGCGTCCTGGGTGGTGGCCCTTGCGGGTGCCCTGCTGGGCGGTCCTCTGATCGTTGCCTCCTTCGGTCTGGCAGCGCCGGTCTGGGCGGTGGGCTTGCCGGTCTTCCTGGTTCTGTTTCTGCTCACGCGCCTGGTGGGTAGCCTGATCGCCCGGGGACTGTCCCTGGTGGGTCTGGGGGGCGTCGACCGCATGCTCGGTGCGGTGGTCGGCACGGCCCGCGCCGCCATCGTCATTGCCATCGCCGCGCTCCTTGCCTCGCTGTTTGGCGCTCAGCAAGATCCGGCCTGGCAGCAGGCCCTGTGCCGGCCCCTGCTGGACGAGATGGTCGCGCGACTCACCCCATCCGTGCCCGCGATGCCTCCCGCCCGCCCAGCCGGTATCCGGACCACCTGACACTCACTCACTTCCCCAGGGAGATCGGACATGTGCGGAATTCTCGGGGTCGTTTCCCGCTCGCCGGTCAATCAGTTGCTCTATGACGGGCTGTTGCTGCTCCAGCATCGTGGGCAGGATGCGGCGGGTATTGCGACGGCTGCCAACAAGAAATTCAGTCTGCACAAGGCCAACGGTCTGGTGCGCGATGTCTTTCGCACCCGCAACATGCGGGGGCTTCCTGGCAACTCGGGGATTGGGCATGTGCGCTATCCCACGGCGGGCTCTGCGTCCGATTCCGAGGAAGCGCAGCCCTTCTATGTCAACGCGCCATTCGGTATCACGCTGGCGCACAACGGCAATCTCACCAATGCCGTGCAGTTGTCCGAGGAAATGTTTCGGCGTGACCGTCGCCACATCAACACGGCCTCCGATTCCGAGGTCTTGCTCAACGTATTGGCCCACGAGTTGCAGGAGAAGGCCAATGGGGTCACGCTCGATCCTGAAACCATTTTTTCAGCGGTGGCGGGCCTGCATGGGCGCGTTCGAGGGGCCTATGCCTGCGTGGCTGAAATCGCCGGCTACGGCATTCTCGCCTTCCGTGATCCCTTCGGCATCCGCCCGCTTTGTTATGGCGTGGCGGAAACCGATGCCGGCACCGAATACCTGGTTGCCTCGGAGTCGGTCGCACTCGAGGGCCTGGGGTTTCGCATGGTGCGCGACGTGCAACCGGGCGAAGCCTTGTTCATCGACCTCGATGGCAATTTTTACTCGAAGCAGTGCGCAACCGAATATTCGCTCAACCCCTGCATTTTCGAGTTTGTGTACTTCGCTCGTCCCGATTCGCTGATTGACGGCACCTCGGTTTACGGCGCGCGCTTGCGCATGGGCGAGTATCTGGCCGAGCAGATTGCCCGCGAACTCTGGCGGGGCGACATCGACGTGGTCATGCCCATCCCCGACACCTCCAGACCGTCGGCGATGCAGTTGGCTAACCGCCTCGGTATCGACTATCGAGAGGGCTTTCTCAAGAACCGGTATGTGGGTCGAACCTTCATCATGCCCGGGCAGGCCGTTCGAAAAAAGTCGGTTCGACAAAAGCTCAATGCGATGAGCGTCGAGTTCAAAGGCAAGAACGTGCTGCTGGTCGATGACTCGATCGTGCGCGGCACCACCTCGCGCGAGATCGTCCAGATGGCCCGCGACGCAGGGGCCAACAAGGTTTATTTCGCCTCGGCCTCGCCGCCGGTTCGCTTCCCGAATGTGTACGGCATCGATATGCCCACCCGGGGCGAACTCATCGCCCATGGCCGTAGCGACGAGGAGATCTGTCAGGCCATCGGGGCCGATGCGTTGGTGTACCAGTCGGTCGAGGCGATGAAACGATCCGTATCCGACCTCAACCCCCGCCTGAGCCGATTCGAGGCGTCTTGCTTCGACGGGGTCTACATCACGGGTGATGTCTCCGCTGGTTACCTCGATTGCATCGAGCAGGGCAGGCTCTTGGTGGGCGGGCAGGTCGAAGAGGAGCGCGCGCTCAGCCAGATGAACCTGCAGTTTGCGGTGGCTGCCGACTGATTTTCCTTTTTAGCTACGCCCGGGTTTTCGGGTCTCGCACTGGACGCTTTCATGACTGACCAGCCCTCTTTCGATACGCTCGCGGTTCGCGCGGGCATCGAGCGCTCGCAATTCGGCGAGCACTCCGAAGCGCTTTTTCTCACCTCCAGTTTTGTCTTCGAAAACGCTGCGCAGGCGGCCGCACGCTTTTCGGGAAGCGATGGGGGCAACGTCTATTCACGGTTTACCAATCCAACGGTTCAGACCTTTTGCGATCGTCTCGCAGCCCTAGAGGGGGCACCCGCCGGTATCGCCACGTCCTCGGGTATGGCAGCGATCATGGCGGTGGTGCTCAGCCTGACGCGCGCGGGCGACCACATGGTGTCGGCGACCGGCGTGTTTGGCGCCACCATGCAGCTCTTCAACATGTTCGGACGCTACGGCGTCGAGACCACCTATGTGCCACTGACCGATCTCGACGCCTGGCGCGCCGCCATGCGCCCGAACACCCGTCTGCTCTATGTCGAGTCGCCGTCCAATCCGCTGACCGAGATCGGCGACATTCGGGCGCTGGCGAAACTCGCCAACGAGTTCGGCGCCATGCTGGTGGTCGACAATTGCTTTTGCACGCCCGCGCTGCAGCGTCCGCTCGAGTTGGGCGCGCACATCATCGTCCACTCGGCCACCAAGTACATTGATGGGCAGGGACGCGTGCTGGGCGGTGCGGTGTTGGGCAGCGAGTCCTACGTGAAAGACGGTCTGATTCCCGTGCTTCGAACAGCGGGGCCAACGCTCTCGGCCTTCAACGCCTGGGTGCTGCTCAAGGGGTTGGAGACGCTCTCCATCCGCATGGAGCGTCAGTCTGCCAATGCCCTGGAGGTGGCACGATGGCTGGCGGCCCAGCCTCAGGTCAGCAAGGTGCATTACCCGGGCTTGCCGTCGCATCCGCAGCATGCCCTGGCAATGAGCCAGCAAAAGACAGGTGGGGCCATCGTGTCATTTGAGGTCAAGGGTCAAGGCGACGCTGCACAACGAGCGCGGGCGTGGGCCACGATTGACGGGTGCCGTCTGCTGTCGATCACTGGCAATCTGGGTGACACCAAGACCACCATCACGCATCCGGCAACCACCACGCACGGCCGCCTGACGCCTGATGCGCGGCGTGCTGCGGGTATTGGCGAAGGGCTGGTTCGACTCGCCGTGGGGCTTGAGTCACCCGCCGATATTTGTGCCGATCTGGCCCGCGGGCTGGCAATGCCGATCGAGGTCTGACCATGAGCGATCCTGTCATGCCGCAAGCGACTGGGGAACAGCCTTCTGCGTCTCGAGGCGAGATACGTGTGCAGCGCTCCAGGCGTGTCGAACGGATCGTCACCGGTATGCCGACCCAGGACGGTGCCGGTGTGAAACTGGTACGAGTGCTCACCCAGGATCTGCAGCGTCGGCTCGATCCCTTCCTCATGCTCGACAATTTCCGCTCCGACGACCCGAACGATTACATCGCGGGCTTTCCCGACCATCCCCATCGCGGCTTCGAGACGGTCACCTACATGCTGGCGGGTTGTATGCGCCATCGTGACAGCGTCGGCAATGAGGGGCTGATCAACGCTGGCGGTGTGCAGTGGATGACGGCCGGTCGCGGCATCATCCACTCGGAAATGCCCGAGCAGCAGGATGGTCTGATGGAGGGCTTTCAACTCTGGGTCAACTTGCCCGCCTCGCTCAAGATGTGTAAGCCCGGATGGCGTGATATTCCGGGCGCTGCGGTCCCTGAGTTCGTCACCGAATCGGGCGTGCGCGTTCGGGTGATTGCGGGCAATGCGCAGGGCGTGGCCGGTGCCATTGCCGAAGGTGCGGTAGATCCTTTGTTCCTTGATCTGCACTTTGATTCGGCTGGTTCAATCGACATTGCCGTGCCGGCCGGCCATCACGCGTTCGCCTATGTGTACCGCGGGATGCTCGATATCGGGGGGCCGAGTGCGGAGCCGGTCGAGGCGCAACGCATGGCGATTCTCGAGACTCACCCGGAGGCCGACGGCCTTTCGGTTCGCGCGCGCGGAGCATCGCGGGCGATATTGGTTGCCGGGCGGCCAATTGGGGAGCCGATCATGCAGCACGGCCCCTTTGTCATGAACACCCGCGACGAGCTCATGCAGGCCGTACGCGACTATCAGAGCGGACGCCTGGCCTGAGTCGGGCTGTGGTCACCTGAGTCAATCGTGTAACGGCCCTGAGCGACTCCAAGCGGGCGACCTATCCCCCGCCCTGACAAGTCGGCGGGCCGGCTCCAGGCTCGTCCGCGCTCTCCTCTGGCAAGTCGGCGTACCGGTCTGGCGGGCTCGCCTACGTGGTGTCAACGTACGGAAAACTGTGGCTGACGTCTGGCTATCGGCTGATATCGGAAGCGGTGTCCTCGTGGAGTGGAGGCCCTGCGGAATTCTGGATTGGTTGGAGGGTAGGCTCTACTCGGGTCCGGTCTCGGACGCGGAGCGGACGGTGTTTTACCTGAGGTGCCGATCGATGAGCCAGTTCAGTTGGAAGCGAACGACAACCTGAGTGCCGAGCGCGTGATCCCGAGGTCGAATCGGAAAGTCGAATCGGAAAGTCGGTTTCTATGAAAAATTAAAGTCAATTTTGTTTCTATGGAAAGTTAATTTTGAAATCGACCTTGGCCCCATGTGCGGGACCCGGGGGCGCTGATGTGGGTGCTGCCGATCGGCGCGATTCTGCGCTTGGCGTCGCCCCAAGGACCCGGGATGGCGAACGACGAACGACGAACGACACAGCATTGACAGGTTGTCAGGGGGCAGGTCTTGGTGTCGCGTGACAAAAGCCCCTCGATGACCTGCGTTTCGATGTACGGCGCTGTGACGAACGTCAGCGAGGCAGGTGCTGCGAGGGCTTGCGCACTGCTGCAAGCTAGCCAGCGAGCTAGCGGAAGTTTCGGCTTCGGCTCGGCAGCGCGCCGATTAGCGCCGAGTGATCGATTACGCGGGCGGCGATCAGGTGGGCGACGGTGCCGCCGCCGTGCTCGTTGCATTGCCAGGTGCCGAAGACGGTCATGAGTTGAGCGCTGAGCACCGCGCTGCGGTAACGCTCGAAGACGGCGGGCCAGACGATTACATTGACTGTTCCGCTTTCGTCTTCGAGCGTGATGAAGGTGGTGCCGCGAGCCGTTTCAGGACGCTGTCGGTGGGTGACCAGACCACTGGCGCGTGCAATACGGCCGTCGGAATAGGTGCCCAGTACGGCTGCAGCTTGCACTCGCCAGCGGGCCAGTTGGGCGCGCAGCAGAGCCAGCGGATGCCTCCCCATTGGGATACCCAGGGCGCGATAGTCAGCGATGATGTCTTCGCCTTCGGAGGGGGGCATCAGCAGGGGAAGTGGTTCGTTGATGCGGCTACCCTGGAGCAGTCCCGTTGGGGGCCTGCCTGCCGCTGCTGCCCAATGGGCCTGGCGGCGATGGCCAGCCAACGAAGCGAGTGCGCCAGCATCAGCCAGCGCGCGCAGCGACTTGGCGTCGAGTTGTGAGCATTGCGCCAGATCGTCGACGTCGTCGAAGGCGAAGACCTCCAGCGTGTGAAGCGGTGGTCGTGCCGACGCTTGCTCACCCAGCCGCTCACCCAGTCGGGCGTCGCGCGCGGCGAGCAATCGATCGATGGCGGCGTCCGCCAGCCCGCGGACTTGCCTCAGTCCGAGTCGGACCGCCGGTTGTGGCGGCAGCGACTCAATGGAGTCGAAAGCCTCAAGCGTGCAGTCGGCTTCGCTGATCAGCACATCGACCGCCCTGACTTCGACGCCGTGTGCGCGTGCATCGCGCACCAGTTGTGCCGGGGCATAAAAACCGAGCGGCTGGCTGTTGAGCATGGCTGCGAGAAAGGCGGCTGGTTCGTGCCGCTTGATCCAGCAGCTGACATATACGAGCAGGGCGAAACTGGCCGCATGGCTCTCGGGAAAGCCGTACTCGCCGAAGCCCTCGATCTGGCTGAAGATGCGCTCGGCGAAGTCACGTTCGTAGCCACGCGCGAGCATGCCGTCGATGACGCGCTGCTGGAAGGCATCAAGCCCGCCCTTGCGTCGCCAGGCTGCCATGGCGCGACGCAATTGATCGGCCTCGCCTGCGGAAAAGCCCGCTGCGAGCATGGCGATCTGCATGACCTGTTCCTGAAAGATGGGCACGCCCAGCGTGCGCTCGAGCGCAGGCCGAATTTCATCGCGTGGATACTCGACGGGTTCGAGCCCCTGACGTCGGCGCAGATAGGGGTGAACCATGCCGCCCTGGATAGGCCCCGGCCGCACGATGGCAACTTCGATGACGAGGTCGTAAAAGCAGCGTGGTTGCAGGCGCGGCAGCATGTTCATCTGCGCGCGTGACTCGATCTGGAAGACTCCCACCGTATCGGCTCGGCTGATCATCTCGTAGGTGGCCGGGTCTTCGGCCGGGATGTCCTGGATTCGAAAGGGCGCGGGCGGTGGTGCCTCGGCCGGTCGCGCCCCGCGGCCGTGCCAGGGGTCGCGGCGCCAGGTAATCAGCTCGAGCGCCCGACGGATGGCGCTGAGCATGCCGAGCGCCAGCACATCAACCTTGAGCAGTCCCAGCGCATCGAGGTCGTCCTTGTCCCACTCGATGACTGTGCGACCGGGCATGGCGGCATTCTCGATCGGCACGAGCTGGCTGAGTCTGTCGCGCGCAATCACGAAACCGCCAGTGTGTTGCGACAGATGCCGGGGGAAGCGCTGCAGGGTGCTTGAGAGTTCGAGCCATCGGGCCACGACCGGCGAAGCAGGGTCAAGCCCCGCCTCGCTCAGTCGGTCGGACTCGGGAAGGCCTTGCCGCCAGGCCTGTGAAGCAGTGAGCCGCTCGATGCACTGTGCGTCGATGCCCAGCGCCTTGCCCACATCACGCAGCGCCGAGCGTGAGCGGTAGCGGATGACGGTTGCCGTGAGCGCGGCCCGGTGGCGGCCATATTTTCGGTAGAGGTACTGGATGACCTCTTCGCGGCGCTGATGCTCGAAGTCGACGTCGATATCGGGTGGTTCATTGCGCTCACGGCTGATGAAGCGCTCGAACAGCACGCTCATGCGCGATGGGTCGACTTCGGTAATGCCCAGGCAGTAGCAGAGGGCCGAGTTGGCCGCTGACCCTCGCCCCTGGCAGAGAATGCCCTGGCTGCGGGCAAAGTGAACGATGTCGGCCACCGTGAGAAAGTAGGGCTCATAGCGCAGTTCGGTGACCAGTGCGAGTTCGTGTTCGATCTGTTGTCTGACCGTGTCGGGAAGCCCCGCGGGGTAGCGGCCTGGGACACCCTGCCAGACCCGTTCGCGTAGCCAACTGGCTGGTGTGTGCCCTGGGGGGACGATTTCGTCGGGGTACTCATAGCGCAAGCTTTCGAGCGAAAAATTGCTGCAGGCGGCCACCTCGAGGGTTTCCTCGAGCAGTTTGGCGGGGTAGAGGCTGGCCAGCCGCAGACGGCTGCGCAAGTGCTGCTCGGCGTTGGGCGCCAGGGCGAAACCGCACTCGGCAACAGGACGACCGATGCGAATTGCGGTGAGCGTGTCCTGGAGGGGCTTGCGCGAGCGGCGGTGAAAGTGCACGTCGCCCGAGGCGACCAGAGGCAGGCCGCTGACCTGCCCGAGCGTGCGCAGCTGATCGAGCCGTGAACTGTCGTGGCCCCGACCCAGCAGTTCGACCGCGAGCCAGGCGCGCGCATGGAAGCGTTCGCGGATGAAGCGGGCCTGCTGCAGCACCTGGGCGTGATCGGCCGGCACGTGCTGGGCGGGGATGAACAGCGCGCTGCAGCCCGGCAGACCGTCATCGAGATCTTCGGGGAGGAGTTGATAGTGCCCCTTGGGCGCGCGCGCCCGCGCTTGGGTGATGAGTTCGCTCAGCCGTCCGTAGCCTGCCCGATCTCGGGCGAGCAGCACCAGCCGGCTGCCCGGCGACTGCTCGATGACGCGTGCCATGAGCGGGTCGGGGTGCGGCAGGCGTGAAGGCTCGGCCTTGGCTGCAAACGCCAGCGCGGCGGGCACGGGCGGTGTGTTGCGTCCCGGCACCGGCATGGCAAACTCGGCGCCGATCAGCAGCGGAAAGCCGGCGTCGCGCGCCTGCAGATGCGCCCGCACGACACCCGCCAGCGAGCACTCATCGGTGATGGCGAGCGCCGCGTAGCCGAGTTCGCGAGCACGGTCGACCAGCTCCTCGGGGTGCGAGGCGCCGCGCAGAAAGGAAAAATTGCTGAGGCAATGAAGCTCGGCGTAGGCGGGCAGCATGGTGGGCGAGACCGTGTCGGGTCAGAAGCCTGTGACTGTATGAATATACAGTATTTGCAGGATGCCTCCCCGCTATACTTTGCGGCGCTTGTACCCTGCCGTACCCCAATGACGACCCGTCACACGCTGATTTCAAGGACGTTCTTCATGAAGCGCTTGTTGCCGCTGATGCTCTGCCTGCTGGCCCTCCTGCCGCTGGAGTCTGTTGTGGCTCAGGTGGTCTCGGTCAAGGACCCCTGGGTGCGCACGACGGCGCCGCGACAGAAATCCTCCAGCGTCTATCTGGAAATCACGGCGACGCGCACGGCCCAATTGCTGGAGATCAGTTCACCGCTGGCCGGAACCGTCGAAATCCACGAAATGCGCATGGAAAAGGATGTGATGAAAATGCGTGCCATTCCTGCGCTCGACCTGCCGGCGGGGCGACCCGTCGTGCTTGAGCCCGGCGGCTATCACATCATGCTCATGGACCTGAAGACGCAGATCAAGGAAGGCGACAAGGTACCGCTGACCCTCGAAGTGCAATTGCGTACGGGGGCTCGCGAAACCGTTGAAATCAACGCCATCGCGCGTGCGCCCAAGGCTGCGTCAGCGGGCTCGGGCCATCAAGGCAAGGGGCATTCGCACTGAGGCGGGTTCAGGCGAGCGCGCCAAGGGCTTGGCTGTAAGGGCGCCACTTCGGTGATATGCCGGGCGGTGCCTGCTCTGTGCTTTGGTTTGCGCTCAAATTTGTGGACCAGGTCGGTGGCTTCGATGCGGCGCAGAGACTTCTGAAAATATCGCGCCCGTCCGTGCAGAGCACATCGCGTTGTGGCAGGCTCAAGTCATGTTCGTCAGGCGGTACGTTTTCCTTGGGTTGACGTCGGTCAATGCATCAATGGCGTGCGGTGGCTAGGATGGCCAGCGTGGGTTCCATGAGAGAGCAGGGGACGGGGGCAGGCATGGCGCTGGATGAAGTTCAAATCGCAAAGCTGCGGGTGCGCATGCTGGAGAGGTCTCGTCTGCTCGAGGGCGAGATCGCCAGCAAACTACGCGAATCGACCGAAGATCTGGAGGTGCTGGGGCGGGTTGGCGACAGTGCGGATCTGGCCTGGATCGAGTCCGAGAGCGGACTTGATCTTGCCGAGGCGCAACGCGACATCGAGGAATGGCGGGGGCTGCGCGACGCGCTCAGGCGTGTGGACGAGCACCGCTATGGCGTGTGCGTTGATTGCGGGGATGACGTGCCACTTGAGCGGTTGATGAGTCAGCCGCTGGCCCTGCGCTGCATCGATTGCCAGACGCGCAATGAGCATCTCGGGGCGTTCACGCGGCTTGCCGGGTAGGTCGCCGGGAAGCGCTTCGGATGAATGGGGTGGGCTGGTTCAGCCAAAGTGCCCGTGCAGAAACCAGCCGTTGCCGCTTTGCGGTTGGCGCTCCCGAAAAATCCAGAGCATGCGGTGTGAACTGTCCTCGGCAATAAAGTAGTCGCGCTGCACCAGTCGGTCGTCCCACCAGCCTGATTCAATACGTTCGGGCCCTGCCAGCAGAACCAGCGGACTTTCCCAGAACGGGCGATTGTTGCGTTCGCTCAGTGCCAAGGGTGCCTTGAGCAGCCAGAGCGGGCGTGGCCCGATGGGCGATACCCACGCTGGAGACGCCGAGCCCGTGTCGATCGAGCGGGGTGGCCTGCCTGTTGGGTGCGGCAGGTGCCGGGGCGGTTGGCCGGTCCGTCCGGGTGGGGGGGCAGGCAGACCGTTTAGCGGGTGCTCCCGATGGGCGTACTCGGGGCGATGCTCGGCCACCCGATGCAATTGCAGCACCTGCTCATGCCCCAGTCGGGCTTGCAGCCGCTCGACCAGGCGCTGAATCTGTTCGCCCGCCTGACTGGCATCGGGGAACAGGTCGGCGCTGGCGGGGGCGTAGGCGTGCACGTCGTGGCAGCGCAGGCGCAGGGTGTTGACCGCAGCAGGCAGGACCTTGTGCCGGCCGAGGGCTTCACGCACCAGCAGGCTGAGTTGCTCGATCTCGCGGCAGGGCCTGGCCAGACCGATTTCGATCAGCGTGGGAGGGCGTCGTTCGTGCAGCGCCAGGATCTCGATTCGGCGGGCGCCCGACTGACGGGCTGTCAGCCAGCCGCACAATTGAACCAGCAGTCGGCGTGCTGCAAAGAGCAATTGCTCGGCCTGTTCGACCGGCGAGGGCAACTCGAGACCGGCCTCGAACCGGTCGGGCGCCTCGAAGCAGGCTCGCGGGTCGGCGCGTTGACCCAGAGCCCGATCGATATCCTCAAGCAGCCCACTGCCAAATCGCCTGGCCAGCCCAGCCCTGGGCAAGAGCATGAGATCGCCGAGGGTGCGGACGCCGACGGCCTGCAGAGCGCTCAGGTGGGGGCTTGCCGCGTCGAGCAGGGCGAGCGGCAAGCGGGCCACCATGGCGCGGGTCTGTGCGGCATCGGCCGCTTGCAAGCCGTCGCGGTGGCGCGCCAGCAACCAGGCGGCTGCCGCCGTGGGCGCGCAAGCGATCTGTGCGCTAAAGCCAGTATCGGCCAAGCCTGAGCGCACGCGCGCGAGAAGGCGTGGCAACCCGCCAAACAGCATCAGGCTCCGGGCGATATCGAGCAACAAGCCAGCGCGATCGGGGAGGGGCCGAGGCGGCTGCAGGAACACGCCGGGTGTGAATTGCAGCGCCCAGAGGGCGATTTGCCGGAGGGCCTCGGATTCTTGCGTCAGGTTCCGTTCGGCGAACAGGATGTCAGGGGATCGTGCCAGCGCGGTGCTGCGACTGTGGCCTGGTTGAACGCCGGACGCCAGCGCTGAGTCGTTGACGGCGATGAGCAGCGCACCCTGGCAGACGGCGAAGGGGCGCGTTTGCACCGGCAGGCCTTGTGCACAGACTTCCAGCGTGAAGCGAGGCAGGACCAGACCCAGGTACAACATGGTGAGGGGTAAGGGGGGTGAGGAGGCCGTATGCTCGCGGGGGTGTCGCCCGGGGAAACAGCAGGAACCGAGTGAATGCGGATTAGCCTTGCGGGGTCCTCTGCGCAGTGGGTCAGTGGGTCAGTGGGCCGAGTACCCGGCTGGCGGCGGGCGTACGGGGCGCGGCGTGGACCGAAGCCAGTGAGGGCAAGGTGGTATCGGGCTGGGCGACGCTGCCGCGCAGGGTGAACGTGGAAACCGGTTGCGGCAGGTTGAGCAGCAAGGGCTGGGCGATGACAGGCCCGCGCCGCTTGAGAACCTGGACAGACAACTGCTGATTGGGGCGTGGCAGCAGCAGCAGGCGTAGCGGGGCAGGAGAGGCCTCGAACTGCGCGGGCAGTTGCCTGAACAGAAATACCGGCCCGCCTGCTGATTGGGCAGCGAGTTGCATGCGCCGCAGATGTTCAGGGCGTGTGCGTTGCTGCGGCAGCCAGGCGAGCAGTGCGCCGAAGCCCGTGCTCTTGAGGGTTTGCTCGACGGCCCAAAGCCGATCGACGGCGTTGGGTGCCTGGATGACCACCAGATAGCTGAGGTCGATGCCGAAGCTGGCGAGCGCGGGCGCGTAGGGAATGTGCGGGGGCGCCAGCAGGATGGCGAACTTGCGCTGTTGGGTGATTCGGCGCAGCAATGGAACCAGCAGGCGCAATTCTCCGATACCAGGTTCGCGGCAGATGAGTTCGGTGAGCGCGCCGACAGGCCAGCCGGCTCCGGGGAGGACAGGGTCGAGCGCCGAAAAGCCGCTGGACAGACCGGTATTTGTAGAGATGTCGAGCCTGCCCGCGCGCCAGACCGAAGCCGGGAGCGTTGACAGAGCAAGGGCCGGACGATGAGCGCTCATAGCGATTTTCCTGTGCGCAGCAGCCCGACCCCGATGCCCTCGACGGAGAAGTCGTCGGTGCGTGCATCGAGAATAATGGGCGTGTAGTCGGGGTTTTCGGGAAGCAGTTCGACAATCTGGCCCGTGCGATGCCAGCGCTTGACGGTGACATCGTCACCCACCCGGGCGACCACGATCTGGCCGTTGCGAGCCTCGTGCGCGCGCCGGACCGCCAGCAGATCGCCGTCGAGAATGCCGGCGTCACGCATGCTCAAGCCGCGTACCTTGAGCAGGTAGTCGGGCGGTGCATCAAACAGCTTGGGGTCGAGCGCGTAGCTGGCTTCGATATGCTCCTGGGCGAGGATGGGGCTGCCCGCAGCCACCCGCCCTACGAGAGGCAGGCTGAGCGCAATCTGTACCGCATGGGGCAGTTCCACGTCGGAATCGGGCATCATCTTGAGGCGGATGCCCCGCGAGGCACCCGAAGTGAGTTCGATGACGCCCTTGCGGGCCAGCGCCTTGAGGTGCTCTTCGGCTGCATTGGGTGAGCGAAACCCAAGCCGGCTGGCAATTTCGGCGCGGGTGGGCGGAAAGCCTGTGTCGGCGATGTGTTGCCGGATGAGTGACAGGATTTCCTGCTGGCGTGGGGTGAGGTCTCGCATCTGAAATCTCCTTGACTGTAATTTTATACAGTATTGAGTGTTTTTCAAGCTCTATAAAAACCTTCCCTTTTGCGCTGGTTTTTTAGGCAAATATGCGACGACCTCCGGCAGACCCCGATGCGTCTTGCCAAAGTCCGGTGCAGGGCGCTTCCGGGAGTCGACTTCAGAGAGGCTTGCTGATTTGTTCAGCCGCGCTCGTGCGGGCGTCCCGCAGGTTTCGGTGGCTTGCCACCTGACAGCCCGCAAGCCCTGGGCACGGTCGGGTTTCATCGAACTGTGCAATTTCCGGCGGTTATGGCACAGTTCAGAACATGGCTGGGCATCCGTCCAGCCGCGAGGATTGCATTTCTCGGTTTGCTCGTTCAGGTTCTCCTCGAAATGCAATGATGGCTACCAACGGGTTTCGAGGACTGTTCGAAGATGGGAACCAAGATCTACGTGGGCAATCTGCCCTGGCGCGCAACCGACGCGCAACTCTCTCAGTTGTTTGGCGAGCATGGTGATGTGACCGACGCCAAAATCGTGACCGACCGCGAAACCGGTCGGTCGCGTGGCTTTGGCTTCGTCACGATGAGTTCCGACGAGGCCGCTCAGACCGCTATTCGCGCCTTGAATGGTTTTTCGCTCGAGGGCCGCAGTCTGGTGGTCAATGAGGCCCGTGAGCAGGCCGGCGGTGGGGGCGGTGGTGGTCCGCGCCGCGGCGGCGGTGGTGGCTTCGGCGGCGGTGGCGGCGGCTACGGTGGTGGTGGCGGTGGCGGTGCCGGTGGCGGTGGTTATGGCCGCGGTGGCGGTGGTGGTGGCTACGGCGGCGGCGGCGGCGGCGGCGGTGGTGGTTATGGCCGCGGTGGTGGCGGTGGCGGCTACGGTGGTGGCGGTGGTGGTTACGGCGGCGGCGGCGGCGACCGTCGCGGCTAATCTTCCGGGCCTCGCACCGGTGGTAGCGGGAAGTGGCGATTGCAGTGCGCGCCACGCCCGCTGCTTTGCTTAGCTGGTCGGCTCGCCACTGACGGTCCTGCGCCGATCGGCGCGGCCAGCAAAAAGCATGAGCAGGCAGCGCACTTAATGCGGGCGCTGCCCAACTGGCTTCGTTACGTCTGCATCACATGCTGGCGTAGTTGGGCCCGCCTCCGCCTTCTGGGGTCACCCAGACAATGTTCTGCGTCGGGTCCTTGATGTCGCAGGTCTTGCAATGCACGCAGTTCTGCGCATTGATCTGCAGGCGATCAGCACCTGCGTCATCCTTCACATACTCGTACACGCCGGCCGGGCAGTAACGTGCTTCGGGCCCCGCAAACCGGGCCAGGTTGGTGACGACCGCAACCGATGAGTCCTTCAGCGTCAGGTGACTGGGCTGGTTTTCCTCGTGGTTGGTATTGGCGATGAACACCGACGAGAGCTTGTCGAAACTCAGTTTGCCATCGGGCTTGGGATAGGCGATCGGACTGCACTCGGCAGCGGGCCTGAGGTAGGCGTGGTCGGGCTTGGTGCTGTGCAGGGTGAAGGGTGCCTTGCCGCGGAACAGCACCTGGTCGATTCCCACCAGCGCCGTACCCATCCACAGCCCTTTGGCCATGGCGGGCTTGAAGTTTCGCGCCCGATACAACTCCTCGCGCAGCCAGGACTCGTTGAAGGCGCTGGTGTAGGCCTGCAATTCGTCGTGCGCCCGACCGTCGCCCAGCGCTTCAAATGCGGCTTGCGCAGCCAGCATGCCGGTCTTGATGGCGGCATGGCTGCCCTTGATGCGCGATGCATTGAGAAAGCCCGCATCGCATCCCAGCAGACAACCGCCCGGGAAGGTGAAGCGCGGCAACGCGTTGAGCCCGCCAGCGGTAATGGCGCGCGCGCCGTAGGCCAGGCGCCGTCCCCCCTCCAGAAATGCGCTGACCGCCGGATGAGTCTTGTAGCGTTGGAATTCTTCGAAGGGTGACAGGTAGGGGTTGGTGTAGTTGAGCCCCACGACGTAGCCCACTGCCACCTTGTTGTCCTCAAAGTGGTAGAGGAAGGAGCCGCCATAGGTGGCGCTGTCGAGCGGCCATCCCGCGGTGTGCATGACCAGTCCCGCCTTGAAACGCGAGGGCTCGACCTCCCAGAGCTCTTTCAGGCCGATGCCGTAGCTCTGCGGGTCACGGCCCTCGTCGAGTTTGAAGCGGGCGATCAGCTGCTTGCCGAGGTGACCCCGAGCGCCTTCGGCAAAGAAGGTGTATTTCGCATGCAGTTCCATTCCCGGCTGAAAGTTGTCGGTGGGTTCGCCGTCGCGCCCGATCCCCAGATTGCCGGTGGCCACGCCACGCACCGATCCGTCTTCGTTGAACAGCACTTCGGCTGCGGCAAAGCCCGGATAAATTTCGACTCCCAGGGCCTCTGCCTGCTGACCCAGCCAGCGCACGACCTGCCCCAGGCTGACGACATAGTTGCCGTGGTTTTGGAAACAGTCGGGCAGCAGCCACCCCGGGACGCGGGTCGACCCAGTTTTCGATAGAAAGAGGAAGCGGTCTTCCGTGACGGCCGTGTTGAGCGGAGCGCCCATTTCCTTCCAGGCAGGGAACAGTTCGTTGATGGCGATCGGGTCCATCACGGCGCCTGAGAGGATATGTGCGCCCACCTCCGAGCCCTTCTCGAGTACGCAGACGCTGACGTCGCGGCCGCGGTCGGCCGCCTGCTGCTTGAGGCGTATCGCAGCGGCAAGCCCGGCTGGCCCGCCACCGACGATCACCACGTCGTATTCCATCGCGTCGCGTTCGATTTCCATGAGACCTCCGGTGGCCGGGGTTGCCCGCTCTGTGAGGCGGATATCGGCCCAAGCGGTGATTGTCGCGGAAAGCGCGGATCGGGCGCAAACACGCCCTCATTCCGGAACGGGGTCGTCTGCGCCGGCAGGCGGGCGCAGACGACCCGGGCGATAAAATGCGGGATCACGCGTGACGTGCAGTGGGGTTCGCGCGATCTGTTCCGAGCGCTCACCGGGAGAATTCACCATGGCAACAAGCTTCGATCTGGGCGGGCGTGTGGCGCTCGTGACGGGTGCCTCAAGCGGGCTGGGCGATCGCTTTGCCCGGGTGCTGGCCGACAATGGCGCGCACGTGGTGCTCGCGGCCCGGCGGGTCGAACGCCTGCAGGCGCTTCGCGATGAGATCGTCCAAACCGGGGGGCGCGCCAGCGTGGTGGCCCTCGACGTGACCGACATGGCGTCGATTCGCGCGGCAGTCGAAAGCGCCGAGCGCGACGTGGGTCCGATCGATATCCTGGTCAATAATTCGGGCGTGAGCACGACCCAGCGACTGCTTGATGTGACACCCGAAGACTACGACTTCGTGCTCAACACCAATGCCCGGGGCGCATTCTTCGTCGCGCAGGAAGTGGCCAGGCGAATGATCGCCCGCGGCAAGACCGATCCTTCTCGCCCGGCCCGCATCATCAATGTGGCATCACTGGCCGCGGTGAAGGCGCTGGCCATGATCGGCATCTACTGCATGAGCAAGGCTGCGGTGGCCCAGATGACGCGGGCCATGGCGATCGAGTGGGGGCGCTTCGGCCTCAACATCAACGCCATCTGCCCGGGCTACATTCGCACCGAACTGAACGATCATCACTGGGACACCGAGGCCGGGCAGAAACTCATTTCGATGACGCCCCGCAAGCGCCTGGGCATGCCTGACGATCTCGATGGCCTGATGCTGCTGCTGGCCTCCGGGCGCTCAGGCTTCATGAACGGGTCGGTCATCACGATCGACGACGGGTTCAGCCTCTGATGCGTCGGAGGCTGGCGTGGCAGCCAAGGTGAAGCGCTGAGCCGGAGACGACCCCGGCCGCAGCCTCACCCACGCGCGTTGCGCGGCGTGGCCCTACTCGCTTCGTTGCTGGATCGAGTGCCGGATACGTCGCACCCCGAGCGCCACGAAGAGGGCCAGGGGCAGCACGGCGGTACCCACCGCGATATCCGGATCGATGGGCAGGCCCGCATCCGCGGCGGCCTTGAACACGTAGCCGAGTACCCCGGCCGCGTAGTAGGTAATGGCCACCACCGAGAAGCCCTCGACGGTCTGCTGCAAATGCAGTTGCAGCTTGGCGCGGCGGTTCATGGCAGCGAGCAGTTGCTGATTCTGTCCCTCGCGCTCGATCTCGACCCGGGTGCGAAGCAGGTTGCTGGCGCGGTCGATGCGCTCGGAGGTTGCACTGATGCGTCGGTCGACGCTCTCGCAGAACGACATGGCCGGCGCAAAGCGGCGCTCGAGAAATTCGGTGATGGTTTGAAGACCGGGCACCCGATTTTCGCGCAGATCGGCGCTGCGTCGGCGTACCAGCGCATGGTAGGCGCGCGAGGCGCTGATACGAAAGCCCGCTTCGGCGGCGATGCGCTCGCTCAGCGCTGCGAGCCGGGTGACCTCGTTGAGCATTTCAGGCTCTTCGTTGGCTGGGGCTAGCTCCAGGCGATTGACCAGTCGGCCCAGACTGCGCTCGACTTCGTTGAGCGCCGCCGCTGCGCGCTGGGCCACCGGAAAGCCCAGCATCGCCATCATCCGGTACACCTCGAGTTCGATCAGGCGTTGCACCTGTCGACCGGTTTGCGAGCCGTTCATGGTGCGGTTGACGATCAGGAAACGGGTGTAGCCGTCGGCATCAAGATGAAGGTCGGTGAAAGCGGCGGCTGCGCCATCGGTGATGTCGGCGCCGACCAGATCGACCGCTCCGAGGGCGGCAGCTACCCGCTCGCGGTGACCCCAGGTGGGCGTATCGGGCACCACGACCACATGGGTGGCGGCGATGAGTTCGCCGCTCAGCGACTGCAGCCATCCCGAAGGCAGCGCTGAGATGGCGGGTTCGGCAAAGGGGTCGTCCGAACGAACCAGCCCGCGGTACACCGTGTAGTCGTCGAACTCGCCGTGGCGCTCCCACTTGAGCCGAAAGCGGCCGAAGTCACCGAAAAAATGGCTCTGGCCTTCGGCGGGTGGCGCAATGCCGTACTGCAGGCACAAGGCCTGGAGTGCCTGGCCGGCGGCCGAATCGTTAGCGCCGGTATTGCCGCGCAGCAGCGCCACATGCGAGACCGAGCAGGGCGAGGCGACCCGCGGGCGTGGCCTGGCGTGGATTTCGTTATGAAGGGCGATACGCTCGGCGTGCGGGGTCATGCTCGCTACGGCTCCCGGACAAGGGTGGGCGCCTCCTGCGACACCGGGCCGTTCGCGAGGCCCGCTGGTTTGGCGTTCAGGACAGTGCGCCGGTGTCGATGGGGCAGCCGGTGCGGGAGATGATTTCGTCGCGTGACACGCCGGGAGCCAGTTCGGCCAGCCGCAGGCCTGCAGGGGTGACATCGAGCACGCCCAGATCGGTGATGATGCGGTCGACCACGCCAACCCCCGTGAGCGGCAGGTTGCACTGGGCGAGGATCTTCGTTTCTTCGCTGCCGTCTTTCTTGCGTGCCGTGTGCTCCATGAGCACGATGACCCGGCCGACGCCCGCCACCAGATCCATGGCCCCGCCCATGCCCTTGACCATCTTGCCGGGGATCATCCAGTTGGCCAGATCGCCGCGCTCGCTGACCTGCATGGCGCCCAGAATGGCGACATCGATCTTGCCGCCCCGGATCATGGCGAAGGAGTCGGCTGACGAGAAAATGGACGAACCAGCCAGCGGCGTGACGGTCTGCTTGCCCGCGTTGATCATGTCGGGGTCGACTTCATCTTCGGTCGGGAAGGGGCCGATGCCGAGCAATCCGTTTTCGGATTGCAGCCACACCTCCATGTCGCGGGGCACGTGGTTGGCCACCAGCGTGGGCAGGCCGATGCCCAGATTGACGTAGTAGCCATTGCGCAGTTCGCGGGCCGCACGCGCGGCCATTTGATCACGGGTCCAGGGCATGGGGGCTCCTTCAGCGCTCGGCGCGCACGGTGCGCTGTTCAATGCGTTTTTCGGGGGTGGGGTTGAGCACGATCCGGTCGACGAAGATGCCGGGCAGATGCACGGCATCGGGATCGATCTCGCCGTTGGCGACCACCTGCTCGACCTCGACGATGGTGATCTTGCCGGCCATCGCGACATTGGGGTTGAAGTTGCGGGCCGTGCGCCGGAAGACCAGGTTGCCGCTTCGATCGGCCATCCAGGCCTTGACCAGCGACACGTCGGGCACGAGTGCGTGCTCCATCACGTACTGCTTGCCGTTGAATTCGCGAATTTCCTTGCCTTCGGCCACCACGGTGCCCACACCGGTGGGGGTGAAGAAGGCCGGAATACCTGAGCCGCCGGCCCGCAGTTTTTCAGCGAGCGTGCCCTGCGGGGTGAACTCGAGTTCGAGTTCGCCTGCGAGGTATTGCCGCTCGAATTCCTTGTTCTCGCCAACGTAGGAGGCGATCATCTTGCGGATTTGCCGGGTGGCCAGCAGCAGGCCCAGCCCGAAGCCGTCGACACCCGCGTTGTTGGAAATGCAGGTGAGGTTGCGCACACCCGAGTCGCGCAGCGCCGCGATCAGGGCCTCGGGGATGCCGCACAGGCCAAAGCCCCCGACGGCGATCATCTGGCCATCCTTGATGACGTCGGCCAGCGCCGCCGACGCACTCGAAAAGACTTTACTCATCGGGTCCCCCGAAAAAACAATGCATCATCGGGATTATATGTCCGCGGGACCAGCCGGTTGCCCCGCGCATCAATTGGCAGATCAAGTATGAAGCACTCGCATCCGCATGGCGAACACGGCGCACACCTTGGGCATGGCGTGGACGACCGCCATCCGGGTCATGGTCGGCGGCGCGCGCCCGCTCGCGGTCTGGGCATCGCGTTTGCGGTGGTGTTCAGCTTCAGTCTGGTCGAGATTGGCGTTGGGATCGTCAGTGGGTCGCTGGCCCTTGCCTCCGATGGCCTGCACATGTTGACCGATGCGCTGGCGCTGGCGCTGGCCTGGGGCGCCCAATGGATCGCGCGGCGTCCGCCCGATGACCGCCTCACCTTCGGCTACGAGCGGGCGGAGTCGCTGGCGGCCTTTGTCAACGCAATAGGCTACCTGGCCCTGCTGGCCTGGATTGTCTATGAGGCGGTTCACCGGTTGGGCGCGCCTCATGCGGTCGATGCGGCCATGGCGCTGCCGGTCGCCGTGGCCGGACTGGCGGTAAACGCCGGGGTCTGGTGGGCCTTGCACCGAGATGGCGACGATCTCAACGTGCGTGGGGCCCTCTTGCATGTGATGGGCGACTTTGCGGGATCACTGATTGCGATCGCCGCGATCCTCATGGCGAGTTTGCTGGGCTGGACGCAGGCCGATCCGCTGCTCACGCTCGTGATCTCGCTCCTGTTGTTCGTATCAACGGTCCGCCTGCTGCGTGACAGCGCGCGCGTGCTGATGAACGCCACGCCACCTGGCCTTGACCCGGAGGCCCTTGCAGCGGCTCTGGCCGAGCTGCCCGGGGTGGAGGCCGTTCACGACCTGCATGTCTGGAGCATGAGCAGCGGCCAGGCGGCGCTGGCGGCCCACCTGAGGCTGACTGACCTGAGCGCTTGGTCCGCCATCCTGGCGCGCGCGAGGCTTGATCTGGCGGACCGTTTCGGCATTCACCATGTCACTTTGCAGCCCGAAGGCCCGGAGCCGATATAATCTCGGCTTACAGGCTGCTTTCCATGACCAAATTCGTCTTCGTCACCGGCGGTGTCGTGTCTTCCCTGGGCAAGGGCATCGCGGCCGCCTCGATCGCCGCGCTGCTTGAGTCGCGCGGCGTGCGTGTCACCCTCCTCAAGCTCGATCCCTACATCAACGTCGATCCCGGAACGATGAGTCCGTTCCAGCACGGCGAGGTCTTCGTCACCGAAGACGGCGCCGAGACCGACCTTGATCTGGGACATTACGAGCGCTTTGTCTCGGCCAAGATGCGCCGGCACAACAACTTCACCACCGGCCAGATCTACGACTCGGTGCTGCGCAAGGAGCGTCGGGGCGAGTATCTGGGCCGCACGGTTCAGGTCATCCCCCACATCACCAACGAAATTCAGGCCTTCATCGAGCGCGGGGCCGGGGTGGGCACAGCCGAGGCGGCCGAGGTGGCGATCGTCGAAATCGGTGGCACCGTGGGTGACATCGAGTCGCTACCGTTTCTCGAAGCCGTTCGCCAGATGAGCCTCAAGCTCGGTCGCGGCAACAGCGCCTTCGTGCACCTCACGCTGGTGCCCTTCATTCCCTCGGCCGGCGAACTCAAGACCAAGCCCACCCAGCATTCGGTGCAGAAGCTTCGTGAAATCGGCATTCAGGCCGACATGATTCTCTGCCGGGCCGACCGGCCCATCCCCGATGACGAGCGGGCCAAGATCTCGCTCTTCTCCAACGTGCAACTCGATTCGGTCATCTCGGTCTGGGACGCCACCAGCATCTACAAGATTCCCCGCATGCTCTTCGAGCAGGGTGTTGACCGCCTGCTGGTCGACCTGCTTCGCATCAACGCCCAGCCGGCCGACCTCTCGGTCTGGGACCGTCTGGTGCACGCGCTCGAGCATCCGGCGCGCGAGGTGCGGATCGCCATGGTGGGCAAGTACGTCGACCTCACCGAGTCCTACAAGTCGCTCACCGAGGCGCTCATCCACGCCGGCATGCATACCGCCAGCAAGGTGCAGATCGAATACATCGATTCCGAGCGCATCGAGACCGAGGGCATCGGTTCGCGTCTTGACGGCTTCGACGCCATTCTGGTGCCGGGTGGCTTCGGGCGTCGCGGTGTCGAGGGCAAGATCGCTGCCATCCGCCATGCGCGCGAATCCGGTATCCCGTATCTCGGCATCTGTCTGGGCATGCAACTGGCGGTCATCGAATTCGCGCGCCACGTCTGTGCGCTGCCGGGCGCCAACAGCACCGAGTTCGATGAGCATTGTGCGCACCCTGTGATCGGCCTCATTTCCGAGTGGATGGACCGTGAAGGTCAGGTCGAGCGTCGCGATGGTGACTCCGACCTCGGCGGCACCATGCGGCTGGGGGCGCAGCGCTGCCCGATCGAGACGGGGACGCTGGCTGCGGCCATTTATGGTGAGTCGGTCAATGAGCGCCACCGTCACCGCTACGAGGTCAACAACGGTTACGTCGGGCGCATCGAAGCGGGGGGGCTCAAGGTAGCGGCGCGCACCCCCACCGAGGGCCTTACCGAAATTGTCGAACTGCCCCGAACGGGGCCTCATGCGCACCCGTGGTTCTTTGCGGTGCAGTTTCACCCCGAGTTCACCTCTACGCCGCGCTCGGGTCATCCGCTCTTCATCTCCTACGTACGCGCCGCTATCGAGCATTCGGCGCGCAAGGGCGCGGCCCGAGCGGCCTGAGCGCCGGCCCGCGGCCTGCCCGTCCCGACTTCAAGGTTTTTGCCATGAAACTCTGCGGCTTCGAGGTCGGTCTGGATCGGCCGTTCTTTCTGATTGCGGGGCCCTGCGTGATCGAATCACGCGAGATGGCGATGGACACCGCCGGCCAACTCAAGGAAATCACCAGCGCCTTGGGCATTCCGTTCATCTACAAGTCATCCTTCGACAAGGCCAACCGCAGTTCGGGCAAATCGTTTCGCGGCCCGGGCATGGCCGAAGGCCTCAAGATCCTGAGCGATGTGCGCGCCGCCATCGGCGTGCCCGTGCTCACCGACGTTCATGAGTCGGAGCAGGTGGCCGAGGTGGCTGCTGCGGTCGATGTGCTGCAGACGCCCGCTTTCCTGGTGCGTCAGACCGACTTCATCCGCACCGTGGCCTCGGCCGGGCGGCCGGTCAACATCAAGAAGGGCCAGTTCCTCGCGCCGCACGACATGAAGCACGTCATCGACAAGGCGCGCGCCGCTGCCGTCGAGGCTGCGGGTGGGCGTGAGGATGCGGGTGATCAGCTCATGGTGTGCGAACGGGGCGCGAGCTTCGGCTACAACAACCTTGTCTCCGACATGCGCTCGCTCGCCATCTTGCGTGAAACCCGTTGTCCGGTGGTGTTCGACGCCACGCACTCGGTGCAGTTGCCCGGGGGGCAGGGCAGCAGTTCAGGCGGGCAGCGCGAGTTCGTCCCGGTGCTGGCGCGAGCTGCCATCGCCAGCGGCATTTCGGGTGTGTTCATGGAAACCCACCCCGACCCGTCCCGCGCGCTTTCCGATGGCCCCAACGCCTGGCCGCTCGGGCGCATGGCCGAATTGCTGGCGGTCATGGTCGAGCTCGATCGTGCGGTCAAACGCAGCGGATTTGCCGAGCTGTCGTTGTGACAGTTCCCCTTCAGACCAGGAGCAGATGGCCATGACGGCTTATGTGATCACCGAAATCAAGGTCAGCGACCCCGAGCAGTACAAGGGCTACCAGGCCCTGTCACCCGGGGCGGTGGCGGCGGCAGGCGGCGAGTTTCTCGTGCGCGGCGGGCGCACCGAGGTCCTCGAGGGCACCCACCAGCCCAATCGCGTGGTGGTGCTCAGATTCGACTCCATGGAGGCGGCTCGCGCCTTTTATCATTCGGCGCTTTACACCGAGGCGCGTGCCCGGCGAGCGGGCGCCACCGAGGTATTCAACATGTTTGTGGTCGAGGGGGTCTGAATGAGTGCAATCGTCGACATCATCGGGCGCGAGATCATCGATTCCCGTGGCAATCCCACGGTCGAGTGCGATGTGCTGCTCGAGTCGGGTGTCATGGGACGGGCGGCTGTCCCGTCGGGGGCTTCCACCGGGTCACGCGAGGCCATCGAATTGCGCGATGGCGATGCGGCTCGTTATCTGGGCAAGGGGGTGCTTCGCGCGGTCGAACATGTCAACACCGAGATCTGTGAGGCGCTGATCGGTCTGGATGCCTCCGAGCAGGCCTGGATCGACCGCACCCTCATCGAACTCGATGGCACCGACAACAAGGAGCGTCTGGGCGCCAATGCCATGCTCGCGGTCTCAATGGCGGTGGCGCGTGCGGCGGCCGAGCAGT
>CAIVPX010000077.1 GCA_903907905.1 uncultured bacterium | reverse complement strand
GGTGCAGGGCTTGCTGATTTTGCGCAGTTCTTCGGTCAGCGCGATGACGGCGCGATCGATGCCCCGCTTGAGGTCCATCGGGTTCATGCCGGCGGCCACGTACTTCATGCCTTCGCGCACGATGGCCTGGGCCAGCACGGTGGCCGTGGTGGTGCCGTCACCGGCGTTGTCGGAGGTCTTGGAGGCGACCTCCTTGACCATTTGAGCGCCCATGTTCTCGAACTTGTCCTTCAGTTCGATTTCCTTGGCCACGGACACACCGTCCTTGGTGACCGTGGGGGCGCCGAAGCTGCGCTCGAGGACGACGTTGCGGCCCTTGGGGCCCAGCGTGACCTTGACCGCGTTGGCGAGCACGTTGACGCCGGCGACCATCTTGTGACGCGCATCATCGTGGAAAAGAACAATCTTGGCTGCCATGTTCGGAATACTCCTGAAACTTTAAGTAGATAGGGGAAACGGCGGTTGAGCGGCGATCAGCCCTCAACGACGGCCATGATGTCTTCCTCGCGCATGACGAGGAGTTCGTCGCCGTCGACCTTGACGGTCTGGCCACTGTATTTGCCGAAGAGAACCTTGTCGCCAACCTTGACGGCCAGGGCACGGACCTTGCCGTCGTCGCCGACCTTGCCGGTACCGACTGCCATGATTTCGCCCTGATCGGGTTTTTCAGCGGCCGAGTCGGGGATGACGATGCCGGAAGCGGTTTTGCGCTCGTTGTCCAGACGCTTGATGATCACGCGATCATGCAGGGGACGGAGTTTCATGAAACATGCTCCTAAGTACTTGAAAATAAACTGTTTTGATTGTTGGTCGAAGAAACTTCGACCGGTTTGCAGGCGAGGTGGGTGGCAGGCTCCGGTCAGCTTTGACCACCGGCTCCGGGGGGACCCGGACTGTTAGCACTCATCTCGCACGAGTGCTAATTATAGGGCGCTTCGCTGGCGTTTCAAGTGGGGGCGTGTGTTGGGGTCAAGGATTATGTTGGCCGGCAGGCTTCCGTAACGCCCGCCGGAGGGGGCTCGGGCGGTGGGATAATCGCGCCTGCACCATGAAACCGTCCCTGCACGCACCGTTTAGCGGCGAACGTTCCGGTCGCGTACCCGCGCCGATCGGGCTCGCGCCCACCCTTGGCGTTCGGGCTGCGGTTGCCGGTGAAGCGGTCGAGACGAGACGGGCGGGTGTGCGGCGCCGGCTATGGCGAGGCCTGATAACGCTGTTGACCAGCGGCTTCGTGGGGTTCGCCTGGCCGGGGTGGGCTGCAGGTTCGAAATCCGCTGCGCCCGCGCCGACCCCGGGGCCGACGCCGCCTGCGCCTGTCGCCGGCTGGGTGGCCATGACGGGGGTCAGCGCCGAGACGGTGGGGGTGCTGGCACTACCCGTCGACGGCGGGCCGGTGCTGCTCGACTGGAATGCCGGACGCGCCCTCAATCCGGCGTCGACCATGAAGCTGCTCAGCACCTACATCGCGCTGAGCACCCTGGGCCCAGGCTACCGCTGGGTCACCTCGGCGCACCTCGACGGGCCGCTGCGGGCCGGCGTGCTCGAGGGCAATCTGATCCTGCGCGGGGGCGGCGACCCGAAATTCGTCATCGAGGATCTGACCGACTTCATCGCCCGCATGCGGGCTGCCGGACTGCGTGAAATTCGTGGCGACCTTGTGATCGACGATGGTCTTTTCGATCTGGCCGGCGACCCGGGCCGCCCGCTCGACGGCGAGGCCTCTCAGCCGTACAACGTGGCACCGCACCCGGCGCTGATGAACTTCAAGTCCACCCGTGTGGTCGTTCGGCCCGCGGGTGAGCATGTGAAGATCGTGCTCGATCCCCCGCTGGCCGATGTGCGCATCGCCAATGAGCTGCGCATCGTGGGCGGACCCTGCCAGCCTGGCGCCAACGGCCTTTGGATTCGTGACGGGACGCCCCCGTCGGAGGGCTCGCCGAGGGCGACGGTGCCGACGATTCGCGTGGGCGGCAAGTATTCACCCGCCTGTGGCGAACTGGGCGTCTACGCGGCCGTGCTCAGCCACCATGAATTCATTCACGGGTTCTTCAAGGCGGCATGGCAGGCGGCAGGCGGCAGCTTCAAGGGCCGGACACGCCTGCAGTCGGGGGCTGCGCAGGGCGATGCCTGGCTGCAGTGGGTCTCGCCCCGGTCCCTGGCCGAGATCGCCCAGGACATCAACAAGTTCAGCAACAACGTGATGACCCGCCAGGTTCTGCTCAGTGCCGCAGCAGCCGTGGCCCCGCCGGCCTCGCCCGAGCGGGCGCGCCGCATGGTGCAGGCCTGGCTGGCCGAGCGCGGCCTGGTGTTTCCCGAACTGGTGGTCGATAACGGCTCTGGGCTCTCCCGAGACGAGCGCATCAGTCCGGCGAGCCTCGCGCGACTGCTGATCTACGCGTCGAGGGATGCGCACGGCGATCTGCTTCGGCTGTCGATGCCGCAGGTGGGCATTGACGGGACGATGCGCGCACGTCTGCACCGGCATCCTCTCGTGGGGCGCGCCTGGATCAAGACCGGAAGCCTGCGAGATGTGAAATCGATTGCAGGCTATGTCGATGCCGCGTCGGGGCGTCGCTATGCCGTGGTCATGATCATCAATGGCGAGCCCATCCTGGGTGCGCAACCTGCGCAGGACGCCTTCCTGCGTTGGGTTTACGAGCAGGGCTGACCCGGTCGCATCGCGGACGCTTCGCGCGGGCCGCGCTTCAGAGACCGAGGTCCTGCCACATCGCGTCGACGCGCGTGCGCACCGCAGGGTCCATGCTGATCGGATGACCCCATTCCCGCTGCGTCTCGCCTGGCCACTTGTTGGTGGCATCGATGCCCATCTTCGAACCCAGGCCGGATACCGGCGAGGCGAAGTCGAGGTAGTCGATGGGGGTATTCTCGGCAAGCAGGGTGTCGCGGACTGGATCCACCCGGGTGGTCAGCGCCCAGATCACCTCTTTCCAGTCGTGCACGTCCACGTCATCGTCGACCACGATGATGAACTTGGTGTACATGAACTGGCGCAGAAAGCTCCAGATGCCGAACATCACGCGCTTGGCGTGTCCGGGGTACTGCTTGCGCATCGACACGACGGCCAGCCTATAGGAGCAGCCTTCGGGCGGCAGATAAAAGTCGACGATCTCGCTGAACTGGCGGCAGAGGATCGGGACGAAGACCTCATTGAGCGCCACGCCCAAAATGGCCGGTTCGTCGGGGGGCTTGCCGGTGTAGGTCGTGTGATAGATCGGCTGCCGGCGTTGCGTGATGCGATCGATGGTGAACACCGGAAACCAGTCCTGTTCGTTGTAGTAGCCGGTGTGATCGCCATAGGGCCCTTCGAGCGCCATCTCGTAGCCCGTCAATGCGCTCGCGGGCAGCTCACTCTTCCAGCCCAGCGCGGCGGCGTGCGCGCGGGTGAGCGCGCCGTCGGGGTCGGGCCGGATGGCGCCTTCCAGCACGATTTCCGCATTGGCGGGCACCTTGAGATCGCTGCCCAGACAGCGCGCGATGTCGGTGCGTGCGCCGCGCAGCAGTCCGGCGAACTGGTACTCGGAGAGGCTGTCCGGCACCGGCGTGACCGCGCCGAGAATCGTTGCAGGATCGGCACCGAGCGCCACCGCCATCGGAAACGGGGTGCCCGGGTGCGCGAGGGTGTGATCCCGGAAATCGAGCGCCCCGCCCCGGTGGGCCAGCCAGCGCATGATTGTCTGGTTGCGGCTGATAATCTGCTGCCGGTAGATCCCCAGGTTTTGCCGCGTCTTGGACGGACCACGCGTGATCACGAGACCCCAGGTGATGAGCGGTGCGGCGTCGCCCGGCCAGCAGGTCTGGATGGGCAAGTTGCCGAGATCGACAGCCGAGCCTTCGATGACCTCGCTCTGGCAGACCGGCGACGAGGTCTCCCGGGGACTCATGTTGAGCACCTGGCGCAGCACAGGGAGCTTTTCCCAGGCGTCGCGCAGGCCCTTGGGCGGTTCCGGTTCCTTGAGATAGGCGAGGAGTTTCCCGACTTCGCGAAGCGCGTCGGTGGACGATTCGCCCATGCCGAGCGCGACGCGTTTGGGCGTGCCAAAAAGATTGGCGAGCACGGGCATCGACCAGCGCTTCGAGCCTGCCTGCGGGGTTTCGAACAGCAGCGCAGGGCCCTGCGCGCGCAGCACGCGATCGGCGATCTCGGTCATCTCGAATCGGGGCGATACCGGCGTACCGATGCGACGCAGTTCGCCCTGGCGCTCGAGCTGGGCGATGAAGTCACGGAGATCGGCATATTGCATGGTCGGGTCCTGTCAGTCGGGCGTCAGAGCGGATTCTCGCATCGTCACTGCCGTAAGCGCCGGATGGCCATTCATCGGCCCGTGCCTGCAAATGCTTGAACACGGGGCCATGCCTTCCTACAATTCGCAGCCCTCCACTTCGAAAGTTTGATCTAACGCCATCGACCGATTGATGGCGCACAAGCCTCGCTCTCGCATCGTTGATGCCCACCCTCGCGTGTGCGAGGGCTCGCCGGCGTCGGAAAAATTCAACTTCCTGCCAGGAGTGGCCATGAAGCACCGATTTTCCTTTGCTGTGGGGCGTTCGCCTGCCCCGCCCGCAGCCTGTAACTGGGCGCAGCCGGGTTCAATACTGCGCGCGTGTCTCCTCGCCCTGGCGCTCGCGGCCTCGCCTGTGACCGCACCCGATGACGATGCCTCGCTGAGCTTCAACAGAGAGCAGGCGCAGCATCGGGCCGTATTGGCGCATGCGGAGGGCCTGCTGCGTGCAATCTTTGCGGAGCCGCAGCCGGTGTTCGGGCTCGAACAGAGCCGGCTCTCCCGGTTTATTGCCCAGACCTTTCGGGTCAGGCCGCCCGACGCAGCCAAGCTGGTGGCGCTGGCGTTTCGCACTGCGAATGAACTCACGCTGGATCCGGTGCTGATCCTGGCGGTGATTGCGATCGAGTCGTCCTTCAACCCGCAGGCGCAAAGCGATCGCGGCGCGCAGGGGCTCATGCAGATTCGCACGCACGTTCATACCGATCGCCTCGCGCCCTTCGGCGGCGCGGCCGCCGCCTTTGACCCGTCGGTGAACATTCGGGTCGGTGCCGGGCTGCTCAAGTCCTACCTGCATCGCGAGGGCAGTATCGAGGGGGCGCTCAAGTCCTACGTCGGGGCCGCACGTCTGCCGAGCGATGGCGGCTATGGCGTGAAGGTGCTGGCCGCGCGCGCGCGCATGATCGAGGTTGCGCGTGAACCCCTCTCAGCGCGCGAGCAGGCGGGCGATTCGGCCGACCGCCTCTTCGATCAGGCTTCGCTCGGTGGCGTAGGACAGCCTTAGGTAGCGATCGGCATCATGGGTGCCGAAGTCATGGCCCGGCACGATGGAAACATGGGCCTCGTCCAGCAGGCGCTGGGCGAAACGGCCGCTGTCCATGCCGAGCCTGGCGCAGTCGAGGTAAACGTAGAACGCGCCGTCCGGCGTGACGGGCACGTCGAGCCCTGCCTGGCGAAGCGCCGGCACGATGAAATCGCGGCGCTCTTTCAGGCTTTGCCGACGCGCTTCGAAGATCGCCAGCGACTCGGGTTCGAAACACGCGAGCGCGGCCTGCTGGGCCAGTGCTGAGGCGCAGATGAAAAGATTCTGCGCCAGCTTCTCGAAGGTGCCGACCAGGCTCTCGGGCACCACCAGCCAGCCCAGGCGCCAGCCCGTCATGCTGAAGTACTTCGAGAAACTGTTGGTGACCACGAGGTCGTCGCCGAAGGCGAGGGCCGACCGGGGCGGCGTGTCGTAGCTGAGCCCCAGGTAGATTTCATCGACGATCGTGAAGCCCGCGCGGGCGCGCACCGACTCGATGATGGCGCCGAGTTCGTCGTGAGGAATCGAGGTGCCGGTTGGATTGGCCGGCGTTGCCAGCAGGGTGCCTCGGGTCTGCGCGGTCCAGTGCGACTCGAGCAGGGCCCGGGTCATTTGAAACCGGGTGTCGGGACCCACGGGGACAAGATCGGGGATACCGTCGAAGGCGCTCACGAAGTGGCGGTTGCAGGGATAGCTGGGATCGGTGAGCAGCACCCGGTCGCCCGTGTCGACCAGGGCACAGCAGGCCAGCAGGAGCGCGGCCGATGCGCCTGCGGTGATGATGATGCGCGAGGGTGCGATGTCGAGGCCATAGCGCTCGCCGTAGTCGCGGGCAATGGCCGCGCGCAGCGGTTCGATGCCGGTGGCGGGCGTGTACTGGGTCAGGCCGGAACGGGCCGCCCGTTCGAGTGCGGCGACCACGGCCGGTAGCGCGGTGAAGTCGGGCTCACCGATGTTCAACTGGATGACGGGGTGACCGGAAGCCTTCAGTGCACTGGCCTGCTTCACCAGTTCCATCACCTTGAACGGCGCGATCCGGTCGGTGCGACGCGCGAGCCTCGGCGGGGCGCCCGCCGTCGCGCGGGTGCGGCTCATCGCGGTGCGCCTGCGCACTGACCCAGATAGTCGATCGCTGCCTGAACGCCGCCCGGCCGGTGGGGGACGCCCGCGAGCGCAAGTCCCATCTCGACGCCGCCCAGCGCCCCCAGCAGCGACAGATCATTGAAGTCGCCCAGGTGCCCGATGCGAAAGACCCAGCCGCCAAGTTTGCCCAGGCCCGTGCCCAAGGACATGTTGAAGCGCTCGAGCACGAGCTTGCGCAGCGCGTCGGCATCGTGGCGTTTGCCGCCGCCAGCCTCGGGCATGACCACGGCCGTGACCACGGGGCTGTAATGGGCCGGGTTGCTGCAGAGCACTTCGAGCCCCCAGGCACGCACCGCCCGGCGGGTGGCTTCGCCATGGCGCTGATGGCGCTCGAAGACCCGGGGCAGGCCTTCCTCAAGCAGCATGTCGACGGCTTCGGCTAGCCCATACAGCAGATTGGTCGACGGGGTGGTGGGCCAGTAGCCCTTCTCGTTGGCCACCAGGATGTCATCCCAGGCCCAGAAGGCCCGAGGAAGTCTGGCGGTGCGCGAGGCTTCGAGGGCTCGGGCGCTGATGGCGTTGAAACCCAGCCCGGGCGGCAGCATCATGCCCTTTTGCGAGCCGGCAATGGTGACGTCCACCCCCCACTCGTCGTGCCGATAGTCGATGGAGCCCAGCGATGACACGGTATCGACCATGAGCAGGGCGGGGTGCCCGACCGCATCGATCGCCCGCCGCACCGCGGCGATGTCGGAGGTGATGCCCGACGAGGTTTCGTTGTGCACCGCGCAGACCGCACGAATACGATGCTCGGTATCAGCGGCCAGTCGGGCGCGGATCACGTCGGGGTCGATTCCTTGGCGCCAGTCGCCCTCGATGTAGTCCGGAATGAGTCCGAGGCGCTCGGCCAGTCGCTTCCAGAGCGCCGAAAACTGACCGGTTTCGATCATCAGTACCCGGTCGCCGGGAGAGAGGGTGTTGACCAGCGCGGCTTCCCAGGCGCCGGTGCCCGAGGCCGAATAGATGATGACCGGCTGCTCGGTCTGAAAGATCTTGCGGATGCCCGCGAGCACGTGCAGGCCGAGCGCGCCGAACTCCGGGCCGCGGTGGTCGATCGTGGGATGGTCGATCGCTCGAAGCACCCGGTCCGGAACGTTGGTGGGGCCTGGAATCTGCAGGAAATGCCGGCCGATCGGGTGCGAGTCGAGCCTGATACCGCTGGGTAGTTTCATTGCTGCTCCGTTGTCTGTCGGGCCGTAGGGCTGAGCCGGGGGCGTCGCCTGCCTTGGTGTCTAATGGGCGCGATTGTAGAGCCTGCCCCCCATTGCCACGCGCTTTCATATGTCTGCCGTCGTTTCAACCTCTCCCATCGGCTTCTCCTCCTCAGCCTCGCTCGAGCGCAGCCGCCTCGCTCAGCGCCTGCGGCGCGTGCTGAAGGGGGCGGTGCATTTCGACCCGTTTACCCGGGGTCGGTATGCGACCGATGCCTCCATTTACCAGCAGACGCCGGTAGGCGTTGTGCTCCCCGCCGATGAGGAGGATCTGGCCGCCACCCTCGATCTCGCGGCCGAGATGAAGGTCCCCATCCTGCCGCGCGGTGCGGGCACCAGCCAGTGCGGTCAGACGGTGGGCGAGGCGCTCGTGATCGACATGAGCCGTCACCTCAATCGGGTGATCGAGCTTGATCCCACGGCCCGCACCGTCGAGGTGCAACCCGGGATCGTGCTCGATCATCTCAACGCCCAGTTGAAGCCTCACGGGCTGTGGTTTCCGGTGGACGTGTCCACGTCGGCGCAGGCCACGCTGGGCGGGATGGCGGGCAACAATTCCTGCGGATCGCGCTCGATCGCCTACGGCAACATGGTGCACAACGTGCTGGGTATCGACGCGTTGCTTGCCGATGGCACCCGCGAGCACTTCGGTCCGTTCGGCGCGAGCGCCGGCCGCCCCCTGTCATCGCCGCGCAGCAGCGCGCTGGTGTCGCAACTTTTTTCCCTTGGCGCGCGCGAGCGCGACGAGATCGAGCGGGTCTGGCCCCGGGTGATGCGGCGCGTGGGGGGCTACAACCTCGACGTGTTTCACCCGCAGTCCGAGCGCCCCTACACCCCGGACGGGTCGGTCAATCTGGCGCACCTGCTGGTCGGTTCCGAAGGCACGCTGGCTTGCTTTCGGCGCCTGAAGCTCAAGCTCTCGCCCTTGCCTCATGCGCGCGTGCTGGGGGTGGTCAATTTCCCGGACTTTCATACGGCGATGGCCAGTGCGCAGCACATCGTCAAACTGGGCCCGGTGGCGGTGGAACTGGTGGATCGCACCATGATCGATCTGGCGCGCGCCAACCCGGCTTTTCGCCCGGTGATCGACGCGGCACTCATCCAGCGCGACGCGCAGAGGCCGCAGGCGGTGCTGCTGGTCGAATTCGCAGGGGATGACCGCGCGCGGATCACCCAGCGCCTCAAGCAACTGGTGGAACTCGTGGCCGATTTGGGCCTGCCGGGTGCGGTGGTCGAGATGACTGACGAGCGCGCCCAGAAGGCGCTCTGGGAGGTACGCAAAGCGGGTCTCAACATCATGATGTCGCTGCGCGGTGACGGTAAACCCGTCAGTTTCATCGAAGACTGCGCCGTGCCGCTCGAGCACCTGGCCGAGTACACCGACCAACTCACCGAGGTGTTTGCGCGCAACGGCACCCGGGGCACCTGGTATGCCCATGCTTCGGTCGGCACGCTGCATGTGCGGCCCATTCTTGACATGCGCGCGGACGGACCCGATGGCGGGGCCGCGCGCATGCGCCGGATCGCTGAAGAGGCAGCGCAACTGGTGCGGCGCTTCAAGGGCGCATTCTCCGGTGAGCACGGCGACGGACTGGTGCGAAGCGAATGGGTGGCCTGGCAGTTCGGGCCGCGACTGACACTGGCCTTCGAGGAAGTGAAAGACCTGTTCGATCCGCACGGGCTGATGAACCCCGGCAAGATCGTGCGCGCGAGCCGCATGGACGATCGGAGCCTGTTTCGG
>CAIVPX010000076.1 GCA_903907905.1 uncultured bacterium | reverse complement strand
GCGAATAGCTGAATCCACCGATCGGCAAGGCCGGACTGGCGAGCCGCATCAGCGCGAGCAGGCCGCGTGCAGGCATCATGCGGAGGGCGCTTCGGGTAGAAAGTCATGAATGCGCGGGGCATGGCGCGCGTCGACATGCTTACCCGACACGGCGACCGAACCACCTGCGGCATCCAGGCTGGCAGCCTGGGTCGACTCATGCGAATGCGCATGGCCGTGGCCATGCCCCTGCGCGTGCGAGTGCGCATGACGGCCATGCCCGTAGGCGCCGCTCTCGGGGTCGAAGCTGTCATCGACCAGATCGATACGACCGCCCAGGCCCCGAACCATACCCTCGAGCACATGGTCGTACTGCAGACGCAACCACCCCTCGCCCACCTGCACCGGCACATGCCGGTTACCCAGGTGATAGGCGATACGCGCCAGCGCGGTCGGCCCCTCGGCGCTGACATGAAGCAGTTCCTCGGCGGCCGCTCGAATCCGCAGCGACTCACCCGACCCGGTGCTGATGAGTTCGCCGTCGCGCAGCACCGTGCCCCGGGGCAGATCGAAACCCACCGCCTGCCCCGCCTGAGCGCCTGACTCGATACTGGCCCGCATGCGCGACTTCTGACGCCATTCGAAGCTCAGCGCCAGTTCACCCACGAGTTGTTCGACGGCTCCGCCGATACGGTTGAAAATCAGCATGACGCGAGCCCTGTTCAGAAGAGGAAGTAGCGTTGCGCCATCGGCAGGATGCTCGCGGGTTCACAGGTGAGCAGCACGCCGTCTGCGCGCACCTCATAGGTCTGCGGATCCACCTCGATGTGCGGCATGGCGTTGTTGTGAATGAGATCGGTTTTTCGCAGCGTGCGCATCCCGCGAACCGCCACCGCGCGGCGCGCAAGGCCCAACTGCGCGGGCAGGCCGGCCTCGAGCGCCGCCTGCGAGACAAAGCTCACCGAGCAATCGGCCAGGGCGCGCCCGTAGGCACCGAACTGCGGGCGATAGTGCACGGGTTGCGGCGTGGGGATCGAGGCATTGGGGTCGCCCATCGCAGCCAGCACGATCTGCCCACCCTTCAGGATCATGGTGGGCTTGACGCCAAAGAAGGCGGGCTTCCACAACACCAGATCGGCCAGTTTGCCCACCTCGACCGAACCCACTTCGTGCGCGATGCCATGCGTGATCGCGGGGTTGATCGTGTACTTGGCGATGTAGCGCTTGGCGCGCGCATTGTCGTGGCGTGCGCCGTCGCCTGGCAGGCCACCGCGTTGCGCCTTCATTTTGTGGGCGGTCTGCCAGCAGCGCAGGATCACCTCGCCCACGCGACCCATGGCCTGCGAGTCGGAAGACATCATCGAAAAGGCCCCCAGATCGTGGAGGATGTCCTCGGCGGCGATGGTCTCCCGTCGAATGCGGCTCTCGGCGAAGGCGACATCTTCGGGAATGTTCGCGTCGAGGTGGTGGCAGACCATGAGCATATCCAGATGCTCGTCGATGGTATTGACCGTGTAGGGGCGCGTCGGGTTGGTGGATGAGGGCAACACGTTGGGCAGGCCGCACACGCGGATGATGTCGGGCGCATGGCCACCGCCTGCACCTTCGGTGTGATAGGTGTGGATGGTGCGGTCACGGAACGCCGCGATCGTGGTCTCGACAAACCCTGATTCATTCAGCGTGTCGGTGTGAATCGCCACTTGCACGTCGTACCGGTCGGCCACGCTCAGGCAGGTATCGATCGCCGCAGGCGTGGTACCCCAGTCTTCATGAAGCTTGAGCCCGATCGCCCCGGCCCGCACCTGCTCGGCCAGCGCCTCGGGGTTGGAGGCATTGCCCTTGCCCGTGAAGCCCAGGTTCATGGCAAAGCCCTCGGCCGCCTTGAGCATGTTGGCCAGATGCCAGGGGCCTGGCGTACAGGTCGTGGCATTGGTGCCCGTGGCGGGGCCCGTGCCGCCACCAATCATGGTGGTGACACCGGACGCGAGGGCCTCGTCGATTTGCTGCGGGCAGATGAAGTGGATGTGGGTGTCAATGCCGCCTGCCGTGATGATCGAGCCCTCGCCCGCGATCACCTCGGTGCTCGCGCCAATGACGATATCGACGCCAGGCTGAATATCGGGATTGCCGGCCTTACCGATTGCGGCAATGCGGCCATTCTTGATGGCGATGTCGGCTTTCACCACGCCCCACCAGTCGAGAATGAGGGCGTTGGTGATGACGGTATCGGCCACCTCGGCAGCCAACCGCTGCCCCTGCCCCATGCCGTCGCGGATCACCTTGCCGCCGCCGAACTTGACCTCCTCGCCATAGATCGTGCGGTCTTGTTCCACCTCGATCCACAAGCCCGTGTCGGCAAGCCGCACGCGGTCACCCACGGTGGGGCCGTACATATCTGCATACGCGCGTCGGCTGATCTTCATCGCTTGATCTCCGGAAGCTTGCCGTTCACCTTGCCTTGAAATCCGTGCACGATTCGCTCGCCCGACAACGCTACGAGTTCGACCGTCCGGGTCTGACCGGGCTCGAAGCGAACGGCCGTCCCGGCAGCGATGTTGAGCCGGTAGCCCAGCGAGGCGGCGCGGTCGAAGTCCAGTGCCTCGTTGACCTCGAAGAAGTGATAGTGCGAACCGATCTGTACGGGCCGGTCGCCGCGATTGGCCACCTGCACACTCAGCGTAGGCCGCCCGACATTGAGTTCGATGTCACCCTCGAGGGTATCGATCGCACCGGGAACGAGGCCGTCGGCCCCGGCATGAGAAGAACTGGCGCTGGACATCTGCACGCTCCTGAGAATCAGACGATGGGCTGGTGTACCGTGACCAGCTTGGTGCCGTCGGGGAAGGTGGCCTCGACCTGAATTTCGGGGATCATCTCGGCCACCCCCTCCATCACGTCGGCGCGAGACAGCAAGGTCGTGCCCGCCTGCATCAACTCGGCCACTGTCCGGCCGTCGCGCGCGCCTTCCATGATGGCCGCGCTAAGGTAGGCCACCGCCTCGGGATAATTGAGCTTGAGCCCCCGGGCCTTGCGCCGTTCGGCAAGCAGCGAGGCGGTAAAGATCAGCAATTTGTCGCGTTCGCGCGGCGTCAGTTCCATCGAAGCATCCTCCAGCACCAGTGTCCGGTGTCATGTCGCCCAAATTCGGGGTTCGCAGGCGGGCCTGCTCAAGAGTAGCGGCCGGCAGGCTTTCCAGGCCGCTCGCAACACGCGCCAGCCCACCTCGGCACCGTCACCGCGCCAGCGCAGCAGCGCCAGCCCCGGCAAGGCCGTGATGGCCCAGTCGCCCGGAAAGTCGGCCTCGAGCTCGCGCACGCGCTCGATCAGCGGGCCGATGCGGGGCTCGTCGGCCGCCAGCAGCAGGCTGCCAAAGGCGCTGAGGCCCGCCAGGCCGCTGCGCGCGCGCAGCGCAGCCGATCCACCCGACAACACCGCCTGCTCACAGAATAGCAAGCGATCGTCACGCACAAGCTCGATATTCCAGCGCAGCTCTCCAGAATCAAAGCCGAGCGACGATGCAGGCCGACCCAGGCAGACCAGCTCGGCGGCCACCAGAACCGCCGATCCCGTCAGTTCGAAGCGGCTTTGCCATTGAGCCTGCGCACCATCGAAGACGATGGTTTCGAGCGGCAACCATTCGAGGCTTGCACCATCGGCCACCGACAGGTGCAGGGACTGTCGCGCCAGGGGTTGGGGCGCGTGAGGGTTGGCGCGATACCACTTGGCAGCGCCCGGCGACGTGAGCAGTGCCCGACCGTGCGCCTCGACGCCGACGCGGATATCAAGTGAATCGCCCGAGGCAATCCCGCCAGGAGGGTGCACGATCACCTGATGCCACAGATCCGGTCCCTCGGGCGTGAAGCCTTTCTGGATCCGCAGGGGCCCGCGATGGGCGCGCAGGGTCGGCACCGTGCGCGCGCCCTGACGGGCAAAGCGCAGATCGAGGCTCGCCGGCCAGGCACTGCGGGCAAGGGAGATCGGATCGGGGGCATTCATCCGGGCGAGGCTCTCAGCCGAAATCGTGAGCGCGTATGCCGCTCAAATCGCCACCATGTCCCGAACCTTGTCGCGTTCCATGTTGGCGGCCAGACCGCTGCGGATCACCTCGCCCCGGGACATGACGGCGTAATGGTCGGCAAGCGCCCGGGCGAAATCGTAATACTGCTCGACCAGAAGGATCGCCATATCCCCTCGAGAGGCCAGGAGACGGATCACGCGCTCGATGTCCTTGATGATCGAAGGCTGGATGCCCTCGGTCGGCTCATCGAGAATCAGCAGGCGAGGCCGCATGGCAAGCGCCCGGGCGATCGCCAGTTGCTGCTGCTGGCCGCCCGAGAGGTCGCCGCCGCGCCGGTTGAGCATGGCGCGCAGCACCGGAAAAAGTTCAAACAATTCGGCGGGAATGTCGGCCCCACGGCCTGCGGTCGCCAACCCCATACGGAGATTTTCCAGGACCGTCAGGCGGGCAAAGATTTCGCGGCCCTGCGGAACATAGGCGATGCCGAGCGCGGCCCGCCGCTCGGGAGGCAAGTGCGAAATCGTCTGGCCATCGAACTCGATCCGACCGCTGCGGATCGGCAATACGCCCATCAGGCAACGAAGCAGCGTGCTCTTACCCACCCCGTTGCGGCCCAGCAGCACGGTGACCGCCGCGTGCGGTACCTCAAGGCTGACATTGCGCAGGATGTGACTGCCGCCGTAGAACTGGTTGACCCCCCCGAGCTTCAGCATCGCTCAGCGCCCCAGATAAACTTCGATGACGCGCTCGTCAGCCTGAATCTCGGCCAAGCGCCCCTCGGCCAGGACACTTCCCTCATGAAGCACGGTCACGCGCCTGGCAATGCTGGCGATGAAGTCCATGTCGTGCTCCACCACCATGATGGAGTGCTTGCCCTCGAGTTCGAGGAGCAGTTCAGCCGTGCGGGCCGTTTCGCCATCGGTCATGCCGGCCACGGGCTCATCAAGCAGCAGCACCATGGGGTCCTGCGCCAGCAGCATGCCGATCTCGATCCACTGCTTCTGCCCATGCGAGAGGGTGCCCGCCTGGCGCAGGCGCTCGTCGGTGAGGCGGACCTGCGCGAGCAAGGCGTCGATCCGATCGCGCTGCGCACCGCTCAGACGCCAGCGCAGTGATCCACGCGCACGCTTGTCTGCCTTGAGCGCCAGTTCCAGGTTCTCGAACACCGAGAGGTCTTCGAACACGGTGGGTTTCTGAAACTTGCGCCCGATGCCCAGCCGCGCAATCTCCGGCTCGCGCAGTTTGAGCAGGTCGGCGGTCTGACCGAAAAACGCCTGGCCTTCATCAGGACGGGTCTTGCCAGTGATGACGTCCATCATCGTGGTCTTGCCGGCACCATTGGGGCCGATGACGCAACGAAGTTCACCCACATCGAGCGACAGGGACAGGGCATTGAGCGCCTTGAAGCCGTCAAAGGACACCGAAATGCCCTCGAGGTAGAGCGCCACGCCGTGGCTGAGATCGACGTCCCCCGACTTGATGCGGCCGAAGCCGGGGTGCTGGCCGCCCGAGACCAGTGCATCGCTCGGCCTGAGCGGCGTCGATGCGGTCATGTTGACGACTCCGAAGGGCCTGCTGCGGCGCCTGCCGGCCGCTCGCGCGGCGACGACGCGCCCGCAAGACGTGCCCGCAGCGTTGTCACCAGCCCCACCACCCCCTGGGGCAGCAGCAAGGTCGTGAGAACGAACAGCAGACCCAGGCAGTACAGCCAGAACTCCGGCCACGCCACGGTGAACCAACTTTTGGCGCCATTGACAAGGAAGGCCCCTGCGATGGGACCGATGAGGGTTCCGCGCCCGCCCACGGCGACCCAGATTGCGATCTCGATCGAATTGGCGGCCGACATCTCGCCCGGATTGATGATGCCGACCTGGGGGACATAGAGCGCCCCGGCCACGCCGCACATCATGGCGGATAGCGTCCACACGCCCAGCTTGTACCAGAGCGGGTCGTAACCGCAGAACATCACACGACTTTCCGCATCACGAATCGCCATCAGCACTCGCCCGAACTTGGATCGCACCAGCCAGCGGCAGAAAAGAAAGCACCCCACCAGCACCAGCGCGCTCAGCACGAAGAGCGCAGCCCGGGTGCTCGCCGAAGCAATGGGGAAGCCGAGAATCCGCTTGAAGTCGGTAAAGCCGTTGTTGCCGCCGAAGCCCGTCTCGTTGCGAAAAAAGAGCAGCATCGCAGCGTAGGTGAGTGCCTGGGTGATGATTGAAAAGTACACCCCCTTGATGCGCGAGCGGAAAGCCAGATAGCCGAACGCAAAAGCGAGCACACCCGGCACCGCCACCACCAGCAGCAGGGCCCACCAGAACTGGTCGGTGAACTGCCAATGCCAGGGCAGGGACTTCCAGTCGAGAAACACCATGAAATCGGGGAGCTCGCTCTTGTAGTGGCCGTCACGCCCGATGCTGCGCATGAGGTACATGCCCATGGCGTAGCCACCCAGCGCAAAGAAGAGCCCGTGCCCCAGCGAGAGAATGCCCGCGTAGCCCCACACCAGGCCCATCGCGAGCGCGGCGATCGCGTAGCAGGTGATCTTGCCCAGCAGGGTCACGAAGTAATCGGACAGATGCAGCGGGTGACCTGCGGCCAGCATCAGATTGCAGACCGGAATGACCAGCACCACCAGAGCCAGCACAAGCCCCAGCATGAGCTTTTCAGACGGAGCCAGAAACGGTCGCATCACGCCTCGGCACTGCGCCCGCGCAGGGCGAAAAGTCCCTGCGGCCGTTTCTGAATGAAGGCGACGATGATGAGCAGGACCGCGATTTTCGCGATCACCGGGCCCGACATTCCCTCGATCAGCTTGTTGATGACCCCAAGGCCCAGCGCGGCACTGACCGCCCCGGCGAGCTGGCCGACCCCGCCCAGCACCACCACCATGAAGGAATCGATGATGTAGGCCTGCCCCAGGTCGGGCCCGACATTGCCGATCTGTGACAACGCGCAGCCCGCGAGCCCCGCGATCCCAGACCCCAGCGCAAAAGCCAGCGTATCGACCTGACGCGTGGGCACGCCCACACAACGCGCCATCGTGCGGTTCTGGGTCGCGGCCCGAACGAAGAGCCCCAAGCGCGTGCGCGCGAGCATCAGCGCAACCCCCAGCAGCACCAGCATGGCGAAGGCAATGATGACGATCCGATTCCAGGGCAACACGAGGTTGGCGGCCAGCGTCACGCCGCCGGACATCCATGAAGGGTTCTCAACCGACACATTTTGCGCGCCAAACAGGCTGCGGGCCGCCTGCATGAGCATGAGGCTGATACCCCAGGTGGCGAGCAGGGTCTCGAGCGGACGACCATAGAGAAAGCGGATCACCGTGCGCTCGAGCACCGCCCCCACCCCCGCCGCAGCCAGAAACGCCACAGGCAGGGCCGCCAGCAGGTAGGCATCAAACCATTGTGGCGCCCAGGACCGGAAAGCGCCCTGCACCAGCCACGTCGCGTAGGCCCCAATCATCATCAACTCGCCATGGGCCATGTTGATCACGCCCATCAACCCGTAAGTGATCGCCAGGCCCAGGGCCGCCAGCAACAGGATGCTGCCCAGACTGACCCCGGCAAAGGCCAGGCCAAGACGCTCATACCAGACCATTCGTGCCTCGATCTGGCTGACGGCCTGACGCAAGGCCGCTCGCACTTTCGCATCGGGCTCGACGGCGCGGTCGCCCTCACCTGCGAGCCTGGCCATGAGCAGCGCCTTGGCCTGCGGGCCGCCTTCGCGGCCGATCGCCCAGATGGCCGCGAGCTTCTTTTCAAGGTCTGGCGAGGCCAGCAGGATGAGCGACCGCGCGGAGTCCAGTACGCCTTGGATCGCCGGATCCTTTTCGCTCGCCAGAGCGCGCTCGACCAGGGCCAGTCGAGCCAGGTCAGGCGATTTGACCAGCGACTGCGCGGCGCTCAGCCGGGTGCTGCGATCCTCGGAGAACACCCCCAGGGCACCGATCGCGGCTGCGATTTCGCGTCGCATCCGGTTATTGATGACCGGTTCGTCGGCGCCCGACTCGAGTTCGGCCTGCGCCCCACTCACCGCATCGACCGCGCCACTGCCGCGAACGATCAGCGCACGGCCCGCTGCGGTGACCCGGACATTGCCGTCGAGCATCTGCTGCAGAAAGGGGGCAGCACCGGTATCGGCGGCATCGACCGCCTCGCGCATCGCAGCAATGCGCGAGGTGTTGTCGCCGCTGGCCATCCGCAGGGCCAGCTCCTGCGTGAGCGGCCAGGCGCTCAGGGGCAGAAGCAGACCCGCCAGACAAACCAGGAACCCGTACAGGCGCCGCATCATCCGGAAACCCGGTCAGCGATTACTTCGAGCGACCGTCCGGCTCGTCCTTCTTCCTGTCGTTACCGGGGATGTACGGACTCCAGGGTGCAGCCTTGACCGGACCCGACGTTTTCCAGACGACATTGAACTGACCGTCCGCCCGTACCTCGCCGATGAACACCGGTTTGTGGAGGTGATGATTGCGCTCATCCATCTTGGCGACAAAGCCCGAAGGCGCCTTGAAGGTCTGACCCGCCATGGCAGCGATCACCTTGTCGGTATCGGTACTGCCCGCTTTCTCGACCGCCTGCTTCCACATGTAGATGCCGATGTAGGTGGCCTCCATCGGATCGTTGGTGAGCGGCTTGTCCGCACCCGGCAGCTTCTTGGCCCGAGCGTACGCCGTCCACTTCTTGATGAAGCCGTCGTTCTCGGGGTTCTTCACCGACATGAAGTAGTTCCATGCGGCGAGGTGACCCACCAGCGGCTTGGTATCGACGCCGCGCAGTTCCTCCTCACCCACCGAGAAAGCCACCACCGGAACGTCCGTGGCCTTGAGTCCCTGGTTGCCGAGTTCCTTGTAGAAGGGCACGTTGGAGTCGCCATTGATCGTCGAGATGACCGCCGTCTTGCCACCCGCCGAGAACTTCTTGATGTTGGCCACGATGGTCTGATAATCGGAGTGACCGAAAGGCGTGTAGACCTCTTCAATATCCGAATCCTTCACGCCCTTGGACTTGAGGAAGGCGCGCAGGATCTTGTTGGTCGTGCGCGGGTACACGTAATCGGTCCCCAGCAGGAAGAAGCGCTTGGCCTCACCGCCGTCGGCCCCCATCAGGTATTCCACCGCAGGGATGGCCTGCTGATTGGGCGCAGCCCCCGTGTAAAACACGTTCTTCGACAACTCTTCGCCTTCATACTGCACGGGGTAAAAGAGCAGGCTGTTGAGCTCTTCGAACACCGGCAGGACCGACTTGCGAGACACCGAGGTCCAGCAACCGAAGGTCACCGCGACCTTGTCCTGGGTGATCAGCTGACGCGCCTTTTCTGCGAACAGCGGCCAGTTGGAGGCGGGATCGACAATCACGGGCTCAAGCTTGCGGCCAAGCACACCGCCCGCTGCGTTGATTTCTTCAATCGCCATCAGGGCGACGTCCTTGAGCACGGTCTCAGAGATGGCCATCGTGCCCGACAGCGAATGCAGAACGCCAATTTTGATCGGGGCATTGCTCTGAGCGACCGCGGCGGAGGAGCCCGCTGCCAGCGCCACGGCGGCGACCATGGCCTTGAGTGAGAAGCGACGGTTCATGCGAATCACCTTTGGGTTGTGGAAGTTGAAGGATTGAAGGCGAGGAGGAGAGCAGACACGCTGCGATGCGCTTCAGGCATCCCAAGAGCCGTGCCCAGCACCCGGACACGCCCCGCGCACCTCGATGGCGCAAAAACCCCGGACACCGAGGGGCTTGCAGCCTCAAGGCGGGACTGCCGCGCACCAAACCCGTCAAGACCGGCACCCAGCGGAACCTTTGCGCACCAAGACGAAGCCGCGGCGATGCCCTCGATATCCGATCGCGTCAGGTGGCGCCAGCGCCTTGCACGCCGGCTCTCTGTTAAAATTTAGGGTTTCCCTCGCCCTGCGAGCCCGCGCCGTGTCCGACATCAAAATCCTGGCCTTCGACGTCTTCGGCACCGTGGTCGACTGGCACGGTTCGATCAGCCGGGAGGTCGGCCAAATGGGACTCGGGCTCGATGCCGCGCGGTGTGAGGCGGTTGCCGCAGCCTGGCGCGACGGCTACCGCCCGGCCATGCAGCGGGTGCGCAGTGGCGAACTGGGGTGGACCCGAATCGACGATCTGCACCGCATGATCCTCGACGACATCTTGCCCGACTTCGGGCTTGGCCATCTCGGCGAAACCCAGCGGCGCGAACTCAATCTTGCGTGGCACCGGCTTGATCCCTGGCCCGATGCCGCAGCAGGGCTGCACGCGCTGCGCGCGCGCTTCAAGGTCTGCACGCTGCCCAATGGCAACCTTAGCCTGCTCGCCGATCTGGCCCGGCATGGTCAGCTGCCCTGGGATCTCATTCTCTCGGCGGAAGTGTTCCGTCACTACAAGCCCGATCCCGAGACCTATCGGGGCGTGGCCGAGGTGTTTGCGCTGCCGCCCGAGCAGGTGATGCTGGTGGCCGCCCACAAGGATGATCTGCGCGCGGCAGCCCGCTGCGGCCTGCGCACCGCCTACATCGAGCGGCCGCTCGAGTTCGGTGCCCAAGGCGTCGAGGCGGGCCTCAAAGATCTCACCCGATCCCCGGACATCGATTTTCACGCCCGGGATTTTCTCGACCTTGCTGCCCAACTTGGATGCCCGACGTGATGCACGCTCCCTTCAACTGGCACCACCACTACCCGGCCTTTCGCACGCCGCAATTTGCGCGTAACTTCGTCGCCACCTCGCAGTCGCTGGCCGCGCAGGCGGGCCTGCGCATGCTCACGCGCGGCGGCAACGCGGTCGACGCAGCCATCGCAGCCGCAGCAGCCATCACCGTGGTCGAGCCGGTCTCCAACGGCCTGGGCAGCGACGCCTTCGCGATCATCTGGGACGGCAAGCGCCTGCACGGACTGAACGCCTCGGGGAGCGCGCCGGCCGCCTGGGACCGCGCCTGGTTCGAGCGTCATCATGAGGGCAAGATTCCGATGCGCGGCTGGGGCGCCGTCACCATCCCGGGGGCGGTGGGCGCCTGGGCAGCGCTGCACGAAAAATTCGGCTCGCTGCCCTTCGATGAACTGCTGCAACCGGCCATCGAACTGGCTCGGCGTGGCTATGCCGTCACGCCCGTTGTGCAGCGCAAGTGGGCCGCACAAATCGACAAACTGCACACGCAGCCGGGATTCGCTCAGGCCTTCATGCCGCGCGGGCGAGCGCCCGAGATCGGCGAGCGCTTCTGTTTTCCCGACGCGGCACGCACCCTCGAGCGGATCGCCGCCACCCGTGGCCGAGACTTCTACGAAGGGGAGACCGCCGAGGCGATTGCGGCCCATGCCAAAGCGCATGGGGGTGCCATGACGCTGGCCGACCTGCGCGACTGGAAGCCCGAGTGGGTCGGCACGATTTCGCGCGATTACCGCGGCTACACCCTGCACGAGATTCCGCCCAACGGCCAGGGCATCGCGGCACTCATGGCGCTGGGCATCCTGTCGCACTTCGATCTGAAGGCCCTGCCCGTCGACTCGGCTGACAGCCGCCACCTGCAGATCGAGGCGATGAAAGCCGCTTTCTCGGAGGTGTATCGACACGTGGCCGATGCGCGCTACATGACCCAGGTCAGCGCCCAAGACCTGCTCGATGACGCCCGTCTGGCGGCCCTTGCCGGTCGCATCAGCCGCACCCGCGCCACCGATTTCGAGCACACCATGCCCCCGGCGGGCGGCACCATCTATCTGAGCGCGGCCGACGAACGCGGCATGATGATCTCGTTCATCCAGTCCAACTACATGGGCTTTGGCTCGGGCGTGGTCGTGCCCGGGGTGGGCGTGTCGCTGCAGAATCGCGGCTACGGCTTCACGCTCGACCCCGCGCACCCCAACTGCGTGGCTCCTGGCAAGCGGCCCTTCCACACCATCATCCCCGCCTTCCTCACGCGCGACGGCCAGCCGCAGATGAGCTTTGGCGTGATGGGCGGCAACATGCAGCCCCAGGGGCACCTGCAAACGCTGGTGCGCATGGTCGATTACGGCCAGCATCCGCAGGCGGCCTGCGACGCCCCGCGATGGAAGGTCAATCGCGGCCTGGCGGTGGATATCGAGGACACGATGGAAGCCGCCGTGGTCAGCGATCTCGCCTCGCGAGGCCACGAAATTGCCAAGGTGGACGACCCCTACATGGATTTCGGTGCTGGTCAGTTCATCTGGCGCCTCAGCGACAATCTCGAAGATGGTTATGTTGCCGCGAGCGACAGCCGCCGCGATGGTGCGGCGGTCGGCTTCTGAGCACGCCACCCCGCCTGACACACAGGAGCACCCCACATGAGCAGCAAAACCTACGATCCGGTTCCCGCAAAGAAAGTGGCCTTCATCGGGCTGGGCGTCATGGGCTACCCCATGGCGGGCCATCTCAAACGTGCCGGCCACCAGGTCACCGTCTATAACCGGACCTCGGCCAAGGCCAGCCAGTGGGCTGCCGAGTACGGGGACGCCTCGGCGCCCACGCCGCGGCAGGCGGCGCATGATGCAGACATCGTGTTTGCCTGCGTGGGCAACGATGACGATCTCCGGTCGGTGGTCCTCGGTGAGCATGGCGCCTTCGCCGGCATGAAGGCAGGGGCCATCTTCTGCGACCACACCACCGCGTCGGCCGCGGTGGCGCGCGAACTGCACGCGGCGGCGCAGCACCGCGGCCTGCACTTCGTCGACGCCCCGGTGTCGGGCGGCCAGGCCGGGGCGGTCAACGGCCTGCTCACGGTGATGTGCGGGGGCGACCAGCCGGCCTTCGACGCCGTGCGGCCCACCGGCATGGCCTTCGCCCGCGCCTTCACCCGCATCGGTGAAAGCGGCGCGGGCCAGCTTGCCAAGATGGTCAACCAGATCTGTATCGCCGGGCTCGTGCAGGGACTCTCCGAAGCGGTGAACTTCGGCCAGAAGTCTGGCATCGACATGAAACTGGTACTCGAAGTCATCGGCAAAGGCGCGGCACAGTCCTGGCAGATGGACAACCGCGGCGGCACCATGGTCGACGACAAATTCGACTTCGGCTTCGCGGTCGACTGGATGCGCAAGGACCTCGGCCTGTGCATGGACGAGGCGCGCCGCAATGGCGCAGCCCTGCCAGTCACCGCGTTGGTGGATCAGTTCTATGGAGACGTCCAGCGCATGGGCGGCGGACGTTGGGACACCTCCAGCCTGATCAAGCGGCTGTCGGGTTCGCGGGGCTGAAAAAACACAGTGGGGCGATGGCTCAAGCGCCTGGCCCTGCTGGCCGGGCTGATGCTTGCAATCGTGCTGACAGGATCACACATGGGCATTTTCTCCGGCCAGAGGCCAGCCTTGCTGGGCGTGGTCAACGGCGCGCTGCAACCGATCGGCACCGATCGTGAGAACGCGGTGTCGAGCTTTGCACGAACCCCGTATCACCAGATCGATCCGCTGCCGACCGGTGCGGACGCGCAAGCCGGGTTCGAGCGCCTGGCCGGGCTCGTGGCAGCGCTGCCAAACACCCGTATCATCAGCCATGAACCAGGCTACCTGTACGCCGAGTTCGAGAGCCGCTGGATGAGGTTCGTCGATGACGTCGAGTTTTTGCTGGATGCGCCCGCCGGCCTCATCCATGTGCGATCGGCTTCGCGACTGGGCCGCAAAGACTTCGGCGTCAACCGCGCCCGGATCGAGGCGCTGCGCGACCAGCTGACCCGGCACCCGGCCGCGCGAGCGGTCAACCCCTTTCAAGGAGAAACCCCCATGGATTTCCAGACCACCGCCTCCGGGCTGCAGTACCAGGACGTCGTCACCGGCGACGGCGAAACCGCCCAGGCAGGGGCCTACGCCACCGTGCACTACACCGGGTGGCTGTACGAGAACGGCGAAGCCGGCCGCAAATTCGACTCGAGCAAAGACCGCAACGACCCCTTCGAGTTCGCACTCGGCGCGGGTCAGGTGATCAAGGGCTGGGATGAGGGCGTCGTCGGCATGAAGATCGGTGGCACCCGCCGGCTGATCATTCCGCCGCAGTTGGGCTACGGTGCGCGCGGCGCTGGCGGCGTGATCCCGCCCAACGCCACACTACTGTTCGAAGTGGAGCTGCTGGGTGTCTGAAGCCGCCGACCGCAGCTCGAATTTCATTCGGGGCCAGATCGAGGCCGATCTGGCGCAACACAAGCATGCGCAACGCCACTGGGCGGGCCGGCCCGGCGTGGCCGACACGCAGCGTCAGGGCGCGCTTGACACCGCCCGCATCCGTACGCGCTTTCCGCCCGAGCCCAACGGCTACCTACACGTCGGGCATGCCAAATCGATCTGCCTCAACTTCGGTCTGGCACGCGATTATGGCGGGCGCTGCCACATGCGCTTTGACGACACCAACCCCGTCAAGGAAGACCAGGAATACGTCGACTCGATCCTCGATGCCGTGCGCTGGTTGGGCTTCGACTGGCAGGACGACCAGGAAGACAACCTCTACTACGCCAGCGACTACTTCGACCAGCTCTATGCCTTCGCCGAATCGTTGGTGCAGGCCGGGCATGCCTACGTCGACTCGCAGAACGCCGAGCAGATGCGCGCCACACGCGGCACGCTCACCGAGCCGGGCACCGACTCGCCTTATCGTTCCCGCAGCCCCGATGACAATCTGCGCCTGCTGCGAGAAATGCGCGAGGGCAAACACCCCGAGGGCAGCCACATCCTGCGGGCCAAGATCGACATGGCCTCGCCCAACATGAACCTGCGCGACCCCGCGCTGTACCGGATCCGGTTTGCCGAGCATCACCGCACCGGCAAGCGCTGGTGCGTCTACCCGATGTACGACTACGCGCATCCGATCTCGGATGCCCTGGAGAACATCACCCACTCGATCTGCACGCTCGAGTTCGCCGACCACCGCCCGCTGTACGACTGGCTGCTCGAGCGCCTGGCCGAAGGCGGCTTTTTCGAGCGGCCCTTGCCTCAGCAGATCGAATTCGCCCGCCTCAATCTCACCTACGCCATCACCAGCAAGCGCCGGCTGCAGGAACTGGTGCAACGAGACCTCGTGGGTGGCTGGGACGACCCGCGCATGCCCACCATCGTGGGTCTGCGCCGACGCGGCTACACGCCCGCCTCGCTACAACTGTTTGCTGAACGGATCGGGGTCTCCAAGGCCGATTCCTGGATCGACATGAGCGTGCTCGAGCAGGCCCTGCGCGACGACCTTGAGGTGAGCGCAGCACGCGCCGTGGCCGTGCTCGACCCCCTCAAGCTCATCATCACCAACTACCCCGAGGGCGCCTCGGAACCCTGCTCGGCGCCCGTCCACCCGCAACACCCCGAACGTGGCCGTCGCGAGTTTCCTTTCTCAAGAGAACTCTGGATCGAGCGCGAAGACTTTGCCGAGCAGGCCCCCAAGGGCTTCTTTCGGCTCTTCCCCGGCAACCGGGTCCGCCTTCGCTATGGCTACGTCGTGCAATGCACCGGCTTCGACAAAGATGCCGCCGGCCGCATCACCGCGGTGCATGCCGAGTATCTTGCCGACTCGAAATCGGGCACCCCCGGCGCCGATCTTTACAAGGTCAAGGGCAACATCCATTGGGTGTCGGCCGCGCATGCGTTCGCCGCCGAGGTCCGGCTCTACGACCGGCTCTATGCCGATCCTCACCCCGATGCCGGCGGCCGAGACCATGTGCAGTCGCTCAACCCCGATTCACTGCGCGTCATCGAGGCACAGCTCGAGCCCTCGCTCGCGCAAGCCGCCCCGGAAGACCGCTTCCAGTTTGAGCGCCATGGGTATTTCGTCGCCGACCGCACCCAGTCAACGCCTGGCAAGCCGGTGTTCAACCGGGCGGTCAGCCTCAAGGACTCCTGGGCCTCGGGCAAAAGCGCTTGAAACGGCTACTGCGGTGCTCAAGCCCGCAGCGCGTCGTCGCCCACGAAGGGATTGCTCTGGCGCTCTTCACCAAAGGTGGACATCGGCCCGTGACCTGGCACGAAGGCCACGTCATCGCCGAGCGGCCACAGCCGCCCGGTGATTGAACGGATCAGGGTATCGAAATCGCCACGGGGAAAATCGGTGCGCCCGATCGAGCCCTGAAACAGCACATCGCCCACGATGGCCAGACGGCTCGGTGCGTGAAAAAACACCACGTGGCCCGGGGTGTGTCCCGGGCAGTGCCTGACCTCGAGGGTCTGGGCGCCGAAGCTCACGGTATCGCCTTCGATGAGCCAGCGATCGGGCTCGAAAGCCTCCAGCCGGGCAAAACCGAATTTCACGCCCTGCGCGGGCAACTGGTCGATCCAGAACTTGTCATCGCGGTGAGGCCCCTCGAGCGGCACGCCGTGGCGCCGGGCAAACTCGGCGGACTGCCCGCAGTGGTCGATGTGGCCATGGGTCAGAAACACCTTTTCGAGTCGCGCACCCTGGCCCTGGAGGGCCGCCTCGATACGATCCAGATCGCCGCCCGGATCGATCGCGGCCGCCTGACCCGTCTGCTCGCAGATCAGCACCGAGCAGTTCTGCATGAAGGGGGTCACGGGGACGATCAGCAGTTTCATTCGGAGTCCTTCGGACGCGCAGCACTGCCCTGCCAGGCGTGCTCGCGGAGCAGTTCGTAGGGGACGAGCCGCAACGCATTTTCGTGGGTTGCCTCGAGAATGACCGGTGGCGCCACGCCCGCCTGGCACGCCTCCAGCCAGCGGCTTGCGCACAGGCACCAGCGGTCGCCCTCCTTGAGCCCGGCAAAGCGCCACTGCGGCCGCGGCGTGCTGAGGTCGTTGCCGCGCAGCAGCGAGAACTCGAGAAACTCGCGCGTGACCCGCGCACACACGGTATGGCTGCCCAGATCATCGGGGCCGGTTTCGCAGCACCCGGTTCGCATGAAACCCGTCAGCGGGTCGTAGGAGCAGGCCTGGAGCGGGCCACCCAGCACATTCAGTGAGTCGGTGAGTTCGGTCATGGCCAGCACTTTACCCTGCCTGTTCTAATATTGCGGCTTCCAACTCTGCCTTGAGATTGCCGATGAACCCGTCACCGCTCGTTTGGCTGCGCTCGATCATGGTCCGGGCCGGCGTCACCGGCTGCGCGGCCCTGGCGCTACTTGGCGCTGCCGCTGGCGCTTGGGCGCAGGACTTTCCCGCCCGCCCCATTCGGCTGCTGGTGCCGACGCCCTCGGGCAGCTCGGTCGATATTGCGGCCCGCCTGATCGCGGAACGCCTGCGAGAGCGCGTGGGCCAGCCGGTCCTGGTCGAAAACCGGGCGGGTGCAGGGGGCACGATCGCGGCGGCCGAGGTGGCCCGCGCCGCACCCGACGGGCATACCCTTTTCGTGGGGTTCAACGGGCCGCTGGCGACCGCGCCCTTTCTCTTTGCGCGGCTCAGCTACAAACCCCTGGAAAGCTTTGCGCCGGTCATCGCCACCGTCTCGCAGCCCCACGTGCTGGTGGTGAGCGCCGCGCATCCGGCCCGCACGCTGGGCGAATTCATCGCGGCGGCTCAAGCGGCCCCGGGGCGTTTCAACTACGCCTCGGTAGGCAACGCCAGTGCATCGCACCTGACAATGGAGCTTCTGAAGGAGCGGACGGGGCTCTTCATCGTTCATATCCCCTACAACGGGGGGCCAGGCGCCACCCAGTCGGTGGTGGCAGGCGATACGCAGGCGCTCTTTACCGCACTGGTCAACGTCAAGCCGCTGGTCAGCGCCGGGCGGCTCAAGGTTCTGGGCATTGCCGAAGCCCGGCGCTCGCCCGCCGCGCCCGAGGTGCCCACCTTCGCCGAGCAAGGGCTGGCGAACCTTGAAGCGCCGCTCTTCAATGCCATCGTCGCGCCGGCCGGCACGGTACCGACCATCATTGCCCGCCTGAACCGCGAGATTGGCGCCATTCTCGCCACCGAGGAGGTCAGGGTACGGCTGGCCCAGGGCGGCATGGACGTCATTGGTGGCAGCCCCGAGCAATTGGCGGCGCTGATGCGCAGCGAAGCGCTGAAGTGGCAGCCCGTGATCGAGCGCCTGGGCCTGCGACCGGATTGAGCGCCGGGGCGGCATGAGCAAGGCGAGGGAGCCCGCGCCCTGCGCACTGCGACTTGAACGCCCAGCGGGCCTCGAGCGCGTGAGCGAGCGGCTCTTTCTGGGTAGCTCGTCCTGGTCCTTTCCCGGGTGGGAAGGGCTGGTGTACGCCGAGGCCGCCAGCGAGTCGACCCTCTCGCGCAAGGGGCTCATCGCCTATTCGCAGCACCCCCTGCTCAATGCGGTGGGTATCGATCGGGGCTTCTACGCGCCCGTCAGTGCACTACAGTTCGCGCAGTACGCCGGGCAGGTGCCCGAGCATTTTCGCTTTCTCGTGAAGGCGCCCGACCTCATCACCGGCGCCAGCCTTCGCGATGAGCGCGGCCGGCCCGGACCCGATAACCCGCTGCACCTGGATGCGCCCACCGCCATCGCCCAGTTCGTCGAGCCCTGCCTGAGCGGGCTGGGCGAGCGCACGGGCGTGCTGGTGTTTCAGATCTCGCCGCTGCCCCGCCCCTGGCTGCGGGATACCCCGGCCTGGATATCGCGTCTGGGCGAGTTCCTTGCCAGGCTACCTGCAGGGCCTTGCTACGCGGTGGAGTTGCGCGACCCCGAGTTGATCACCCCGAGGCTGATGCGAACGCTGCGGCATGTGGGCGCCCATTACTGCCTGAGCCTGCACGACCGCATGCCCCCGATCGAGCGTCAACTGGCCGCGCTGGACGCGCTCGAGGCCGGCACGCCGGGGCCCTTGATCGTGCGCTGGAACCTGCATCAGGGGCTGCGCTATCAGGCCGCGCGGGATCAGTACGCGCCCTTCAATCGCCTGGTCGATGATGACCTTGCCACCCGCCAGGCCCTGGCCCGGCGGGCCTGCGCGACGCTGATGGCCGGCCAGCGCGTGACCGTGATCGCCAACAACAAGGCGGAGGGCAGCGCGCCCCTGACGCTGCACAAGCTGGCCGAGGCGATTGATTCGGAGATGGCCGGCCGGGGCGACGAACCCGGCGTGGTGCCGACGTGATTCAAGTCTGAACAGGGCATCACGCCTCCCCTAGCACCCTGCCCCAGCCCTGTATCAGTCGCACGCGAGTCCCGCGTGAATCAGGCGGCGCCGACTGCGCCCGTCTGCGGCGCTCAGCGCGCAAGGCGGTTGGCAAAGGCCTGACGAAACTTGGCGAGTTTGGGCGCAACCACCATCCGGCAGTAGCCCTGCCCGGGATGACGCTCGAAATAGCGCTGGTGGTAGGGCTCGGCGGCAAAGTAGGCCGACAGCGGCAAGACCTCGGTGACGATGGGATCGCGAAAGACCCGATCACGCGAGAGGCGATCAATCACCGCCCGCGCCTCGACCTGCTGCGCTGCATCGAAGAAGAAAATCGCCGAACGGTACTGGGGACCGATGTCATGCCCCTGCTGGTCGGGGGTCGTGGGGTCATGAATCGCGAAGAAGATACTCAGGATGTCGGCAAAGCTGACCTGCGTGTCATCAAAGGCCACGCGAACCACCTCGACATGGCCGGTGTCGCCGTTGCAGACCTGTTCGTAGCTCGGATCGTTGACGTGACCGCCGCAATAGGCCGACTCGACATCCACCACCCCCGCCACCTCGAGAAACACCGCCTCCAGACACCAGAAGCACCCGCCCCCCAACACCGCCTGCCTGATCACTCAGTTCTCCTTGAACGCAGGCCCCGCCGCCTGCTGCTTGCGCGCCGCATCCTCGCGCGCCCGCTTGAGCGTGGTGTGCAGTTGCGTCGCACCCGTATGGTACTGAAGCGGCCAGGCCGTGCCACGGAAGTCCTGCTCGGCTGCAGCATGCAGCGTGAAATAGGGGTTGGCCAGGTGCGGTCGGGCCAAGGCCACCAGATCAGCCCGCCCCGAGATGAGCAAGGTGTTGATCTGGTCGGCACTGGTGATGGCGCCCACCGCCATGGTCGGCAGGCCGGCCTCGAGCCGGATCTGCTCGGAGAACACCGCCTGGTACATGCGCCCGTATACCGGTCGTGAGGCCGGGTCGGTCTGACCGGTAGAGACATCCATCAGGTCACACCCAGCCGCCTTGAGCGCACGCGCCACCTCGACCGAATCGACCCCCGTCTGGCCGCCGGCCACCCAGTCGGTGGCCGAGATGCGCACGCTCATCGGGCGCGCCTTGGGCCAGACCGCGCGCACGGCCTCGAACACCTCCATCGGAAAGCGCATCCGGTTGGCAAGCGACCCACCGTAGGCATCGCGCCGCCGGTTGGTGATGGGAGACAGAAAGCCCGCCAGCAGATAGCCGTGCGCCATGTGCACTTCGATCATGTCGAAGTCGGCCTCGATCGTGAGCCGGGCCGATTGCACGAACTGTGCAATCACTGCGTCCATGTCGGCGCGGTTCATCTCGCGCGGCACCTGGTTGACGCCCTCGCGATAGGGAATCGGTGACGGGGCAATCAGCGGCCAGTTGCGATGCACATCGGCGAGCGGCGCATCCATTTCCTCCCAGCCGATCTGCGTCGATCCCTTGCGCCCCGAGTGACCAATCTGCATGCACAGGCGCGAGGGCGTATGGGCATGCACGAAATCGGCGATGCGGCGAAAGGCGCGCGCCTGCTCAAGGTTCCACAGACCGGTGCATCCCGGCGTGATACGGCCCTCCGGCGATACGCAGGTCATCTCGACGAACACCAACCCGGCCCCGCCCTGTGCACGCGCGCCGTAGTGCACCAGATGCCAGTCGTTGGGCACGCCGTCGACCGCCGAGTACTGCGCCGTGGGCGACACCACCACACGGTTGGGCAGCCACATGTCGCGCAGGCGAAAGGGCGCGAACATGGGCGGCGCATCCAGCCAATCGGGCTCGGAGGTGATGCCACCGCTCACTGGATCGATCGCCTCGACCGCAAGCCCCAACTGCTCGGCCTCACGGCGATTCCACCAGCGTGTGGCGTCGGCCACCAGGCCTGCATCGCGCAGACGCAGGTTCTCGTAAGTGATCTGCTTGCTGCGCGTGAGCAGGGACACGTTGAACTGCACCGGGTCCATCTGCCAGAAGCGGCGCACGTTCTCGAACCACACCAGCGACACATTGGCCGAGTGCTGGATACGCCCCACCTCGTCGCGCCGCGCCGCCTCGTAGGCGGCCAGCGCCGTCTCGAGCGAGGCCGCGTCGGCGCGCTCGCCCTCCGCCCTCCAATGCGACACCAGTGCGGCATTGAGCGCGATCGCGTCCTCGAGGGCGAGCTTGGTGCCCGAGCCGATGGAAAAGTGCGCCGTGTGTGCCGCATCGCCGAGCAACACGAACTGGGTGCCGTGGTGCGCATGGCGCCAGGTCCGGCAATCGATGGTTGGGAACTGTCGCCAGTGAGACCGGTTGGCCAGCAACGTCACGCCCGTGAGGTCGTCGGCAAAAACGCGCTCGACCAGAGCCAGGGTGGCGGCCTCGTCGGTCACCGTCAGCCCCGAGCGCAGCCAGGTCTCGTCGGTGGTCTCGATGACGATGGTCGATTCGCCCTCGGTGTACTGGTAGGCGTGCATGTTCCAGATGCCGCCCGCGTGCTCGCGAAAGCTGTAGTAGAAGCCGGGCAGGTTCATCTTCGCGCCCAGCCAGACGAAGCGATTGGTGCGCAGATCGACCGAGGGGCGGAAAGCGTCGCGCCAGCCCTCGCGCACCAGGCTGTTGATGCCGTCGGCCGCTATCACCAGATCGGCCCCCACATGAGCCTCGACGCCCGCGTCCTCCGTCGCATAGCGCACCGGGATGCCCAGTTCGGCCGCTCGAGCCTGCAGGATGCGCAGCAGCGCGAGCCGGCCGATCCCCGAGAAGCCGTGCCCCGAGGACTTCATCACCGAGCCCTTGTACTGCACGTGGATGTCATCCCAGTAGGCAAACGCGGCCGCGATGGCGGCATGACTGGGCGCATCGGCACTCTTCAGGTTGCCCAGCGTCTCGTCGGACAGCACGATGCCGAAGCCGAAGGTGTCATCGGCGCGATTGCGCTCGATCACTTCGATACGGGCAGCGGGAAACGATTTGCGCAGCAGGATCGCAGAGTAGAGCCCGGCGGGCCCGCCACCAATCACATCGATTCGCATGAACTTCCCCTGAGTGGTGTCGGTCGGCACACCGGGCCGACCCTGCAGCATCGGGCCGTTTGCTTGTCCGAAAATTGCTTTAAGTCTAAAGTATTTCACCTGATCTCGAGCGAGGCAAGCATGCATATCCTGCAACCCCCAGGCTGGGCCCGGCCGCGCGGCTATTCCAATGGCATCGCCGCCCGAGGCACGCTGGTGTCGATCGCCGGCCAAATCGGCTGGAACGCCGAGGCGCAATTCGTCTCTGACAATTTTGTCGAGCAAGCCCGTCAGGCGCTGGCCAACATCGTTGAAGTGCTGGCGCAGGCAGGCGGGCGGCCCGAGCACATCGTGCGCATGACCTGGTACGTGGTCGACAAACAGGAATACCTCTCGGGCGGCAAGGCCTTGGGCGACGCCTACAAGGCGCTCATGCGGGGCGCCGACGGCCGTACCCACTCCCCGGTGATGACCGCGGTTCAGGTGGTGGCGCTGATCGAGGACCGGGCGCGCGTGGAGATCGAGGCTACGGCGGTCATCCCGGAGGTCTGAGGCGGCTTGCCGCCAAGCAAGCTCGCGAAGGCGCTTGGGTGTACGCCCGCATGCAGGCGGGGCGACACTGCCCGCGCGCCCAGCCGATTGGTGTTTCGGGCCGTGTGTGTATGCGGGCAACGCCCGAATGCAGCGCGTAAAATTGCTGTTTTCCAGAGGAGTACCGATGTCCAGCGCCAAGGCCCAATTCAACTGGCAGGACCCCTTCCTGCTCGACGCCCAACTCACCGATGACGAGCGCATGGTTCGCGACGCCGCCCAGGCCTACTGCCAGGACCGGCTCGCGCCGCGCGTGATCGAGGCCTTTCGGGCGGAGAGCACCGACCCCGCCATCTTCCGCGAAATGGGTGAAATCGGCCTGCTCGGCCCCACCATCCCCACCGAATACGGCGGCCCGGGGCTGAATTACGTGGCCTACGGGCTCATTGCCCGTGAGGTCGAGCGGATCGACTCGGGCTACCGCTCCATGATGAGTGTGCAAAGCTCGCTGGTCATGCTGCCCATCTTCGAATTCGGTACCGAGGCCCAGCGCCGCAAGTACCTGCCCAAACTGGCCACCGGCGAGTGGATCGGCTGCTTTGGTCTCACCGAGCCCAATCACGGATCCGACCCGGGCTCCATGGAAACCCGCGCCCGTGCCGTGCCCGGCGGTTGGGAACTCACCGGCAGCAAGATGTGGATCTCCAACAGCCCCATCGCCGACGTGTTCGTGGTCTGGGCCAAGTGCCAGGGCGGCGATTTCGATGGCCGCATCAAGGGCTTCGTGCTCGAAAAAGGCATGAAAGGACTGTCGGCGCCCAAGATCAAGGGCAAGGTGGGCTTGCGCGCCTCCATCACCGGCGAAATCGTGATGGACCGCGTGCCGGTCGACGAATCGGCCTTGCTGCCCAATGTCGAGGGGCTGCGCGGCCCCTTTACCTGCCTCAACAGCGCCCGCTACGGCATTGCCTGGGGCGCACTGGGTGCAGCCGAAGACTGCTGGTTGCGCGCGAGGCAGTACGTGCTCGATCGCAAGCAGTTCGGTCGCCCGCTCGCCGCCAACCAGCTCATCCAGAAAAAGCTCGCCGACATGCAGACCGACATCGCCCTTGGTCTGCAGGGCTGCCTGCGACTCGGTCGCATGAAGGACGAGGGCAGCGCCTCGGTCGAGATCACCTCGATCCTCAAGCGCAATTCCTGCGGCAAGTCGCTCGACATCGCGCGCATGGCCCGCGACATGATGGGCGGCAACGGCATCAGCGACGAATTCGGCGTGGCCCGTCATCTGGTCAACCTCGAGGTGGTCAACACCTACGAGGGCACGCACGACATTCACGCGCTCATTCTCGGGCGCGCGCAAACCGGTATTCAGGCCTTCTTCTGATCGACGACGCCCCCTCGAGCGGCACCTGATCATGAGTCCACCCGATCAGGCGCCGCTGATCGAACTGTCCGACGACGAGATCGCCCGCATTGTCTCGGGCCTCGTCCTCGCGATGTTTCTGGCCGCTATCGACCAGACCCTCATCTCGGTAGCCCTGCTGTCAATTGGCCGCGATGTCGGCGACATCGACCTCATGCCCTGGGTGATGTCGGGCTACCTGGTGGCGTCCACCATCGCCTCACCCATTTACGGCAAGCTCTCCGATCTGTTCGGTCGCTGGCCCATGCTCGCGACAGCGCTGGGCACCTATCTCGTGGCCTCGCTGCTCTGCGCGCTCTCCACGTCGATGACGCAACTGATCGTCTTTCGCGTCATGCAGGGCATGGGCAGTGGCGCACTCATCGCCCTGGTACAAACCGTCATTGCCGACATCGCACCGGGCCCCAAGCGGGGTCGCTACCAAGGCTATTTCTCGGGCGTTTACGCCAGCGCCTCCATGCTGGGCCCCTTCGTCGGCGGCTACATCACCGAGTACCTGTCCTGGCGCGGCGTGTTCATCGTCAATCTGCCCATGGGCCTTCTGGCCTTCCTGCTCGCCCGCCGGGTCATGCGCAGACTGCCCCGCGGTGGACGCAAGCGCCCCATCGACTACCCAGGCGCACTGCTGCTCGCCGCCGGGCTCGCTGCCCTCATGATCGCACTCACCCGGCTGGGACAAGGCGTGAGTTGGCACGCAGGCTCCACCCTCGCACTGGTCGGCGCGGCAGCCGTACTGCTGCTGCTCTGCGCCTGGCGCGAACAAAGGGCGCCAGAGCCGCTGCTGCCGCCCGATCTGTTCAGCAACCGGGTGACGGTCGCCTGCTTTGCGGTGCTGTCACTGTCCTTTTTCGCGCTCATCGGCCAGTCGGTGATCCTGCCGATGTGGCTGCAGTCCGTGCCCGGCAACGGGCTCGACCGGGTCGCGCTGCTGATGCTGCCCTTTACGCTGTCCACCCCGCTGTCGGCCTTCTTTGCGGGCCGACACATCTCGCGCGGCGGGTCGATGCGTCGGCACATGATCGCCGGTACCGGACTGACTGGCGTGGGCGCGGCGCTGCTCGCGCTGGCCTCGCCCGCGTCGGCCCTGCTCTTCGAGGTCGGTATGTGCGTCTCGGGGGCGGGTATCGGCATGGTCATGCCCAGCGCGCTGATCACGCTGCAGTCGACCGTGGCCCGGGAGAGGCTGGGCATTGCCACCGCATCCGCGGGCCTGTTTCGCTCGCTCGGCGGTGCCGTTGGGGTCGCGCTGCTCAGTTCGGTGCTGTTTGCCTCACTCGGTGCCGGGCCGGATGCGCACTCAAGCGGGGCGGCTGCGCTGCGTGACGCCCTGCTGGACGATGCTCATGCCGGTGAACTCGATCGCGCCTTTCGCATCACCTTCTGGGTGGTGGCCATCGACTCGCTGATCGCCTGGCTGGTGGCGCTCACCACGCCGGCGGAGCGGCGCTGAGGCGCAGCCGGACGGCATGCCCACGCGGCCAAGCACGCAGGGCGGTTGGGTACCCGACGCGAAAGCCTCTTTGGCCGGCGCCTATCAAGCCATGGCCTCACCCAGCCGCACCGGTCGGCCGCTGGCCCAGTCGGGCCACCCCTGGGCAGCGTGGGCCGGCAGTAACAGAATGACCGTCGACCCCAGCAAAAAGCGCCCCATTTCCTCGCCTTGGGCCAGATGGATGTCGCGATCGTCATAGCGCCACTCGCGAATCACGCCGGGCCTCGGCGGATTGACCTGGCCATGCCAGACAGTCGCCATGCTCCCCACGATGGTGGCCCCCACCAGCACCATCACGAAGGGGCCGTTCGCGCCTTCAAATTCACACACCACCCGCTCATTGCGTGCGAACAGATCCGGAATGCCTCGCGCGGTGGCTGGGTTAACCGAGTAGAGGCTACCTGGTACGTAAATCATCCTGCGCAAGCGCCCGGCCGCAGGCATGTGAATGCGATGGTAGTCACGCGGACTGAGATAGATCGTGGCAAACGCACCCTCAGAAAAGCGCTCGGCCAGCGCCGCGTCGCCAGCCAACAACGTCAGCACGCGATAGGTGTGCCCCTTGGCCTGAAGAAGGCTCCCCTGCTCGATGCGGCCGCACTGGCTGATGGCGCCATCAACCGGGCAGATCCAGGGCGCTGAGGCGGTCGGACGCGCGCCCCTGCGCAGGGGCCGCGTGAAGAAGTCGTTGAAACTCGCATACGCTGCGGGATCGGGGTTGGCCGCTTCGCTCATGTCGACGCGATAACGGGCCACAAAGCAGCGAATGGCGAAATGCGTCGCGGCGCCGGCCCGGCGGGCAGCGAGCCAGCCGAGCGCACGCGTCAGCGCCGTCTTGGGCAGCCAATGCTGCAGCAGCACGAACCATCGATCTGACCTCTCAGACATAACGACGGCCGATGGACTCCGCCACGCAGACTGGCTTGTCCGTGCCCTTGCGCTCGACCGTCACCTCGAGCACGACCTGCATGCCGCTCGGGGCGATGTCCTCGACCGAAAGCAGACGGATACGCCCCCGCAACTCGCTGCCGGCCGGAACGGGCGACGTGAATCGTACCCGGTTGAGCCCGTAGTTGACGCTCATCTTCACGTCGGCGAACTCGAGCGCGTTGTGCAGGAAAAGGGGCAGCATCGACAGCGTCAGAAAGCCGTGGGCGATCGTCGCGCCGAAGGGGCCCTGCGCGGCCCGCTCCGGGTCGACGTGAATCCACTGGTGATCACCGGTGGCCTCAGCAAACAGGTTGATTCGCTCCTGAGTGACAGCAACCCAATCGCTCAAAGCCAGTTCTTCACCGATCATCGACTTGAGCTCTGCCAGCCTGGCAATCGTGCGCATCACAATGCTCTCCGCTTTGACAATCCGCCATTATCGCGCGCTGATCCTGATCAAGGCCAGACGCCTCGCACGCTGCAAACCCGCTTCGGGACGCGCTGGGTCAAGGCCAGCCTGTCCGCATCGACCACCATGGCGAACCCGCTTCCCCGCACAACCCTTCGCAAGGACTGCGATGAACCCTTCGGCCATCGACACCGATGCCTCGCGCAGCGCGCTGCTCACCGATCTCTACCAGCTCACGATGATGCAGGCGTATCACGAGGCGGGTATGAATGAGATGGCGAGTTTCGAGCTGTTCTTCAGACGTCTGCCCCGAGGCCGGTCTTTCGCCATGGCCGCCGGGCTTGAGCCGGCGCTCGAGTGGCTGGAGCATCTTCATTTTCAGGCTCACGAGCTCGACTGGCTCGCCGGCACCGGCCGATTCACGCCCGCCTTCATCCGCTCACTCGCCTCGATGCGCTTTACGGGCGACGTCAGCGCCATCGCCGAAGGTAGCGTCGTGTTCCAGGGTGAACCGGTGCTGCGCGTCAGCGCCCCCATCGCGCAGGCGCAGCTCGTCGAGAGTCGCCTGATGAACCTGATCCACTGCAGCAGCGTGTTCGCCAGCAAGGCTGCGCGCTGCGTGGTCGCGGCACCCGGCGCTCGCCTGGTCGAATTTGGTTTACGTCGATCGCATGGCGCCGAGGCAGCGCTCATGGCCGCGCGATCGGCCTGCATCGCAGGCTTCGAGTCGAGCGCCAATACCCTCGCCGGCATGCGCTATGGCTTACCGCTCGCCGGCACGATGGCTCACGCCTTCGTGCAGGCCCATGAGGCTGAGGCCATCGCCTTCGAGAACTTCGGTCGGGCCAATCCGGACAATGTCGTGCTCCTCATTGATACCTACGACACCGAGCAAGGCGCGCATCGCGCCGTGGCTGCAGCCGAACAACTCGCGCGTCGGGGCATCCGCGTGAAGGGCGTGCGCCTCGATAGTGGCGATCTCGGCGTGCTCAGCCGGCGGGTACGGTCGATTCTCGATGCGGCAGGGCTGAGACAGGTCAGCATTCTGGCAAGCGGCGACCTGGACGAGTGGCGCATCGCAGCGCTGCGCGCGGTCGGCGCACCCATCGACGTGTACTGCGTGGGCACAGCCCTCAGCACCTCCATCGACGCGCCGGCCATCGAGTGCGCCTACAAGCTCGTGGAGTATGCCGGCCAGCCCTGTCAGAAACGCTCGATCGGCAAAGCCACCTTGCCGGGACGCAAGCAGGTCTGGCGCCGATACGACAGCCGGGGGCGCATCGACCATGACCTGATCGCCCTCGAAGGCGAGCCGATCCCCGACGCACGCCCGGGGCAGTGCCTGCTCACCAGCGCGCCGCCGACGCCCGCGCGCTGGCGCGCCGACGCCCGACCGGAGACCCACTCGATGCATGACGGCGCCCTGCCGGCGCTCAGACGCGCCTTGCTCGAACCGGTCATGCGCTCGGGCGAGCGCATCAGGCCGCCTCCGTCGCTTGGCGCCCTGCGCGCCCACGCCACCAGCGAGATCGCTACCTTGCCGGAGGCATTACGCGCACTGGATGGCCAGGCGACGCTGCCGGTTCGCCTGTCGAACCGACTGAGTGAATCCACGCTGCCCCCGGCCCGGCCCCGACCCGAGCCGGTCACAGGCGAAGTGCTGCATCTCCCGCCCCGCCCAGCCTCGGCCAGGGTTCGCCCGGCGCTGGACGTCTAACTGGGCGGACGCCCCGCGCCAACGGCTGCCCTGCCAAGCCGATCGGCCACCGCCCGCCAGTCTGGCTCGTCGGGAACGGTCTCGATGAGCAGGCAGTCAGCGGCCGAGCGGTCGAGTTCTCGAAGCCTTGCATAGAGGCTGTGCCCGAATTCGACGGGGTCGGCGCAAGCCGCCCGCCACAGCGCACACGACGACTCGGGACGACGCCGCGACCAGACCGCAACCTTCATGCCGCGCGCGCTCAATGCGCTCAGACGCGCGTCGATCGCCTCGCCGCGGACGAGTTCGAGCGGCGTGCGCGGCGCGTAGTGCGCAGCCAGTGACCCCGACACGCGGGGTGCAGCGCGGTCGGGTTGGACCAGCGCCTGTCCCAATACATCTTCGATGTCGGCCTGGCTCAGGCCGCCCGGGCGAAGCAGCGCAGGCCCTCCGCGCGACAGATCGACGATGGTCGATTCGAGACCGACCTCGCAGGCGCCACCATCGAGAATCATGGGGGCGTCATCGCCCAGATCATCGAGCACGTGCTGGGCACAGGTGGGGCTGACCCGCCCGAAGCGGTTGGCGGAGGGTGCCGCAACGCCCCGCCCGCCGCGCTGGTGAAACGCTCGTAACAGCGCGATCGACAGCGGATGCGCGGGCGCACGAAGCCCGATCGTCGGTTGACCACCACAGGCCGCATCGCAAGCCTGCTCCCGTCGCTTCAGGATGAGGGTGAGCGGTCCAGGCCAGAAGGTCTTCGCCAGCACCTCGGCCTGGTCGGACCAGTGGGCCCAGTCGCGCGCGCCATCGGTATCGAGGACATGCACGATCAGAGGGTGATCGGCGGGCCGGCCCTTGAGGCGATAGATGCGCGCCACGGCCAGCGGATCAGCGGCATCGGCCCCCAGTCCGTACACCGTTTCGGTGGGGAAGGCGACCAGATTTCCCTGAATCAGTTCATCGGCCGCCCGCTCGATGGCCTGGGGCGAAGCCGGGGTGATGCCCGCGCTCATCCGGCCAGGCCCAGCAGCCCGATTGCCCGGGCGCAGGCCTGCCGTGCTGCCTCGGGCGTTTCGCCCACAAAAGTGACATGACCCATCTTGCGGCCGCGCCGCGCCTCGGCCTTGCCGTACAGATGCAGCTTCGCCCCCGGCACGCTCAGCAGCCCCGACCAATCGGGTTCACGCTGCGCGTCGGCCGGCGACGAGTCGTACCAGACATCGCCCAGCAGATTGAGCATGACCGAGGGCGCCAGTGCCCGCGTATCGCCCAGCGGCAATCCCGCCAGCACACGCGCCTGCTGCTCGAACTGACTGGTCAGGCTGGCATCCAGACTCCAGTGACCCGAATTGTGCGGACGCGGCGCCATCTCGTTGACCCGCAGACTGCCGTCGGCGAGCACGAAAAACTCGACGCACAGCACGCCGACATAGCGCATGCGCGCGGCGATGGTGCTGGCCGCACGCACGGCCTCTTGCGACAGCGACGCCTCGATGGGCGCAGGCACGGTAGCGGTGAAGAGGATGCCGTCGCGGTGCACGTTCTGCGCGACCGGCCAGACGCGAATGTCGCCATCAAGGCCGCGCGCAATCAGAACCGAGAGCTCGCTGGCCAGATCGAGCTTGCGCTCGAGCACGCAGGGTACCGACCCCAGGCTTTCGAATGCGATCACCGCTTCGGCCACCGAGGCGACGCGCGCCTGGCCCTTACCGTCGTAGCCCAGGCGTGCCGCCTTGAGGATGCCGGGAAAGAGCGAGGCCTCGCAGGCCTTCAGATCGGCCACACTGCGCACCTCGGCATAGGGTGCGGTTGCGATGCCGCAACGGCTGACGAAGGATTTCTCGGCCATCCGGTCCTGGGCGATGGCAACCGACGCAGCGGCCGGGCTGACGCGAACCCGCGCGGCGAGAAACTCGAGCGAAGCCGCAGGCACGTTCTCGAACTCGGTGGTCACGGCCGGGCAGAGCGAGGCCAGTTCAGCGAGCGCGGCCGGATCGTCATAGGCTGCCCGCAGATGCCGGTCGGCCAGGGCCCCCGTCGGGCTCAGTGCGTCGGGGTCGAGCACGCAGACGCGGTAGCCCAGCGACTGCGCAGCCATGGTGAACATGCGCCCGAGTTGGCCACCGCCCAGCAGCCCCAGCCAGGTGCGCGGCGGCAAAGGCGAGGGTCCTGCAGGGAGCCCGCTCATGAGGGCGGCAGCGTCATGGCACGCGCGGCCTGATTCTGCGCGGCGCGGAAGGTTTCGAGGCGTGCAGCCAGCGCCTCGTCGGTGGTGGCAAGCGTGGCGATGGCATGCAGGGCTGCATTGGCCGCCCCCGCCTCGCCGATGGCAAAGGTGGCCACCGGCACGCCCCGTGGCATCTGAACGATGGATAGCAGCGAGTCTTCACCCCGCAGATACTTCGAGGGCACGGGCACCCCGAACACCGGCACGATAGTCTTGGCCGAGAGCATGCCCGGCAGATGCGCGGCGCCGCCGGCGCCTGCGATGATCGCGCGAAGCCCGCGGGCGCGCGCCCGCTCGGCGTAATCGAACATCTCGTCGGGCATGCGATGTGCCGACACCACCCGCGCCTCGTGCGCAACGCCGAACTCTTCGAGAATGGCGACCGCCTGCCTCATGACCTCCCAGTCACTGGAAGACCCCATCACCACACCCACCAGGGGCGCTTGTTGCGTCATGCCTTATTCTCCCGTGGGCTCAATCGAGCGATTCGCCTGCAATGCGACGCAGCGCTTCCCGGTACTTGTCGGCCGTCCGCTCGATCACCTGCGCGGGCAAGGCCGGCGGCGGCGGTCGCTTGTCCCAGCCCGGCACCGTTTCAAGATAGTCGCGCACGAACTGCTTGTCGAAGGAGGGCGGCGAGATGCCTGGCCGATACTGATCGGCTGGCCAGAAACGCGACGAATCGGCCGTGAGCACCTCGTCCATCAGGTAGAGCCTCCCCTCGCCATCCAGACCGAACTCGAACTTGGTATCGGCAATGATGATGCCCCGCGACGCAGCGTAATCGCTTGCCCGGCGGTAGAGTTCGATGCTGACCGCGCGGATTTGCTCGGCCAGCGGCGCCCCCACCCGGGCAACCATGTCGTCGAAGGAAATATTTTCGTCGTGCTCGCCCAGGTCGGCCTTGGCGGCCGGCGTGAAAATGGGCTCGGGGAGTTGCTCGGCCAGCTGCAGACCGGGCCGCAGCGCAATCCCGCAAACGGCTCCGCTCGCCTGATAGTCCTTCCAGCCGGAGCCGATCAGATAGCCCCGGACCACCGCCTCGACCAGGATGGGCTCGAGGCGTCTGACCACCATTGACCGATCCGCCACCTGCGCCCGCTCATCGGCCGCCACCACCTGCTCGGGCGTCTGATCGAGCAGGTGGTTGGGGATGACGCCAGCCAGATGGCGCAGCCAGAAGAGCGTCATGCGGTTGAGCACCCGCCCCTTGTCGGGGATGGGCTCAGCCATGATCACATCGAAGGCCGACAGGCGATCGGTGGTGACGATCAGCAGGCGATCGTCGCCCACCGCATAATTGTCGCGAACCTTGCCCCGTCCCAGCAGCGGCAGGCTGTGCAGCGTCGACTCGTAAAGCGCGGCCGCCATGGGCAGGCTCCCCGCAAAAGGCGTTATTGTGCCCGATCGAGCCAGGCCCGAAGCCAAGCGAGCCCTTCGGAGGTGCCCGCACGCGGCCGGTACTCGCAACCCACCCAGCCTGAATAGCCCAACTCGTCGAGCACCTCGAACAGGTAGGGGTGGTGCAGTTCACCCAGATCGGGCTCGTGGCGATGCGGCACGCCCGCAATCTGCACATGCCCGACGCCGTCAAAGCTCTGACGCAGGCGCATCGCGACATCGCCCTCGACGATCTGGCAGTGATAGAAGTCCATCTGCACCTTGAGGTTGGGTTCACCGACCTCGGCGCAGACCGCGTGAGCCTCGGCCTGGCGGTTCAGGAAAAAGCCGGGAATGTCGCGCGGATTGATGGGTTCGATGAGCGCGGTCATGCCGTGGTCAGCCAGCCGCCGCGCGGCTCGCCGAAGGTTCGACACGTACACGCGCCGATACTCGGCCCGGCGGGTTTCGTCAGGCAGGATCCCGGCCATCAGGTGAATCTTTCGGCAGTCAAGCGCCTGCGCGTACCCGATTGCGCGATCGAGCCCCGTGTCGAAGTCGCGCTCGCGCCCCGGGAGGCTGGCCGTGCCACGCTCGCCCTGATCCCAATGGCCGGGCGGTGCATTGAACATCACCTGCTCAAGCGCCGCGTCACGCAGGGCCGCCCGCAGCTCGGTCATTGGAAAATCATAAGGAAACTGATACTCGACCGCCCGAAACCCATCTCGGGCAGCGGCTGCGAAGCGATCCAAAAAGGGATACTCGACATACATCATCGAGAGGTTGGCGGCGAATCGGGGCATCACGCGCTCCGGGGGATGAAACGATCGGGGCAGCTCAGCCGCGCGCCGTGCTGCCCCGCCGGATCAGTGGACGCGAGCGGCGAGTTCGCCCTTGGCATAGCGTTGCACCATCACCGACAGCGCCAACGGCTGGATGCGACTGCCCCGCCCCTCGCAACCGAACTCGCGATAGCGCTGCAGGCAGATGCGTCGAGCGGCCTCGCGGGCCGGCTTGAGGTATTCCCGCGGATCGAATTTGTCGGGGTTCTCAAAGAGAAAGCGACGAACCGCCGCCGTCATCGCCAGCCGGATGTCGGTATCGATATTGATCTTGCGCACCCCGTGCCGGATGGCTTCCTGGATTTCTTCGACGGGCACGCCGTAGGTTTCCTTCATGCTGCCGCCGAACTGACGAATCTCGGCGAGCAGCTCCTGCGGCACCGACGACGACCCGTGCATGACCAAGTGGGTATTGGGAATGCGGGCGTGAATCTCGCGCACGCGGCCCATCGCGAGAATTTCCCCGGTGGGCTTGCGGGAAAATTTGTAGGCGCCATGCGAGGTGCCAATCGCAATGGCCAGGGCATCGACCTGGGTTTTGCGCACGAAATCGGCCGCCTGCTCGGGGTCGGTGAGCAACTGGTCACGCGTGAGGGTGCCGTCAGCACCGTGCCCGTCTTCCTTGTCGCCCTTCATGGTCTCGAGTGAGCCCAGGCAGCCGAGCTCGCCTTCGACGGTGACCCCAAGCGCGTGCGCCATGTCGACCACCTTGCGGGTGACCTCGACGTTGTACTCGTAGCTGGCGATCGACTTGCCGTCTTCCTGCAGCGACCCGTCCATCATGACCGAAGAAAACCCCAGATCGATTGCGCCCCGGCACACCAGCGGCGACTGGCCATGGTCCTGGTGCATGACCACCGGCACCTTGGGATAAGCCTCGACCGCCGCCTCGATCAGATGACGCAAAAAGGCCTCGCCCGCGTATTTTCGTGCGCCTGCGGAGGCTTGCATGATGACGGGCGCGTCGAGCTCGCTGGCCGCCGACATGATGGCCTGGACCTGCTCGAGGTTGTTCACATTGAACGCGGGAATGCCGTAACCCTGTTCGGCGGCATCGTCGAGCAGCTGGCGCATGGAAACCAAGGGCATGAAGGACTCCTTCGGGTCGTATTCGATCAACCCGGCATTATCGCTGAACAGGCGCTCAATCGCCCACCGGCGGGCATGCCCGCGAACCGGCTGACCCAAACCCCCGGGACAGGCCTCGCCACTGCTGCGCGCGCCCCGGACAACGGATGCTCAATGCTCGCCGACCCGCACGATCTTCATCGTGTTGGTCCCGCCAGACTTGCCGATGGGCTCGCCGATGGTGATCACGAGCAGGTCACCCTTTTCGACCACGCCTTCGCGCACCAGCAATTCTTCGGCCTCGCGCAGGAGCGCCTCGCGATCGGCCGCCTCGTAGCGCATGACGAGCGGGTGCACTTCCCGATACAGGCTCATGCGCCGGCGACTGGCCTCCTCGGGTGTGAGCGCGTATACAGGTACCCCGGAATCGAGCCTGGAGACCCACAAGGCGGTGGAGCCGGACTGGGTCAGCGCCGCGATGGCCTTGACCTTGAGGTGGTAGGCCACAAACAGCGCACTCATGGCGATCGACTGGTCAATGCGCGTAAAGGTGCGGTTGAGGAAGGCACCGTCGAGCGAACTGCTCTGAAAGCGGTCGGCCTCGACGCAAATGCGCGCCATGGACTCGATGGTCTCGACCGGATAGCGCCCCGCCGCCGTTTCGGCCGAGAGCATGACGGCATCGGTGCCATCGAGTACCGCATTGGCGACATCGGAGACCTCGGCGCGGGTGGGCACGGGCGCCTCGATCATCGACTCCATCATCTGCGTGGCCGTGATGGTGAGGCGGTTGTGCTCGCGCGCAAGGCGAATCATCTTTTTCTGCAGCGCGGGCACGGCTGCGTCACCCACTTCCACTGCCAGATCGCCGCGCGCGACCATGATGCCATCGGACGCCTTGAGGATTTCCTCAAGGTTGTCGATGGCCTCGATGCGCTCGATCTTGGCGATCATGAGCGCCTTGCCACCCGAGGCGCGTGCCAGTTCGCGCGCCATGTACATGTCGGCCGCGTTCTTGGGGAATGACACCGCGATGAAGTCGGCGGCGAAGGCCGTAGCCGTGCGGATGTCCTCCATGTCCTTGGCCGTGAGCGCAGGCGCAGACAGCCCGCCGCCCTGGCGGTTGATGCCTTTGCGGTCAGACAGCACACCGCCCACGCTGACGGTGCAGTCGATGCGGGTCGCCCCCACCCGATCAACCTTCATCACCATGCGCCCGTCATTGAGCAGCAGCGTATCGCCCGCCTTGACGTCGTTGACCAGTTCCTTGTAGTCGAGGCCAACCCGCGAGGCATCGCCCAGATCGCAGTCGATATCAAAGCAGAAGGGCGCACCCGGTTCGAGCATCACCTTGCCCTCGGCAAACTTGCCGATACGAATCTTGGGTCCCTGAAGATCAGCCAGCACCCCCAGGCTTCGCCCCAGTCGCTCGGCGATCGCCCGCACCTGCGCGACCGTCTCGGTGTGGGCGGCTGCGCTGCCATGGGAGAAATTGACCCGCACGACATCGACGCCGGCGCGAATCATTCGCTCGAGCACCTCGGGCGAATTGGACGCAGGGCCCAAGGTGGCGACGATCTTGGTAGCACGGGGGACGGGTCTGGACACGACAGCCTCTGCAGAATCAGGGCGCTCGGGCCCGATCCGGCTATTCTGCATGAGGCCGACCCTGCGCGCCCGAATATTTGCCCCGCCTTGACTTGGGAAAATCCCGGGCTTGCGCCAGCCCGGGCTGGCGCGGCGCGCCCCTCAGCCAGGCGCCTGCGCCATCGCTCAGGCTCGCGCCTCGAGCGCCGCCACCGCAGGCAGGGTGCGCCCCTCGAGGAACTCGAGAAACGCCCCGCCGCCGGTGGAGATGTAGCTGATCTGGTCGGCGATGCCGAACCGGGAAATCGCCGCCAGCGTATCGCCACCGCCCGCGATCGAAAAAGCGGGGGAGTGCGCGATGGCTCTCGCGATGGTCTCGGTTCCCGAGGCAAACGCGTCGAACTCGAAGACACCCACCGGCCCGTTCCAGACGATGGTGCCCGCCTGCTTGAGCCGCTCGGCCAGGGTGGCCGCCGTATCAGGGCCGATATCGAGGATCAGGTCATCGTCCGCGACATCGATGGCCCGCTTGGTGGTGGCCGGCGCATCGGCGGCAAATTTCTTGGCGCATACCACATCCACCGGGATGGGCACCTGGGCACCGCGGGCGGCCATCAGATCGATGATGGCCCGCGCCTCACCCACCAGATCCCGCTCGGCCAATGACTGACCGATGGGGAGCCCGGCTGCCAGCATGAAGGTATTGGCGATCCCGCCGCCGACGATCAGTTGATCGACGCGCGCGGCAAGCGTCTTGAGAATGGTGAGCTTGGTCGAGACCTTGGAGCCGGCCACGATCGCCACCAGCGGCCGGCGCGGATCACCCAGCGCGCGACCCAGTGCATCGAGTTCGGCCGCCAGCAGTGGGCCTGCGCAGGCTATCGGCGCAAACCGCGCCATGCCATGCGTGGTGGCCTCGGCCCGGTGCGCCGTACCGAACGCGTCGTTGACGTAGATGTCGCACAGCGCCGCCATCTTTCGCGACAGGGCCTCGTCGTCTTTCTTCTCGCCCTGGTTACAGCGACAGTTCTCGAGCAGCACCAGTTCGCCAGGCAAGACCTGGAAACCGCCTTCAACCCAGTGAGTCACCAGCCTGGGTTCGCGACCAAGCAACTCGCCCAGGCGCCTGGCCACCGGCGCGAGCGAATCTTCGGTGCGCACCTGCCCCTCGTTGGGCCGCCCCAGGTGCGAGGTGAGCATGACTGCCGCCCCCGCCTCGAGGCAGTGCTGGATTGCCGGCAAGGAAGCCCGGATACGGGTGTCATCGGTGATGGCCAGCGAATCGTCCTGAGGCACGTTGAGATCCGCACGGATGAACACCCGCTTACCGGCAAGCGCCAGATCGGTGAGCCGATTGAACTGCATGGGATGGCCCCGTTCAACGCGCGTTCATCAAGGCCAGCGTGGTGTCGAGCATACGATTGGAGAAGCCCCACTCGTTGTCGTACCAGCTGCTGACCTTGACGAGCCGACCTGACACCTTGGTCAGCGTCGCATCGAAGGTGCTGGACGCAGGATTGTGATTGAAGTCGACCGACACCAGTTGCTCGTTGGTGTAGGCAAGCACCCCCTTGAGCGGGCCCTCGGCGGCTTCCTTCATGATGGCGTTGACTTCCTCGGCCGTGGTGTCACGCGCGGCGATAAAAGACAGGTCGACCACCGACACATTGATGGTCGGCACACGCATGGCATAACCATCGAGGCGGCCATTGAGTTCGGGCAGCACCAGGCCGACCGCCGCCGCAGCACCGGTCTTGGTGGGAATCATGGACATGGTGGCCGACCGCGCCCGCCGCAGGTCTTCGTGGTAGACGTCAGTCAGGACCTGATCATTGGTGTAGGCATGAATGGTCGTCATGAGCCCGTTGAGCAGCCCGATCCGGTCATGAAGCGGCTTGACCAGCGGCGCCAGGCAGTTGGTGGTGCACGATGCATTCGAGATGACCGTGTGCGAAGCGCGCAGCACATCGTGATTGACGCCGTAAACCACGGTAGCGTCGACATCCTTGCCGCCGGGCGCCGAGATGATGACCTTTTTTGCGCCCCCGGCGAGGTGGGCCGAGGCCTTTTCCTTGCTGGTGAAAAACCCTGTGCACTCGAGCACGACATCGACCCCGAGCTGCCCCCAGGGCAGGGCCGCAGGGTTGCGATCGGACAGCACGCGGATGCGGTCGCCGTTGACCACGATGCTGTCGCCATCGACGGCTACGCTGCCCGGAAACCGGCCGTGCGCGGTGTCGTACTGCGTCAGGTGGGCATTGATCTTGGCATCGCCGAGGTCATTGATGGCAACGATCTCGATCGGATGCTTCTTGCCGCCCTCGTAATGGGCTCGCAGGATGTTGCGGCCGATGCGGCCGTAGCCGTTGATGGCAACGCGGATGGTCATGGCTGGGATCTCCGAAAGGGGAATTGGGAATGGGGAAGCAGGCCGGCGGCAGGCATCGGCGACGCGCGACGGTCAGCGTCACGCCTCGCTTGCCCGCCGGCGCAACACCTCGCGAACCGTGTCGGCGACGTTCTCGGCGGTGAACCCGAAGTGCTGATTGAGGACGGCAGCCGGCGCCGACTCGCCGAAGCTGTCAATCCCCACGACGGCATCCACGCCGTACTTCCACCAGAAGTCGGTGACGCCCGCCTCGACCGCAACGCGCGGCAGCCCCTTGGGCAGGACCTGGGCGCGATAGTCAGCGCTTTGCCGATCGAAGACGGTGGTTGACGGCACCGAGACGATTCGAACGGACATGCCCTGCTGCGCGAGCAGGTCGCGCGCCGCCAGCGCCAGACCGAGCTCGGAGCCGGTGGCCATCAGCACGGCCTGTGCGTCGGCAGCGTCGCGCAGCACGTAGGCTCCGCGCGCAATCAGATCGACCTGCGTGCCGGACCGGGTGACGAAGGGCAGCGCCTGGCGCGAGAAGAGCAGCGAGGACGGCCCGTCGGCGCGGGCGATGGCCTGCGCCCAGGCGATCGCCGACTCGACTGTATCGGCCGGACGCCAGACGTCCATACGCGGAATGAGCCGCAGCGACGCGGCGTGTTCGACAGGCTGATGGGTGGGCCCGTCTTCGCCCAGGCCGATCGAATCGTGGGTGAACACGAAAATGACCCGCTGCTTCATGAGCGCGGCCATTCGTAGCGCGTTGCGCGAGTAATCGGAGAAGGTGAGGAAGGTGCCGCCGTAGGGGATGAAACCGCCGTGCAGCGTCATGCCATTCATGATCGCGCTCATGCCGAACTCGCGCACACCGTAGTTGATGTGCCGGCCCGGCGAGCCCCCCTCCGGGATGTCTGCGCGCAGCGCACCACAGCCCTTGAAGTCGGTGAGGTTGCTGCCGGTCAGATCGGCCGAGCCGCCGATGAGTTCGGGCAGCGCGGGGCCAAAGTGATTGAGCGCGTTCTGCGAGGCCTTGCGCGTGGCGATGGTCTCGGCGCGGGCGACCGCATCGGCAACTGCCGCCTCGCGTGCTGAGTCGTAGGCATCCGACAGCTCGCCCCGCATCCGGCGCTCGAGTTCGGCGGCAAGCTCGGGGAAGCGGGCCCGATAGGCCTCGAACTGCGCCTGCCAATGTGCCTCGAGGCGGGCGCCGCTCGAGACCGCGCTCCAGGCCTCACGCAGATCGCCCGGGATTTCGAAGGGGCCGTGCGTCCAGCCGATGGCGGCCCGGGTGGCGGCAATCTCGGCCGCCCCCAGCGGCTCACCGTGGGCCTTGGCCGTGTTGGCCCGCGCCGGCGAGCCCTTGCCGATGACCGTGCGGCACTGGATCAGGGTGGGCGCGAACACGCCGTCGCGGCCCTGGTGCGCCCACCCGCGCGCCTGCTCGATGGCGGCACGCACCGCTGCGGTATCGTGACCGTCGACGTCAGCGATCACGTGCCAGCCGTAGGCGCGAAAGCGCGCGACGCTGTCGTCGGTGAACCAGTGGTGGACCTCGCCGTCGATCGAGATGCCGTTGTCGTCATAGAGCACCACCAGCTTGGAAAGCTTTTGCGTGCCCGCCAGCGAGCACACCTCGTGGGAGATGCCCTCCATCAGGCACCCGTCGCCCGCGAACACCCAGGTCATGTGATCGACGGGCGCAAAGCCTTCACGGTTGAATTGAGCCGCCAGCACCTTCTCGGCGAGGGCCATGCCGACGGCATTGGCCAGACCCTGACCCAGCGGACCGGTGGTGGTTTCGACACCGGGTGTGATACCGACCTCGGGGTGCCCGGGGGTGCGCGAGTGCATTTGCCGGAAATTGCGCAACTCGTCGATGGGGAGGTCGTAGCCCGTGAGGTGCAGCAGGGCGTAGAGCAGCATCGACCCATGGCCGTTGGAGAGTACGAAGCGATCACGATCAAACCAGCCGGGATTCGCGGGATTGTGGCGCAGCACGCCGCCCCACAGCGCCACCGCGATATCCGCCATGCCCATGGGCATGCCGGGGTGGCCCGAATTGGCCTGCTGCACCGCGTCGATCGCCAGCACCCGGACGGCATCGGCCATGCGCTTGGCCAGAGCGGGTTCGGGCGCGGCGAGGGCTGGATGAGAACTGCGGATCTCGTTCATGCAGAAAGCCTTCCGGAGGCGGTTGGGCGCCCTTGCAGAGCCGGGGCCGATCGACCACGGCGAGGCACGCTGGAAAACCCGGCATTCTACCAAAGCAACCCGGGATAACCCGTCCCTCTGAAAGCCCCCCGGTTATACTCGACGGCTAGTCTCAACCTGCGCTCCAAACGGCCCGCGCACGCGTGGCCCACGGCGGGCAGTACCGCCGTCCGGCGCCGTGCGCCGACCGGCCAACGACCCACCCGGCCTCGCTTGACCATCCCAGGACCTTGACCGCATGCAGGGCTTGCACCTGACCGCCGACCTCTACGACTGCCGGTGCCCCGCACCCCTGCTCACCGATTCAAACCTGCTTGCCGATCTCTGTCGACGAGCCGTGAAGCAGGCGTCGCTCACGCTGGTCGATGAGCAGTACGTCCAGTTTCCCGAACACGAGGGTCAGCCGGGGGGCGTCACCGGCGCAGTGTTGCTGGCCGAGTCTCACCTGGCGGTGCACTCGTGGCCCGAGCGGCGAAGCGTCACGCTCGATGTCTACGTCTGCAATTTTTCCACCGACAACACGGCCAAGGCCGAGCGCGCCCTCGACACGCTTCTGGCGGCTTTCGAGCCCGGCTCGCGGGTCGTTGAGCGGATCGTGCGAGGTCTGGGCGGCCCCGCGAGCGCCACCGTCCAAGCGCCGACTCAGGCCGTCGACGACCCGGGCTCGTTACTGCTGGAGTGGCTCAATATCGACAGCGCCTACGGATTTCGCAGCGGTCGTCGTATCGAGTCGGTACAAACACCCTACCAACAGCTCGATGTGTTCGACACCCCGCAGTGGGGGCGCATGCTCCGCCTCGACGGCAGCTTCATGACCTCCGAGCGTGACGAGTTCTTCTATCACGAGACCATCATCCATCCTGCCTGCGTCGCGCACCCCGGCCCCAGCTGTGCATTGGTGATCGGGGGTGGCGATGGCGGCTCGACCGAGGAGCTGCTCAAGCACCCCAGCATGCAGCGCGTGATCATCGCCGAGCTCGATGCCGAGGTGATCCGCATCGCGCGAGCCCACCTGCAGACAGTGCACTGCGGCGCGCTCGACGACCCCCGTGTCGACATCCGCATCGGTGACGGCTGGACCACAGCCGAGTCGCTTGCCCGCACCCCGACCGAGCGATTCGACCTCATCGTGCTCGACCTCACCGACCCCGATACCCCCGCCCATCGGCTGTACAGCCGCGAGTTCTTCGATCTGGCCCGGCAACTGCTCAAGCCCGGTGGCGCACTCACCCTGCACATCGGCTCGCCGGTCTACAAGCCCGACAGCGTCCGCCGGCTGATCGGCGAGCTGCGCTCAAGTTTTCCGATCGTGCGCCCGCTGGGTGTACACATCCCGCTCTACGGCGCCTATTGGGGTATGGCCGTCGCCTCGGACACGCTCGACCCCCTGGCGACCCCACCGACAGAGATCGCGCAGCGGATCGCGGCGCGCGGCATCGGAGACCTGCGCTACTACAATGAGCAGGTCCACGCGGCACTCTTTGCATTGCCCAATTTCTTCCGGGATCTGCTCACATGATCCCGCGAGTCCTCGTCGATTCAGCCGAACTGGGCGAGACCTCCGGGCACCCCATCGTCCTCCCGCTCGGGCGCGATCAGTCGCACTACCTGACCCGGGTGCTCCGGCTGCAGGGCGGTGCCTCGGTGCAGGTCACCGATGGCCGGGGCCACCGATGGGCTGCCCGGCTCGATGCGGCCGATGCCGGCACCTGGTCGCTGAGGCTTGAGCAGGCGATCGAGGCCTGCCCCGAGAGCGCCTTGCGCATCACCCTTGCCCAGTGTCTATCCAGCGCGGACAAGATGGACTGGACGGTGGAAAAGGCTGTCGAACTGGGCGCGACCGCCATCGCCCCACTGGACTCGGCGCGCAGCCAGATTCGGCTCGATGCCTCGCGGGCCGCGCGCAAACATGCGCATTGGCGGCGTATTGTCGAGGCCGCCTGCTTGCAAAGCGGTCGCGACCATCTGCCGACCGTACACGCGACGCAGGCGCTCGGCCCGTGGCTCGAGCAGGGCTGGACAGGCGAGCCCCTGCGACTGGTGCTCGACCCCCTGGCGGAGCAGCGGCTGACGGCCTGCGCCGACCTGGCACGGCACAACTCCGGCGGCATCGTGCTGCTGGTTGGCCCCGAGTCGGGCTTGGCACCCGGGGAAATCGAGGCCGCGGCGCACGCAGGCTTCAGACGGGTTCGGCTCGGTTCACGGGTGCTGAGAACCGAAACTGCGGGGCTGGCAGCCTTGGCCGCCCTGCAGGCCCTGGCCGGCGATTTCTGAGCACTGGCCGGGCAGCCATTGCGCGGAAGGTCTCAGGCCGCCGAACGGGCGGCAGCCCCCGCCCCCACCGAGTAGAACACCCGAAATGCCGTATCGCGGTCAAAGAAGAAATCGGCCGCGTCGCGGAAGACATCGAGCAGCGCATCCCGTTGCTCACGATCGAATTGCGGCGTGTCGGGCAGTCCCTCGAGAATGACCACGAAGCCGGGGTTCTCGGCGCCAGACAAGGCCTTGAGGTCGGTGATGCAGTCGTACAACGCGTCCAGGTTGTGACCGAAGTGCGGCGGCAACTCAAAGCCCCGCCCGATGCTGGCCATGACCCCCGCCTTGTCGGTGGTGCCGGGGAAACTGGCACGCAACACGCGCTGATCGCTCCTCGCCGCATTGCGCAGCAGATCATCGAGGTCGTAGGCACCCAGCGGCAGAACCGCCTGCGCCGGCATGTTGCTGAGCGCGCTCATGATCCGGGCTTGCTCCCTGTCTCGCGAATGCGGCGAAACGTCTTGTAGTGATCGTCGGTGTAGTAGTACTCGCCCGAGGTGCGCGGCTCGCCCCCCGCCACGATGCGGCGGGCCCCCCGGGTTTTCTCGCCCGGTGTGCGCACCGTGTACTCGGTGTAGTGATCAGGCGCCTTGGCCGGCAGGACGCGCTCGCGATTGCCAAAACGCGTACCGTCCTTATCGTACGGAAACGGCCCACCCGCCTTGATCAGCGACAGGGTGTCGCGGGCCTCGCGCGGCAACTCGGCCAGGTCAACCCAGCTGATACCAGGCGCAGCAGGCGGCGCCGCCGACTGGGCGATAGCGGCGGCGAGCCCGACTGACACGCAGGCCAGCAGCGCGCAAAGCCATGTGACAATTTTTTTGGACAGTTGAGTTGTCATGATCATCGCACTAGGCCACAAGCCAGAGGGTTTGGCAAGACCCGGGTTTCGCTCGTCGTGACGAGACCCGGCCGCCTTGCGCCGCGGGATCAGCCCCGCGGCCAAGGGCGCGCTCAGCGCTCGCTGTTGGCGTCCACCACCGTCCAGGCCGTCATGTTGACGATCCGGCGCACCGTCGCCGACGGCGTCAGGATGTGGACCGGTCGGGCTGCGCCCAGCAATACCGGCCCTACGGCAACATTGTTGCCGGCCGCAGTCTTGAGCAGGTTGTAAGCAATGTTGGCCGCATCGATACCCGGCATGACCAGCAGGTTGGCGGCGCCCGACAGCACGCAGTCGGACACCCCGCCGCCGCGAATGGCCGGATCGAGCGCGGCATCACCGTGCATCTCGCCGTCCACCTCCAGCGCGGGCGCGCGCCGGCGCAGTAACGCCAGAGCCTCTCGCATGCGTCGCGCTGACGGCAGATCGCTCGATCCAAAATTGGAATGCGACAGCAGCGCAGCCTTAGGCAGGATGCCGAAACGGCGCAGTTCATCGGCCGCGGCCAGCGTGATCTCGGCCAACTCCTCCGCGCTGGGCTCGGGGTTCACATGGGTGTCGACGATGGTCAGCTGCCGGTTGGGCAGCATCAAGGTATTCATCGCCGCGTAAACGCCCGAGCCGGGCTTCTTGCCGATCACCTGATCCACGTAGCGCAAGTGCTCGGAGAAGGGCCCCGAGGTGCCGCAGATCATCCCGTCGGCCGCACCGAGCCGCACCATCATGGCGCCGATCAGGGTGGGCCGCCGCCGCATCTCCAGCTTGGCGTAGGACTCAGAGACGCCCTTGCGGGCAGTCAGCCGCAGGTATTCGGTCCAGTACTCGCGGTAGCGATCGTCCTGGTCTGGGTTGATGAGTTCGAAGTCGGCTCCCGCACGAACCCGCAGACCCAGCCGCTCGACCCGCCGATTGACCACATCGGGTCGGCCCACCACCACCGGCCGGGCGAGCTTCTCGTCAACGGCCACCTGAACCGCACGCAGCACGCGCTCGTCTTCGCCTTCGGCGTAAACAATGCGCTTGACCTTCGCACGGCGCGCCGTGCTGAAGATCGGCTTCATGAAATTGCCCGAGTGATAGACGAACTGCTCGAGCTGCGACCGGTAGGCGTCGAAATCGATAATGGGCCGGGTCGCCACGCCACTGTCCATCGCAGCCTGCGCCACCGCGGGCGCGATCTTGGCAATGAGGCGGGGATCAAAGGGCTTGGGAATGAGGTATTCGGGACCGAAACCGCCCCCAGGCGCTCCGTAGGCCGACGCGACCACCTCAGACATCTCGGCGCGAGCGAGCTCGGCCACTGCATGCACCGCCGCCAGCTCCATTTCTCGGGTGATCGTGGTCGCGCCAACATCGAGCGCGCCGCGAAAGATGAAGGGAAAACAGAGAACGTTGTTGACCTGGTTCGGGTAGTCGGTGCGACCGGTTGCAATGATCGCGTCACTACGAACGGCCTTGACCTCTTCGGGCATGATTTCCGGCGTGGGGTTGGCCAGCGCGAAGATCAGCGGCCGCTCGGCCATCCGGGCCACCATATCGGGCTTGAGCACGCCCCCTGCGGAAAGCCCGAGAAAAACGTCCGCGCCCTCGATGATGTCAGCGAGCGTGCGCGCATCGGTCGGCTTCGCAAAGCGCGCCTTGAGCGGATCCATCAGCTCGACTCGTCCCTCATAGACCACGCCGGCGAGGTCAGACACCCAGATGTTGCTGATCGGCAGCCCCAGATCAACGAGAAGTTCAAGGCAGGCCAGGGCCGCTGCGCCCGCGCCGCTGCACACCAGCTTGATGTCGCGAATATCTTTGCCGACCACCTGCAGGCCGTTGAAGAGCGCGGCACCCACCACGATGGCGGTGCCGTGCTGGTCATCATGGAAGACCGGAATTTTCATGCGGTCGCGTAGCCTGCGTTCCACCGCAAAGCAATCGGGCGCCTTGATGTCCTCGAGGTTGATGCCACCAAAGGTGGGCTCGAGCGCAGCAATGATTTCGACCAGCCGATCGACATCGGTCTCGGCCACCTCGATGTCGAACACGTCGATGCCAGCAAACTTCTTGAAGAGTACCGCCTTGCCCTCCATCACGGGCTTGGCGGCCAGCGGTCCGATGTTGCCCAGACCCAGCACGGCCGTGCCATTGGTGATCACCGCCACCAGATTGCCCCGGCTGGTATAGCGCGAGGCCGTGGCGGGATCTCGAACGATTTCCTCGCAGGCCGCCGCCACGCCCGGCGAGTAAGCCAAGGCCAGATCACGTTGATTGGTCAACTGCTTGGTGGGGGTGACCGATATCTTTCCGGGGCGGCCAAACTCGTGGTATTCGAGCGCAGCCTTGCGCAGTTGCGGATCCATGGACTCGTTCTCCTCTTGCGGGGCCCCGATCACTCGTCAGGGCTGCGGATGATACAGACAGCGGTCGAGCACGCTCGCGACATGAAGCGCCTCTCGACCGCTGCCGTCAAGAATCTGATGGCGGCAACTGGTGCCGTCCGCGACGATCAGGGCATCGGCGCGGGCCGCCCTCACCGCAGGTAACAGCGACAGCTCGGCCATCTTTCGGGATATTTCGAAGTGCTCGCGCTCGTAGCCGAAGGCGCCGGCCATCCCGCAGCATGACGATTCGATGGTCTCGACGGTCGCCTCGGGAATGCGCGACAGTACGAACTGCACCGGGCCCATGGCATCGAATGCCTTCTGGTGACAATGTCCGTGCACCTTGATGCTCAGACCCGGCATTGGCTTGAGCCGCAGATCGAGCCGACCGGCCACGGCCTGCGTCGCGAGAAACTCTTCGAAGAGCTGGGCCCGGTCAGCCACCTGGGCCGCGAGATCGCCCAGGCCCAGCGCCAGGGCCTCGTCGCGCAAGGTGAGCAGGCAGGACGGCTCCAGCCCGACGATTGGCACACCCCGCTCGGCGAAGGGCGCGAGTGCCGCGAGGGTTCGGGTCAGTTCGGCACGCGCCTCTTCAATGAGGCCGGCTGATAGCCAGGTGCGACCACAGCACAGCGGCCGCCCGGGGTCGGCATCATCGGCTCGTGGCAGAGCAAGGTGAACCCGCCAGCCCGCCGACTCGAGCACCCGGCGCGCAGCCTGCAGGATGTCGGGTTCAAAGTGGTTGTTGAAGGTGTCGGCAAACAGCACCAACTCACGCGCCGGATGATCCGATTCGCGCCCGGGGTTGCCGCCACCGGCCGCTTGCGGAGCCACCTCGGGGGCTGCTTTCAGCGCGGCCGCCCGGACCCGACGCCGCTCGGCGCGCGGATCGACAAAACGCCGCCGCCAGATCGGGAGACTGCGCCCGGCCGCCAGCCCCAGCACCCGCTCGCGCAACCAGCCACTGCCCGGCAGGCGGGCCAGCGCGTTGACGAGCGGCGCCATGCGCGAGGCCGCGCCGGCATAGCGTGGCAAGAAACCGATCAGCCGCTCACGTAAGCTGAGCGGGTGCTCGCGGCGATACTGGTGCATGAATTCGATCTTCATGCGGGCCATGTCGACGCCGGTGGGGCATTCCCTGCGACACCCCTTGCAGCCCACGCACAGCGCCATCGTGTCATGCATGGCCTGCGAGCCCAGTGCCCCCGCGCCCAACTCGCCCGCCAGTGCAAGCCGCAGCGTGTTCGCACGTCCGCGGGTGAGGTGTTGCTCATCGCCCGTCACCCGATAGCTCGGGCACATCGTGCCCGCATCAAACTTGCGACAGTGCCCGTTGTTGTTGCACATCTCGAGCGCTTTGCCAAAGCCCCGCGCCGGGTCACCGCCCGTGCCAGGTGCGCTCACGGTGCCGGTGACCGGATCGTTGTGAACATCCCAGGCCGACCAGTCGAGCCCGGTTCGAAGCGGCTGCATCGCGTAGCCCGGCCGAAACCGAAACAGGCTCCGATCGTCCATGCGGCTCGCGCGCACGATCTTGCCGGGGTTCATCAGCCCGTGCGGATCGAACAGGTCTTTCACTTCCTCGAAGGCCAGTGTCAGTCGCGGCCCGAACTGCCAGGCCACCCATTCGCT
>CAIVPX010000075.1 GCA_903907905.1 uncultured bacterium | reverse complement strand
GGGGGCGCGGGCGCCGACACGCTGATTGCGAGCGGCGGCAACACCCAGATGTTTCTGTCGGATGGCGGCACACCGGCCAGCGATAGGGTAGGTTTTGCAGACAACTTCGGGAGCCGCATTGGCTGGACGACAAGCGTATTCGGCTTTGACACCACGGGCACCAGCACCAACGACACACTCGGCATGCCCTCGAGCATCATTGCAGCCGATACCAGCCATGCAAACGGTACCGACTCAGGCGCGATCCGCAGCCACAGCGTCAGCGGCGGCATTGCCAGCTTCTATGCAAGCGAAGCCCTCGGGGAGCCCCTTCTCATCAATCCCGCCAACTTCAAGGATGCGACCCGCTACCTGTCTCAGAACATCACCACGGCGGGAACCGCGCTCGGCTTCGCGGTAGACACGGACAACAACGGCAGCGCAGACAGCCTCGCAATCTTCGAACAAAACGCCGACCGCATCTTTGAATACCAGTTCCTGGTCATGCTCCGTGGCGTCGTCGGCTCAACGCTGGGCACCAGCGCGCAACAGAATGTCGTGCAACTGGTGGACACACTCGCGCCGGACCTTCGCTGGGGTGCAGCCACACAGTCGGGGTTGGTGATCTACCTGAGCGAGCCGATTGCGAGCGCTGACCTGTCGGGACTGTCCCTGCAGCGGGGGCGCGGCGCCAGCCTGTCGCCATTAACGGTGAACAGCACCACGATCTCAGGTAATGCCGTGATCCTCACGACTGGCAGCGCTTGGTCGCCAGGCGACTACGTCGTGATGCAACCCGTTGACCCGAGCCACGTCACCTTCACCGACGCCCAGGGCAATACTTTGGTCGCGAATTCGAGGGGCCTGGTCATGGCATCGGCCAATGCAGTGGTCGACCTGTCAGGCTTGGCCGATGGCCACGAAATGCTGGCAATGGAAGACGGCAACAACCTGCTTGTCGGTACTCGTGGAGACGATGGCATACAGGGCGGCGCAGGCCGCGACACCATCAGCGGCGGCCCGGGTAACGACTTGATTCAGGCCGCGCCCGGCGCGGACAGCCTGGACGGCGGTACGGGGGCCGACGCCTTCGTGTTTTACGCCGGGGATTCACCGCTGGCGGTATTTTCCGACCAGGGCAGTGCCGGTCTGAGTACAGGGGATAGCTTCAACTTTCCCGACGGGGCAGACATCATTTCTGGCGGCTTCACCCTCGGTGGCTCCGATGGGGATCGGATCGCCTTCTACAACCGGTCGGCCGAAGCCTACTTCGGTAACCCCATGAGCGCAGCGCCGACCAACGGACTCGTCACCGACCAGCACTACTACCTGACGCGAGGCAACTTCGGAGCGAACAAGTTTTCCGTGGACACCAGCAGCGGCGGCGACACCCTCATTGTTTATGACGGCGACCCGACTGCTGGGGTCACACAGACGGGGCTGGTCATCAGCGGCATCATGCCAAGCTTGTTGACGCAGAACGGAAGCGCGATCTACCTCACCACCAGCATCACCGATTCAACCCCTCCAACCCTGACTGCCTCGACGCCTGCCGACAACGCAAGCGCGGTTGCAATCGGCAGCACCCTCACGCTCAGCTTCAGCGAGCCCATCAAGGCCGGCACGGGCAATATCGTTCTGACCAACACCGCCAACGCCGCCGATACCCGAAACATCTCGATGACGGACTCGGTTCAGGTCAGCGTCAACGGCTCAAGCCTCACCGTCGACCCCGCGGCCTATCTGCTGCCGGGTGCCCACTACGCACTGACCCTTCCTGCTGGCGCGGTCAAAGATCTGGCAGGCAACGACTTCGCGGGCGTCACCAGCAGCACCGCGCTCGACTTTGACACGGCCCCGAGCGGCCGCACCACCTACACGGTGGGGCAATCGGTCATCGACCTGGGCAGCTACGGCAAGCTGATCTCGCCGGTTCAAGTCGACGGCAATCACTGCTATTACTTCTGGGACCTGAGTGGGAATGGCACAGCCGAGGGCGCCGGCGCACTGAACGGCGGCCGCGAGGACGTCCTGCGCCCCTTCCTCGACAGCCTCTTCATCCAGGACATCAACGGAAACACCTCCCCCAGTGGTCTTTCCAATGAGACCTACCGCTACGCAACGCTCAACGGCGTAAAGGTCGCCCTGGCCACGTATGGTGGTCCGGTCTCCAGCGCGGGTGTTGCGGTTCAATCGCAGGATCACACGCTGCAGATGGGCACCGCTATCGGCTCGGTGCCGGCGTCAGGTGGCAGCGCCGCCATCAACACCACCTACAACGATCTGCTGGCCGTCTGGGATGCCTACAACGGTACGGGCACGGGCAACACGCTGGATGGCACGCCGCCAGGCTGGGGCCACGGCAACTACTGGTCCGCCACCCCATCGGCTACAGCCTACGCAAGGTTCTCGTCGTCGGACGGCTTGGTGATGCTCGAAAACTACGGCAACAACACCACGAACCTGGTCGCACTCGAAGTTCTATCACCTGCATCGGTCAGCCCGACGCCTGGCACCGTCCAGGGCATCGCCTACGACTGGAAGAACCACATGCTGCTGAGCGGCGTCAGCCTTGCCGCCTCGAGCGGCAACGCGCCGCCCGAGGGCAGCAATGCTCCCATCCAGTTCCGCAACATCGTCTGGGGGGCAGACGGAATCGGTAAGGCTGAGGTCTGGGTCCATGCGGCTGCGGCCATCGAAAACTTCGATGTCGAGGTGAGCCTCTCCGGCGTCTCCAGCAAATCCTTTACGCATGCCTTGGGCAGCGGTTGGGCCGTCGCAGCCAATCAGCCTGGCGGTGTGCTGGTCGTGAGCGGTTTCGCAAACAGCAGCACCCAGGCGATTCCCGCAGGCGACCTCAAGCTCGGCGACCTGTCCTTCGACAGCGGTACCGGTCGCCAGATCGGTCTGCATCTCGACTTCGGTCAGGCAGGCAGTGTGCTCTCCACGGCCTTCGGATTGAGCCTGGCTCGCGACACCACCGGCGCCGACGGGCACTTCAGCATCGCCGCGACGCAGGCCGGGTCGGCATCGCTTGCTGCCACGCGCTCGGCCAGCGATCTGGGCAACGCAGTGAACTCGGCCGACGCGTTGGCCGCGCTCAAGATCGCCGTGGGCCTGAACCCCAACCCGGACCCCGATGGTGCCGGGCCGCGCACACCGCCCGAGGTGTCGCCCTATCAGATCATGGCGGCCAATGTCACCGGCACCGAGGGGCGCGTGACGAGCGCCGATGCACTGGCCATTCTGCGCATGGCCGTGAAGCTACCCACCGCGCCGACTGCCGAGTGGATGTTCGTCGAGGAGACGCGCGACTTCTACGATGAGGTCGCCGGGAAGTTCACGCTGGACCGCACCAAAGCGAACTGGGATTCGAAGCTCAACACGACGCCGTCGGCCGCAGGCGAGGTCAATCTGGTGGGCGTCCTCAAGGGCGATGTCGACGGCAGCTGGCAAGCGCCGGCGGGCAGTACCGATCTCGACACCCTCGCCCCCACCTACTTCAGCGATCTGGCTCACACGCTGGGCGTGCCCGAATCGCAGTGGGGACTGTGACGGCACCGAGCCGTTCACAACAAGCGATCGAGTTCCTGACGAACAAATGTCGCGGCTCGCACCGGCCGTCGACTTCCCTCGCGCCTCCCACCCACCGAGATCAAGTGCGCGGCGAATGCCCGCGCGCAAGCTAAGCGCCTTGAGCAGCACGTATGTCAGGGGGCGCTATGAACTCGGATACCAATCTGTTTGCCGCACTTCGCCGAAACGTCTCGTGGATGACCATCGTGGCCGCCGGGGTGGTGCTCGCAGCCGTCGTCCTCGTCAGCGACTGCGGAGGGGGCCGTAACGGCAACGCGAACACCAGCGGGACGGTGACATCGGGCGCAGCGTCCGGGGATACTCCGCCGCTGGCTGCTGTCACCAGCGTCACCACGTCCACCGTCGGCAGCGCGCTCCC
>CAIVPX010000074.1 GCA_903907905.1 uncultured bacterium | reverse complement strand
GTTGCATGCCGCCGATGAGGGGCACCGACTACTCATCACGCGCGACATCAGTGATCAGGCCAGGCTCGATGCGGTCCGCAGCGACTTCGTCGCCAACGTATCCCACGAAATTCGGACGCCGGCCACGGTCATTGCGGGCTTTGCCGAAACCCTGCTGTCGCTCGACCTCGATGACACGTCGCGCCGCGACTACCTCACGGCCATCCTGCGTCAGAGTGAAACCATGGGTCGCCTGGTGGGCGACCTGCTGATGCTCGCCTCGCTGGAGCGCTCGGTCGACAAGCTCGACGAGTCGGCCCTCGACCTGCGCCCTCTGCTCGAAACCCTGATCGATGAGGCGCGCGCGCTATCGGGCGGCAAGCACACCATCGGCCTCAGGTTCGAGGGGCCGGCACGCATGCTCGCGGTACTGGCCGAAATCGAGAGTGCCGTGCGCAATTTGCTGACCAACGCGGTGCGCTACACCCCGACAGGCGGCAGCATCGAGCTCACCTGGCGCGTGCGCGACGACGAGGGCTGGCTGGCCGTGAGCGACACCGGCATCGGCATCGCGGCTGACCATCTACCCCGCATCACTGAACGCTTTTACCGCGTGGACCGCAGCCGCTCGCGCGACACCGGCGGCACCGGCCTGGGTCTGGCCATCGTCAAGCGAATCGCCAACCGTCACCATGCGACCTTCAAGATCGACAGTCAGCCGGGCAAGGGCAGCACCTTTACCCTGCGACTGCCCGCACGCCGATTGCTTGCGCCAGCGCCGTTGCCGACCGACAGCAGCACGGCGCTCCCGGTTCAAGCCGACCCGAGCCTGCCCGCGCAGACGCCCCCCGCATCAGGCTGACGCAACGCCACGGGGCGGACTTTGCCGCCATGTTGTCGCGCCACGCGGCGGACTCGCCCCTCCGCGGTCGCGCCGCCGCGTAGCCTCCGATCAGGCGCCCGTGAGGGCGAACCGATCGAGGTGATGATCCGCATCACCAAAGGTTTGCGCAATCATGGTCAGGCGCTTGAAGGAATGGGCCACCTTCATTTCCTGCGTCATGCCCATGCCGCCGTGGAGCTGAATGGCTTCCTGGCCCACGTGCCGGCCAGCCTGTGACACCTTGACCTTGGCCGCCGACACGACATGCATGCGCTCGCGCACGCTGATCTCGCCGCGCGCTGCAGCGTCCACCTTGCTACAGGCCAGCAGCGCCAGCGAGCGCGCCTGCTCGGCGCTCACGAACATGTCGACCAGGCGGTGCTGGAGCGCCTGAAAGGCGCCGATCGGCACGCCAAACTGCCGACGCGTTTTCAGGTATTCGAGGGTAGCCAGGTTGGCCGATTTCATTGCTCCCACCGCCTCCACGCAACACAGGGCCGTGGCGAAATCAAGCGCCTCGACAATCGCATCGAAGGCTGCGCCCGACTCGCCGAGCATCGCCTGCGCGGGGACATGGACCGATTCGAGGTGCACATCCGCAGCGCGATGATTATCCTGGGTGCGTAGGGTCTTCATCTGCACCCCTGGCGCTCTGGGGTCGACCAGAAACAGCGAGATGCCCAATTCGTCGCCAGGGCCCCCCGCGGTTCGCGCCGACACGACCAGCCGGTCGGCCATGGGGGCGTGCATCACGATCGACTTCGCACCGCTCAGCAGCCAGCCCTCGGCAGCGGCCTGCGCACGTGTGTGCACCTGCGCAGCTTCGTGACGCGACTCGGGCTCGGCGTGCGCAAACGCCAGACGCAGGCGACCCTCGGCCACCCCGGGCAACAGGTCGGCGCGCTGCGACGCACTGCCGCAGCGTGTCACCAGGCGGGCACCCAGCGCCAGCGTGGACACGAAGGGTTCGAGCGTCAGGGCCGATCCGATCGCTTCCATAGTGGCCACCAGATCGAGCGCGCCCCCATCGAAACCGCCGTGCTCGGCGGGCAGACACAGTGCGAGCAGGCCGAGTTCGGCCATCTGCTGCCAGACCTCGAGGCTGTATCCTGGCTCGGACGCGATGACACGCTTTCTCGTCTCGAAATCGTAGTGCTGCTCGAACAGGCGCGCGACGGAATCGGCCAGCAGTTTTTGTTCTTCGGTGTACTGGAAGTTCATCGTCACAGCCCCAGAGCCATCTTGGCAAAGATGTTGCGCTGAATCTCGTTGGACCCGGCATAAATCGAGGTCTTGCGAAAGTTGAAATAGCGGGCCGCCGCCGACGCGCCGAACAGGTCGAAGTCGTCGTAGCGAATCGGCTTGAAGGCCTGGGCACGCGGCCCCATCGCCTGCATCATCAGTTCGGTAATGGCCTGCTGGATTTCCGTCCCGCGGATCTTGAGCATCGAGACCTCCGGACCAATGCGGCCCGTCTGGCGCATTTCATCCACGAAGCGCATGTTGGTGATCTCGAGTGCCATCAGTTCGATTTCAACTTGCGCCAGGCGGTCGCGAAAGCGCTGGTCGTCGATGAGGGGGCGTCCGCGATGAAGCGTTCTGGCGGCGAAATCGCGCAACCTGAGCAACTCGCGCTTGGACTGGCCGATCCGCCCCGTGTTGAGCCGCTCATGACCCAGCAGGTACTTGGCGACCGTCCAGCCCTTGTGTTCTTCGAACACGAGGTTTTCAACCGGCACCTTCACATCGTCGAAAAACACTTCATTGACCTCGTGCCCCTCATCGAGCAGGATCAGGGGCCGCACCGTGATACCGGGCGTCTTCATGTCGATCAGCAGAAAACTGATGCCCTCCTGGCGCTTTTCGGTGCTGCTATCGGTACGAACCAGACAAAAAATCCAGTCTCCGTAGTGGCCCAGCGTGGTCCAGATCTTTTGGCCATTGACCACATAGTGATCGCCCTGGCGCTCGGCGCGCGTCTTGAGCGAGGCCAGGTCCGAGCCGGAGCCAGGCTCGGAATAACCCTGCACCCAGAAGTCTTCCCCCTTGTAGATCCGCGGCAGAAAACGCTTTTTCTGCGCCTCGCTACCAAAGCGCAGCAGCACCTGCGCGCACATGGTCACGCCGAAGGGAACGATCGGGGGCGCGCCCGCCATAGCGCTCTCCTCTTCCCAGATGTAGCGCTCGACCGCCGACCAGTCCGTGCCGCCCCACTCGACCGGCCATGCCGGCGCGACCCAACCCTTGTCGGCAAGGGTGCGGTGCCAGCCCAGCAAGTCCTCCTTGCAGAGTTCTTCGTAGTTGAGCACCTTGTCGCGCAGATGGGTGGGCAGGTTGATAGCCAGCCAGCCCCGCACCTCATCGCGAAAGGCCAGTTCCTGCCGGGAAAAGTTCAGGTCCATCGTTCCTCCGTGCCCCGACCGCCCGGGGCTTTCAAACTGGATCGGGACGCTCAGTTTACTGCCTGATCCACCTGACTGCGGACAGCCTGACCCACAGGCTTGCCACCGGGCCAGCCTCGGACGGGTCTGCCGATCGAGCCTGTTCCGGTCGACCTTTTCGGCGCCCTTTGCGCCAGCAGGGATCGTGCTGTCCGATGCGGGATAAAATACTGGTCTCGCGCCCGATCTGCGGCGCGACTCTGGCGATCCGCGCGGGCAGGCGCGCCCGCCTTGCGAGGCCCGGAAATGATCATTGTCACTGGTGGGGCCGGCTTCATCGGCTCGAATTTCGTCATCGACTGGCTCGCGCAAAGCGATGAGCCGGTGCTCGTGCTCGACTGCCTCACCTACGCCGGCAACCTCGGCAATCTGCGCAGCATCGAGGCGCACCCCAATTTCGAATTCGTCCGCGGCGACATCACGGACCGGCCAATGCTCGATGCGCTGCTCGCCCGAACCCAGCCGCGTGCGATCATCCACTTCGCCGCAGAGAGCCACGTCGATCGCTCCATCCACGGCCCCTCGGCATTCATCAGAACCAACATCGAGGGCAGCTTCACGCTGCTGGAGGCGACCCGCGTCTGGTGGTCCGCGCTGCCCGAGACGCGAAAGTCTTCATTCCGATTCCTGCATGTATCGACCGATGAGGTCTACGGAACGCTATCGGCCACCGATCCGGCCTTCAGCGAAACCACACCCTACGCGCCCAACAGCCCCTATGCCGCGTCCAAGGCCGCCTCGGATCATCTGGTGCGCGCCTGGCATCACACCTACGGGCTGCCGGTGCTGACCACCAACTGCTCGAACAATTACGGCCCCTTCCAGTTTCCCGAAAAGCTCATCCCCCTGATGATCGTCAACGCGCTGGCGGCCAAGCCGCTGCCCGTCTACGGCGACGGCCGGCAGATCCGCGACTGGCTGTACGTGGGCGACCACTGTTCGGCGGTGCGCGCGGTGCTCGAGCGCGGCCGCTGCGGCGAGACCTACAACATTGGCGGACACAATGAGCAGGCCAACATCGACATCGTGCGCACCGTCTGCGAACTGCTCGACGAACGCCGGCCCGACCCCGCCGGGCCGCGCGCACGGCTGATCACCCATGTGACAGACCGGCCGGGTCACGATCGTCGTTACGCCATCGATGCCCGAAAAATCGAACGCGAGCTGGGCTGGCATCCAGCCGAAACTTTCGCCACGGGCATCCGGCGTACGATCGACTGGTATCTCGGCCACGCCGACTGGATTGCCGATGTGCAGAGCGGCGCCTACCGCGAGTGGATCGCCGCGCAATACGGACAGGGGCGCAGCGCATGACGCAAACGAACACCAACCGAAAGGGCATCATCCTCGCCGGGGGCTCGGGCACCCGACTGCACCCGCTCACGCTGGCCGTCTCCAAGCAGCTGATGCCGGTCTATGACAAACCCATGGTCTACTACCCGCTGAGCGTGCTCATGCTGGCAGGTATCCGTGACATCCTGCTCATCTCGACGCCCCATGACCTGCCCGGCTTCGAGCGCCTGCTGGGCAGCGGCAACCAGTGGGGCCTGCGTCTGACCTATGCCCAACAACCCCGACCCGACGGACTCGCCCAGGCCTTTCACATCGGCGCCGATTTCGTGGGCGACGGCCCGTCGGCGCTGGTTTTGGGCGACAACCTTTTTCACGGGCACGACCTCATACGCCGTCTCGAGGCCGCGCACGCACGACCCGACGGCGCATCGGTCTTTGCCTACCCGGTGGTCGATCCCGAGCGCTACGGCGTGGTCGAGTTCGACGCCGACGGGCGGGCCATCTCCATCGAGGAAAAGCCCACCCAGCCGCGCAGCCGGTATGCGGTCACCGGGCTCTACTTCTATGACAAACAGGTGGTCGACATCGCCCGCCATCTCAAGCCCTCGGCCCGCGGCGAACTCGAGATCACCGACGTCAACCGGATCTACCTTGAGCGCGGTCAGCTCGATGTCCAGGTGCTCGGGCGCGGCGACGCCTGGCTCGACACGGGCACCCACGACTCGCTCATCGAGGCCGCTCAATTCATTCAGACGCTGGAAAAGCGCCAGGGGCTGAAAGTCGCCTGCCCCGAGGAAATCGCCTGGCGACGTGGCTGGATCAGCGATGAAGACCTGCGAGGGCTGGCGCGGCCGCTGGCCAAGAGCGGCTACGGCAGCTATCTTGAGCGCCTGCTCGAGCAGCGCGTGTTCTGAGAGGGCCTTCGATCGATGAACGTCATCCCGGATGAGCGCCTGCCCGAGGTGCTCTTGATCGAGCCGCGGGTGTTTGGCGATGCGCGAGGCTTCTTCTTCGAGAGTTTCAATGCGCGAGCCTTCGAGGCCGCCACCGGCGTCGGTCTGCCCTTCGTGCAGGACAACCACTCCCGCTCGGCCCGGGGCGTACTTCGGGGCCTTCATTACCAAATTCGTCGGCCGCAGGGCAAGCTCGTTCGCGTCGTACGTGGCCGGGTTTTCGATGTCGCAGTTGATTTGCGGCGCTCATCGCCCCGGTTCGGGCGCTGGACTGGCGTGGAACTCAGTGAGGACACCCACCGGCAGCTTTATATCCCGCCGGGCTTTGGCCACGGGTTCATCGTGCTGTCTGATTCCGCCGACTTTCTTTACAAGACCACCGACTATTACGCGCCCGAGCATGAGCGCTGTCTGCTCTGGAATGACCCGACGGTCGGGATCGACTGGCCGCTCGCGGGCATCACGCCGGTGTTGTCGGAGAAAGACCGCCGGGGGCTAGCCCTCGCCCAGTGCGAGTTGTTCGATTGAACCGCTCGCCCCTCACGAGCGCGGTACCGCGCATCCTCTTGCTGGGCGCCGAGGGTCAGGTCGGCTGGGAACTCGCGCGCAGCCTCCAGCCTGTCGGAGCGGTCGTGGCGCTATCGCGCTCGGGCGCCGATCTGTCGGATCTGCCCGCGCTCGCGGCCCTGGTGTCGCGCCAGGCCCCGCAGGTCATCGTCAACGCCGGCGCCTGGACTACGGTTGACGAGGCGGAACAACACGAGGCGGCGGCCACCCGCATCAACGGCGAGGCCCCAGGCGTGCTGGCCGAGGCAGCGAAGCGTTGCGGCGCGCTACTGGTTCACTACTCCACCGATTATGTCTTTGACGGCGGCGGGCAGTCGGCCTGGCGCGAAGACGACCGCCCCGCCCCCGCGAACGCCTATGGCCGCGGCAAGCTCGCAGGCGAGCAGGCGATTGCTCAGGCCGGCGGTGACTGGCTGATCTTTCGCACCTGCTGGGTGTACGCCGCGCGCGGCCGAAATTTCGTTCGCACCATGCTCAGACTGGGCACGCAGCGCGACAGCCTCCAGGTGGTCGATGATCAGGTTGGGGCGCCCACGTCGGCCCGGCTGATCGCCGACGTGACCGCCCGGGCCATCGCCATGGCCCTGACCGAACGCCAGGACGGGCGCTTTCGCAGCGCCATTCACCACCTGTGCGCGGCCGGCGAAACCAGCTGGTACGGCTTGGCTGAAGCCACCTTCGAGCGGTGGCGAAGCCTCGCCCCCGACCGGCCTCTGGCCCTCACCGCGCTCCAGCCCATCGCCTCGGCCCAGTACCCCACGCCGGCCAGGCGCCCGGCCAATTCACGCCTCGATTGCAGCGGACTCGAACAGCGCTTTGCCCTGCATCTGCCGCACTGGACGCGTGGGCTCGATCTGGTCCTGGCCGAACTGGCGCAGGCAGGACGCTGAGACGCCGCGCCCACACGATCCGTCAGCGCCCCTGAAAGACGGGCATCCGCTTGTCGGCGAAGGCCTGGGCAGCCGACTCATGATCCTCGGTCATCATGCAGCGCGCCTGATGCAAGGCCTCGGCATCCAGGGCCGGCCCGAGCGCACTCGCCACCGACAGGTTGACGTTGCGCTTGATATGCCCGTAGGCCACGGTGGGTCCCGAGGCCAGCGCGGCGACGAACTTTACGCACTCGCGCTCGTAATCGCCGGCCGCAAAGACGCAGCTCAGCAAGCCCAAAGCCAGCGCCTCCTGCGCGTTCAGCACGGGCGCAAGCATGAGCAGTTCGCGGGCCCGGGCCGCCCCCAGCATCTGGGTCAGCAGCCAGCTCACCCCCAGGTCGCCCGCCAACCCGACCTTGGCAAAGGCAGTCGCGAGGCGAGCCTGATCTGAGCCCAGCCGAAAATCGCACGCGAGGGCCACCCCCAGGCCCGCGCCAGCCGCAGCACCCGGCAACAAGGCCACCGTGGGTTTGGGCATCTCGTGCAGCAAGCGGATCGCCTCCGCGCGGCCGCGCAAGCGTTGGGCGCGGGCCTCCAGGCTCATGCCCGCGTCGCGGCCGGCAGCCATGGCCTTGACATCGCCTCCGGCACAGAAGGCATTGCCGCTTCCCGTCACCACCACCACCCGGACGGAGAAATCGTTCGAGGCATCCCGCAGTCGATCGACCAGCGTCTGCGACATCTCCATGGTGAGCGCATTGCGGGACTGGGGATTGTCGAGCGTCAGGGTGAGAACGCCCTCGCTGAAGCGGCTGAGCACCTGGGCGATCTGCGGCATGGTGAAGTCCGGTTGAATTGAAAAATTCAGTCGACGATGAACAGGCGCGCACCCGTGCTCGTCGAGGAGCGATGAGGCTCGGCGCCATCGGCCACTTGGTAACTCGTGCCCGGCGTGAGGACGAATTGCCGACCATCCGCGAGTTCGGTGTGCAACTCGCCCTCCAGGCACAGAAGAATATGGCCCTTGGTGCACCAATGGTCGGCCAGGTAGCCGGGCGAGTAGTCGACCATACGAACGCGGATGGCACCAAACTGTCGGGTCCGCCAGAAGGCACTGCCCCGCTCGCCCTTGTGCTCGGTCGCCTCCACGTCGGACCAATCGGTGGTGCCGAACGCAATGTCCGTCATGTTCATGGGTCAATCCTCGAGATGCGCCGCGCGGGCACCCGGGCAAATTGGTAGGCTGCGCGCTGGCTTGAACACTCACAAAACCGCAGGATAGCGCGCGGATGGCGATCGAACCCTGGTACTGGATTGTCTTCACCATGGCCGCTGCCGCCGCGCAGACGGGCCGCAACGCCATGCAGCGCGAACTCACGGCGGTACTCGGCACGGCGGGTGCCACCCAGGTGCGGTTCCTCTACGGGCTGCCCTTCGCGGCACTCTTTCTGTGGATTGTGCTCAGCCTGACCGGAAGACCGCTGCCCGAGATCGGCTGGGTCGGCATACTCTGGACGGCCGTCGGCGCGGCAGGGCAGGTGCTGGCCACGGGGCTGATGCTGGCTGCGATGAAGGAAAAGTCTTTCGTGGTCACCATCGCGATGATCAAGGTCGAACCCGTTTGGGTGGCCCTCTTCGCGCTGGCCTTTCTGGGTGAGGCGCTGGGCGGCATGCTGCTGGGCGGCATCGCGGTGGCCACCCTGGGCGTACTCGTCATGTCCTGGCCCGCCCGGGGCTCGGACTGGGCAGCACGCCCGATCGCACTGGGCATCGGCTCGTCGGCAATGTTCGCGGTCGCCACCATCGGATACCGGGGGGCGATGCTCACGGTGAGCGAGCCTCACTTCGCGGTGGTCGCCACGACGGTGCTGGTGCTGGGCCTGCTGATGCAGGTGCTGATGCTGGTGGGCTGGATGCTGTGCTTCGACCGGCCGATGCTGATCGGCGTGTTGAGGGTGTGGCGGCCGTCGATGTTCACGGGCCTGCTGGCGGCGCTCAGCTCGCAGGCCTGGTTTCTGGCCTTTGCGGTGGAGAACCCGGCGCGCGTGCGGACCCTGGGCTTGGTGGAGATTGTCTTCGCTCAGCTGATCTCGCGGCGAATCTTCAGCCAAAGCCTGGGGCGGGGCGAGGCGATCGGAATGGTGTTGTTGGTGGGGGGCGTGGCGGCGGTGCTGCTTTCCTAGCAGGCGGCCGGACCGCCCGGCTCGGGGGCGTCGCGGGCGCCATGCTCAGAGGCTGCGGCTCCGCTTTCGCGGACTGCCCGGCTCGGGGGCGTCGCGGGCGCCGCGCTCAGCGGCTGCGGCTCCGCTTTCGCGGACTGCCCGGCTCGGGGGCGTCGCGGGCGCCGCGCTCAGCGGCTGCGGCTCCGCTTTCGCGGACTGCCCGGCTCGGGGGCG
>CAIVPX010000073.1 GCA_903907905.1 uncultured bacterium | reverse complement strand
CTGCGCGACGAAGCCCACTACGATTCACTCGATTTGCTCACTGCGCAGATCGAACGCGATGCGACGGCGGCCCGTGCCTATTTCGCTGGCATACGTCCGCCCGCCAACCCTCCCTTGAGAGACTGAGATGTCAGAAGGCAAAAAGCCCAACACCGACGCATCAGGCTGGCGCCAGACGCTCAACCTGCCCGACACCGCCTTCCCGATGCGAGGCGATCTCGCCCGTCGCGAGCCGGGCTGGACCGCCCAATGGCAGGCCGAGGGCCTGTACCAGCGCATCCGGCAGGCCTCCAAAGGGCGGCCAGTCTGGGTGCTGCACGACGGTCCCCCTTATGCAAACGGCGACATCCACATCGGGCACGCGGTCAACAAGATCCTGAAGGACATCATCGTCAAGAGCCGCAATATGGCGGGCTTCGATGCCCGCTATGTGCCAGGCTGGGACTGCCACGGCATGCCCATCGAGATTCAGATCGAGAAACAGTTCGGAAAAAACCTGCCGGCCGATCAGGTTCAGGCGAAGTCGCGGGCCTATGCCACCGAGCAAATTGCCCGCCAGAAAAAAGACTTCATCCGACTGGGCGTGCTCGGCGAATGGGACAACCCCTACCTCACGATGGCGCACGCCAACGAGGCTGACGAACTGCGCGCGCTGGGCCGCATGCTCAACAAGGGCTATCTCTTTCGCGGACTCAAGCCCGTCAACTGGTGCTTCGACTGCGGCTCGGCATTGGCCGAGGCCGAAGTCGAGTACGCCGACCGCAACGATCCCGCGATCGACGTGGGCTTTCGTTTCCTCGAGACCGAGCTTCCCAAGCTCGCTGCCGCCTTCGGCATGCAGACCTTGCCCCTCACCCGGGGCTATTGCGTGATCTGGACCACCACGCCCTGGACCCTGCCCGCCAATCAGGCGCTCAACATTCATCCCGACTTCGAATATGCGCTGGTGCGCACCGACTGGGCCGGTGCGCCCGCGTTGCTGCTCCTCGCCAGTGAACGCGTCAAGGCCTGTCTCGACAGCTGGAAGCTCGACGGCGAGATCATCGCCCGCTGCCCGGGGCGCGCGCTCGAACTCATCCGCTTTGCGCACCCCTTTGCCGGACGCGAGTCGCCGATCTATCTGGGCGAGTACGTCAGTCTCGACAGCGGCACCGGCGTGGTCCACTCGGCGCCCGCTTATGGCATTGAAGACTTTTTGTCCTGCAAGCACTACGGCATGCGCGATGCCGACATCCTGCAACCGGTCACGGGTGACGGCAGCTACGCCAAGTCACTGCCTGACTTCGGCGGCCAGATGATCTGGGACGCCAATCCGAAGATCATCGAGCAGATCCGGGACCGGGGTGCCCTGTTCTCCTCGCGCAAGACCCCGCACAGCACCATGCACTGCTGGCGCCACAAGACCCCCGTGATCTACCGCGCATCCAGCCAGTGGTTCGCAGGCATGGACCTCAAGCCCAATGACGGCGGCGCCTCGCTTCGCGACACCGCGCTCGCCGGAATCGAGGCCACGCAGTTCTTCCCAGGCTGGGGCAAGGCCCGCTTGCAGGGCATGATCGCCAACCGCCCCGACTGGACGCTGTCACGCCAACGGCAGTGGGGTGTCCCCATGGCCTTCTTCGTCCACCGCGAAACCGGCGAACTCCATCCGCGTACGCCCGAACTCATCGAAGCCGTGGCACAGCGCATCGAGCGCGAGGGCATCGAGGCCTGGCAGCGTCTCGATCCCCGCGAACTGCTGGGCCCGGACGACTCGGCCGTCTACGAGAAGAATCGCGACACGCTCGACGTCTGGTTCGACTCGGGCACCACGCACCAGACCGTGTTGCGCGGCTCGCACGCCGAACAGTCGCAGTTTCCGGCCGACCTTTATCTCGAGGGCTCGGACCAGCATCGCGGCTGGTTCCACTCGTCGCTCCTCACCTCGGCGATGCTCAATGGCTGCGCACCGTATCGCGCGCTGCTCACGCACGGCTTCGTGGTCGATGGCGAGGGCCGCAAGATGAGCAAGTCGCTCGGCAACGTGATCGCACCGCAGAAGGTGTCCGACTCGCTGGGCGCCGAAATCCTGCGGCTCTGGGTTGCCAGCACCGATTACTCGGGTGAATTGTCGCTATCGGACGAAATTCTGAAGCGCGTGGTCGAGGCCTACCGGCGAATCCGCAATACGCTGCGCTTTCTGTTGGCTAATGTCGCCGACTTCAAGCTTGAGCGCGATGGCGTCCCGGTCGCCGACATGCTCGACATCGACCGCTATGCGATTGCGCTCGCCTCACGCTGGCAGGACGCCATCGCTCAAGATTACGCTGGCTACGAGTTCCATCCCGCAGTCGCGCGCCTGCAAACCTTCTGCTCGGAAGACCTGGGCGCTTTCTATCTCGACATTCTGAAGGACCGGCTCTACACCAGCGCCGCCGACTCGCACGCGCGTCGATCCGCCCAGACGGCGCTCTGGCACATCACCAACGCGCTGCTCAGGCTCATGGCGCCCATTCTGTCGTTCACCGCCGAAGAAGCCTGGCCGCTCTTCGATCCCGAGCGCCACACGCAAGAAGGCGGCACCATCTTCACCCAGGTCTGGCACGCCTTCCCGACGGTCCCGGACGCGGAAGTCCTGCTTGCCCGATGGGCTCGGCTTCGCGACATTCGCGCCGAGGTGCTGCGTGAACTCGAGGCGGTGCGAACCGCCGGCGCGATCGGCTCGTCGCTACAGGCCGAGATCGAGTTGCGGGTGCAGGGCGAGGATTACGCATTGCTCACCTCGCTGGGCGACGATCTGCGCTTCGTGATGATCACCTCGCAGGCACGCGTCACCCAAGTGCATGGCGCCGATCAGGCGGGCGTCACGGTCCACCCAAGCAAACAGATGAAATGCGATCGCTGCTGGCACTGGCGATCAGATGTCGGCGCCGACGTGCAACGGCCGGGCCTGTGCGGCCGCTGCACCAGCAATCTGTTCGGAAGCGGCGAGGCGCGCCGATTCGCATGACTGACCTCCCAACCTTTACCGGCACGCGCGCGGAGGCCCCATGGCCGTAAACCGAGCAGCACGAGCGACAGGCATGGCGCGATGGCTTGCACTCGCGCTCGCCGTCATCGTCATCGATCAGATCACCAAGCAGGCGGTCTTGCTCGCCTTCTCGCCGGGCCAGCGTATGGTCGTCATCCCGGGATTCTTCGATCTGACCCTGCTCTTCAACCGCGGCGCCGCATTCAGCCTGCTGGCCGACGCGGCCGGATGGCAGCGCTGGTTCTTCATCGCGGTCGGCCTCGTGGCCACGATCTTCATCGGCTGGCTGCTGGCGCGGCACGGTTCCCAGCGTCTGTTTTCCTTTGCCCTGTCGCTGATCCTGGGCGGCGCAATCGGCAATGTCATCGACCGCGTGCTGCGTGGCGAGGTCGTTGATTTCCTGCTGTTCTACCAGGGAAGCTGGCATTTCCCAGCCTTCAATGCTGCCGACAGTGCCATCTCCCTGGGCGCGGCGCTGCTCATCCTCGATGAATTGCTGCGCGTGCGCCGCGGCCGGTAGGCCGGGCCTGTGATAACTTTCGAACCATGACAGCAGTCGACGGCAAACGCATCGTGTTGGGCGTCTCGGGCGGCGTCGCCGCTTACAAGGCGGCCGTGCTCGCGCGCGAACTGCAGCGCGCAGGCGCCCGCGTGCAGGTGGTGATGACCGAGGCTGCCACGCACTTCGTTGGCACCGCCACCTTTCAGGCGCTCACCGGTGAACCCGTATTCACCGACCAGTGGGATGCGCGCATTGCCAACGGCATGGCCCATATCGAACTCTCTCGCGCGGCCGACGCCATCCTGATCGCGCCGGCCAGCGCCGACTTCATGGCCAAGCTCGCGCAGGGCCTGTGCGATGACCTGCTGTCCACGCTGTGCCTGGCTCGCGAGTGCCCGCTCGTGCTGGCCCCGGCCATGAACCGACAGATGTGGGAAAACCCCGCCACGCAGCGCAACGTCGCGCGCCTGCGCGCCGACGGCATCGAACTGATCGGCCCCGACAGTGGCGAACAGGCCTGCGGCGAAACCGGCATGGGGCGGATGCTCGAACCCGAGGACATCGTTGAATCGCTCGACGCCTTTTTTTCCCGCAAGGTACTGGCCGGTCGTCGGGTGCTGCTCACGGCCGGACCCACCTTCGAGCCTATCGATCCGGTGCGCGGCATCACCAACCGGTCATCGGGCAAGATGGGATTTGCGATCGCCCGGGCATGCCGCAATGCGGGTGCAATGGTCACGCTGGTCAGTGGTCCGGTTGCGCAGCGCACGCCCCTCGGCGTGCGTCGGATCGATGTGCAAACCGCGCAGCAGATGCACGATACCGTCACGCGCGAACTCGACCAGGCACAGCACGCGAAGCAACCGGTCGACCTGTTCATTGCGGTCGCGGCGGTGGCCGATTGGCGCCCCGCCCGCTACAGCGAGCAGAAAATCAAGAAAACCGACGCGGGTTCCGCGCCCGAACTTGGCTTCACCCAAAACCCCGACATCCTCGCAAGCGTCGCCAAGCGTGAAGCCGCACCTTACTGTGTGGGCTTCGCCGCTGAAAGCGAGGCGCTTGAGCGCAACGGCCGAGACAAGCTCGCACGCAAGGCCATTCCGCTGCTGGTGGCCAATATCGGCCACGAAACCTTCGGCCGCGATGACAACGAACTGCTCATCCTCGATGGCACGCGCTCGGTTCGCCTGCCGCGAGCCAGCAAGGACGCGCTGGCTCGCGACCTCGTCGCGGACATCGCGCCGCGCCTGCCCGCGCGCCCCCTTTGAACCCACTCTCGCTCGCGCCATGCAAGTCGATCTTAAAATTTTGGATGCCCGTCTGAACGAGGCGCTGCCCGCCTACGCCACGCCCGGAAGCGCGGGGCTTGATCTGCGCGCCTGCATCGATGAGCCACTGGTTCTGGCACCAGGCGACGCCAGCCTGATTCCCACCGGCATGGCCATGCATCTGGCCGATCCCGGCTACTGCGCCATGATCCTTCCCCGCTCGGGTCTAGGCGTCAAACACGGCATCGTGCTGGGCAATCTGGTCGGTCTGATCGACTCCGACTATCAGGGGCCACTCATGGTGTCGTGCTGGAATCGCGGCCGCCACAGTTTCACGATCCAGCCGCTCGAGCGCATCGCGCAGATGGTCATCGTGCCGGTTGCCCAGGCTCAGTTTCGGATCGTCGGTTCGTTCGAGGCCAGCACGCGCGGCGAAGGCGGTTTCGGCAGCACGGGCCGACAATAACCGCCACGCCTCAGGCAGCGCGTATCGCGAGCACCGCTCGGACCCGCCGCGCTCAGGCCCGTGCCACCTGGGCTGCGATCAGGTCATCGAGCTTGGCCGAGTCCACCGCAAACAGGCGAATGCCCTCGGCGAGTTTCTCGCTGGCCATCGCGTCGTCATTCACTGCGAAGCGAAAGTCCTTCTCATCAAAGCGCACCCGTTCGAGAACCTGAGCACGGGCCGCCTCAGCGTCAAGCTGCCGCTCGACGGGTGCGGCTGACTGCCTGAGTTGCTCGAGCAATTCCGGGCTGATCGTGAGCAGGTCGCAACCTGCCAGCGCGAGAATCTGGCCGGCATTGCGAAAACTCGCTCCCATCACCTCGGTGGCGTGCCCGAAGTGCTTGTAGTACTCAAAGATGCGCCGCACCGACAACACACCCGGGTCGTCGTGGGCGGCAAACTCCCGGCCATCGCGTTTGCGATACCAGTCCATGATCCGGCCCACGAAGGGCGAGATCAGCGTCACGCCTGCGTCCGCGCACGCAACCGCCTGCGCGAACGCGAAGATCAGGGTGAGGTTGCAGTGGATACCTTCAGCCTCGAGCCGCTCGGCTGCGCGAATGCCCTCCCAGGTGGCCGCAATCTTGATCATGACGCGCGACCGGTCGATCCCCGCCTGCTCATAAAGGCCGATGAGCCGGTGGGCCCGCTCGACCGTGCCCGCCTGATCGAAGCTCAGTCGGGCGTCGACTTCGGTGGACACCCGCCCCGGCACGATCGACAGGATTTCGCAACCAAAGCGCACCAGTAGCCGGTCGATGAGTTCGGCCACCGACTCGCCCCGATGCCGCGAGACGGTCTCGGCAAGCAGGCTCGCATACTCGGGTTTGGCGACCGCCTTGACGATCAGCGTGGGGTTGGTCGTGGCGTCGCGCGGGGCATAGGCGCGCATGGCATTGAAATCACCGGTATCGGCCACGACCGTGGTGAATTGTCGAAGCTGTTCGAGGGCGTTCATTTCTTCAGGAAAATCAAATTGGAGGTGCGGCGCCTGAGCGCGAGCGCCGCCATCAGGCCCAGGGCGCCAAACAACAGGGCCCCCCAGAGTGAAAACGGGATTCCCAACCAGGGGAGGTCAGCCTCGTCGCAGCGCGCGCTGGCCTCGAACATCGCCGGCCAGAGATCGGGCAGCCCGAGCGCCGAAAGGATGCGATCCGCGAGGGTCAGGTTGCAGGACGCGCTCTTGGCCGCCACGAAGTGCTGATACAGAGCCGCAGACAAGCCAAGCAAGGCGCCCAGCACGGCAAGCGCCGCGAGCGCCTGGCGCGCCCCCTCACGCGGCAGCAACAGTCCCACCAAGCAGAGCAGCACGATCAGCATGACGATCAGCCTCTGCAGCGTGCACCACGGGCAAGGCGCATACCCATAGGCATGCTGCAAGACCCAGGCGATCAGCAAGCCAAGCGCCCCCGTCAAAGCCGCGAGGCTCAGGAGCAGACGGGGGACGCGGGGCAAGACAGCGGACCTCAGCGGGGTCAGTCAGACAAGCGCGCAGTTCGCCACACTCAGCTCAGCATGTCATCCCAGATGTTACGCGCCCAGGCATTGGCGTAGACGCCCTCGAGCGGATTGGCAGCGGTCGACAGCCCGCCCGCACCCTCCACCGGCAGCATGGTTTTCTTATCGGCGTCGTAGCGGTGCACCG
>CAIVPX010000072.1 GCA_903907905.1 uncultured bacterium | reverse complement strand
TGTGAAGTCGGGCAAGATGAAGGCGCTGGGCGTCACGGGCGCCAAGCGCGCCTCATCGCTCGCCGATGTGCCCACCATCGCCGAGGCGGGCGTGCGCGGCTATGAGCTCACCAGCTGGTACGGCATTCTGGCGCCGGGCGGAACCCCTGCGGCGATCGTGAAAAAGCTCAACGAGGCCATCGTGGCCGCGGTGGCCATGCCGGATCTGCAGGCACAGATGATCGCCGGCGGCTCGGACCCGCTATCGAGCAGTCCCGAAGAGTTTGCCCAGCGCATTCGCAGCGACGTCGAGAAATATTCGAAGTTGGTGCGTGAGTTCAAGTTGCAGGCGGATTGAGTCGACCAATGCTGTCCGAGCGCAGCCCGCAGCCCGGCCTCAGGGCGAAAACATTGCCTGGAGCGTCTCGAGCGTCGCCATGACGGTCGATGGGCGCAGGCTGCCCACTCGCTTGATCAGACGCGTACGGTCGAGTGTGCGGATCTGGTCCAGAACGATCAAACCCTGCTTGCCCTGAAAAGTCAGCGGGATGCGAAAGCGGGCCGGGCTTGAGCCGGTTGTCATGGGCGCCACGATAACCGTGCGCAAGTGAACGTTCATCTCCTCGGGGGAGATGACGACGCAGGGCCGGGTCTTCTGGATTTCGCTCCCGACTGTCGGGTCGAGTTGAGCCAGCCAGATCTCGCCAGTCTTCATCACCAGACCAAACCCTCATCGCCCTGGTTGGCAAACTCCGGCCAGACCAAGCCGTCATCGCCATGCTCTGACAAGCGACGAGCGTCCTCCGCCCAGCCTTCGCGCGGATTGCGCTTGAGGGGGCGTATCTCGATGACGCCGTTGCGAACTCGCAGATCTGCGCTGCCTTCGAGCCCGAGTTGCGCCAAGATGGGCTTGGGGATCAGTACCCCTTGCGAATTGCCCATTTTTCGAATTGCGACTTCCATGAGGCGCTTTCAAACTAAAATTAATGTAAGCACAATGGTAGCACGAAGCGTTCGCGGGCTCTCGCTTCTGATCGCTGATCGACGATCTCTTTGCAGCACGCCGCCTCCAGTCAATGCTCGATCATCGGTTCGCTACGTCAGATGGCAGCCAACGTCCCCAGACGCACCGGCAGCGCCCTCAATCCGTAAATCGCCATGCCGTGGTGAAAGTCCAGCGCCTCTAAGGTCTCGGTTGGGCGCATCGCGGGCAGGCGCTGCACGATCGTGTTGAAGGCCACGGCCAGCTCCATGCGCGCGAGCGGTTGGCCGATGCAGCGGTGGATGCCCATGCCGAAGGCGAGATGCTGGCGGGGGTTGCGGCTGATGTCGAAGCGGTGCGGGTCGGCAAAGATCGCCGCCTCCCGGTTCGCGGTGGCCTGGTGCATGATGATTGCGTCGCCAGCGCGAATGGTCACGCCGCCGATCTCGATGTCTTCCTTTGCGATCCGCAGACGCCCGGCGTGGGTTACATCGGTGAAGCGCAGGATCTCTTCAACCGCGCTGCCAATGAGCTCGGGCTCGCACCGCAGGCGCTCGAGCTGGTCGGGGTGATAGAGCAGCGTGGCCAGTCCGACGCCCAGCGTGCCCGTGGTCGACTCATGGCCTGCCGTCAGGAAGAGCCTGGCAAGGCTCACGACCTTGAGTTCAGACAGATGACCCGGGCGCATCTGCTCGACGATGAGCCGGCTGAGCAGGTCGTCTTCCGGCTGGGCGTTCTTGCGCCGCACGAGCGTGGTGAGATAGCCGTCACAGAACTCGCGGATCATGGCCGCCGCCCGCTCGGGCGCCGTGCTGCGCGACGAAATCTCGGCGGACCAGCCCTGTAGTGCCGCATGGTCGGACTCGGGCACGCCCAGCAAGGTGCAGATGACCTGACAGGGCAAGGGCGCCGCGTAGTCTCGCACCAGATCGGCCGCATCGCCTGCGGCCATCATGCGGTCGATCAGCCGGTCGGCGATCGCCTGAACCTTTGGCCGCATTTCTTCAACGCGCTTGGCAGAAAACTCGGGGGTGAGCAGCTTTCGCTCGACCGTGTGCTCGGGCGGATCCATCTGCGCAAAGGCCTGATAGTCGCGCCGGGCGAGGACGAGGGCGGGGCTCTGCGCGGGATAGGACGGGTGCGTTGCGTCGGCGCTGGTGCGGGCGTCCATCAGCAGCGCCTTCACCAGTGCATAGCTGGTGACGAACCAGGCGGGCGAGCCGTTCCATTGCAACACCTGCCGGATGGGCGCCTCACGTCCGCGCTCGGCGTACTGCCCGGGCGGGTGAAACGGATGCTGCCGGGGCAGGGGGAAGCGGTCTTCGGGGCCCGCGTGGAAGGGGCAGCGAGCCTCAGGGGTCTCGCTTGCGGGGACTGTCGGGTTCGGCTCGGGCATGGTCGGATGATCTGAATAGCGGGTTGGCGAGTTTATGACGTGGGCCGCGATGATGGCGTTGCCAGGTCGAAGAAGAGAAATCGCGCAGCCAGCCGAGGAGGCCAATTCGCTTTGCGGTAGGCGATATCACGATGATGTCAGCGTGAACATGATCGATGCGGCCGACGGTCCTGGACTCATGGATACATGAACACGCGCCGAGAAACGACTTTGACGCCGACTGTCAGATGCCGACCCGGGGCATCTTCGCATCCCGGACTGCAGTTGCCGGCGCACTCGGAAAATGGGCCTCGGCCAGCACCTGCAGGTCGGCTTCGCTCAGGGCCACCTTGCTGGCCAGCGCCCACAAGTCGAGAAATCGGGGCCTGGCCAGTGCCGCCACGCCCGCAAAGCCCGCCTGGCTGAGGGTGGCCGCCAGAAGCTTGCGCGTGAAACCGCAGCGGTGGGCCATGTAGTGCTGGCCTCTGGCCATCGAGGGTCGGAAGCCGTAGAGGATATCGATGGCGGCAATCGGGCCGGCGGGGGACTGGTAAAGCGGTTCGGTGAGCCGATCCTCGGCTACATGCTTTGCCACGCTCTGCAGATCCGGGCAGGTGATGACGGCAAAGCCGTCGGGCTTGAGCACCCGCAGAAACTCGGCCAGCGCCACCGGCACCTCGTGCGGGTAGAGGTGCTCAATGTTGTGACTGGAAAAGATCGCGTCGATGCTGGCGTCGGGCACCGCCCGCATGTCGGTCATCGAGCCGGTGAGGTCAGGCAGCACCGACGCGTCGATGTCCAGGCGAAGCTCCCGCCATTCAGGCGTATTGAAAGCCGCGGTGGTCTGGTGCTTGCGCTTGCCGCCGCACCCAACGTGGAGCAGGGTTTTCATGAAGCGTGTCAGACCTTCACCACGCGCTATTGCGCCTGTACGCCCGCCGCTTTGGCAAGGCGCGCGAACTTGTCCACCTCCGAACGGATGAAGCCCTGGAAGGCGTCGGGTTCGCTACCCACAGGGTCCAGGCCCAGGCCCTTCATACGTTCGATGACAGCCGGTTGCCGAAGGGCCTCGATGGCTGCGGCGTGCACGCGCTGCACGACGGCCTCCGCAACCCCCTTCGGCGCGATCAGCCCCCACCAGGTGGAGAGCGCATAGCCACCCAAGCCCGACTCGTCGAGCGTGGGCAGTGCCGGAAACACCGAGGATCGGCGGGCAGCAGTGCCCGCAAGCGCGCGCAGCTTGCCCGCCTCGACCAGCAGCTTGATGGCCGAGGTGGACATGAAGCCCAGTTCGACGCTGCCCCCCACCAGATCGTTGATGGCGGGTGTGTCCCCCTGATACGGCACATGTTCCATCCGGGTCTGGGTCATCTGCTGAAAGAGCACAGCGGCCAAGTGGGGCGGTGCACCCGCGCCCGAGGACGCATAGTTGAGCTTGCCAGGGTGGGCGCGCGCGTAGGCAATCAGCTCGGCGACGCTGTTGACCGGCAGTCGGGGGTTGACGACCAGCGTGTAGTCGCTGGCGGCAATCTGGCTGATCGCCCGGAAGTCGCTCGCGATGTCGTAGCTCAGCGACTTGTAGAGGCTGGGCGCAAGCGTATGCGCGCCAGCGGCCATGAACAG
>CAIVPX010000071.1 GCA_903907905.1 uncultured bacterium | reverse complement strand
GCCCAGGGTGTAGAGGTTTTCAGCCACGCCCGGTCCGCCGGTTCGATAAACCAGCTGACGCGGCCCGTAGCCCTCGATGAGCAGCAAGCCACCGCTGCGCAAGGTGCGCCCGATGCCCTCAAAGATTTTCGCGCGCAAGGCCGGCCCGGCAAACTGGAAGTAGATCGCGGCCACGGCGTCCACGCTGTCTGCGTCCCAAGGCCAGTCGGCAATGTCAGACAGTCCGAACTCAAGGGTTCCGCCCGACCCTGCGACGAATCGCCCTCCCTGCTCAGCCAGTCCGCTTGAGCGCGCGTGCGCCCGCGCGTGATCCACCCCGATCTCGGCAAGATCGAAGGCGGTGACCTGCATGCCCCGCAAGGCCAACCACACGCTATTGCGGCCGTCACCATCGGCTGGGCACAGTACCTGGCCCCCCGGGCGCAGACGCCCCCCTTGGGCCGCCAGCCAGGCGTTGGGGGCCTCGCCGAACAGCAAGCCGTCGGCCGCGTCGTAGCGGCCGTTCCAGACTTCCTTGGGGGATTTCGATGCTGTCATGGCGGCGCGAATGGTAACACCGGCATGCCGGCCAAGATCTCGACTTGACGGCAAGCCCGTCAGCACAGGGCGGGCGCAAGCCCTGCGTGGGCGACAAGGCAACAACTTGACGCCCGACGCATCACTCGGCGACGATCGAGCGATCACCCGGGAGACCCACCTTGAATCTGCACAGCATGCTGCTTGCCCGCCAGGCCGAAGGCCGCCCGCTTCGCGTGGGCCTGATCGGCGCCGGCAAATTCGGCTCCATGTATCTATCCCAGGCCCAGCGCACGCCTGGCATTCATCTGGTCGGCGTGGCCGACCTCTCACCGGCCCGCGCCAAGGCAGCACTCAAACACGTGGGCTGGCCTGCGGCCCAACTGGCCGCGCGATCGCTCGATGACGCGGCCAAGCGGGGCCTGACCTGGGTGGGCGACGACGCATCACGACTGATCGCCAGCCCGCACATCGACATCGTGATCGATGCCACGGGACATCCGGCTGCCGGTATCGCCCACGTGCTCGCCTGCTGCGAACACGGCAAGCACATCATCATGGTGAATGTCGAGGCCGATGCGTTGGCCGGCCCGATCCTGGCGAAAAAGGCCCGCGAGGCCGGGATCGTCTACTCGCTCGCCTACGGCGACCAGCCCGCGCTCATCTGCGAAATGGTCGACTGGGCGCGCACCGCAGGACTGGAAGTGATCGCCGCCGGAAAGGGCACCAAGTACCTGCCTCAGTACCACCAGTCGACCCCCGACACCGTGTGGCAGCACTATGGGCTGAGCGCCGACGATGCGGCGCGCGGCGGCATGAACGCGCAGATGTTCAACTCCTTCCTCGATGGCACCAAGTCGGCGATCGAGATGGCGGCGGTGGCCAACGCCACGGGTCTCTTGCCCGCGCCCGGCGGGCTCGAGTTTCCGCCCTGCGGCGTGGACGATCTGGCGCGCGTGCTGAGGCCCTCGGCCCAGGGCGGCCGCCTGCACCACCGCGGACAGGTGGAGGTGATCTCCAGCCTCGAGCGCGATGGCCGCCCCGTGTTTCGCGACCTGCGCTGGGGGGTGTATGTCACCTTCGCAGGGGGCTCCGACTACGTGCGACGGTGCTTTCGCGAATACGGCCTGATCACCGACGACACGGGCGACTTCTCGGCCATGTACAAGCCCTACCACCTCATCGGTCTCGAACTGGGCATCAGCGTGGCCTCGGTCGGGCTGCGGCGCGAGCCCACGGGCAGCGCCACGGGCTGGCGGGCCGATGTGGTCGCCACGGCCAAACGAGACCTCAAATCGGGCGAGGTGCTCGACGGCGAGGGTGGCTACACCGTCTACGGCAAGCTGATGCCCGCGAGCGACTCGCTGGCGGTCGGTGGTCTGCCGCTGGGGTTGGCGCACGGTGGTCGGCTCAAGCGCGCCGTGAAGGCCGGCGAGCCGGTACGCTGGGCCGATGTGAATATCGATGCAAAAAATGCCGCGGTTCGCCTGCGGCGCGAGATGGAACGCGCGGGCTGAGAAGCGGGCGGAGCGAGAATCGGGAGACGGGGGAAGCCGAGGCGCTGAGCTTCAGGTCGTCTGCGCCAGACGGCGCAGCTCGGCAATACGCTCGGCAAGCCGGCCATCCCGCTCGCTGCCCTGCCCGGCGGCAGCGACGAGCGTCGGGGCATCGCCCCAGACGTGCAAGCGACGGCGAGCCCGCGTCGCACCCGTATAGACCAGCTCGCGAACCGCCAGCGGGCTGCCCGCAGGCGCCAGCACCAGGGCCACCGACTCGAACTCCGAGCCCTGCGACTTGTGCACGGTAAGCGCCCAGGCGTCTGTGCAGTCGGGCAACTGCGCCAGGGGCAGCAGACGAATGCCCTGCCCCGAGGCGATCGCCACGCTCAGCGAATCGCCCTGCCTCATACAGACGCCGACATCGCCGTTGAAGAGCTGCTGATCGACGCGGTTGCGGGTGATCATCACAAGTCGTCCCGGGTACCACTCGGCCTGTGACGCTGCGCCCACGCGCCTGCGCACCAGCGCGGCGATCTGCCGGTTGATCGACTCGGTCCCAAGAGGCCCTGCGCGCAAGGCCGCCAGCACGCGGTGCCGGCCATAGGCCTCGAGCACCACCGCGGGCGCGCCCGCGGCCAGCAGGCCGAAGACTGGCTCCCACGCCTCGATGGCCCGTGCCGCGATCGCCGCGGCGTCGCTGGGTAAGGCCAGCGAGGCCGACTCCAGATCGATCAGCCCGCGTGGCAGCCCCTCGCGCAGCGCGGCGGCCAACGCGGCGAGCTCGGGGGCTTCGCGCTGACGGTGGTTGCGCTCGAGCTTCACCGTCGCCAACAGGCCCGCGGCGCAAAGCTGCGCAAAGACCGCGCCGGCCTCGACCGAGGCGAGTTGATCCTGATCGCCGGCCAGCACCAGGCGCGCCTGAGGCGCAAGCGCCGCCATCAGGGTGCGTGCCAGTTCGATGTCGAGCATCGAGGCTTCATCCACGATCACGAGGTCGAAGGGCAGCACCCGCCGCGCAGCGTGCGTGCCCTGTCCACGCGAGCCTGCCGACGCGCTGATCTCGAGCAGCCGATGCAGGGTGTAGGCCTGCGTGGGCAGCGCAGCCGACGAGGCCTCGTCATGCGGCGTCTGGCCGAGCTGATCGGAAAGCGCCTGCAGCAAGCGCGCAGCGGCCTTGCCCGTGGGCGCCGCCACGGCGATCCTCGCCCGAGGCCAGAGCGCGGCCACCGCGCGCAGCAGTCTGGCGAGCGTGGTCGTCTTGCCGGTACCCGGACCGCCCGACAGCAGCGTGAGCCGACGCTGCAGCGCACAGGCCACCGCCTGCTGCTGAAGGTCGGCGGCGTCACGCTGTCCGAACACCCGGACGATCGCCT
>CAIVPX010000070.1 GCA_903907905.1 uncultured bacterium | reverse complement strand
GCTCAGCGTACGGCTCGCGCGCAGCTGGAGCGAGGTGGAGGCGGCTCAGCGCCTGCGCTGGCGGGTGTTTGCGGGCGAACTGGGCGCCAAGATCGACAGCCAGGCGCTTGGGGTGGATCACGACCGCTTCGATGATCACTGTGATCACCTGCTGGCCATCGATAGCTCGACCGGGCGGGTGGTGGGCACGTATCGAATCCTGCCGCCCGAGCGTGCGCAGCGCATGGGGGGGGGCTATTCCGAGACCGAGTTCGACCTGAAACCGCTGGAGCCCCTGCGTGCTTCGATGGCGGAGATCGGCCGCTCCTGCATCGACCCCGCCTGGCGGGGCAGTCCGGCGCTGGGTTTGCTCTGGTCGGGCCTCTTCATGTACGCCAAGGAGCGCCACTACCGTTACATGGTGGGCTGCGCATCGGTACCGATCACGGATGGCGGCACGTTTGCGGCCAATCTTTACGCGAGCCTGCAGCCCAGCCTCGTGGATCCCGAATGGCGGGTGCGCCCCCACGTGGCCCTCGACCACCAGGGCCTGGCCACCGGCGAGTCGGTCATTGCCCCCACGCTGATTCGGGGCTACCTGCGCGCCGGCGCACGCATCGGCGGGGCGCCGGCACTCGACCGGCAATTCAACACTGCCGACTTTCTGATGCTTCTGTCGATGGATCAGGTCGACGGGCGCTTTGCCCGACGCTTCGAGGCGTCGGCGCCGTCGCCTCGCAACCGGGTGCGATCACTGGCCGCCTGAGTCTGCCGCTGCGGGCGTCGGTGGGGTCTGCGCGCCAAACACGTAGGACTCCATCGACAGCACCCCGAAGTCGATGCCCCCGTCGATGACCCGGACATCCACCTCAGGGTCGGCTGCGCCCGCTGCCACCAGCAAGGGCAGAAAGTGCTCGGTGGTGGGATGCGCGCGTTGCGCATGAGGGGCCTGATCGAGCGTTGCTTTCAAGCGATCGGCATCTTGATCGAGTACGGCTTTCCGGACCCACGCTGAGAACTCTTTCGCATAGCGCTGGGGCTTGGCGGCCTCGCGCTGAATGTCACCCAGGTTGTGCGTGAGGCTGCCCGAGCCGATGATCAGAACACCTTCGCTCGCCAGGGGTTTGAGGCTTTCGCCCAGCCGCCAGGCACCCTCCGGGTCGAGCGCCGCTGGCATAGACACCTGAAACACCGGCAGATCGGCCTCCGGGTACAGATGAAGCATGGGTACCCAGGCGCCGTGGTCAAGGCCACGATCAGGGTCGAGCGTGACCGACCAGCCAGCGCGCTTGAGCAGGGCGACGGTTGTCTCGGCGATCTGCGGATGACCCGGCGCTTCATAGAGAATTTCGTAGAGCACCCGGGGAAAGCCGCCGAAGTCGTGAATGGTCTGCGGCCTCGCAGCGCCTGACACCCTGAGCTCGGAGGTCATCCAGTGGGGCGAGACGATGAGGGCGGCCCGGGGTCTGGGCAGATCGCGTGCGACGGCCTGGAGCAAGGCTCCCGCCACGCCCGGGATCAGCGCCCAGACGGGCGAACCATGCGAAATGAAGAGGGAGGGTAGGCGTGTCATGGATGCAATTGTAAGACGCGTGCCCGGCCAGAGGCCTGCCGCCGGCCTCGACAAGCGCCGTGTGCAGGATTTAATCTGTCGCCTCCGGCGCGATGTCTCGTGCCCCCGGCTGATACATTCCAAGGCATTCCATGCTTACCCATCTTCTGAAATCGGTTGTGTTCAACCTGGCGCTGGCGGCTTTGCTGGTCGGCGGGATCGCCCGCGCGGATGACAAGGCGGTCGAGGCGTTTCCTGACAAGCCCATTCGCATCGTTGTTACCTTTCCCCCCGGGGGCGGTACCGACGTGCTGGCGCGTCTGATCGCAAGCGAACTCACCCGTAGCGTGAATCAGCCGGTGGTGGTCGAGAATCGTCCGGGGGCAAGCGGCAATATCGGGGCCGACCATGTTGCCAAGAGCGCACCTGACGGCCTCACCTTGCTGGCGGTCAACAGCAGCTACGCCATCAACCCTGGTGTGTTCAAGAAAATGCCGTTCAACCCGTCGACCGACTTGCGGGGTGTGTTCCTGTTTGCCTCGGTTCCTTCGGTTATTTCCGTACCCGAGTCCTCCCGTATCGTCACGCTCAAGGACCTGCTGGACGCCGGCAAGGCTGGACAGTCCTTCACCTACGCCTCGTGCGGCGCGGGTACCCCGCAGCATCTGGCCGGAGGCATGCTCGAGATCAGCGCCCGCATCAACCTGCAGCACATCGCCTACAAGGGGTGCGCGCCGGCCATCACCGACCTGCTGGCGGGACAAATCGAGATAGGCATCAACACGCTGGCCAATACGGTGCCGCACCTCACCAGCAAGAAGCTTCGCGCGCTGGCCGTCACGTCCAAGCGTCGTACGCCTCAGTTGCCCGATGTGCCCGCAGTGTCCGAATTCGGTCTCACCGATTACGACGTGGACCAGTGGTTCGGTATTCTCGCGCCTGCCCGCACGCCGGACGGCATCATCGCCAAGTTGTACCGCGAGATGAGCCGAGTCATGACGCGCGAGGACATTCGGGCGCGCCTGACGCAGATGGGCTACAACACCGCCAATGTCGGGCCCGACGAATTCCAGAAAGTCATGGTGTCGGACATCGAGCGCTTCGGCAAAGTCACCCGGTCGATCGGTCTGTCTCTCGACAACTGAGTCCCCGCCTCAGTACGCTGGCCAGCCCTGAGGGGAGCAGCCCGACACAAATCAGCAGCAAGACGCCGTAAATCGCCCAGGCGGCCTCGACCGACAGGTTCGCGGCCAGCGGGGGCACAAACTGAATGAAGAGTGCACCGAGAAGCGCGCCGCTCACCGACGCCAGTCCGCCGATCACGATGCCGACCAGGAACGAGATCGACAGGAACATGTCGAAGCTGTCCGGCCCTACGAACTGAACCACCAAGGCGCTGAGCCCGCCGGCGACCCCGGCATACATCGCACTGACGCCAAAGACCTTGGCTTTCACCGCGCGCGTGTCGATGCCCATGGCGGTGGCCGCGACAGGCTGGTCGCGGACCGCCCGCAAGGCACGACCGATCCGCCCCCGCGTGAACGCCAGGCCGATCGCACCCATCATCAGCGCGACGGCCAAGGAAAAACAGTACAGCCACTGGTCCGCGCTGAGGGGCAGCCAGTCTGGGGGCTCGGGTTTGTCCAGCACCAACCCCTGAACCCCGCCGGTCCAGGCGGCAAGCCACTTGTGCTTGAGCAACTGCGGCAGGGCGAGGGCAAGCGAAAAAGTGGCCAGTGCCAGATACAAGCCCTGCAGTCGGGCGGCGGGTAGCCCGAACAGGTAGCCCGCAAGCAGACTGACCGCGGCGCAGGCGGGTAGCGTGGCCCAGTAGGGTATTCCGACATGCGTCATGAGCAAGGCGGCGCAATAGGCCCCAAGGGCATAGAAGGCCCCATGTCCGAGCGAGATCTGGCCGCAGTAGCCGACGAGTAGGTTCAGACCGAACAGCGCAATGGCATAGACCAGCACCATCGTGAACTGGAAGAGTCGATAGTCGCTCACCAGCCAGGGCAGCAGGCAGGCCGAGCCCAGCAGCAGGATACCGACCCATCGGGTGCGCGCGCGCATGGGGTTCAATGCCTCATACCCGGGTCACGCTCGCTTGGCCGAAGAGTCCCGCAGGCCTGAACATCAGCACCCCCAGAATGATCAGCAGCGCGACGCTCAGCTTGAGATCCGAGCCGACCAGGTAGGCACCGATCAGGTTGTCGAGCAGGCCCACGATGAAGCCGCCCGCCACGGCGCCCCAAGGGCTGTCGATGCCGCCGAGCAGGGCGGAGGCGAATCCGTACAGCAGCACGCCCGCCATCATATTGGGATCGAGAAACATCACGGGGGCGATCATGATGCCGGCCACCGCCCCCAGGACCGAGGCCAGCCCCCACCCCAGCGCCAGCATGCGGCCCACCGGGATACCCACCAGGCGACTCGAGACCGGGTTCTGGGCGACGGCGCGCATGGCCAGTCCGGTCCGGGTGAAGCGAAAGAAGAGATAGACCAGCAACAGTTCGCCAAGCGTGACGAGGATGGCGCCCAGGCCGTGATACGAGATGAAGGGAAGATTGAAGGCCGGCCCGGCCGGAAAGGGGCTGGGGAAATGCCGCAGGGTTGGCGAGAACAGCCACGAGGCGAGGCTGTGGAAGATGGCAAGCAACGCGATGAACACGATGACCACCGACAGACTGGTGCCGCGACTGGCCGGCCTGACCAGCGTGCGCTCGATCAGCATGCCCAGCGCGAAGGACAGCAGCATCGTCAGTGCGAACGCCCACCAGTAGCCCAGCCCCGCCTCGATCAGGGTGAGCGCGATGTAGGTCGAGAACATGGCCATCTCGCCTTGGGCGAAGTTCACGTGATGGGTGCTGCGATAGACCATCACCAGCGCCAGCGCGAGGCTCGCGTAGATCGCGCCGCTGGCGATCCCTGAAAACATCTGATGAAGAAAGTGTTCCATGGGTATGTGCGGTCAATCGCCCAGGTAGGCACGGCGCACCGCTGGGTCGGCTCGCACCTGCTCCGGGTTGCCGGATGCGGCGATTCGTCCTGCGTCGAGCAGGTAGACGCGGTCGGCCAGATCAAGCGCGAGCGGCGCATTCTGTTCAACCAGCAGCACGCCCAAGGGCCGCGCGCACCGGACCTGTCTGAGGATATCGAACAGTTCGATGACCACGCGCGGTGCCAGCCCGAACGACGGTTCATCCAGCAGAAGCAGTCGGGGCCGCATCATCAGTGCGCGGGCGATGGCGAGCATCTGCTGTTCGCCCCCCGAGAGGGTTCCCGCCTGCTGGTTCAGTCGCTGTTTCAGGCGCGGGAAGTGGCCGAGCATCCGATCGCGATCGGCCTCGCGGTCCGGGTCGCGCTTGCGCAGATATGCGCCCAACGAGAGGTTTTCTGCCACGGTGAGGTGCAGGAAGGTGCCCCGCCCCTCGGGCACGTGCGCAATCCCCAGCGCCGCGATCCGCTCGGGGAGCCACCCCGCAATCGATCGACCATCGAAGTGGATGCTGCCTTGAATCCGCACCATGCCGCAGAGCGCCTGCAGCGTGGTGGTCTTGCCGGCACCGTTGGCGCCCAGCAGGGCGGTGACGCCCGCCCGCTCCACCTCCAGGTCGATGCCGTGAAGCGCGGGCGTGCTGCCATGGAAGGCCCGCAGATCCCTCACACGCAGCAAGGGCTGACTCATGGCAGAGCACCCAGATACGCGCTGATCAGGTCGGGCTGTTGCCTGACCATAGCGGGTGTGCCCTCGGCGATCTTTCGGCCGAAGTCGAGGGCCACGATCTTGTCCGCGATCGACATCACCAGACCCATGTGATGCTCGACCAGCAGCACGCTTACGCCCCGCTGCTCGCGCACGGCCCGGATCAACTCACCCAGGTGCCCGACTTCCTCGTGGTTCAGTCCGGCGGCCGGCTCGTCGAGCAGCAGCAGCCTTGGTCGGGCCGCGAGCGCACGGGCGAGCTCGACGCGCTTTCGCGTACCCAGCGGCAGCTCGGCGACCGGCCGCGAGGCGACTGCGCCCAGCTCGAGGAAGTCGATCAGCGCATCCACCTCTTGCTGTAACTGCGCCTCTTCGCGCCCAACCCGAGCTTGGCGCATAGCGTGAGCCAGAAAGCCGCTCTGCCCGCTGGCATGTCCGCCAGTCAGGATGTTGTCGCGCACGCTGAGGCTGCCGAACAGCGCGAGATTCTGGAAGGTGCGCGCGATGCCTCGTGCCGCAATCCGGTGCGGCGCCAGCGAACGCAGTGACCGACCCTCGAAGCGGATGTCGCCGTGGTCGATGGGGTAGAGCCGGCTCAGGCAATTGAAGAGCGTGGTTTTGCCTGCGCCATTGGGGCCGATCAGCCCGCAGATCTGCGAGTCGAGCACCTCGAAGGACACCCCATCGAGCGCAACGATGCCGCCAAAGCGCACACTCAAGCCGTCGACATCAAGCAGCGGCGCCGACCGACCGAGCACGGCCGTGCTGCGGTTCATGGCGTCATGCGCTCCGGCGCGTCGGGCCGGAGGCGGGCGCCGAGCGGTGCGGCTGCGCCTCCAACGGCTTTCGGCCCTGACAGAGGGGGCTTACTTGCCCGCACCCTTGGCGGCGAGTTCCTTCTCGCGCTTGACGATTTCGGCGCGAATGGCCTGCAGGCGCTTGTCATCGGGCGTCGTCCAGTTGCCGCCCGAGCGGTTGACCATGACCACCAGCGCCGAGGCAAAGTCTTCAAGCGACAGATCGGGCTTGCCGCCCTTGGGCGGCATTGCCCGGACACCGACGTAGCCATGCGCGGTGAGGATGGCCTGCCCCTCCTTGATCAGCGGTCCCCAGACCTTGCGCTCGCCCACCTTGGGGGCGCCGGCCACACCGCTTGCATGACAGGCGCTGCACACCGAGTCGTAGGTCTTTTCGCCGTCGGCGCGAGCGGTGCCGCCCATCAGGGCCAGCACGACGGCCAGGGTCAACGCGGATGTACGGATCATGATGAGCCTCCGATGCAAAGGACTTGATGGACGACGAGGGCTTACGCGGTGGCGGGGGCCTGGTCGCGGCAGCGGATCATGGCGGTCTTGTCGTTTTGAAATACCAGTTCGTCGCGCTGGTTGTAGACCAGATCGCGAAACGTGACCAGCCCCCGACCCGGCTTGGATGAGGGCCGCTTGGCCACCACCTCGACCTCGGTGCGCAGGCTGTCGCCCGGCCTGACATTGCGATGAAAGCGCGCCTTGTCGAGTGCGACCAGTCCGATCAGCGTACTCGCGAACAACTGCCCCGCCAGAGGCGAGGTGAAGGACATGATCAGGTGGCTGGGACAGATGACGGTCGCCGGGTCGGGCGCCACGCCCTTGTCGGGCCCGACGAAGATGGGGATCTCGTAGCCCACCATCTTGCAGAAATTCAGATGATCTTCGAGTGTGACCAGGCGCGACCCCATGGGGTAGCAGCGCCCGACTTCGAAATCTTCGTAAAACAGTTTGCCGTCGTTCATAGGGGGTCTGCGCTCGAATCGATGAGGCCTTGCTGCCTGCCGGGGCTCAGCGCACCAGGCAGGGGCTCTTGGGGTGAAAGGTCCATCCGGGAATGAGGTATCGCATGGCGAGGGCGTCGTCGCGTGCGCCCAGGCCATGCTGTCGGTACAACTGGTGCGCCCGCATCACCGCGTCCATATCCAGTTCGACGCCCAGACCCGGCGTGCTCGGCACCTCGATCCGCCCCTCGCGAATGAGCAAAGGTGACCGGGTGAGCGCCTGACCATCCTGCCAGATCCAGTGGGTATCGATCGCGGTGACCTTGCCGGGCGCAGCCGCAGCGCAATGCGTGAACATGGCGAGCGACACATCGAAGTGGTTGTTGGAGTGCGACCCCCAGGTGAGGTCATGCATGCGGCACAGCTGCGCCACCCGAACCGACCCCTGCAGCGTCCAGAAGTGCGGGTCGGCCAGCGGGATGTCCACTGAATGCAGCGCAAGGCTGTGTGCCATCTCACGCCAGTCGGTGGCCACCATGTTGGTGGCGGTGGGCAGGCCCGTGGCCCGTCGGAACTCGGCCATGACCTCGCGGCCCGAGAAGACGCCCTCGGCGCCGCACGGGTCTTCGGCGTAGGCCAGGGTGTTGCGCTGGTCGCGCAGCAGGCGGATGGCGTCCTCGAGCAGCCAGCCGCCATTGGGGTCGAGGGTGATCCGCGCCCGGGGAAAACGCTCATGGAGCGCCGCGATGGCTTCGACCTCGTCTTCGCCCCGGAGCACCCCGCCCTTGAGCTTGAAGTCTTCGAAGCCGTAGCGCGCCTGCGCGGCCTCCGCCAGCCGCACCACGGCTTCCGGTGTGAGTGCTTCCTCATTTCGCAGGCGAGACCAGGCGTCAGGGGCGTCAGGCTCTCGCCGGTAGTTCAGGTCAGTCTTGTCGGGGTTGGCGATGTAGAAAAGATAGCCGAGTACTTGCACCTGCTCGCGCTGCTGGCCCTCGCCCAGCAGGGCACAGACGGGCACCTCGAGGTGCTGTCCGAGCAGATCGAGCAACGCGCTTTCGACGGCGGTCAGGGCGTGAATGGTCACGCGCAGGTCAAAGGTCTGCAGGCCGCGGCCGCCGCTGTCGCGCTCGGCAAAGCGCTGACGCATCGCGTTCAGCAGGCGGTTGTAGTCGCCAATCGACTGGCCTTCGATGAGCGGGCGTGCGTCTTCGAGGGTTTGGCGGGTTTTCTCGCCGCCGGGCACCTCGCCCACACCAGTGCGGCCACTCGAGTCGGTCAGGATGAGCAGATTCCGGGTGAAATAGGGCGCATGCGCGCCGCTCAGATTGAGCAGCATGCTGTCTTGCCCCGCCACGGGAATGACCTGCAGGCGGGTGACCTTGGGCGCGCTTGATTGATTCACCATAATCCGCAAGCATAAGCGATTCGGTGCCGGGGGCAGTTGAGCGGATTCATGGATGACTTTCAGATCATCGCGAGGGGACCTGACCGGGTGGGTGAGTCGCCGGTTTGGGATGCGCGCACCCAGTCGCTCTGGTGGGTCGATATCGAATCCCGGCGCATCCGGCGCTGGCGCTCGGCCGATGGGGCGCTCAGCGCCTGGACCCTGCCCGAGCGGGTCGCATGCATTGCGCTGGCCGACGATGCGCGCATCATCGCCGCGATGGAAAGCCGCATCGTTGCGGCGTCGCTGGCCGAGGACGGCGGCGTCAGCCTGCAGACACTTGCCCGCATCGAACACCCGGCATCCGGCATGCGCTTCAACGACGGGCGCTGCGACCCCTTTGGCCGGCTATGGGTGGGCACCATGGTGATGGATCAGGCACTCAACCTTGCCCAGGGCGGGCTCTACTGTCTCGATGAGCGAGGGCTCACGGGCCCGCATGTCGAGGGCCTGCTCACGCCCAACGGCACGGGCCTGAGCCCGGATGCGACCCGCTTCTACCTGTCCGATTCGCACCCGCGCTCGCAGCAGATCTGGGCCTTCGATTTCGAGGGCCGCGAGGGGCGCCTGTCGGCACGCCGGCTGTTTGTCGACATGACGGCGCTGCCCGGGCGGCCCGATGGTGCAGCGGTCGACATCGAAGGCCATTACTGGATCTGTGCCAACGACGCGGGGCTCATCCATCGCTTCTCGCCCGAGGGCCGGCTGGTCGAATCGCGGGCTGTGCCGTTTCCGAAGCCCGCGATGTGCGCCTTCGGTGGCGCGGACATGGCGACCCTCTTCGTCACGTCGATCGTGCCGCCCGCGCAGATGCCAGATCCCCTCGGCCTGAGCGGCGCGGTGATCGCCTTGCGTGTCGGCGTGCCGGGGCAGATCGAACCCAGGTTTTCGCGATACCCTGCGGATCGGGGCGCGGATGAGGCACGCTGAGGCCGCCCGGGGCACTGGCTATCCGAACAATTTTCCTGTCAAACAACAACTGGAGACACGCATGAAGCTCAAGAGTTTGCTGCTCGCCATGTCGGCGGCCTGCGTCAGCCTGACCGTGGGGGCCACCGAGTTCCGCTCGGCGGACACGCACAACGCCGACGACTATCCGACCGTGGTCGCTGTCAGGCAGATGAGTGAAACGCTCGACAAGCTCAGTGGCGGCAAACATCGCATCAAGGTCTTCAACAAGGCCGCGCTCGGCAGCGAGCGCGAAACCATCGATCAGGTCAAGATCGGCGCGCTCGACTTCGCCCGCGTGAATGTCGCGCCCATGAACGGTGTCTGTCCGATGACCATGGTCCCGACCATGCCCTTTCTGTTCCGCTCGGTCGAGCACATGCGCAAGGTGCTCGACGGACCCATCGGCGACGAAATCCTCAAGAGCTGCGAGAGCGTAGGCTTCGTGGGTCTGGCTTTCTACGACAGCGGGGCGCGATCGATTTATGCCAAGAAGCCCATCCGGACCGTGGCCGATGCCAAGGGCCTGAAAATCCGGGTGCAGCAGTCCGACCTCTGGGTCGCGCTGGTCAGTGCCATGGGGGCCAATGCCACGCCCATGGCCTACGGCGAGGTGTACACCGGCCTCAAGACCGGCCTGATCGATGCCGCGGAAAACAACATTCCCTCCTTCGATACCGCCAAGCATGTCGAGGCGGTGAAGGTCTACTCCAAGACCGAGCATTCGATGGCCCCCGAAATCCTGGTGATGTCCAAGGTCGTCTGGGACAAGCTGCCGCGTGCCGAGCAGGACATGATCCGTCGCGCCGCGCGCGAATCCGTCGCCTTTCAGCGGGCCAAGTGGGACGAGCAGGAGGCACGCTCGCTGGCCAATGTCCGCGCGGCGGGGGCAGAGATCATCGATGTCGACAAGAAGTCCTTCCAGGCGGTCATGGGCCCGGTATACGAAAAGTTCATGACGACCGCTGACATGAAGCGCCTGGTCAAGGCGATTCAGGACACGCAGTAAGCCTCGCTTGCGTCCGCCGCGGCCCGGCTCGATCAGCCCGATTCGTCTGGGGCAGGGGCTGGGCGCGGCGTCCAGGCACTGAGATCATGGTGTTCAAGATGTTCACCCGAGTGTGCGCAGCGCTGTCGCGCCTGAGCCTGATCCTGGCCGTCGCCGGCCTGCTGATCGTGGTGCTCTGCGTGCAGTGGCAGGTGTTCGGCCGCTATGTGCTCAATGACACGCCCACCTGGGCCGAGGCGCTGGCCATGCTGCTCGTGCTCTTCGTCACGGCCTTCGGGGTGGCGGTCGGTGTGCGCGACGCGGGGCATATCGGCCTGGAGTCCCTGCTGGTGCTGCTGCCAGACCACTGGCGGCGCCGGCTCGAACTGCTCATCCATGCGCTGGTGGCGCTCTTCGGCGCCTTGATGGTTCGGGGTGGCTTCACCTGGGCGCAGGCGAAATGGGCTGAGAAAAAGCCCATGCTGCCCGTGCCGGACGGCATCGACTATGTGCCGCTCATCCTGGCGGGCGCTCTGATCGTGCTCTTTTCGATCGAGCATATCGTGGCCATTCTTCGCGATGAAGAGGTCAAGCCGGTATGGAACTGACCGTTCTCGCTGTCAGCTTTGCGCTGCTCCTGCTGATCGGCGTGCCGGTCGCCTTTGCCATCGGCTTGTCCTCCATTGCCACCATCGTGGTGGCCGGGCTACCCATCGCGGTGGTGTTTCAGAAGATGGTTGGCGGCATGCAGGTGTTCTCGTTTCTCGCCATCCCCTTCTTCGTGTTTGCGGGCGAGTTGATGCTCTATGGGGGCATTGCTGACCGGATCGTTCGCTTTGCCAACAGTCTGGTGGGTCATGTCCGGGGCGGGCTCGGCATGAGCAACGTGCTGGGCTGCACCATCTTCGGCGGCATTGCGGGCTCGCCGCTGGCGGACGTCTCGGCGATCGGCTCGGTGATGATTCCCCTCATGAAAAAGGAGGGCTATGACGCCGATTACGCCGTCAACGTCACGACCCACTCGGCGCTGGTCGGCGCCATCATGCCCACCTCGCACAACCTGATCATCTTCACGCTGGCCACCTCGGGCCTGGCTTCGGTCAGCGTCGTGGGGCTGATTCTTGCGGGGCTGGTGCCCGCCATCATCCTGACGGTCTGCAACCTGGGCGCGGCCTACTATGTGGCGGTCAAGCGGGGTTACCCCACGCATGGGGCGTTTCCGGGCTGGACCGCGGTGTTGTCGGCGTTCGCCGCTGCGCTGCCCGGACTGCTCGTGGTGGTCATCATCCTGGGCGGCATCCTGTCGGGCGCCTTCACCGCCACCGAGTCAGCCGCCATCGCGGTGGCCTGGGCCCTGCTTGTGACCACGCTGGTCTATCGATCGCTCAGTTGGCGCAGCTTTCTCAAGGCCTGCGCCAAGGCCTGCAAGACCACGGGCGTGGTGCTGCTCCTTATCGGCATCTCGGCGGCATTCGGCTACTTCATGGCCCTGTATGAAGTCCCCCAGAAAACAGGCGAGCTCATGAAGATGGTGAGCGAGCAGCCCTGGGTGATCTTTCTCATGATCAACCTGCTGCTTTTCGTGCTGGGCACCTTTCTCGACATGGCAGCCACCATCCTCATCTGCACGCCCATCTTCATGCCCATTGCGATGCAGTTCGGCATGGACCCGCTGCAGTTCGGTATTCTCATGCTCATCAACTGCGCCCTCGGCCTCAACACGCCGCCCGTAGGAACGGTGCAGTTCGTGGGTTGTGCGATTGGCGGAGTCTCGGTGGGGCAGGTAATGCGAACCATCGGTCCATTCTATGGCGCGCTCGGCGTGTGCCTGATGCTCGTCACCTACGTGCCCGCCTTTTCGCTCTGGTTGCCCTCGGTTTTCAAGTGATCGGCGGCATGACCGGAGCGTTATCTGGGCACGCCGGTTCCCAGAGCTGGCGTGCCGATTTTCTCGAGGCCCCCGAGCGATGAATCGCGGTACCCCTGTCACCCTGCGCATGCACCCTGATGACAATGTGGCGATCGTGGCCAACGAAGGCGGCCTGCCTGCCGGCTGCGTCCTGCCACCCGGCCGACCGGGCGCTGGGCTGACGCTGCGAGACAGCGTCCCGCAGGGCCACAAGATCTCGCTTGAGCCGATTGCCGCCGGAGCGCCCATACGACGCTATCAGGTGCCGATCGGCTATGCGCGTGAGGCCATCCCCGCGGGCAGTTGGGTGCATGAAAAGCTGCTTCGAATGCCCGAGGCGCGGGCGCTCGATGCGCTACCCATGGCGAGCGTGCAGGCGCCGGTGGCATCGCCGCTCGAAGGCTACAGCTTTGAGGGCTATCGCAACCCGGATGGTTCGGTGGGCACGCGAAACATTCTGGCCATCACCACCACCGTGCAGTGCGTCGCGGGCGTGGTGTCGCTCGCCGTGCAGCGCATCCGCAGCGAGCTCTTGCCACGCTACCCGCATGTCGATGATGTCGTGGGTCTGGAGCACAGCTACGGGTGTGGCGTAGCCATCGATGCGCCCGACGCGGTCATTCCCATTCGAACGCTTCGCCACATCAGCCTCAATCCCAACTTTGGCGGCGAATTGATGGTGGTGAGTCTGGGCTGCGAAAAGCTGCAGCCCCAGCGCTTGTTGCCGCCCGGAAGTTTTCCCATCGTTGATGGCCGGGCGCCTGATCAGGCGCCCCATACCGTCTGCTTGCAGGATGCGCAGCATGTGGGCTTCATGTCGATGCTCGATGACATCGTACAGAGCGCCCGGCCGCATCTCGAGCGGCTCAATGCGCGCCGGCGCGAAACGGTGCCGGCCAGCGAACTGGTCGTGGGCGTTCAGTGTGGCGGCAGCGATGCCTTCTCGGGTGTCACGGCCAATCCGGCCGTGGGCGCCATGGCCGATCTGCTGGTCCGTGCCGGCGCCACCGTGATGTTCAGCGAGAACACCGAGGTGCGTGATGCGGTGGAGCAACTCACCGGCCGGGCGTCCAGCCAGGCCGTTGCTCAGGCCATCGTACGCGAACTGGACTGGTATGACCGCTACCTCGAGCGCGGTCGCGTCGATCGAAGCGCCAACACCACACCTGGCAACAAGGCGGGCGGCTTGTCCAATATTGTGGAAAAGGCCATGGGCTCCATCGTCAAGAGCGGCAGTGCCTCGATCGATCATGTGCTCTCGCCCGGCGAAAAGTTGCGACGCGACCAGCGCGGGCTGGTGTTTGCGGCGACGCCGGCCAGCGACTTCATCTGTGGCACGCTGCAGCTTGCGGCCGGTATGAACCTCCATGTCTTCACCACGGGGCGAGGCACGCCCTATGGCCTGGCCGAGTGCCCCGTCATCAAGGTTGCCACGCGCAGCGAGCTGGCGCGGCGCTGGCATGACCTGATGGACTTCAACGCGGGGCAAATCGCCGATGGCGAGCTGGACATCGAGGCCGCGGGCTGGGCGCTCTTCCATCTCTTGCTCGACGTGGCCAGCGGGCGCAAAAAGACCTGGGCGGAAACCTGGAAGTTGCACAACGCGCTGGTCTTGTTCAACCCGGCACCCATCACCTGAATGGGCGCGGCCACCCGCGATGCGCAGCGGCTCGATCCGGCCCGCTTCGAGGGCGTGGTCGATGGCCAGCGTGTGGGTCTGTTCGAGCTGTGCGCCGGCGACGGTCTGCGCCTGTCGGTCTGCAATCACGGTGCCCGGGTGTTGCAGCTGCTCGTGCCCGATCATCGGGGTGATCTGCTTGATGTGGTGCTGGGCTACGACAGCCTTGCACAGGTGCTGCAGGGCTTGCCCTCGATGGGCGCCTTCATCGGCCGGTATGCGAACCGCATCGCGCAGGCGCGGCTGCCCTGGCAGGGCGCATCCTGGGCGCTTGCTGCGAATCACGGTCCTCACTGCCTTCACGGCGGCCCGCGAGGCAGCCGCCATCAGGTTTTCGAGGTCACCCGGCACGAGGCACAGAGCCTGCAATTGCGATGGGTATTTCAGGAGGTCGACGATGGGTTTCCCGGCGACGTCCTGCTCGAGCTCGGTTACTCGCTACCGGGTGATGGTCGCGTGGTGATCGACTACCGCGCCCCGGTCTACGGTCGTGCCACGGTGCTCAGCCTCACTGGCCACACCTTCTTCAATCTGGGCGGGCAGGCGACCACCGATATCCTTGGGCATGAGCTCGCGCTGGGCGCGGATGCCTTTCTGGTTCTGGACGACGGGCAGATTCCCACCGGCGAGATCGCGATGCTCGAGCCCGGTGGATTCGATGGGCAGACGCCGCGCGTACTGGCTGATTGGCTCACCGCTCGAGACCGCGCCGGGCGCCTGCTCTGGCCTCGCGGCCTGGATCACTGCTTCATCGAAGCTCGCAGGGCGGGTGAGGGCCATCGCCTGCGACGGATGGCCCATGTGCAGTGTCCGCAAAGTGGTGTCGGCCTCGAAGTCTGGTCTGATGCCGAGGCCCTGCAGGTGTACGCAGGCGGGGGGCTCGACGCTTCGCTTCCCGGTCATGCGGGCAAGTTCGGCCGAGTTTACGGGCGTTTCGCCGGGTTGTGCCTGGAGCCGCAGGCCCGTCCCGATTCACCGAACCATCCGGATTGGCCGTCGGTCTGGCATGCACCCGGCAGCTTACTGCGCGGGCGCATCGAGTATCGGTTCCGATCCTGACCGGCGGCTGCCTGGCGCGGCTTACTTCCTCTATGAGGAAGAGGGGATCAGCAAGGTGTCCTTGTCAGCGCCACGCCTGATCTTGGGTTTTTCAAATGGCTCCTGCGGCTCGGGTTGCTTCTCAAGACCCTCCAGATGGAGTCTCTCGATCGCTCTCAGCGCGCTCACGCTCGGACTTGCCAGGCCGTCATTGCCGTAGGGTATGAGAGGCTGAAGGTAAGTCTGGAAAACATCCCGTGCCCGTTCGCTCTTGTCCTTCCTGATCATCTGGATGACCATGAGTTCGCCGAGCCGGTAAATGGTTTCCAGGTCGTCCGCCCGGACCTGCAAGGGGGGGAGGGCCTTGTAAGATCCCAGCGTGTTGCCCTTCGAGAAAAACTTCTTGCTGCCCGAGTCCCCGAAAAGACTTTGGCATAGCTCGGCATCGCGGGCTGTCGCCCATTTTTCAAGATTAGGGATGCCGGCGTCTTGCGCGCTTTTCGGATCAGCCCATACGCGGCTGGCCGAGCGAAACTTGCTCTGTGCCGCTTGGACCTCCGGCGCGTCCTGTCCTGTGCCGCCGACGAACGCCCCGCCGCGCTCCCGCTCCAACTGGAGTTGATTGACTTCATCGTCGTCCAGGCCGTCCTCCACGACGGGCTCGCCCTCATCGACGATGCGCCGTATCAGGTAGGGCACGCCGAACTGCTGGCAGAACTCATTCATGCTCTGATCGAGCTCGCGTCTGAGCCGGGTCGCCTCTTCCGGGGAGTAATCGACCGCGAGGTCACCCTCGTTCGCAGGGTCAGGCTGGATCTCGGGAGAGGGCTTGGTTCGCTTGCATCCCGCGACAGCGCGTTCGCGCAGCCCCGGTTGGAGGTCAGCGGTGGGGCTATCGGCCAGAGCCGACCAGATCACGAAGGCCTCATGCTGGTGGGCGAGGCCCTCCTCGCTCGCACCCTCCGATTGGCCCAGCTTTTCGGTGGCGTCGGCCAGCACGGCCAAGGCGGCGCCTCGCTGCGGAAAACGCTGCAAATAGTCTCGCCACGGCGAACCCCATTCT
>CAIVPX010000069.1 GCA_903907905.1 uncultured bacterium | reverse complement strand
AGGATTCGCTCAAACGCGATGCCGGTCACGGTATCGCCCGTCGAGATGCATGACCCATCCCACGGCTGGCCCAATCGCCCCAGAATGCGTTGGACAAGGTCGTGCTTGCCTCCCTCATCGCTCAGGTCCAGCGCCTTGGCGATGGCCTGCAAGAACCACAGGTGCTCCTTCGAGCCCGGACCAAGCGGGTCCCTGGGCACCCCGAGCGCGCGGGCGATGGCATCGCAGAGTTGCTGCTTGATGAGCTTCGGCGGTTCGTTCATGCAGGGAAACTAGCGAATCCGTGACGCCGCTGGTCGCTGGGGCTGCCGGCCCGGTTAGGATCCCGCCAACCGACCAGGAGCGGCGCAAGGATGCGTTCATTCACATTCATCGACCTGTTTGCCGGCATTGGCGGCTTTCACCACGCCCTGCATGGACTGGGCGGCCAGTGTGTCATGGCATGCGAGCTCGATGCCGAGTGCCGCGAGGTCTACCGCTCGTCGTTTCCTGACCTCCCGGCGGATCGCCTGATCGCGGACATCAGGTCGATCACGCGAGTCGATCCATCCGATGCCGAGTCGGGCCGAAGCCGGGCGGCCATCGCGCGGCTCGTTCCCGATCACGATGTGCTCTGTGCCGGTTTCCCCTGCCAGCCCTTCTCCAAGAGTGGCGCGCAGTTGGGGGTTCGTGACCAGACCCGCGGCACGCTCTTCTTCGACATCATGGAGATCGTCCGTGCCAAGCGGCCCGGGTTCCTGCTGCTCGAGAATGTCCGCAACCTGGTGGGTCCGCGCCATCAAGACACTTGGCGTGTCATCATCAATGCGATCCGTGAGGCCGGGTACCAGGTCTCCAGCACGCCGGTCGTGTTGTCGCCGCACATGCTGCCGCCGGACTTGGGTGGCGCTCCGCAGGTTCGCGAGCGGGTGTTCATCCTGGCTCGCCGCGCCACGCCAGCCCAAGCCCGCAAGGATGTTGCGCCACTGCTCGATCGCCAGCTGGCCCCAGACTGGAGCCCCGATCGCTGGTCGATTGCCGAGTTCCTCGAGCCCGACCGCGAGATCGATGGCGTCGATCGCTATCGCGTGTCGGCTCGTGAGCGCGCGTGGCTGCAGGCGTGGGAACACTTCGTGCGCGAGATGCCAGCCGATGCCTTGCCGGGCTTTCCGATCTGGGTGGATGCCTTCCGAGCTCGCGCGCGGATCGAGCCCGGCATGCCCGAATGGGAAGTTGACTTCCTTCGCAAGAACAGCGAGTTCTACCGATCGAACCGTGCGTTCATCGATGGCTGGCTGGCCATGCGCTGGGGCGACGAGGCGCAATCCGTCCTCGAGTTCCCGCCGTCCCGGCGAAAGTTCGAGTGGCAAGCGCGCAAGGCTCATCCGCGCCGCCGTGGTCGAACGATTCGCGACTTGGTGATCCAGATGCGGCCCAGCGGGATTCGGGTCAAGCCCGCCAGCTACCTCCCGGCGTTGGTCGCTATCGCGCAGACGTCCATCGTTGGTCCCGGCCTTCCCGGCATTCAGTCGTACCGCACGCTCACCCCACGCGAGGCGGCCAAGCTGCAGGGCATCCCCGAGGATGTGTTTGCACGGGCCGGCGTTCCGGACCGGGCGGCGTACAAGCAACTCGGCAACGCGGTGAATGTTGGGGTGGTCCGCCTGGCGGCTCGCGCCTTGATGATGGGTCGCGAGTCGGTGGTCGGCGATCGGTGGCGCGCGCTGCCCTTGTTTTCCGTGACCGTGGCAGGT
>CAIVPX010000068.1 GCA_903907905.1 uncultured bacterium | reverse complement strand
TTCAGTTCGGGCGAGGGCTGGGCGCTGCTGCGAGCCTGTACCCACAAGCCCAGGCCCGCGGCCGGATTGAGTTCGGCGCTCGCCGTGAGCAGGTCAGCGGAGGCCTGCCCCGCGCTAGCGATAGCCTCGCCCGCTGCAGGCCGGCCCGCTTCGACCAGTTCGTAGCTGAACGGCAGTTTGCCCCCCGTTCTGGACTGAGCGATTGAAAAATCGAGCAGTCGGTGGATGGGGAAACTGACCACCAGGAAGGCATCCTCGCCACGCCCGATGGGCGAGAACAGATCGATGGCGCTGCGAAGCGTGCCGTCTGACTCGCGAGCCGGGTAGGGGGCCGAGAGCACCACGCTGTTCGAACTGGACGCCGAATAGAAAGACAGCAGCTGCCCTGGGTTGAGCTGATCGCGGGGGGTGTCGCCCGCCACCAGATCAACATGCCGCTGCAGGCGGCCCACCTTGTCGCGGGTTTCCACCCGCGTGATGAAGTTCAGGTCAGCGGTGATCGCCCGGGCCGCTTCGATGATGCCCACGCGTTCATCGGCCAGACGTCCGTTTTCGATGAGGACCCGGGTCTGCAGGCGCCCCAGCGTGTCGCCTACTGCGCGGGCAACGGTGGCGGCTGATTCCGTGAGTTGCTGTTCGGTCAGTCGACTGGAATAGACGCTCAGGGCGTGCCAGGTGCCCGCAGCAACCAGCAGGCCCCATGCGAGCAACAAGCCTCGAACCACCCCTTTGGGCGGGGCGGCCGGAGGCGTCTGGGCGGGCGTATTCATGCTAACGACTGAGTTGCCCGGCCAATTGGCCGGCTGTGTCGAGCAACTGGCCGAGCCGTGCGGGCGTCGACTGTTCGTGCGCGCGCATCGCTGAGTCATTGGCCTGAAGAAGCCGATCGGTGAAGCCCGGGCGCACGCACTCACGTGACTCGAGGTCAACCACCTCACGGTAAAGCCGATAGCGCTCGTCAAAGGTGTCGCGGTAGCGATTGAGCGCTGCCCCCAACATGGTGACCGCGGTTTCCAGGTTATCAGCCGCCTGGCAGGGCGAGGACTTGAAAAAGCCGAGCACGGAACCCGAGCACTGCTGAGCGATGGCGGCAGCGGTGTCGCGCTGAACCGTGGCAAGGCGGCTTGCGCTGTCGGTCAAGGCCCGCTGACCCGCAGCCTGGGCCGCATCGATTCGTGCTTTGGCCTGGGCAAGCGCGGCGGACGGGGGCGCTGAACCGGGCGCCGCCTGACAGCTTCGGCTGAGACGCTCGACGCCGCGCCGGATTTCACCCGTGACGCCCGCTTCGAAACGGATGGCACCCGTTGAAAAAGATTCAATTTGCTGTTTGAGCGAGGCCGAGGCTTCGAGGGCAGGGCGGCTGACCGCCCCTGAACCCGGTCCCGGGGAGGCGCCGTTCTGCCTCGGATTGTTACCCTGCGAGAACGCAGGACCCGACACGCCGAGCAGCAAGGCCATCCAAGCCAGACCAAGCGCCCGCACAAGTCCCATCAGGGGCTTGACAGCGCGCTGACGCAACCAGCGGTGCAAGAGGTCGTGGCGATTCACTCTGGGGGCCAGTTCCTGACCCCGGCGGGCGCGAGGGGGCCTCGCCTTCCAGGACGGGCGAGCGAGAGCCGGCTCGCACGGTGCTCGCGCGAGCGCTCAGCAAAGGTCGGTCGAGGCGGGTGGCCTCGATCGGAACCAGGGCGCATGTTCGGGGGGTATCTCAGGTCTTGTCAGAACACCCGGATTCTAAACGAAGAGTTCCGGACGCGGGCTAATTGGGGAAAGCATGAAGCGCGCCGACAAGCGGCCGGCGCGGTTTGCCCCAGTCATTGAGACCTATTTCGTCTTGCGCTTGCAACGCTTCGGGGGCTTGCTTGTGTCGAGCCGGTGGATCTGTTATGTTTGCGGGAACTACTTATGTAATCACCGGGCGCCCAGCCATGAGTTCTTCGGCCAACCTCAGCAGGAATGCCAGACGGAAAGCGCGTCGCGCTTCGTCGTCTGCGCATCGGCGTGGCACGGTTGCCGCAACCCCCGACTTCCGTTTCTGGGGGATTGTGCTTGCAACCTTGCTTGTGTCGGATTTCGCGCAGGCAAAACTCGCACGCCGAGAAGGCGACGAGCTCGACCTCAAGCCTGACGACGCTCAGGGCGCTGTAGTCACTGCAGCGGCGTCAACCCATGGTGTCAGATCGGGTGATTCCGACGCTTCAACGCCTTCAAACGACTCTACCCAATATTCGTCTCAAGACAATCAGTCCGCCAGTCAAGAACCGCTGGACGTGGCCGCTTCAGTTCAATCGCGCTCAACTTCTCCTCACGCGCCCAAGCTCGCCTCGGGCCCGGCCGAAGTCTCGACCGAGCAATTGCAGGCCTGGATCCGCAAGGTTCTCAGTGCCCTCAGCCCCGTCGGAGTGGTCAAGCCCACAGGCGGCAATGCGCCAGACAACTCGCAGCAGCCCGCTCAGGCCGATGAACACGCCGCTTCGTCCGACACCTATGCCGGGCCCTTGCCCGCTGGGTCTGGCACGGAAACCGCTCGCCCCGATTTCTCTGACGTCAAGCTCGCTGCCTTGGGAACGACGGTGCCCGCAGTGGGTGTGCAGGGTGGGGCCGAAGCCAATTCGCCTGCCGAGGCGCGTAAAGTTTTTCGGGATTTGTTCAATGACGAAATCGGCAGCCAGGGCGGCCCGCTGCTGAGCGAATCCGCTGACCCGGATGTCGATCCGATCGCGTCGTCGGGTCCCAGTCCCTGGACGGGCTTGCTGGCCGGTCTGCTGGGCCTGGCGGGGGGCGGCGGAGGCGGTGCCGCCGCAGCGGCGGCCGGCGGTGGCGGCGGCTCAGTGGTGGCCGCGCTGTCGGGCGCGGTGGTCAAGGGCTATCTCAGCAACGCTGTCGTCTGGCGCGACAGCAACAACAACGGCCAGTTCGACTGGGTCGATGCCAACAAAGATGGCATCGTCGACAAGAGCGAAGTGTCAGGCGACCACTTCGTCTATACCGATACCAACGGCAAGTTTTCAGGCCTCGAAGGCAGTGGCGCCATTCAGGTGTTCGGCGGTATCGACACCTTCGGTACCGGCGAACGCTTCGCGGGTCAGCTCAAGGCGCCGGTCACCGATGCAGGTGGCAGTCAGGTGGTCACGCCGCTTACCACGCTGGTTGAGGCGGTTCGCGATTCGCTCGAGAAGGCGGGCAAGCTCACGGGTGTCAGCGCAAGTCAGCAAGCCAACCTTGCAGCTGAAAAGGTTCGCGATGCGCTGGGGCTGTCTGCCACGGTCAGTGCATCCGATCTGCTCAGCGCCGACCCCATTCAGGTGGCGCTCGATAACGACCCCAACACCGACAGCAGCGAGGCGCTGGCCATCTACGCCAAGGCGGCTCAGGTGGCCAACCTCATGCTCACCGCCACGGCGGCGGTGGTGCAGGCGCGTGGTGCTGCGGGCAGCAGCGCCAATGCGGGAGCCGCCCAGCAGGCGATTGAT
>CAIVPX010000067.1 GCA_903907905.1 uncultured bacterium | reverse complement strand
TGGCGCTCGAGCTTGCACCCGCCAATATTCGCGTCAATGCCATTTGTCCGACCGTGACCGAAACGCCGATGCTGCCTCGCTTTCTGCCCGGCATGGATCACGACATGGAAGAGGCCCGAAAGCGGTTTCGGGCCACCATTCCGCTCGGGCGTATGCCCGAGCCGGTCGATACCGCCAACGCTTTGGTGTTCCTCGCGTCCGACGAGGCGAGAATGATTACCGGTGTGGCGCTGCCGCTCGATGGCGGCCAGATGGCGGGCTGATCGGAGCGCATGATGACTGCCATCGATCACACCGCTGCATCATCGACGTCGGACCCGATCAGGCTCGACGGTCAGGTCGCGCTCGTCACCGGCGCAGGGGGTGGCCTGGGCTCGCTGATCGCGCGCACGCTTGCGGGGTCGGGCGCGCACCTGGTGCTGGTTGGGCGTAATGCCGAGCGCCTGACAGCGCTCTCGAATGAACTGCGCTCGGGCGGCACGCCGGTCCACACCATGACGGCCGATGTCGCCGATCCTCAATCGGTGCGCGAACTGGCGGTGCGGGTTCGGTCCGAGGTGGGGCGACTCGACATCCTGATCAACAATGCGGGTGTCACCTCGCCCAAATCGCTCTTCGATCTCAGCGACGACGACTGGCGCCGCATCATCGATACGAGCGCGGGCGGCACCTTCTATTGCATCCGCGAGCTTGCACCGATGATGATCGAGCGCCGCTACGGCCGTATCGTCAATCTGGGGTCCATCCTGTCGCTACGCGGCATGGCGATGCGTTCGGCTTACTCGGCTGCCAAGGCTGCGGTCGCCAATCTGACCCGGTCGGCCGCTTTCGAACTGGGACCGCATGGCATCACGGTCAATGCGCTGGCCCCCACTGTGATCGTCACCGAGCTCAATCGTGACCTGGTGCAGGCGCAGCCGCAGTTGTATGAGGGCGTGGTGCGTCGGAGCGCCATGGGGCGCCTGGGCGAACTCGATGACCTGATCCTGCCGCTGCGCTTTCTGGTGGCACCCGGTGCGGGCTTTGTCACCGGACAGGTGCTCTGTGTCGATGGCGGCTACACCGCGGGGTAAGGGCGCACGATGACCATTCATTTGCTGAACGGCTTTGTCTACGGTGGGCTGCTTTATCTGCTCTCAGTGGGGCTGGTGCTGATCTTCGGCCTGCGCCGGGTGGTCAACTTTGCCCACGGGGCGCTCTTCATGGTGGGCGCCTATGTGGGCTATTCGGTCACACAGATGGCTGGCTTCTGGTGGGGGCTGCTTGCTGCAATGGCGGTGCTGGCGCTACTGGGCGTCTTGCTGGATCTGGCGATCTTTCGGCCGCTGCAGCGACAGGACCCCATGGTCACCGTGCTGGTCACGTTTGGCATTCTGCTTGTCCTCGAAGACCTGGTGAAGCGCATCTGGGGCAAGGACTACATCACGGTGCAGCCGCCGCCCGAGCTGTCCGGCAATCTGAGCATGCTGGGCCTGGAGTATCCGTACTACCGCTTGTTGGTCATTGCCCTGAGTGTGCTCATCGCCTGGGGTCTCAGCCGCTGGTTGCGCAGCAGTCGCACGGGCCTCTTCGTGCGCGCTGCCGCTGTCGACCCGGTGACCACCGCCATGCAGGGGGTGCACACCGATCGGGTGAGTGCAACGGTGGTCGCGATTGGTGCAGCCCTTGCCGGGCTCTCGGGGGTGGTGGCGTCGCCGCTGCTGGCGCTCTCGCCGGCCATGGGCAGTTACATCCTGATCGACTCCTTCATCGTGGTCGTGGTGGGCGGTCTGACCAGTTTTACCGGTGCCTTTGTTGCGGCCATGCTGATCGGACAGATCCAGAATTTCGGGATCATCTACGTGCCCTGGGCGGCATCGACGATTCCGTTCCTGCTCATGGTGGCGGTGCTGATCTGGCGGCCGGGCGGCCTGACGGGGCATCGATGATGGGCGTGCGTGTTGGCTGGAAGTTCCTCGCTGCGCTGGCGGCAGCACTCGCCATCGGACCGCTGGCACCGGCGCTGGTGGCCTCCACCTTGCTCATGACGCTGCTTGCGCAAGCGGTGATCAGCGCCATCTTTGCGACCAGCATCGGGCTCCTGATTCGTCAAAGCGGGCTGATCTCGTTCGGACACGCGGCGTTCTACGGTTTCGCCGCCTATCTGCTGGGCCTGTTCGTCAAGCACGGCTTGCTGCCCGCACACTGGGCGATCCTTGCTGCGGTGCTGCTGCCCACATTACTGGCGCTGGCGCTCGGACTGGTGATCGTACGGATTCCCGGCGTGGCGTTTTCAATGATCACGCTGGCGGTGGGGCAGGTGGTCTACGAGATTTTTTTCAAGTGGCGCCATCTGGCCAATGGTGATGACGGTCTGGCGATCCGGTTTCCGGCCGAGATCCTGGGTATCGCCACCCGCACCCTGCAAAAGCCGCAGACGATGTTCATCGTCGCCTGGACGGTGCTGGTGCTGGTGCTGGCGCTTCTGTACTGGCTCTCGCGAAGCCATTTCGGGCGGCTGACCGAAGCCATCCGCGACAATGAGGAGCGTGCCCGTTTCATCGGCTATCAGACGGTGATGCCGCGGGCAATCATCTATGCCTTGTCGGCGATGATCGCGAGTCTGGCCGGCGTGCTGTTCGCGCTGTACAACGCGTTCGTGTCGCCCGAGGCCTTGCACTGGACTTTGTCGGGGGCGGGTCTGGTCATGGCAATCATCGGGGGCGCTCGTCTCTTGATCGGACCCGCGCTGGGCGCGCTGGTGCTGTTCCTGATCAAGGACTTGTTGGGGGATGTCACCGAACACTGGCAGGGCTTCGTCGGTCTGATCCTGATTGCGGTGACCTTGTGGATGCCCGTCGGTATTGCAGGGGGCGCGCAGGCGCTGTGGCAGCGTGTGCGTGCGCGGCGGGTCGAGTCATGACGAACACAGCGCCGCGCGTGATGCTCCAGACCGTCGACGTATCGCGCCGCTACGGCGGCTTTGCCGCGCTTGATGGTGTGAATCTCAGCGTGGCGGCCGGTAGCATTCACGGACTGATCGGTCCGAATGGCGCGGGTAAATCCACGCTGATCGACGTGCTGTCGGGCCGCGCCGACCAGTGGGACGGAAGTGTGCTGATGGATGGCGAGAATGTGTCGCGCCTGTCGATTCAGCAGCGTCGCAGCCGCGGGCTCGCGCGGTCGTTTCAGCGCACCAGCATCTTCCCGAATTTAGGCGTTCGCACCCAGTTGGAACTGGCTGCACGGACCAGTACGGTCGCCAACCTGGATACCGTCATCGAGCAATTATCGCTTGCGCATCTGGGTGACCGGCTCGCCGCAGACCTGAGCTACGGTGATCAACGACGGCTCGATCTGGCCCTCGCGATGATCGGTGCGCCGCGCGTACTGCTGCTCGACGAACCCGCCGCTGGCCTCACCCGTGCCGAGTCGCTTGCGCTTGCGGGCCTTTTGCGCGATCTGGCACGTCGGCTGGGCATCACCGTATTGCTGGTTGAACATGACATGGAGGTCGTGTTCTCGATCTGCGAGCGCATCACCGTGCTTCACCTTGGAAAGGTGCTGGTCGAGGGCCGCGTTGACGAGGTGCGACGCCATCCGGCGGTGGTTGAAGCCTATCTCGGGAGGTCTGCCCGATGAGCGCTCAGGTCTTGCTTGAATTTTCAGTGGTTGATGCCTTCTACGGGCGCGCCCAGGTCTTGCACGGGGTCAGCTTCTCGGTTCGGGCGGGCGAGCGCGTGGCGCTGCTGGGGCGAAACGGCGCGGGCAAGACCACGGTGGTCAATACCTTTCTGGGCATTGCCGCTTGCCGCTCGGGCTCGCTGTCGGTGGGCGGAGCGCCGCTTCCAAGACCTCGCCATTTCGATGCCGCACGCCGGGGTGTTTCGGTGGTGCCGCAGGGCCGGCGCATCCTGCCCAATCTGACGGTTCGAGAAAACCTGCTCCTGGGTGCGGCGTCCGGACGCGTCGGGCCCTGGAATGTCGAGCGCGTGTTCGAGATGTTTCCGATACTTCGCGAGCGTGCGGCCAACCCTGGTACGGCGCTCTCGGGCGGGCAACAGCAGATGCTTGCGATCGGGCGCGCCTTGATGTCCAACCCATCGCTGCTGGTGCTTGATGAGCCCAGCGAGGGGCTGGCACCCATCGTGGTCGATGAACTGGGCGATACGCTCAATCGGCTCGCCACCGAGGGCACCAGCGTATTGTTGATCGAGCAGAACATCGGTTTTGTGAGGCAGGTGGCCGAGCGCGCCTATCTGCTGTCCAAAGGTTCGGTCGTCGCCGAGGGCAAGCTCGACGATATGGCCGCAGATTCGCTGCGTGAGCACGTGGCGGTGTAGTCGTTGGTAACCCAAGCAGCACATACGAAGGAGACACAGATGCACACGCAAGGATGGAGAAGGGTCGCGCTTACAGCGGCGCTTGCAATGGGGTTCGGGCTGTCCGGCGCGCAGGCGCAGGAGGCCATCAAGATCGGTGTGCCCACGTCGCTGACCGGCCCCTGGGCCGATCTTGGCAATCAGGTGCGTCGGGCGGTGACCTTTGCCGCCGATGAAGTCAATCGCAGCGGTGGCGTTAATGGCCGCAAGCTTCAGGTCGATTTCCTGGACAGCGAAGGCAAGCCCGACGTGGCGCGTCGCCAGGCGGAAAAGCTCGCGCTTCAGGGCAACAATCTGCTGCTTGGCCTGATCGCTTCGGGCGAGGGGCTGGCCATTGCGCCGATGGTCGAGCGTTGGGACGCGCTCTACATCTCCACGATCAACAAGACCAACAAGCTCACGGGCGATTCATGTCAGCCGCGGGTCTTTCGAGTCAACCGGTCCGACAACTCCGATGCGGCCACGGTGCGGCCCTGGCTTGCTACGCGCAAGGAAGCCAAGTGGGCCGTGATGGCCAATGACATTGCCTGGGGTCGCGATTCGGGCGGCAGTTTCAGCGCGTCAGCCAAGTCGCTTGGCAAGAGCATCGTGTCCGAGAACTATGCCCCCGCCGGTGCGAACGACTTTGCGCCGTACATCCAGAAGATCCGTGAGTCGGGCGCCGAGGGCGTGTGGGTGGCACTCGCCGGGCGTGATGCGCTCAACTTTGCCAACCAGGCCAAGCAGTTAGGTCTGCTCGAGCGCGTCACCACGGCAGGCGTCAGCTTTGTCACCGACAACACGGTCAACAGCCTGGGGGAGGTGTCCAAGGGCATTTTCGGGATCGTGAACTACAGCTCCACCCTGGATACGCCCGCCAATCGCAAGTTCGTTGAAGACTGGCGCAAGGCCTACCCGGGTACCGAGCCCACCAACTTCGAGGGCGAAACCTATCTGGGCATGCAGGTGCTGGTGCAGGCGATCCGCAAGGCGGGTAGTTCCAAGCCGGCTGACGTCGCCAAGGTGATGCGTGGCATGGAGTTCGAGACCATCCTGGGCAAGCAGCAGATGCGTGCTGCGGACCATCAACTGGTCGGGCCCAACTTCTTTGGCGTTGTTGAGATGGCCGAGGGCAAGCTACGTCCCGTCATCAAGAACTCCGTCGCGGCAGCAGATGCAACGCCGGCGCCGGACGGTAGCTGCAAGATGTAAGACCCGCGCGGGCGGCGTATCGCTGCTCGCGTGTTGCGGGCGGGGCGTGCAGATGCGCCGCGTCCGCAGCACGCGCGGATTGGCTGGTTGGCTGCTGCGCTGGCGCTCTCGCGATCCTCCGCAGCGATGCATTCAAACACTTCGGAGGTCGCCCATGTTCTCGCATGTGATGGTCGGTACCCAAAATCTCGAACAGTCCAAGAAGTTCTACGACGCGGTGCTCGGTACTCTCGATATTTCTGCGGGTCGTATCGATCGCCATCGGGTCTTCTGGCGCAGCAAAACCGGCTTGTTCGGGGTGTCGATCCCCATTGATGGCAAGCCGGCAACCTTCGCCAACGGTGGCACGATCGGTTTTACCTGCACCTCGGCTGAGCAGGTGCATGCCTGGCATGCCGCGGGCGTTGCCAACGGCGGCACCAGCATTGAAGATCCCCCAGGCGTGCGGGAGGGGGCGGCAGGCAAGATGGTTCTTGCGTATCTGCGAGATCCGGACGGCAACAAGATCTGCGCGCTGTATAGGGTGCCTGCAGCCTGATTTACTCGCCGCGCAGGGGTTGGATGCCGCGCTCGTACCAGGCCTTGCTGCGGTTGACGACGGTCACCACGAGCAACATGACGGGTACCTCGATCAGGACGCCCACCACCGTCGCCAGTGCGGCACCCGAATCGAAGCCAAAGAGGCTGATGGCGGCGGCGACCGCCAGCTCGAAAAAGTTGCTCGCACCGATCAGTGCCGAGGGACACGCCACGCTGTGTGACTCGCCCAGACGCCGATTCAGCCAGTAGGCGAGCCCTGAGTTGAACAGTACCTGGATGAGGATTGGCACAGCCAGCATGGCGATGACCAGCGGTTGCCGCAGGATGGCTTCGCCCTGAAACGCGAAGAGCAGCACGAGGGTAGCCAGCAGAGCGGTGATTGACCAGGGGCCGATCCGGGCGAGCGCCCCGTCCAGCGCGGCGGGCCCCTTGGCGAGCAGGGCTTTGCGCCAGCCCTGGGCGATGAGCACCGGCAGGACGATGTAGAGCATCACCGAGGTCAACAAGGTGGCCCAGGGCACAGTGATGGACGACAGACCGAGCAGCAGCGCGACGATGGGCGCAAAGGCAAACACCATGATGGTGTCGTTGAGGGCGACCTGACTGAGTGTGAACAACGGGTGGCCGTGGGTCAGCCGACTCCAGACGAAGACCATGGCCGTGCAGGGCGCGGCCGCCAGCAGAATGAGGCCTGCGATATAGCTGTCCAGTTGTTCGGCCGGCAGATAGGGCGCAAACACGACTCTGATGAACAGGCCGCCCAGCAGGGCCATGGAAAAGGGTTTGACGGCCCAGTTGACGAAGAGCGTGACGCCGATGCCGCGCCAGTGCTGTCTGACCTGATGGAGCGCGCTGAAGTCGATCTTCAGCAACATAGGAATGATCATTACCCAGATGAGAAGACCCACGGGCAGATTGACCCGGGCGATTTCCATCCGACCGACTGCCTGAAAGGGCGCGGGTATCAGCTTCCCCAGCGCAATACCCGCCGCGATACAGATCAGTACCCAAACGGTGAGGTAGCGCTCGAACACGCTCATCGCGGGGGCCGTCTCGACCTGGGCGGGAGAGGTCTTCATGGGTCTGTCAACGGCGGCCAATGTCGACCAGCGCCGACTGCAGGGCGTCCCGACCCATTGCGTGCAGCGGCAAGGCGAGCAGTTGCAGCATGCGATATCCGATTGCCTGGCGCGTCAGCTCGAAGGCCCGGCGTTTGGCCTCGTCGCCGCCTGGTGCATGGGAGGGGTCGGGGTAGCCCCAATGCACCCTCGCGGGTGGTCCGCCGGTTCCGCCAAAGAAAACCGGGCATGGTTCGGCTGCAGCGCTGTCGCACACGGTGATGACCACGGCCAGTGCCGGTGCGTCTGGCGAGGTAAATTCGTTCCAGTGCTTGCTGCGATAGCCCGTCGTATCAATACCGGCCCGATTCAGGACCTCGATCGCGAAGGGGTTGAGCCTGCCGCTGGGTGCGCTGCCCGCACTGTGGGCGCAAACGTCATGACCCGACTGACGTGCCAGATGATTGAGCATGCCTTCCGCCAGTACGCTTCGCGCGGAATTGTGCGTACACAGGATGAGGACGTGGGTGGTCATGGGTTCAGCGGTGTTGAGCGGGGCTGCGAGACAACCGAGGGCTTGGACGGAGGACTGGTCTGACTGCGCCGGATTATAGGGTAGGGCAGAGCCCGCGGCTCAAGCAGGGCAGCGCGGTCGCGCAGGACTTCAGGCGGCGTGTCGAGTCGCAATGCCCCGGCTGGTTTATCGCCCCGGAGACGGGTAGGCTTTCGTTCCGTTGCCGTCTTGATTGCTCCGAGGACTATTGCATGAACCGAACCCTTCGCATCGCCGTGCTCGCGCTGATCCTTGCCGCCTCAGTCGTCCTGCTGCCGCGGGCAGTCCTTGCGCAGGACTGGCCTGCGCGTCAGGCCATCCGCTTCGTCGTGGTCTACCCGCCGGGGGGGGCCTCCGATGTCACGGCGCGCCTGCTCGCCAACAAGCTCACCGAGACGCTCGGGCAGTCGGTGGTGGTCGAGAACAAGCCCGGCGCCAACGGCATCATCGCGACCGATTTCGTCGCGAAAAGCGCACCCGATGGCTACACGCTGCTCATGGCCAATCTCGGGCCCAATGCCCTCAACCCGGTGGTCTACCGAAAGCTTCCGTATGACGCGATCAAGGACTTTGCCGGTGTCACGCTGACCTCGATCGTGCCGCAGGTGGTACTGGTCAGCCCCGACCTGCCGGTGCG
>CAIVPX010000066.1 GCA_903907905.1 uncultured bacterium | reverse complement strand
CCCGAGCAGTGCCGCCTTGATCTCGCGCCCCCGCCTTTTGCGATAGCGCTCGAAGAGGCTGGCGGAAGCGGTCGCTCGATCGAACTGCAACAGATTCGACATCTGCAACTGCGAGAGGAGTTCCACCACCTCTTCCTGGGTGAGGGCCCCCTCGGGATCTGATTCAATCCGCTCATTCCAGACCTCGTCGATCGTGCGCCGGGTCTCCATCCGCGTGAGAAACGCATAGGCCGGCACCGTCACCCGGAAGAAGTCGCTCGCCAGGCTGTCGCGCAGCACCACCCAGTCCTCGCCTCGAAAGGTCTGGCGATGCGCACGGACGCTGCTTCGCAGGCACGCCCGCACGCCCGAAACCAAATGCCAGGTCTCGCTGTAGGTCTTGCCGCTCGCGTCGCTCTGGCTCATATCCAAAACCATTCGCGCAGCGTGCGCACGGTGCGGTGCGTCAGCACCCAGATGAGCGCCCGCTCGCCGACCTCCAGCCGCGCGGTGCCCCCCATTCCCGGGCGCCACCAGGCGGGGCTGTCGTGCCGGATCTCGGCCCTGGCCAGAAACACGTTGCGGCCGTCGCGCAGCACGGAGGCGGGGTCGAGACGCGTGATCACGATCGGGAAGCGCTGCTCGGGCCGCCCCACCAGCGCAAACTCCCCCTGGGTGCCGACGCTGACCTCGTGCACGTCGGCCTGGTCAATCTGGAGCTCAAGGTAGGTCTGATCGGCCTGCGCGAGCTTGAGCAACAGATCGCCCTTACGAAGCGGCGCGCCCAGGTTCTTCTTCAACTCGCCCTCAACCACCACGCCAGCATGCGGGGCGGTCACCTCGGCATGCGCGAGCTGATGCCGGACCAACGCAAGGCGCGAGGCCGACTGCTCGAGCCGTGCCAGGCTGATTTCCATCTCCGCCAACTGCCGGGTTGCCTGAGCCTTCTCCGCCTCGCGCCGGTAGCGCACCAGATCGGCCTCGGCCATCGATGCCTCCAGCATCAGCTCGCGCGTATCCAGCCGAACCAACAACTGCCCGGCTCTCACCAGATCACCGACTTCGACCTGTACCTGACTCAGATAGCCGTCAAACGGTGCCGGGATAAACAAGACATCCTTGCTGCGGATGGACAGCGTCGCGTCCACCCGGTAATTCCAGGGCACGAAACAAAGCGCAATGAGGCCGAGCACGAGCGATGCGCCCGCCAGCTTCCAGGCGCTATGTCGCGGACTTGCCGCCACAGCGGGCAAGGCCTTGATAGCCGACCAGAGCCGCGCCCCCCACCAGCGGTCACGGTCGTGCCGATCGGCAAGCGGCCGGGCGACCGACTGCGCGATGAGATCGAGCTCCCACAGATCTTCTTCGCTCCAGACGCCCTGCCGCCGCTCGAGGCACAGCACCGCTCGCACGCGCTGGCCATCGCCAAGCGGCACGCTCACCACCGAGGGCACACCCTGCATCAGGGCGTAGGATTCATGCGCGCGCTGAACCGTGCGCGATTCCATCGGGGCGGGATAGACCACCACGCTCGCCTGATCGGCCGACTCCTCCATGGCGCCCTCCAGCGCCCGGCTGATGGCTGACTGCCGATCGAACTTCTCGATATGGCTCACCGCCGTCAGGCGCACATACGGTGACTCGAACCAGCCAAGCGACACGCGGTCCGCATCAAACCTTGCCGCCAGCGCATTGCAGAGCTCGTAGGCCATGCGCACAAAACGTGTCTGATGCGAAAGCCGAATGGACAACTGCAGCATCTGAAACAGACGCGCGGCCTTGGGCTCCGCCCTGTCATCAGGCGCGCGCGTGTCGGCATCGACCTCGTCATCGGCCGCGCGTGCAAAGCGGGCCGTGGCGGCCAAGGCCTGCGCCACCCAGGCCCCAAGCGCATGCGGCGACAGTTCGACGTTGGGCGAAACAAAAGCCACGACGGCAGCCACCTGCTGCCCGCCGACCTTTCCGTGTGGCAGACGTAATCCCAGCAACTGACCACCGCTCGGCAAGCCCGCTACCACCGGCTTATCGCCTGTGAGGCGAGATGCCAGTTGCAGCACACCCTGCGCGTCAGCTGCCTCCTCGGCGGCCTCCGCAGGCCACTGGGCCAGCGCGGTCCAGGGGGTGCCGACGCTCGCACTAAGCAGCAGCACTCGTCGCGCAGGCAGGCTTTGCCCGGCGGTCTTGAGAAATCGCTCCCAGAAGACCTGCGGCGAGCCCTGAAAACCATTGAGCGCGGCCCAGGCCGCCGACGCTGGCTCGGCACCATCTTGCCCTTGAGCGACCACCTGCCTGGACTGACTGCTCATGCCGGCATTCCGTCAGAACAGCATCCGACCGCTGACGCCCGGACGTACAGAGCCATCGGGATTCTCGAATTCAGCGATGACATCGATCCGGCCACTCGCGGGATCGATGACGGGCGACACGTACACCAGCTTGGCGACGCGAACGCCCATTTGCCCCTCCAGGCCCAGTTCGAGTCTCACCGACATGCCCACCCGCAGATTGAGGCCAGGTTGCGCGCGTACCGTACCCATAAAACGTACGCGGCTGACATCGACCACCCAGATCACCGTCGCGTGCGGCTCAATGCTTTCGCCGGCATAGGACTCCACCTTCGTGACCACGCCATTCAGCGGCGAGCGCAGGTGCCGCCGCTGGAAAGCCTCTTCGGCTAAGGCAAGATCGACCTGCTCCCGCTGCTTGGCGGCTTCGATGGTCTTACGCTCGGCGATCACGCTGCCGAGGGTCAGCTCTTCGTCTTCCACCTGCTTGCGGGGAACGACACCGCCAGGCAGAAGCTCCTTGAGCGAGCTCACCTGCTGCACCAGCGTGAGCTCGCGCTGTTTAAGCTCATCCAGCCGGGCCCTGTCGGCGAGATGCAGGCGACGACGCTGTACCTCAAGCTCTTCAAGGGCGCGGTCGAGGTACAGCAACAGTTGGCCCTCCCGCACGCGACTGCCCTCTTCCACCAGCACCCGTTCGATTCGGCCCGCGACCGGCAGGCTGAGTTTCACCTCCCTGACGGCCCGGGTAACGCCCAGCGCTGCGCTGTCAGCGCTGGCGCCCAAGGGCAGCGCAGCACTGGTTGGCGGCGCTGCACGAGGCGTCTGGGCGAAACCGACGCTCGAGGCGAGCGCCAGCGTCGCCACTATCAAGCGGGTCAGGCCATGCAAGCGCCGCAACCCAGACCCGTTCATCGGGACCAGCGGTGCAGCAAAACACCCTGTGCCGACTCGAACACCACCCGAGCCCTTGAATAGGCCGCCTGCTGCTCGATCAAGCTCAGTCGCGCGTTCACTGCCCGCTCTTCGCGCATCAGGATCTCGCGCGTGGCGCTTCGGCCGGCTGCAAAACGCTGGCGCTCAAACTCCACCTGCTGCTGCTCGCGCTGCGCCACGTCCTGCCACTGCACCCAGCGACGAACCGCGCTGCTCATCATGTTCATGCTGGTGTGAAGATCGTTCGCAATCTGCACCTCCAGGGCCTTAAGCTCGAGCAGCGCGTTCTCGCGTCTGATGCTGGTTGCGGCCAGGTTAGCCTCGCCCTCCAGATTCTTTCCGATCGGGATCTCGAGCTGCAGGCCGACGCTCCATCTCGGATACGCAGTCATGAATGCCTGGCTGTAGGCCGACTCGGCCGAATACGCCAAGCCGCCCAGCCCGTAGGACGCCGTCAGGTCAAGCCTGGGCAGCGCCTGATTGGTCACATAGCTCAGCTGAACGCCCTCGCGCTCCAGTTGCTTTCTGAGCTTCTGGAAATCCTGCCGGGTGTCCAGCGCACGTCGATACGCCTCGGCCATCCCCGAGGCCACCGGCTGGGTTGGCATCTCGGGCAAGGGGTCCACGGCAAGCCATCGCCTGGTGTCATCAAGCGAACTGGCGAGCAAAAAGGTGTTGAGCCGATCCTGCAACTCCAGCACGCCCTGTCTCGCTTCATCGAGGCCTGCCCGGTAGCGCGACACCGTGTTCTGTACCTCCCACACCTCGGTTTCGGGCAAGAGCCCCTTGCGCGCGAGTTCGCGAGCTTGCAGCACCAGCCGCTCGGCGGTCTGAACTTTCTCCTGGGCCGCGGCCACTCGGTGCTGCGCAAGAACCAGCTCGTAGTAGCCCATCACCCCGCTGGCCACGACCACCGATTCGCTCTCGAGGCGGTTGTGATCGGCCACCGCAAGATCGAGGTCGGCGACGCGGCCACGCGCACTCGTGACCTCCGCGCCGCCGTCCCGGGCGAGCGGCTGAACCAATGTCACGGCCCAGTTGGCCCGGTTATCCCTCACGCCGGGCGGGCGGCCCGACGCCATCTGATTGATGTTGGTCACGAAATTCGACAGCGTGGAGCCCACCTCCAGCCGTGCACCCGTTGGCAGCAACTGGCTGACGCTGGCAGAGTAGTCGTTGCCGTCGCGCAGGTAATACGACGACAACTGGCGCGCCAATGCCTCTTCATACGTATTCGGCTGATTGTTTCGGCCCCGTGTGGCCGAGACCTTGCTGAGCGGTTGAAAGGCCGCCGCCGCACGATCAATCCCTGTGGCAGCAATGTCCCGCTCGCCGCGCTTGATGCGAATGTCCTTGTTGATCTCGCGCAAGCGGCTAACCAACTCGTCGAGCCTGAGGGCCTCGGACTGAACCTGCGCCGGCGACTGGGCCGTGGCGACGCTTGAAGCACTCAGGCACAGCCAGGCCAAACACACGACAAACGCTCGCCGACTCCACACATGGACAAACTGGCTCATCAACTGACTCCCCTGGCGGATCCGAGCCACGCGGACAACTACAACGCAGGCACGACGCTCAGCCTGATCAACGTGGAACCCACTGGCCCGGAAAGCGCCTCAGCAAGGCGCCCAGCTTGTCCGAAGATGCCAAGGCAGCACTCCAGTGGGCAACCCGGCGAGGCGAAAGATCCGCTCGCGTTGAATTTCCCGGATCACCCAACACTGTAGGCAATCCGGCGCATCCAACATTTCACCAGATTTCAGGCGCTTGGCAAGAGCGTAACGCCTTGAAAAACCGGAACAACCCAGGCAACCGAAGCGTACGGACGAGGCGCGCCGAGAGTCACATCGGGCCGGTGAAGAACCCGTTGAGACGGTTTGCCCGCCGGCGTCGGGAAGCGCCCCTGCTTGCGCGGGGCGGAACTACTCCCACTCGATCGTCGCCGGCGGCTTTCCGCTGATGTCGTACACCACCCGATTGATGCCGCGCACCTCGTTGATGATGCGGTTGGAGACCCGCCCCAGTAGCTCATGCGGCAGGTGCGCCCAGTGCGCGGTCATGAAATCCTGGGTCTGCACTGCCCGTAACGCCACGACATACTCGTAGGTACGGCCGTCGCCCATCACGCCCACCGACTTCACCGGCAGAAATACCGCAAACGCCTGCGAGGTCTTGTCATACCAGGACAACCCGTCGGAGGGGTCGACGGTGGCGCGGAGTTCTTCGATGAAGATCGCATCGGCGCGGCGCAACAACTCGGCAAACTCGGCCTTGACTTCGCCAAGAATCCGGACGCCCAGCCCCGGGCCCGGGAAGGGATGGCGGAACACCATCTCGCGCGGCAAGCCCAGCTCAAGGCCCAACTCGCGAACCTCGTCCTTGAACAACTCGCGCAGGGGCTCCAGCAGGCTGAGCTTGAGCGTGTCAGGCAAACCGCCCACGTTGTGATGCGACTTGATGGTCGTGGCCTTTTTGGTCTTGCCACCCGCCGATTCGATCACGTCGGGGTAAATGGTGCCCTGGGCCAGCCACTTCGCCCGACTGAGTTTGGCCGACTCGTGCTGAAAGACCTCGACGAATTCACGCCCGATGATGCGACGCTTGGCCTCGGGATCGGAAACACCGGCGAGCTCGCCCATGAAGCGGGCCGATGCGTCCACGTGAATGATCTTGAGCCCCATGTGCTGATGGAAGGTCTGCATGACCTGATCGGCCTCGCCCAGCCTGAGCAGCCCGGTGTCGACGAACACGCAGGTGAGCTGCGGGCCAATGGCGCGGTGAATGAGCGCAGCCGCCACGCTGGAATCGACCCCGCCTGACAGGCCGAGGATGACCTCTTCGTCGCCCACCGACGAGCGAATGCGCGCAATGGCCTCACCAATGTAGTCGCCCATCACCCAATCGGCCCTTGCCCCGCACAGCTCGAGCACGAAGCGCCTGAGAATCTGCGCGCCCTGCAGCGTATGCGTGACCTCGGGATGGAACTGCACCGCGTAGAACCCGCGCAACTCATCGGCCATGCCAGCGATCGGACAGCTGGGCGTCGACGCCATGAGCTTGAAGCCCGCAGGCATCTCGACCACCTTGTCGCCATGGCTCATCCAGACCTTGAGCATGCCGTGGCCATCGGACGTCGTAAAATCGGCAATCCCGTTCAGCAGCTGCGTGTGCCCTCGAGCACGCACCTCGGCGTAGCCAAACTCGCGGGTGGTGCCGCTTTCGACTCGCCCCCCGAGTTGCTGAGCCATGGTCTGCATGCCATAGCAGATGCCCAGCACCGGGACCCCGAGCTCGAACACCGCCTGCGGCGCACGATCGGTGGACTCGTGATGAGCCGACATATGGCTGCCCGACAAGATGATGCCGCGCGGCGCGAATTCGCGAACAAAAGCGTCCGTCACATCGCAGGGATGAATTTCGCAGAAGACATGCGCTTCCCGCACCCGCCGAGCGATCAGCTGGGTCACCTGGGAGCCAAAGTCGAGAATCAGGATCCGGTCATGCATGGGCCGCCTGCCAGTTCAGAAATGTCGCAAGAAACGAGCGCCGCCGCGCGGCGCTCACTCGGACTGATAGTTGGGCGCTTCTTTGGTGATCTGCACGTCGTGCACGTGCGATTCGCGCATGCCCGCCGAGCTGATCTCAACGAACTGCGGACGCGTGCGCATGTGCTCGACCGTTGCGCAACCGCAGTAGCCCATGCTCGCGCGCAGGCCCCCGCACATCTGGTACAGGATGGCCGTGACCGAGCCCTTGTAGGGAACGCGGCCTTCCACCCCCTCGGGCACCAGCTTGTCGGCGTTGGAGGCGGGATCTTGAAAATAGCGATCGGCAGCGCCTTCAGTCATGGCGCCCAGCGACCCCATGCCCCGATAGCTCTTGTACGAACGCCCCTGATACAGCACGACCTCGCCAGGCGCTTCTTCAGTGCCCGCAAACACCGAGCCCATCATGACCGAGAAGGCGCCGGCCGCGATGGCCTTGGCAACATCGCCCGAGTAGCGCACGCCGCCGTCGGCGATGAGCGGAACCCCCGAGCCCGACAGCGCCGAGGCAACATCGCTGATCGCCGTGATCTGCGGCACGCCCACGCCCGCAACAATTCGAGTGGTGCAGATGGAGCCCGGCCCGATGCCGACCTTGACGCCATCGGCCCCCGCCTCGACCAGGGCAAGCGCCGCATCGCCGGTGGCGATATTGCCGCCAATGACCTGAAGACCGGGGTATTGCCGCTTGATGTCGCGCACCCGCTCAATCACCCCGCGGCTGTGCCCGTGGGCCGTATCAACCACCACCACATCCACCCCGGCGCGAATCAGCAACTCGACGCGCTCTTCGACGTCACCGCCCACACCCACCGCGGCACCGACGCGCAGCTTGCCTTTGGCGTCCTTGCAGGCGTTCGGATGCTCGGTGGCCTTGAGAATGTCCTTGACCGTGATGAGGCCCTTGAGTTCGAAGGCCTCATTGACGACCAACACGCGCTCGAGGCGGTGGTCGTGCATGAGCCGCTGGGCCTCTTCGAGCGACGCCCCTTCGCGTACGGTGACCAGGCGATCCCGAGGCGTCATGATGTTGCGCACCGGCTCATCGAGACGCGTTTCAAACCGCAGGTCGCGGTTGGTGACGATACCCACCACGCGGCCGCCCTCGACCACCGGCAGCCCCGAGATGCGGTGCTGCTGGGTCAGCTGGATGACATCGAGCACCTTCATGCCGGGCTCGATGGTGATCGGGTCGGACAACACCCCCGACTCATAGCGCTTGACCCGCGCCACTTCGGCCGCCTGCCGGGCCGGCGACAGATTCTTGTGAACGATCCCGATGCCGCCTTCCTGGGCCATGGCGATCGCGAGCCGGGCCTCGGTGACCGTATCCATGGCCGCGGAGACCAGCGGAATGTTGAGGGCGATGTCGCGGCTCAAGTGGGTCTTGAGCGAGGTGTCGCGCGGCAGGATGTCGGAAAACGCGGGGACGAGCAGAACGTCGTCGAAGGTGAGGGCTTTCTTGGCCAGTCGCATGGGGGCCCCGACAAACAAAACGCAATTATACCGGCTGCGCAAAGCCCTCGAGGCGCAGCGCCCTCAGCGACGTTGCCAACGCTGGTCGCCCGAACGGGCACGCTGGACCAGCGCCCGACGGGCGCGAGACTGTTTCGGGTCGGCAAGCAACCCACCGAGCAGTTCGACCCGATCCGCGCTCCGCAGGACGACATCGGCCGATCGGGCGCGACCAAAGATCGCAGCCGTCAGTCTGCCCTGGCGCAACCCGCCATGGAGCTCGGGCTCATCCAGCGCCGCCACGGCATCCCGAACGCGGCTGCCGGCAGCCAGATCGAGCGTACGGCGCATGAGCGTCGGCACGCCTTCTGGCGAAGCACGCTCACAGACCCAGACGACCTCGACTTGGATCTTGTCGGACGACAAAGTCGGGCCTTCGGAAAACGGCCCTGCACGATCAGGACTCGCCATACAGGCCCTCCGCGCGCCGAACAAAGGCATCAACGAAGGTGCCTGCGATATGATCGAAGACCGGTGCCAGCAGTTTGCCCAACAAACCGCCTGCGAACTGATAGTCGAGCACGAACTCCACCCGGCAGGCGTCGTCACGCAAGGCGACAAAGCGCCAGCCTCCCTCGAGGCTTCGAAAAGGCCCTTCAGCCAGCTTCATCGTGATCGAATCGGGTTCGGTGTTGCGGTTAATCGTGGAGAATGTCTGACTGATCCCGCGATAGACGATCCGAACCGTTGCAAGAACGCCTCCGTCCGACTGCGATTGGACGCTCGCCCCGCCACACCATGGAAGGAAACGGGGGTAGTCTTCGACGCCGGCCACCAACGCGAACATGCGCTCACGCGAGTAAGGCAGCAGGACTGTTTTTCTTACCGAAGGCATCCGCGCAACCATCCGAAATTGTTTGAAACGCCCGGAATTCTGTCATGAGCATCATCCAGAACAAAAAAGCCCTGCATGACTATTCGATCGAAGAGCGCTTCGAGGCCGGGCTGGTGCTTGAAGGCTGGGAGGTCAAGGCCATTCGAGCAGGTCGCGCCCAACTGAAGGAGGGCTACGTGATCGTGCGCCAAGCCGAAATCTTTCTGATCGGTGCGCACATCACCCCCTTGCCCGAGGCGTCGACCCATGTCAAACCCGACCCCACCCGTACGCGCAAACTGCTGTTGCGGGCGGCCGAGATCGGCAAGCTGATCGGCAAGGTTGAGCGTGCCGGGTACACGCTGGTCCCCCTCGACCTGCACTACCTGCGGGGCCGGGTGAAGATCAGCATTGGCCTGGCCAAGGGCAAGAAACAGCACGACAAGCGCGCTGCCGAACGCGACCGCGACTGGCAGCGCGAGCGCGCACAGATTCTCAAACAAGGCACCCGTCAGAAGGCCGACTGAGCCAGCCGCCCCTCGGAATCGGCGCCCCGCCCCTGAATCGGCGGCCTTGCCCCGAAATGGCCGAGTCGCCGCCAGCCGATGCGCCCGTCAGGCGCCGCGCTCGCTCGCGGCCGCCAGTTGCTGCCAGGTGGCGACCACCGTATCGGGGTTGAGCGAGATCGAGGCAATGCCGCGCTCCATCAGCCATAGCGCAAGGTCGGGGTGATCGGACGGCCCTTGGCCACAGATACCCACATACTTCCCGGCGCGGTTGCATGCACTGATGGCGGATTCAAGCAGGCGCTTCACCGCCGGATCGCGTTCGTCGAAGGCATCGGCCACCAGGCCGGAATCCCGATCGAGCCCCAGCGTGAGCTGAGTGAGGTCGTTCGAGCCGATGGAAAACCCGTCGAAGTGCTCGAGGAACTCATCGGCCAGAATGGCATTGGACGGCAGTTCGCACATCATGATGATGCGAAGCGCCCCGTGACCGTTCTCGGCCGCACCCTCGCCCCGGCGCAAGCCGTTTTCAGCGAGCAGGGCAATGACGCGCCTGGCTTCGGACACCGTGCGCACGAAAGGCACCATCAGTTCGACATTGACCAGCCCCATGTCCTCTCGCACCCGGCGCAGGGCCTCGCATTCGAGGTCGAAGCAGTCGCGAAAGCCCTCGGCGATGTAGCGGGAGGCGCCCCGAAAACCCAGCATGGGGTTTTCTTCTTCGGGCTCATAGCGGGAGCCGCCAATCAGCTTGCGGTACTCGTTGGACTTGAAATCGGACAGCCGCACGATGACCGACTTGGGCCAGAAGGCTGCGGCAATGGTGGCCACGCCCTCGGCGAGCTTTTGCACAAAGAACTCACGCGGGGTGGCGTGTCCCCGGGCGACACTCTCGACGGCCTTGCGAAGCTCGGGGTCGACATTGGGGTAATCAAGAATGGCCTTGGGGTGAATGCCGATATTGTTGTTGATGATGAACTCGAGACGCGCCAAGCCCACGCCCGAGTTGGGCAATGACGCGAACTCGAAGGCCAGTCGGGGGTTGCCGACATTCATCATGATCTTCACCGGCACATCGGGCATTTCCCCGGCGCTGGATTCGCTGATCTCGGTCTCGAGCAGCCCATCGTAGATGAAGCCGGTATCGCCCTCGGCGCAAGACACCGTGACCAGTGCGTCGTCCTTGAGCCGCTCGGTGGCGTCGTGGCAGCCCACAACCGCCGGAATGCCCAGTTCGCGCGCAATGATGGCGGCATGGCAGGTGCGACCACCGCGGTTGGTGACGATGGCCGACGCCCGCTTCATGACCGGCTCCCAGTTCGGGTCGGTCATGTCGGTGACCAGTACATCGCCCGGCCGCACCTTGTCCATCTGCGTGGGGTCCATGATGACCCGCACCGGCCCGGCGCCCACCTTCTGCCCGATGGCGCGCCCGGACGCCAGCACCTCCGAACTCTCCTTGAGGCGGTAACGCTGCTGGCGGCCCTGCTCCTGACGCGACTTGACGGTTTCGGGACGCGCCTGAAGGATGTAGAGCCGGTTGTCGAGACCATCGCGGCCCCACTCGATATCCATGGGCCGGCCATAGTGCCGCTCGATGGTGAGGCCAAAGCTGGCAAGTTCGACGACATCCTGATCAGTGAGCGAATAACGATTGCGCAGATCAGGTGGGGTATCAACGGTGCGAACCGTCTTGCCCTGGCCCTCGGCAAACTCCATGCGAATGAGCTTGGAGCCCAGTTCACGCCGAATGATGGGCTGACGCGCCGCTCCAATCATCGATTTATGGACGTAGAACTCGTCGGGATTGACCGCGCCCTGTACCACGGTCTCACCCAGGCCCCAAGCGCTGGTAATGAAAATGACGTCCCGAAAACCTGACTCGGTGTCCATGGTGAACATGACCCCCGAACTGCCCAGGTCGCTGCGCACCATTCGCTGGATGCCCGCCGACAGCGCCACCTCGGCATGCGCAAAGCCCTTGTGCACGCGGTAAGCGATCGCTCGGTCGTTGTACAGCGAGGCAAACACGTGCCGGACGCGGTCGAGCACTGCCTCGATGCCGGTGACATTGAGGTAGGTCTCCTGCTGGCCCGCAAACGACGCGTCGGGCAGATCTTCCGCAGTGGCCGAGGAGCGCACCGCCACGGGCAGCATGGGGTCTGAATCGGCGGTCAGCTGCGCGTGGTGCGCGCGGATATCGGCTTCGAGCGCGGCAGGCAATGGCGCTGCGCAAATCCAGTCTCGAATCTGGGCCCCGCAAGCTGCGAGGGCGTTCACATCCTCGACATTGAGGCTGCGCAGACGCTGTTCGATCCGATCGGCCAGTCCCTCGTGCGCGAGAAATTCCCGAAAGGCAGACGCGGTGGTGGCATAGCCACCGGGCACTCGCACGCCAGCCGCCGACAATTGGCTGATCATTTCGCCCAGTGAGGCGTTCTTGCCGCCGACAGCGTCGACGTCGCTCATACGCAAGTGCTCGAGCGGGACGACTCGGCGTCCTTCGATAGGGTTCATGGGAAAGTCCTGGGATGGTTGAAAATCGGTCGCGGCAAAGCGCTGTAGGGGGCCGGCTGAGGGGCAATCCGGGCCACTGAAGCGTTCTGGACTCGTGCTATTTTACTGCGCCCGGCTTCGGGACTCGCCAACGATCGACACCACGACGGCTATCACGCCGTCGGAGACCCCTGTGACCGACGCAGTCCTCGCAAAAACTTACGACCGAACCGTCTTCTATGTCTCGGACGGCACCGGCATTACCGCAGAAACGTTCGGGCACTCTTTGCTGACCCAGTTTGGCTCTGCCCGATTGCGCGAACAACGCCTGCCCTTCATCGACTCCATCGACAAGGCGCAGGAGGCGGTACGTCGCATCAATCGTCAGGCGCAACTCGATCGTCAGCGGCCGATCGTCTTCAGCACCTTGGTGGATGCGCCCATCAATGACATTGTGAGACAGGCTACGTGCCGTTTTTTTGACCTGTTCGCGAGCTTCGTTGAGCCCCTCGAGCAAGAACTGGGGGTCAAGTCGAGCCACACGATCGGCCAGTCGCATACTGCCTCCAACATCGAGGCTTACGGTCGACGGATCGCCGCAATCAACTATGCGCTGTCGCACGACGACGGGCAGACCGACGTCGATCTCGAGCAGGCCGACGTCATCCTGGTTGGGGTGTCTCGGAGTGGCAAGACGCCAACCAGCCTCTATCTCGCGATGCAGCATGGCATCAAGGCGGCCAACTACCCCCTCATTCCCGAGGATTTCGAGCGCCAGCGGCTGCCCGAGTCCTTGTATCGACATCGAAAAAAGCTGTTCGGTCTGTCGATCAGCCCCGATCGGCTGGCCGAGGTGAGGCAGGAGCGCCGCCCGGGCAGCCGCTACGCCTCGATCGACAACTGTCTGTACGAGGTGGCCGCGGCCGAGTCGATGATGCGGCGCGAAGGCATCGAATGGCTGTCCAGCACCACCAAGTCGATCGAAGAAATCGCCACCACAGTGCTGCAGAAGATCGAGGCTCGAGGCGGCTAACACCGGCCGGCACCGGGTCAAGCGCATCAAGGCCCAGCCTGCTCCGCTCGGGTCACGTGCCGCGCGGCTCAAGCGTGCCCGACCGCGATGCGTTGCCGAAACTGCTCATAGAGGCAGATCGAGGCGGCCACCCCCACGTTGAGCGATTCGATCTGCGGCCCTTGGGCGATGGCCAGACGCTGCACCCCGGGGGCCGACTCTAGCTCGGCACAGAGCCCCTGCCCTTCGTTGCCCAGCAACCAGACCCGCTGGCCACGCAGATCGCATTGGTGAACGGCCTGCCGCGCACGAACGCTGGTGGCACTGAACACCGCAGAACCGGCCCTGGCCAGCAACTGAGCGGGCTCGACCGCCTCATGCAGCGCCAGCGCGAAGTGCGCCCCCATCGCGGCTCTGAGCACCTTCGGCGACCAAAGCGACACCGTCCCGGGTGCAGCGATGACCCGGTTGACGCCGAAGGCTGCCGCACTGCGAAGAATGGTGCCGACGTTACCGGGATCCTGAATGCGGTCCAAATAGACTGCGTCATCATCTAGACGATCGGGCAAGGGGTGCAGCGGAATCGGCACCAGGGCGATCGGGCCTGGACCGTGCTCGACGCCGGACACCTGGTCGAACAGCGCATCATCGATCAAAAACACCTCGCCAGACAGGCCGCGGCACAGCTCGCAGAGCACCGCGCGGTCCTGTGATCGCCTCGGCAGAAAAACCTCCCCTGCTGGCCGACCCTGACGCTCGAGATAGGCCTGCAAGAGATGCTCGCCCTCAATAAGGGTCAAACCGCCAGCTTGACGAGACCGGGACGACACGCTCAGGGACACCAGGCGCTTGAAGCGCTCATTGCTCCGGGACGAGATCTCACGAAATGACGGCATGTCCGCCCCGCGCACGGCTAGACCCGCCCCAAAGCCGACGCAAGCGCCCGGACCGGACCAAAGCTGCGGCGGTGCTCGGCGCACGGCCCCAACTCGCGCAGCCGCTGCAGGTGCAGGGGGCTGGGGTAGCCCTTGTGCTGGTCAAACCCGTAGCCCGGAAAGCGCTGGTGCAGCGCCCGCATGGTGTGATCGCGCGCGGTCTTGGCAAGAATGGAGGCCGCAGAAATGGCGGGTTCGGTGGCATCGCCGCGCACGATAGTGCGTACGGCACAGGCCAGACTGGGCGCTCGGTTGCCATCGACCAGCGCCAGTGCTGGGGAGGGGTTCAAACCCTCGACCGCACGCCGCATGGCCAACAAGGTGGCCTGCAGGATGTTGATCTGGTCAATTTCGGCAACACTGGCCGACGCCACCGACCAGGCGATCGAGCGGTCCCGAATGAGCGCGGCAAGCGCCTCGCGCCGGGACTCGGACAGAGCCTTGGAATCGCGCAGCCCCTCGATGGGCCGTGCCGGGTCGAGTATGACGGCCGCCGCAAAGACATCTCCGGCAAGCGGCCCCCGGCCCGCCTCATCGACCCCGCATACCCGTGCAGGCCCCGCCCGGTCGTGCAAGATCGAGCCGCGCTCAGGCACCGCACACCTCAAGGATCTTGGCCGCACTTCGCTCGGCGCAGCCGCGCCGCAAGCCATCACGCATCTGCGCGAAACGTTCGGCGAGGCGGGCGCGACCGGCCTCGTCATCGAGTTGGCCGAGCAGCGCGGCGCCAAGCGCCTGCGGGCTTGCGGCGTCCTGAATGAACTCGGGCACCAGCGATTCACCGCACAGGATGTTGGGCAAGCCAATCCACGGCAGCAGCGCCTTGCCACGCATGATCTGATAGCTGAGCCAGGCCATTCGGTAACCGATCACCATGGGCCGCCCCAGCAGTGCCGCCTCGAGCGTGGCGGTTCCGCTGGCGACCAGCACCGCGTCAGCGGCTTTCATCGCGAGGTGCGACTGCCCCGAAACGATCGTGAGGTTGATCGACGCGGTGCCCGCCCGCTGCGCCGCCATGGCCCTCAGGCGCTCAAACAGCGCCGGTGAGGCGGCAGGGAGGATGAATCGAAGGTCGGGCCGCTGTTTGCTCAGCCAGAGCGCGGTCTCGATAAACAACTCACCCATGTAGCGGATTTCGTCCGGCCGGCTGCCGGGCAGCAAGGCCACGACGGGCGCGTCGCCCGAGATTCCCACCTGTGCCCGTGCACGCGCGGGATCGGGCTCGGGCTCGAGCACGTCGGCCAATGGGTGCCCCACATAGGTCGCCGGAATACCCGCCCGGTCGTAAATCGCCTGCTCGAACGGGAACACGAGCAACATGTGATCCACCGAGCGCCGGATGCTCTCGATCCGCTCGGCGCGCCAGGCCCAGATCGAAGGACTGATGAAATGAATGGTGCGGATCGATCGTGCCCGCAAGGCTGCCTCGAGGCCCAGGTTGAAGTCGGGTGCGTCGATGCCGACGAAGCAGTCGGGCTTGAGATCGCTCATGCGTCGGAGCAGCGTTGCGCGAAGCCTCAGCAGGCGTGGATACGCGCGCAGCACCTCGACGTAACCACGAACCGACAATTCATCGATGCTGAACCAGGGCTCAAAGCCCTGGCGGCGCATGGCGGGCCCGCCCATTCCACACGCCTGCAGCGTGGGGCGTTTCGCCATCAAGCCTTCGAGCACGGCCGCAGCCAGCAAATCGCCCGAAGCCTCACCCGCCACCATGCCAAGCTGAAGCGGCGGCTCACCCGATGCCACGAGATCCGCCACCCGACGATCCGGCGTGGCCGCGATCATCAGCGCACAATGCCTCGTGTGACGCGCCCAAGAAAGTCGAGCAGCATTGTCAGATCAGCGACCGCCGACACATCCGGCGGGGTGCCACCGACCCGCGCAGCGCCCGACATGTCGCCGGGAGCAGCGGTGTCGTCCGCATGATCCTCACCACCGGCCAGCGCAACCTTGGCCTGATCCAGGGTCAAGCCGCTCTTGTACAGCGTCTTGTAGGCGCGGCGAAGGGTCTGAATACGCTCCGGTGAGTAGCCGCGGCGTTTCAGCCCCTCGGTGTTGATGCCGTGCGCACTGGCGGTATTACCCGAGGCCATGACAAACGGGGGAATATCGTGCAGGACCACGGTGCCCGCGCCGGTCATGGCGTGAGCGCCAATCTTGCAAAACTGGTGCACCTGGGTGCACCCGCCCAGAATGGCCCAGTCTCCTACCTCGACATGCCCCGCCAGATTGGTGGTGTTGGCGAGGATCGCATGGTTGCCAATCTGGCAATCATGGGCGATGTGCACATAAGCCATGACCCAGTTGTCATCGCCGATGCGGGTCTGTCCCCGATCCTGAGTCGTGCCACGGTTGACGGTGACGGACTCCCGAAAGGTGTTGCCATCGCCAATCACCAGCGTGGTGGGCTCGCCGCGATACTTCTTGTCCTGGGGCGGGCCGCCGATGGACGCAAAGGGGTGAAAGCGGTTGTTGCGACCAATGGTAGTGGGCCCCTCGATCACCACGTGCGCGCCCACCACGGTGTCGGCGCCCAGCACGACGCCGGGACCGATCACGCTGAACGGGCCGACCTGAACGGACGAATCGAGCGAAGCGCCAGGATCGATCACGGCCGACGGGTGAATCCGACTCATCAGGGCTGACCTCGCGCGGCGCTGGCGGCATCGCCCGCCTGCGGTGCGCCAGGTAACGGAGCAGGCGGATCGATCTCGCGGAGCGTGCACATGAGCTCGGCCTCGGCCGCCACCTGACCGTCAACGGTCGCCTTGCCTGAATACTTCCAGATCGACCGGGCTACGCGAGTGATCTCAACCTCGAGACGCAACTGATCGCCCGGCACCACGGGTCGCTTGAAGCGTGCGCCATCTATGCCAACAAAGTAGTACACCGAACGGTCGTCCGAGACGCGTCCCATGGTCTGAAAGGACAGAATGCCGGCCGCCTGCGCGAGCGCTTCGATCTGCAGCACCCCCGGCATGACGGGAAGGTGCGGAAAGTGCCCCACGAAGAATGGCTCGTTGATGGTGACGTTCTTCAGGGCCACGATGCGCTTGCCCGGCTCAATCTCAAGGACGCGGTCAACCAGCAGGAACGGATAGCGATGGGGCAGGTGTTCTAAAATAGCGCGGATGTCGAGAACGGTCATCGGTCTTCCTTGAGCCGGGCCTCGAGTCGGCGCAGGCGCGCCCGAAGGTCCGGTAGTTTGCGGAGCAGCACGGCGGCACGCTCCCAATCGGCATTGTCCATGATGGGGAAAATGCCGGAATAAAAGCCCGGCTCGGTGATGGAGCGAGTCACCAGGGACATCGCCGAAACTGTGACGTCGTCGCAGATCTCGAGGTGACCGAGAATCCCGGCACTGCCACCAATCATGCAACGGCGACCGATCCGGGCACTCCCGGCAATGCCGACGCAGCCCGCGATCGCGGTATGGTCGCCGATCTGGACGTTATGGGCGACCTGGATCAGGTTGTCGAGCTTGCAGCCGTCTCCAATGGTGGTGTCGGCCAGGGCGCCCCGATCGATCGAACAGTTCGAGCCGATTTCGACGCCATGACCGATGACGACACGGCCGAGCTGCGGAATTTTTTCCCAGCCTGCTGCGCCCCGCGCAAAGCCGAAGCCATCGGAGCCGATGACGGTGCCCGAGTGCACGATGCAGTCGCTACCCAGCTCACAATCGGCCTCAATGGTCACTCGCGGGTGCAAGACCGTGCCTGCCCCCACCTGAGCCCCGGGCCCGATGACGCAACCCGCACCGATCACCGCTCCGGCCCCGATCGACACACCCGATTCAATGACGCACTGTGCGTCAATGCGGACGCTGGGATCGATGCGAGCATCGGCAGCAACCACCGCGCTGGGATGCCGGCCGGCCTGTCGAGGCGGTGACAGCAAGGACGCCAGATGCCGGGCCACGACGCCATAGGCGCGGTAGGGGTCGGACACCTCGATGAGCCCACATCCGGGGGGGACCGCATCGGCCAGCGCCGGCGAGGTAATGACTGCGGCCGCAAGCGAGCGAGCGGCCTGCTCCCGGTAGGCGGGCGTACTGAGAAAAGACAGATCGCCCGCCTGCGCCGACTCGAGGGGCGCCAAACGAAAAACGAGCGTATCGGCCCTGCCCTGAACCAGACGCCCGTTGATCAGACTACAGAGATCGTCGAGCGCAATGCCCTGGTCAAGCCTTCGCATGGACGCCGCCTGCGCGATGCGCGCCGCTTGCTTGAACTATTTGGCTCCGGACTCGGCGAGTGCCTGCAGCACCCGCTCGGTGATATCGACCCGGGGGCTCGCATAGACGGCTTCCTGCAGCACGAAGTCAAATTTTTCTTTCTCGGCCAACTGACGGATGACCCGGTTGGCACGCTCGACCACCTGCGACAACTCTTCGTTGCGACGCTGGTTGAGGTCTTCACGGAATTCACGCTGCCTGCGTTGAAAATCTTTCTCGAGATCGCTGAACTCTCGCTGCCTGCGTGCACGCTCCGACTCTGCCATGACCGCTGCATCGCGATCGAGGCGCTCGCCTAGCGCCTTCAGCCGTGCCGCCATGTCCTGCAGTTCCCGATCGCGCTTGGCGAACTCAGCCTCGAGCTTGACCTGGGCGGCCTTCGCCGGTGCAGCATCACGAAGAATTCGCTCGGTGCTGACAAAGCCGATCCGAACCGCCTCCTGCGCCATGGCCGGACCATTCGCCAGGAGCATCGCCACGCCCACTAACCCGCCAGACAAGACAGCTCGCATGCCTTCCATCCAATAGAATTTCGTGAAGCTTGATTGTCGCACAAGCCGTCAGAAGCCTGCGCCGATCTGGAACTGGAACTTCTGCGGACGGTCACCGGGCAGGGTGCGAATGGGCCAGCCAAAGCTGAGCTTCATCGGCCCGATCGGCGAAATCCAGTTGATTCCGAATCCGGACGCCGCCCGGAGTTGAGACAAATCGATGTTGGAATCGGCGTACACGTTCCCGACGTCGGTAAAAAGGAAGCTCCGGATGGTGCGGTCAGCGCCCGTTCCTGGCATCGGGAAGATGAACTCGGCGCTGCCAACCACGCGCATCTGCCCGCCCAACGACACCTCGCGAACCAGACCGGTCGGGATGACTTCGAGATCTTTCGGGCCCAGCGAACTGGAGTAGAAACCCCGAACCGAGCCAATACCGCCCGCGTAGAAATTCTTGAACAGCGGGTATGAGCGCCCGTCGAACCCGCGCCCGTAGCCCAGATCACCGTTCAGCGCGATGGTGTAGTCGCGAGAGAGCGGATAGTAGATCTGCTGCAGGAAGCTGCTGCGCCAGTAGCGCAGATCACCCACCGGCATCGTCACCTCGTAGGTGGCGCGCTGCAAGCGGCCAGTGGTGGGTGCCAGCGCATTGTCGCGACTGTCCCGCATCCAGCCGATCGAGCCGAGCAGCGCCGACGATGACTCCCCGTACTCGCTGACCCAATTGATGTAGCGCTGCGGCGCAAGCGCCCCGAGTGTCAGCCCGTTGGTCTCGACAGCGACCCCTACCGAGATCCGGTCCACCTCTGTGTAGGGGATGCCATAGCGCATACCGAATGAGTCGGATCGCAGGCGGTAATCGCCAAGAAGCAGGGCCGAGGCATTGAAAGATCGGGTGGAGACTTCGAAGGTGCGACTGATGCCGTCTTCCGTGTGGTAGGGATCGGTGTAGGAAAGAATGACCGTCCGCATGAGCCGGCTGGTATTGACGTCGATACCAACCGTCTTGCCGGATCCGAGGAAGTTGGCCTGATTGATCGATGCCGCGAGAATGGCCTTTTCCATGGTGGAGAAGCCCACGCCCAGCGACACCAGCCCGGTGGGCTTTTCGACCACGATGACCTTCAGGTCGACCTGATCGGGCGCGTCGGGTACAGGCTGGGTTTCGAAGCGCACATCGGTGAAATACCCTAGTCGACCAATCCGGGCCTTCGAAAGCTTGATCTTCTCGGCGTCATACCACGCGTCTTCGAACTGACGCAGCTCGCGCCGAACGACCTCGTCGCGCGTGCGTGAGTTGCCGGCAATATCGATGCGACGCACGTAAGCGCGGCGGCCGGGATCCACCATCACCGTGAAGCTCACCTCGCGCCGCTCACGGTCGGGCTGGGGTACGGCATTGACATTGGCGAAGGCATACCCCAGGGACCCGAGCCGCTCGTTCATGAGCCGCGTCGATTCGTTAAGTTTGGAGCCCGAGAACACTTCGCCGGGCTGCAACTGCAACATGGCGCGGAATTCGTCCTCGCGCCCCATCAGCTCGCCGCCAAAGGTGATTCGATTGACGCGAAACTGCTCGCCCTCTTCAACCGCGATGACGAGATCGATGGATTCCTTGTCCGGGCTGATTGACACCTGCGTGGACCGGACGTTGAATTCGAGGTAGCCGCGATCGAGATAAAACGAGCGCAGCGTTTCAAGATCGCCCGAGAGCTTTTCACGGGAGTACCGGTCAGCCTTGGTGTACCAACTGAGCCAGGTGGGCGTGGACAGCTTCATCTCATCGAGCAGTCGAGCCTCGGAGAAAGCCCGGTTGCCGACAAAGCGAATCGCTGCAATGGATGCGGACTCGCCTTCTTCCACGGCCAGTACGATGCCGACCCGGTTACGCTCGAGCGGCGTGACCGTCGCGGTGACCTTGGCGGCGTATTTGCCGCGCGAAAGATATTGACGCTTGAGTTCCTGCTCGGCCCGATCGAGCAGGCTGCGATCGAAGATGCGCGACTCCGCCAGACCCAGGTCTTTGAGGGCTCGCTTGAGCGCATCCTGCTCGAACTCTTTTGTGCCGGTGATATCGATGGATCCGATCGCCGGACGCTCCTCGAGCACCACCACCAGAACATCGCCGTCGGCCTGCAGTCGAACGTCTCGGAAGAAGCCCGTGGCGAAGAGGGAACGAACGGCCGCGGTCGCTGAGTCGGTCGTGAAGCGGTCGCCAACCTTGACCGGCAGATAGCCGAAGACCGTACCGGGCTCGATCCGTTGAGCCCCCTCAATGCGAATATCGCGCACCACGAACGGGTCGAAGGCATGAGCCTGCCCCAGCAACGCCAGCGCCGAAACGATCGAAACAAAAAGACGACGAAGTCCGAGCCAAGCAGGTAGACGAGCCGGCGCCATGCGTCAGGGTCCGAAGAGTCGCGCAAAATCGTTGTAGAGAGCCACGGCCATCAGCATCACGACGAGCACCATGCCAGCTTTTTGGGAGAGGCGCATGAAACCTTCCGAGAGCGGGCGCCGACGGATTGCCTCCAGCGCGTAATATACCAAATGACCACCATCGAGCACCGGGATCGGCAGCAGATTGAGAACCCCGAGGCTGATGCTGATGAGCGCCAGAAAACCGAGGTACTCGGCGACCCCGCGCCGGGCCGTGTGCCCTGCCAGATCGGCGATGGTCACAGGCCCGCTCAGATTGCGCACCGACAGTTCGCCAGTGAGCATGCGACCGATCATTCGGAGCGAAAACTCGCTCATTTCCCAGGTTCGGGACACGCCCTCGACGAGTCCTTCCACGGGCCCGAAGCGGACAAACTCGGTTCTGACACGATCCTGCAGCACCGCACCGATACGCCCTCGGGTCGCCGCCTGAGATCCGTCGCCCGCAGACTGGCTCACCGGGGTGACCTTGATCGTGATTTCGTCAGCGCCCCGCTGCACGGCAAGCATCAAGGGCCGTCCCGGGCTGCTTCGGACTCGCTCGATCAATTCGCGCGCGCGGCGGATGGGCTGACCGTCGACGGCCAGTACCTGGTCGCCTGCGAGCAAGCCCGCACGCTCGGCCGCTTCGCCTGCAACGAGGCTACCGATGAGGACCTGCCCGGGGGCGAGCATCAGCCCAAGCGCGCTAAGGGGGTCGGACTCGGCCATTCCGTCGGGCAAGCCATCGGGCTGCAGCCTGAGCGCAAGGCGAGCCCCGTCGCGCTCGACCGATAGTGCGATGTCTCGCCGCTCGAGTGCCGCGTCGACCATGAGCAAGCGCAGCTGGTTCCACGAGTCAAGCGCCCGACCGTCGACGTCGAGAATACGGTCGCCAAAGCGCAGGCCCGCCCGTGCGGCAGCGGATTGAGCCGGCGGCTCATCCACCCGGGGTACGGGCTGCTCGCTACCTTGCCACGCAAGCACCGCATAGAGCAGGATCGCCAGTAAAAAGTTGGCGATCGGACCGGCCGCCACGATCAGGGCGCGCTGATAGAGCGGTCGCCGCGAAAACGCGCGATGCAACTCATTTGAGGCGATCGATTGCCCCACGTCGGGATCGCGCTCATCGAGCATCCGGACGTAGCCCCCCAAAGGGATGGCTGCCAGCACCCATTCGGTCTGATCAGGACCCCACCGGCGGACCAGCAGCGGGTGACCGAAACCGATGGAGAAGCGCAGGACCTTGACGCCGCACCAGCGCGCCACCAGAAAGTGCCCCATCTCGTGCACGAAGATCAGCACCGTGAGCGCGACCAGAAACGCAAGGACGGTCTGGATCGTGCTCACCGCAACAAACCTCGCGAGCACTCGCGGGCCATGGCGCGCGCACGCTGGTCGATCTCCAGCACGTGGTCGACCTCAGCGCCCGCCGCCTGAGCGCCCAGCGCGGACAGCACGCTGTCGTTGACCCGGGCAATGTCGGAAAAGCGTATCTGCTCATCGAGAAAGGCGGACACCGACACCTCATTGGCCGCGTTAAGGACACAGGGCGCGCCACCGCCGGCCCGGAGCGCCTCACGCGCCAGGTGCAGGCAGGGAAAGCGAACCGGATCGGGGGCCTCAAAATCGAGTCGCCCGACTCGGGCAAGATCAAGCGGCGACACACCACTGGCGATTCGCTCGGGAAACCCCAGCGCATGGGCAATGGGGGTTCGCATGTCGGGGTTGCCAAGCTGGGCGAGCACGGATCCGTCAACGTACTCGACCAGCGAGTGCACGATACTTTGCGGGTGCACGACCACCTCGAGCGCGGCATCCGGAACGTCGAACAGGTAGTGGGCTTCGATGAGCTCGAGCCCCTTGTTCATCATGGTGGCAGAGTCGACGGAAATTTTTCGACCCATGCTCCACTTGGGATGGGCGCAGGCCTGATCGGGCGTCGCCGCTTCGATCGCCTCCAGAGTGGCCAAGCGAAACGGCCCGCCAGAGGCTGTCAGCAGGATGCGCCGCACGCCGCGCGACTCGACAGGGCTTGCGCCCGCAGCAGGCAGGCACTGAAAGACGGCGTTGTGCTCGCTGTCGATGGGCAAAATGGATGCGCCGCCCGCCCGACAGGCATCGAGAAATACGCGCCCGGCCATGACGAGCGACTCCTTGTTAGCGAGCAGGATTTGCTTGCCAGCACGGGCCGCCGCAACAGCCGAGCGCAGGCCTGCCGCACCAACAATGGCGGCCATCACCGTATCAACCTGATCGGCTGAGGCGATCTCGTCCAGTGCCGCTGCGCCGTAGGCAACCTCGCTCGAACACCCTGCCGCTCGCAGGCGCCCCTCGAGCTGGGCGGCGGCCACGGCGTCACCCACCACCGCGACCACCGGACGGTGGGTCAGGCACTGATCGAACAGCCGATCGATCTGACGATGAGCCGACAGCGCGTACACACGAAACCGATCAGGGTGACGGGCGATGACATCGAGCGTACTCACGCCAATTGAGCCAGTTGCGCCAAGGACGGTGACGGATCGCATCAGCGGATTATCGCAGCAGAAGATGAAGGAGAACCACTGCCGGCATCGTGGACAGCAAGGCATCGACACGATCGAGCACGCCGCCGTGACCGGGCAGAAGCCGTCCACTGTCCTTGGCGCCCGCCTGTCGTTTGACCAGTGACTCGTAGAGATCGCCCACGACCGACAAAGCCGCAAGAGCCGCCAGTGCCACGATGGTGGGTGCGACGCCCCAGCGCGAGAGCAACTGCGCGGGCAGGGCGTCCTGCAGGCCCGGCTGTCCCGCGGCCCAAAGCCCAGCTCCGATGACCGCGAGCACACCGGCAATGGCGCCCTCCCAGGACTTGCCAGGGCTGATGGTGGGCGCGAGCTTTCGTCGGCCGATCGCACGGCCTGCAAAATACGCAGCGATATCAGCCACCCAGACGATGGCCATGGAGATGACCAACACCCAGGCGCCACGCTCGCGCAACGCCAGCAACGACACCCAGCAAGCCAGAAGCACCAGGGCCGCAAGCGGCCAGCCCCCCGCTCTGGCTTGATGCCGCCGCAAGCGCCCGGGGACCAGAAACACCCAGAACGCAAGAGACGCGAGGCAGAGCCCCCACACTAGCGTCTCAGGCAATGACGCTTCACGCTGCCGCGCGACGATCGCCAGTCCGATCAACAGCAAGCCCGCTGCCCAGGCGAGGTGCAGCCTTCGACCGCGTAGAAGCAACACCCATTCGTCCATCGCCACCGCGAGCAGGACCAGCGAACTCAAGCCCCAGACCCAGGGCGGTGAATAGAACACCACCGGCACGAGAATCCCCAGCAGAACGAGCGCCGTGAGGATGCGGGGAATCAGCACGGGCAATCCGCGATCAGGGAAGGCTCGCAAACCAGCCACGGGGCCTCAGGCGGCATGTCGGGGGAGCAGCTCGTCGCCATCGTCCTAGCCCGCCGCCTTGGCGCTGAGCTGGCCGCTGGTGCGTCCGAACCGACGCTCGCGTGCATGAAACCAGTCAAACGCCTGCTCAATCGCGCGCTCGTCAAAATCGGGCCAGAAGCAATCGGTGAAATAGAGCTCGGTATACGCGAGTTGCCAAAGCATGAAATTGCTGACGCGCTGCTCGCCCCCCGTGCGGATAAAGAGGTCAGGCTCTGGGGCGAAAGCCATGGACAGGTAGGGAGTGAGCAGGCTCTCGTCCAGCCGCTCGGGCTGCGCCGCCAGCTCGGGTTGATCGCGCAGCAAGCCGCGCGTTGCCTGAAGAATGTCCCAGCGCCCGCCGTAGTTGGCCGCGACCGTGAGATTGAGCCGCGTGTTGACCGCCGTACGCGACTCTGACTCGCGAATGAGCCCCTGCAAACGCGGCTCGAAGACCGACAAATCGCCCACTACCCTCAGGCGGATACCGTTGAGCCGCAACTGCTCGACCTCACGCTCGAGCGCCGACATGAACAGCCGCATCAGCACCGACACCTCGTCGGGGGGCCGCCGCCAGTTTTCCGAGCTGAATGCAAACAGGGTGAGGAACTCGACGCCTGCCCGGGCGCAGGCTTCGACGATGACCCGAACCGCCTCCACCCCCTTGGCGTGACCCGCGACCCGGGGAAGCCGGTGGGAGACGGCCCAACGCCCGTTGCCGTCCATGATGATCGCCACGTGGCGCGGCACCGCGGCAGTTTCGGGCACCGCGACGGTTGAGCTGGCAAAGAGGGGCTTCAAGCGTGGCGCCGGCTCAGACCGTCAGGATTTCCTGTTCCTTGGCGGAGACCAGCTTGTCGACCTCGGCGATATGCCGGTCGGTGAGCTTTTGTACCTCGTCCTGCCCGCGGCGGTCATCGTCTTCAGAGATAGCTTTGTCCTTGAGGAGCTTCTTGAGCTGCTCGTTGGCTTCACGCCGGAGATTTCGAATGGCTACCTTGGCCTGCTCACCCTCGGTTCGCGCGAGCTTGGCCAGTTCACGGCGTCGCTCCTCGGACAGGGGCGGCATGGGCACCCGGATGAGTTCCCCTACAGTGACCGGATTGAGGCCGATGCCGGCCTCACGAATGGCCTTGTCGATGACAGCCACCATTTTCTTTTCCCAGGCCTGAACACCCAATGTACGCGCGTCCTGCACGGTGACATTGGCGACCTGGCTCAGCGGCACCGAGCTGCCGTAGTAGTCGACGCTCACCTGGTCGAGCAAACCGGCGTGTGCGCGCCCGGTGCGGATTTTTCCGAGGGCGACTTTGAGCGACTCGAGCGACTTCTGCATTTTTTGCTCGGACGATTTCTTGACATCGGACAGGCTCATGGGATTCCTTGCAAGCGGTCAGGCGTAAACGAGGGTGCCCTCATCCTCGCCGGACACGACGCGCCGCAGCGCGCCCTCCTTGAAGATGGAGAACACCTTGACGGGAAGGCCCTGGTCGCGGCACAGCGCAAAAGCAGTGGCGTCCATGACCTTGAGGTTGCGCGAGATGGCCTCGTCGAAACTGATACGCTGGTAGCGGCTGGCGGTGGGGTCTTTCATGGGGTCTGCCGTGTAGACCCCATCAACCTTGGTGGCCTTGAGCACGATTTCAGCGCCCATTTCGGCACCGCGCAGCGCCGCCGCCGTGTCGGTCGTGAAAAAGGGGTTGCCGGTACCGGCCGCAAAAATGACGACCTTTCCCTCTTCCAGGTAGCGCAAGGCCTTGGGTCGGATATAGGGCTCGACCACCTGCTCGATCTTGAGGGCTGACTGCACTCGCGAGACCACGCCGATCTGCCGGAGGGCGTCCTGCAAGGCCAAGGCATTCATGACGGTGGCGAGCATGCCCATGTAATCGGCCGTGGCGCGGTCCATGCCTGCAGCGCCGCCCGCGACCCCACGGAAAATATTGCCGCCCCCGATGACAATAGCCAGTTCGACGCCCATTCGAGCCACCGCGGCGATCTCATCGCACATGCGCTCGATCGTCGCGCGACTGATGCCGAAGGCGTCGTCACCCATCAGGGCCTCGCCAGACAGCTTGAGCAGGACACGGCGATGAGCCAGTGCCATCGACGAGGGCGCCTGTGGGGTTTCCGTGGAACTTGTCAAGAAGCAGACCTCGCCGTAAGCCGTTGATCGGGGCAGCGGGCCATCACCGGCGACGCCGGCGTACTTACCCGCCGCACAAAACCCCGATTATGCGTCAATCGAGACACTGCAGCAGCGACCATCTCAATCGGGAAGCGATCGAATCGGCGCTAAGGCAGGCTTCGCACCGGTTCGATCGACTGCGACTCAACCGAGATTCAGGGCTCAGCGGGCGGCTGCGGCCGCAGCCTGAGCGGCCACTTCGGCCGCAAAGTCGGTCTGCTTGCGCTCGATGCCCTCGCCCACGATGTAGAGCGAGAAGCTGGCCACGCGCGCGCCGCGAGACTTGAGCACCTGCTCGACGGTTTGCTTGTCGTCCTTGACGAAAGGCTGGCCCAGCAGGGTGACCTCTTTGAGATACTTCTGAACACTGCCCTCGACCATCTTCGCAACGATATCGGCGGGCTTGCCCGATTCGGCTGCCTTCTCGGCCGCAATCCGACGCTCGGTGTCAATCAGATCAGCGGGAACGCCCTCGCGCGACAGGGCCTTGGGCTTGCCTGCGGCGATGTGCATGGCCAGATCTCGGGCCAGCGAGTCATCGGCACCGACCAGGTCGAGCATGACGCCAATCTTGGCGCCGCCGTGCACGTAGGTCGCGAGCTTGCCCTCGGCCGCCACGCGCTGAAAGCGTCGCACCGTGATGTTCTCGCCAATCTTGCCCACCAGCGCGGTTCGCACGGCCTCGACCGTCGCGCCATCAATCTGCTGCGCCAGCAGCGCAGCAACATCAGCCGGATTGCCCTCGGCCACGAGCTTGGCCAGGCGACCGGCCAACGCGAGGAAGTCGTCATTCTTGGCGACGAAGTCGGTCTCGCAATTGAGTTCAACGATCGCGCCCAGCTTGCTATCGGCCGCCACATACACGGCCACCACACCCTCGGCGGTGACACGGGATGCAGCCTTGCTCGCCTTGTTGCCAAGGCGAACGCGCAGGATTTCCTCGGCCTTGCCGATGTCGCCCCCGGCCTCGGTCAACGCCTTCTTGCACTCCATCATCGGCGCGTCCGTTTTCTCGCGCAGTTCCTTGACCATGCCTGCGGTAATTTCAGCCATTATGGTTTCTCCCGAAATCTCAATGAAAACGCACACGGGCGCGTCCCGCCCGGATACGCGATCGGGGCGTTGCGCACGTGCGCGGCATGACAACAGAAAACAGGGCGGGCGCGGGCCCTGTACGGCTCGCGCCCGTGGCGATCAGCCCTCTTCGCCCTCGACCTCGACGAACTCCTCTTCGGTGGCCGACTTGACGACTTCCTGAAGGGCCGCGCTGCGTCCCTCGAGGATGGCGTCTGCGGCGCCACGTGCGTACAGTCTGATGGCCTTGCCCGAATCATCGTTGCCCGGAATCACGTACGAGATGCCATCGGGCGAATGGTTGGTGTCAACCACCCCCACCACCGGGATGCCAAGTTTGGCCGCTTCGGTGATGGCGATCTTGTGATAACCCACATCCACCACGAAAAGGGCATCGGGCAGACCGCCCATGTCCTTGATCCCACCCAGACTGCGGTTGAGTTTTTCGAGTTCGCGCTGAAACAGCAACGACTCTTTCTTGGACATGCGCTCGACACCGCCTTCAGACAGGGTGACTTCCATGTCCTTCAGGCGCTTGATCGAGGTCTTGACCGTCTTGAAGTTGGTCAACATGCCACCGAGCCAGCGCTGGTCGACATAGGGCATGCCGGCACGAGCCGCTTCCTCGGCCATGATCTCGCGCGCCTGCCGCTTGGTGCCCACGAACAGCACGGTTCCGCGGTTGGCGGACAACTGGCGCAGGTACTTCATCGCGTCCTGATAAAGACCCAGGGTCTTTTCGAGGTTGACGATGTGAATCTTGTTGCGATGGCCGTAGATGTACGGCGCCATCTTGGGGTTCCAGAAACGCGTCTGGTGTCCGAAATGGACCCCCGCTTCGAGCATTTGCCGCATGGTGGCGGACATGGTGGTTCTCCTGAGTGGGTTCACACTGACGCACCAGCCGGCTCAGCCTTGGCAAGACACCTCGAACAGGCATCAGGCAAGACCGAAACACCCGCCACGCATTCGGCACGGGAGCAAAAAAGCCCCTTCGCGCCGCTGCATCGCAGGCACCCGTCTCGGCGGTGCGCGCTTTCGGGCCAGCCCTGCCCCCGACACGCCAAATCATTCGATCAGCCTGTCGCAACCAAGGAACCAGCCCGTCTCACCGAGCGCTCCCTCTGCCGCACCAATCACCGCGCCTGTCGCGCGGCAAGTGGCAAGACAAATGCCAGACAAAACCCGTGGGAACGCTACAGCTAACCTATAATCTTAGCATGACCATCACAATTAAAACCGAAACTGAAATCGAAGCCATGCGCGTGGCGGGCCAACTCGCGAGCGAAGTCCTTGATTTCATTACCCCCCATGTGCGCCCGGGCATCAGTACCGGGGAAATCGACGCGCTCTGCCATGACTTCATGGTGAACGTCCAGGGCAGCGTTCCGGCGCCGCTGAATTATGCGCCGCCAGGCTACAGCCCCTACCCCAAGTCGATCTGCACCTCTGTCAATCACCAGGTTTGTCACGGCATACCGGGCGCCAAGGTACTCAAGTCAGGCGACATCGTGAATATCGACATCACGGTGATCAAGGACGGCTTTCATGGCGATACCAGCCGGATGTTCTGCGTCGGCGACCCCTCCATCGCGGCCCGGCGACTCTGCGACATTACCTACGACTGCATGTGGCTGGGCATCGCCCAGGTCCGCCCGGGGGCCTCATTGGGCGATATCGGCAATGCCATCCAGCGCCATGCCGAGGGCCAGGGGTATTCGGTCGTACGCGAGTTCTGCGGGCATGGCATCGGCCGGCGCTTTCACGAAGAGCCGCAAGTGCTGCATTACGGCCGGGCGGGTACGGGCGATCGTCTGCAGGCAGGGATGATCTTCACCATCGAGCCCATGATCAACGCGGGTCGCCGCGATGTGCGCGAACTGGGCGATGGCTGGACCATCGTCACGAAAGACCACAGCCTCTCGGCTCAGTGGGAGCATACCGTTCTGGTCACGCCAAACGGGTACGAGGTGCTGACGCTGTCGGCAGGATCGCCGCCCCCTCCTGCGGTCATCGTGAAGGCCTGAGCTTGCTGCCGAGCGATTCGCTGGCCGACCTTCGTCTGGCCCATCGGCGGGCGCGCGATGAGGCCCGGCAGGTCTTCGAGCGTAGCCGAGACCCTGACCGGCTTCTGGGTACGCTCAGCCGACTGACTGATTCCACCTTGCGGGCCCTTTGGAAGCTGGCCGGCCTTGACAACGAGCTTTGTCTGGTCGCAACCGGCGGCTACGGCCGGGCCGAGTTATTCCCTCAATCCGACGTTGACCTGCTGATGCTGAGCGATGGCCCGCTATCAGCCGAGCAGACCGGTCGGATCGAAACTCTGGTGGGTGCGTGCTGGGACGTCGGCCTGCAAATCGGCCACAGCGTGCGCAGCATCGACGAGTGTCTGCAAGAGTCCTCGGCCGACATCACGGTGCAGACCAGCCTGCTCGAGCGCCGCTTTCTGATTGGAAACCGCGCACTCCTGGATCGGCTGTCCTCCCAGCTTGACGCCACTCTCAACCCCGCGCAGTTTTTTTCCTCCAAGCTGCTCGAGATGCGGCAGCGTCACAGTAAGTTCGAGGACACCCCCTACAGTCTTGAGCCGAACAGCAAGGAGAGCCCCGGCGGCCTGCGCGACCTGCAGGTCATCAGCTGGATCAGCCGCGCCGCCGGGCTCGGACAGAGCTGGGCCGAGCTCGCCCGCCAGGGGCTCATCACCGACACGGAGATGCGTCAGCTTCGCCGCAATGAGCGCGTGCTCAAGCGGATCCGCGTCTGTCTCCACGCGGTCTCGGGGCGCCGCGAGGACAGGCTCGTGTTCGACCTGCAGGCGCAGGTGGCAAAAGCTCTGGGCTATCCGGCCGAGGACGCGCGCCGCGCCTCCGAAGAACTGATGCAGCACTACTACTGGGCGGCCAAGGCGGTGGTCCAGCTGAACACGCTCGTTCTGCAGAACCTTCGCCAGCGCCTCTTTCCCGAGGCGGGAGGCCAGCCCGAGCCCATCGATCACGAATTCCGCAACCGGGCGGGCCTTCTCGAAATCATTGACCCATCGCTGTTCGAGCGCGAGCCGGCAGCCATCCTCCGCGCCTTCAAGCTCATGGGTCGGCATCGCGAGCTGACCGGCATCAGTACCGACACCCTGCGCGCCATGTGGCACGCACGAACCCGGCTTGATGCGGCCTTCCGCAACAACCCGGCGCACCGAGCGCTCTTTCTCGAGTTTTTGCAATCGCCGCACGGCGTGACGCGCGGACTTCGCCGGATGAACCAGTGGTCCATCCTCGGGCGTTATCTCCCCGCCTTCCGGCGAATCGTCGGGCGCATGCAGCACGATCTGTTTCACGTCTACACGGTCGACCAGCACATCCTGATGGTGGTGCGTAACCTGCGGCGCTTCGGCCTGGCCGAGCATGCGCACGAATACCCCTACTGCAGTCAGCTTGCCGCCGGGCTGAGAGCACCTTGGCTTCTGGTCATTGCTGCCCTGTTTCACGATATTGCCAAGGGCCGCGGCGGCGATCACTCCAAATTGGGCCGACTCGATGCCAGACGGTTTTGCCGATCGCACGGCCTGAGCGCTGACGATACGGCGCTGGTCGAGTTCCTGGTCGAGCATCACCTCACCATGTCCACCGTCGCCCAGAAGCAGGACCTCTCCGATCCGGATGTCATTGCACGTTTCGCCCAACTCGTGGGCAATGAGGAACGCCTGACCTGCCTGTATCTGCTCACCGTTGCCGACATTCGCGGCACCAGTCCGAAGGTATGGAACGCCTGGAAGGCCAAGCTGCTCGAAGACCTCTATCGTATGACCCGCAGGCAATTGGCCGGCGAGACGCAGACCCCGGACGCGACCTTTGATGTGCGCAGGGCAGAAGCAATTCGCCTGCTCAATCTCCGCGCCATTTCGCCGGAGCGCTACCAGGCCTTCTGGGAGCGTCTGGGCATTTCATATTTCCTGCGTACCGATCCGGCCGACCTCGCCTGGCACGCCCGTGTGCTGGGCGCTGCTCAGGATGCTGAGGGGCCAATCGTCCGATCCAGGCTGGCGCCAATTGGAGAGGGCTTTCAGGTTGTGGTTTACACCCAGGACCAGGCCGACCTGTTCGCTCGAATCTGCGGCTATTTCGACAGCAGGAACCTGTCGGTGCTCGACGCACAAATCCACACCACCCCCGATGGCCATGCGCTCGACAGCTTTCTGGTCGTCAGCCCGGGTCGCGATCAGAGCTATCGGGACATTCTCAACCTGGTTGAAACCGAGTTGCGCGAACGGCTCGACTCCGAACGCCCCCTGCCTGCACCGGTTCGCGGCCGACTGTCCCGACGTTCGAGGTATTTTCCGGTTACACCCACCGTCGACCTGCGACCGGATGAACGGGGCCGTCGGCATCTGCTGTCCATCACGGCCAACGATCGCACCGGCCTGCTCTACAGCGTCGCGCGGGTGCTGGGCAAGCACCACATCAGTCTCCACAGCGCCCGGATCATGACACTGGGTGAACGCGTCGAGGACGTGCTGGTCGTCGATGGCCCAGCCCTGGCCCAGACCCGAAGCCTGCTGCAATTTGAGACCGAACTGCTGGAAGCCTTGCAGCGCTGAGCATCCTGGCTTGGGCGGCAGAGTGCGCGCCCGTCAGTCGCTACACAAGCGGGTGAGCAGGCGCTGCACATCCACCATGGCGTCCTTCAAGGTTTGAAGGATCTGGTCCATCGATATGCTCTGGCCGCTGCCGCCGACCCCTGCGGCGGCATTCGCCACCACACTCAGGCAGGCGTAAGCGAGCCCCAGTTCGCGAGCCAGTGCGGCCTCCGGCATACCGGTCATACCCACCACGGTGCAACCATCTCGCGCGAGACGCCGGATTTCAGCAGCCGTCTCGAGTCGTGGCCCGTTGGTGCAGCCATAGACGCCCCCCTCCACCACCGGCAGGTGCAGCCCCTTCGCAGCGAGTCCCAGACGCACGCGCAAGGGCGCGTTATAGGGCTCGGTGAAGTCAACATGCGTGACCGCCGAGCCGGTCTGATCGAAAAAGGTGGCGGCCCGACCATGGGTGTAATCAATGAGCTGATCCGGGATGACCAGACGCCCGGGCAGACAGTCGGGTGCAATGCCGCCGCAGGCCGCCACCGCAATCACGGCCGTGGCGCCGGCCTCGCGAAGCGCCCAGATATTGGCGCGATAGTTGATCCGGTGGGGCGCGATTGTATGCCCCCTGGCGTGCCGCGGTAGAAAGGCCACCTGCTGCCTGCCCAACGCCCCGGTGATCAATTCGTCGGAAGGAGTGCCCCAGGGCGTATCGACCTGCCTGCGAGTGGTTTCCCTCAGACCTTCGAGTTCATAGAGACCGCTGCCACCGATGATGCCGAGCATAGGGGCAGGACGGCTCAGTTGAACACTCGCAGCGCCGCCGGCGAACCGGGCCGTAACCCCGCCTCGATCAGCGAGTGGCAGCGTTTGTCGAGATCGCGCGCAATTTGCTCGATCTGTCGATCCCCCAGGGGACGACCGTTGTCATCCACCAGTTTTCCCGGGAGTCGCCGCACAGCCACACGGATCCCCTCCAGCATGGCCGGCCAGGCCTGTAGTTCGGGATCAACTCGAGGCAGATCGAGCAAAAAGCTCAAGCGATTGGGCCGATCACCCAGGGCCACGGAAAACAATGACTCGCCACGCGGGCCCAGTCGCGCGTATCGGTTGTTGCCGCGCTCCACAATGGCGAGGGGCCCGGCAAGGGCGGAGAGTTGCGTGGGGCTGAGGGTTTCTGCGGCGTCGACATTGAGGCAAATCTGAGTATCCAGTCGGGCACTGTCATGATCGAGGTCACGCGCCTGCTCGAGCATACGGCGCATGTCAGGATGCCGTACCGTGGCGCCCAGGGAGTCAGCAATTTGCTGCACGCGAGCGCCAAAGTCGGCGAACTCCATGGCGTTGAGCGGGCCCATCCGGTTGGCAAGCAAGACGCCGATTCGCAGAGAGGCGTAGGCCTGCGAGGTGGCCAGGGTCTCCCAGTCGGGACTGGCCCCCGCGGCGGGGAGTCCTTCCAGCAACACGGGCTTGCCCCCCACCCGCCTGAATCCCTGGGCGATTGCGGCAAGGCGGTCACCGCCCAGGGCCTGGGACAGTTGCAGGATAGCGATCGCATCCGTTGTGTCACTCAGCACGCTTCGGCTTAGGGCGGCAGGCCGAGACGGCTCGCCCGGCACGACGCCCATGCCCACGACTGATGCACTTGCGACTGCCGCACCGGCCAGTTCTGGCGCACTCGATTCAGGCGGAACACCCAGTGCTTGAGCCCGGGCCTGAGCCCGGTTCCCCGGTGGGGCGAAAGGCTGCAGCGAGGTCTGCCCGGTGACGGGGGCAGCATCGGCTGCGAGGGATGCCGATTCCGCGGGCACGATTTCGCCTGACGCCGCCCCGTCGATACCGCGAGCCGCGCCTTTGGTCGCGGCCTCATCAGGCCCCAAGGGTATCGCCGACTGCGGTTCAGTTGCCTGCCGGGCAGGCTCGAGCCGAGGCTCCGGATCGTCAAGCGGCCCGACACCATGCAGCGGGTCCTGAGTCGGGGCCGCACCACCGGGCGCCAGCGAGCCAAGGCTCGGCTCGGGCCGGGACAGTCCCCCTCGCTCCTTAGCTGTCCCGGGCGCGCGCGACGACGCGGCGCGCTCGGCAGGCCTGGCGCTGACCGTCAACTGCCTGAGCCGCCAGGAACGCCAGGCGTCCCAACCGACCACCGCGGCGATCGCCAGCGCCACCAACAGCAGAACGCTGACTGTCAGGCTGTCTATCACGCCGCCTCCGCCAGCCGCGCTGCGGCCTCAAGGTCGACCGCAACAATTCGCGAGACGCCCCGCTCCTGCATGGTGACACCGATGAGTTGCTCGGCGACCTCCATCGCGATCTTGTTGTGCGTGATGAACAGAAATTGGGTTTGCGAGGACATTTCACGAACCATGTCGGCGTACCGTTCGGTATTCGAATCATCCAACGGCGCATCCACTTCGTCCAGCAGGCAGAACGGCGCCGGGTTGAGCTGAAAGAGCGCGAACACCAGAGCGATGGCCGTCAACGCCTTCTCGCCGCCCGACAAAAGGTAGATCGACGTGTTGCGCTTGCCTGGCGGCTGCGCCATCACCTGGATGCCTGCATCCAGTATTTCGTCGCCAGTCAGAATAAGCCGCGCCTCGCCGCCACCAAACAGCCGAGGGAACAATTCGCCGAAATGACGGTTGACCGTGTCGTAGGTGTCGCGCAGCAACTCACGGGTCTCACGGTCGATCTTGCGGATTGCATCCTCGAGCGTGGTAATCGCTTCGTTGAGGTCATTCGACTGAGCCTGCAAAAAGCCCAGGCGTTCGCGCGACTGCGTGAGTTCGTCGAGCGCAGCCAGATTGACCGGTCCGAGTACCGCAATGGCCTGCGTCAGCCGAGTAAGTTCGCCCTGCAGCCAGGAAGGCCGTGGCGGCGAGAGCGAAAAGCGTTCGCGCAGCGCCAACTCACCCGCTTCATCCAGCGCCACCTCAGCCAGGTGCGCGATGTACTGTTCGGCATTGAGGCGCGCCGCCTGCTCCTGTAACTGCAGCTCGGTCAGTCTGTTTCGAAGGGGCTCCTGATCGCGCTCGGCCACCAGCCGGGCTTCATCGCGCGTCCTCAGCGACTGGCTGATTTCGTCCAGCCGCTCGCGAGCGGCCGCAAGCGCGCGCTCGGCCTCGCCGCGAAGGTCGAGCGCTCGTTGAAGTGCCTCCCGCGCCTCGGCATCGGAGATGGCAGCCAGCCGCTCATCCAGCCCAGCCCGCTCGGACGCGGCCCGCTCAAGTTGCTCCTGCGCTGTGCGAATCAGCTCGGCCAAACGCTCCAGTTCGGCCTCAGTGGCACGCACGGCGAAAGAGGCCTCCTGGGCATCGCGCTCGCTCTGGCGGAGTTGTTCACGCTGGCGCTCAAGGTCCGACTCAGCGTCTTCCAGCGCGAACTGCAACTCCTCGACCCGCTGCTGACTCTCACCCAGCTGCGCATCGAGCGCTTCAAACACGTCGGCCTGCTCACGCAGGACCTCCTCGAATTGCTCGGCCTGTTTGTCGAGATCGGCCTGCTCGGCCAAGATCCGCTCACGGCTGCTGGCCACGCGACTGGCCTCCTGCTCGAGCCGCTGGACCTCCAGCCGAAGCGCGGACAAGGCCCGAACCTGTTGCGAATGCCGCTCGCGCAGGGCGCTCAGCCTGGCCTGCGCGTCGGCAGCACCCGACTCCACCCGCACCGCCTGCGCGCGGCTGTCATCCACCAGCATCTGTTGCGCGCGCTGCTCGCGGCTGAGATTGTCGATTTCGTGGAGGCGCGCAAGCACGCCCTCCTGCTCGGAATCGGCAGCGTACAACGCAGCGTGTGCCCGTCCAACCTGATGCCCCTGTCGCACGACGAACTGCCCACCCTGAGGCAACTGGGCGCGCCGACTGATCGCGTCATCGAGCGACTCGGCCACAAAGTAATGCGCAAGCAATTCGGCGAGCAAGGCCTGAACGCTCGCATCGCCGCAGTGGGCGAGCGACACCAAGGGCCGCAATTCCGCCGGGGCGGCCGCCTGCACCGAAGCCGGCGCGGACGAATAAAACGCCACCTTGCCCGGCGGCAAATCAGCGGCGAGCGCCGCAACCACCGACACGTTGCCGAGTTCTATCGCGTTGACCCGCTCACGAAGTACCGCCTCGAACGCGCCCTCCCAACCCGGCTCGAGCTTGAGCCGGGGATACAGTCGGGAAAGACGATCGAGACCGTGGCGAGCAAGCCACGGCTGGATGCTCGACTGGCTCTCGAGGCGCTCCTGCAATTGCCGTAATGCCGTCACCCGAGCGTCGATTCGGGCCAATTTTGCCTCGGCATCGCGCAGCAACTGTTGCGACGGCGCACGCTGCGCATCCAGCTCCCCCCACTGCTGAGTGGCGCCCTCCAGTTGCTGTTGCAGATCGAGCTCGAGCTCCTCGGACGCAGCCAGCGACTCACGCTGCTCGCTGAGCCCTTCCTCGTCGACCGCACGCAAGCCGCCCAGTTCCGTGCGCAGCCGCTCACGGCGCAGCTGAAGCGATTCGAGACTGTTTTGCGCATTGCGCTGCCTGAGCGCAGAAAGCTCGATCGCCTGGCGCGCTTCGCCCGCCTGGGCTTTGGACGATTCAAGCGCTTGCCTCGCCTGCCGGACGCGTTGCTCGGACTCGGGAAAATTATCGGCAAGCTGCGCCGCCACCGCCGCCTGAGTCTCGGCAAGCTCCTGCTCTTGGGCCAGGCGCTGCCGCGCCGCGTCGCGGTCGCTTGCCGCAAGACTGGCCTGCGCCTGCGCACGCTGAGTCTGCTGGGCCAGTGCGTCAAGCCGCTCGCGCAGTTGGCCCTGAGTTTGAGTGACCACCCGAATATCGGACTCGAGCCGGGCAACCTCAGCATTGGTGTCGTACAGGCGGCCCTGCGCCGCATGCACCTCGTCGCCTGCCGCATAGTGGCTGGCCCGCACCGTCTCGAGTTCCGACTCAAGCTCGCGCAGTGCGGCGAGCTTGCCTTCGATCTGCGCAGCGGTGGCCGCCATATTCGCGGCGACCTTGCCCTGCTCGGCCCTTGCCTCGTCGCGCCGTAGCACCCAGAGCATTCTCTGCTTGGACTCGCGGTCAGCTTCGAGATCGCGATACTGTTGGGCGACCTCAGCCTGTCGTTCGAGGCGCTCGATCTGAGTCGCCAATTCGCGCAGGATGTCCTCGACCCGAGTCAGGTTCTCTCGGGTGTCCGACAGGCGGTTCTCGGTCTCGCGCCGGCGCTCGCGGTACTTGGAAACCCCCGCCGCTTCCTCGAGAAACACCCGCAGTTCCTCGGGCTTGGCTTCGATGATCCGGGAGATCATGCCTTGGCCGATGATTGCGTAGGCCCGGGGGCCCAGACCCGTGCCGAGAAACATGTCATGGACGTCGCGGCGCCTGACCACCTGGTTATTGATGGAGTAGATGGACTGACCGTCTCGCCCGAGAATTCGGCGTACCGCGATCTCGGCGTACTGGCCCCAGGCGCCACCGATCCGGCCCAGGGCGTTGTCGAAGACCAATTCGACCGAGGCCCTCGCCGAGGCCTTGCGTTCAGACGACCCGCTGAAAATCACATCCTGCATGGACTCGCCGCGCAGCTCGGACGCCTTGGATTCGCCCAGCACCCACCGTACCGCGTCGATGATGTTCGACTTGCCGCAACCGTTGGGGCCCACGATGCCGACCAGACTCCCTGGAACCTCGAACGAGGTGGGATCGACAAACGACTTGAATCCCGACAGTTTGATCTGCTTGAGGCGCAACGCCACTCCTGGCAACGAAAAGCCGAAGGCGCGCGTCGCGGCCTCGAGGTCGACCTATAATACCATCGCAGTCACCCCCCAATTCCGATCGAGCCCACTTGTAAACCAATCAATTAAAAATGCCGTCTAAACCCACGAAAAAGCTAGATACTTTCCCCAATCCGCAGGCTTCGCGGGACTACCTGGTGCACTTTGAAATTCCCGAATTCACCTGCTTATGCCCGCTCACCGGACAACCCGATTTCGCCTGTCTGGTGATCGACTACATCCCTGATCAGCGTAACGTCGAACTGAAATCGCTCAAGCAGTACATGTGGTCGTTCCGCGACGAGGGCGCCTTCCACGAGGCCATCACCAATCGCATCCTGGATGACCTCGTCAAGGCTCTGGCCCCGCGCTTCATGCGCCTCACCGCAAAGTGGTACGTGCGCGGCGGCATCTTCACGACAGTGGTGGTCGAACATCGCAAGCGTGCTTGGAAGCCGGCGCAAGCGGTCAGCCTGCCAACACCCGACACAAGCCCGAGATCTTTTGTTTAATTACAGATATTTAGAAGGTTTAATTGAACCGTTTTCTGAATAACTTGCAGCCCTACCCCTTCGAACGCCTGCGAGGTCTGCTCGCGGGCGTGCAGGGCCACCCGGGTCACTCAGCGATCAATCTCTCGATCGGCGAACCCAAGCATCCTACCCCCCGACTGCTGACCGACGCCCTGGCCGCAGCAACCGGCGGGCTGGCGGTCTATCCGGCGACCATCGGCAGTCCGGCGCTGCGCGAAGCCATCGCAGCCTGGCTGCAAGGTCGCTACGGGCTGCCCGCCATTGACCCGAGCACCCAGGTTTTACCGGTCAACGGCTCCCGGGAAGCGCTCTTTTCTTTCGCCCAGACCGTCATCGACCCCGCGACCGACGCCTGGGTCATCTGCCCGAACCCGTTCTACCAGATCTATGAAGGGGCTGCGCTGCTGGCGGGCGCACGCACCTGGTTTGTCAACCAGACCCCCCAGCACGGCTTTCGCTGCGACTGGGGCAGCGTCCCGTCCGAGGTCTGGCAAGGCTGCCAACTCCTTTACGTGTGCTCGCCCGGCAACCCGACGGGCGCGACCCTGACTCTTGATGACTGGCGGCTTCTCTTCGAACTGTCAGACCGTCACCAGTTTGCCATCGCCGCCGACGAGTGCTACTCCGAAATCTATTTCGACGAAGCCCGCCCTCCTCTGGGCGCGCTTGAGGCGGCTCACCAGCTCGGCCGTCACGATTTCCGTCGCCTGGTGGTGTTTTCGAGCCTGTCCAAACGCTCGAACGCCCCGGGCCTTCGCTCGGGATTTGTCGCGGGCGACGCCTCGCTCATCCGCCCTTACCTGCTCTACCGGACCTATCACGGCGGCGCCATGAGCCCGACCGTTCAGAGCGCCTCGATTGCCGCCTGGCAGGATGAAGCCCACGTGGTGGCCAATCGGGCCAGCTATGCCGCCAAATTCGACGCCGTCACGCCCAGGCTGGCCAAGCGGCTCAAGCTGGAGCGCCCCGAGGCGGGGTTTTACCTTTGGGGCGAGGTACCCGGCGGCGACGACCAGGCTTTCTGCCGCAATCTGCTGGCGCAATATAATGTTCTGGTGCTGCCGGGAAGCTTTCTTGCCCGCGAACAGTCGGGCGTCAACCCGGGACGCGGATTCGTCCGTCTGGCGCTGGTCGAATCGCTTGAGCAGTGCGTCGAGGCGGCGCGCCGGATCGAAGCCCTGCTTGACCCAAGCGCCTGACTCGCGCGGCGCGCCGGCCACATGCCGCTGCCCGCACCATTATGTGCGTGCGCCGCGACGCTTTCATTCACCACATCATCGGATCACTCATGAACTCCTTGCAGCAGACCATCGAACAGGCGTGGGATCGTCGCACCGAGCTCAGCCCCGGCTCAGCGCCCGCCGAGGTACGCGCGGCGGTTGACCAGGTCATCGACGGCCTCAACCGCGGCAGCCTGCGCGTGGCCGAAAAGCTTGGCGGCAACTGGACCACGCATCAGTGGATCAAGAAGGCAGTGCTGCTTTCCTTCCGGCTGGAAGACAACGTCCCGATCAGCGCCGGTGGCCTGCAGTTTTACGACAAGGTCCCGACCAAGTTTGCCAACTGGAGCGCGGCCGACTTCGCCGCCGGTGGCTTCCGGGTGGTCCCGCCCGCCGTGGCCCGGCGCGGTTGCTTCATCAGTCGCAACGTCGTGTTGATGCCCTCTTACGTCAACATCGGGGCCTGGGTGGGCGAGGGCACCATGGTTGACACCTGGGCCACGGTGGGCTCCTGCGCGCAAATCGGCGCCAATGTCCACCTGTCGGGGGGGGTCGGCATCGGCGGTGTTCTGGAACCGCTGCAGGCCAACCCGACCATCATCGAAGACAATTGCTTCATCGGTGCGCGCTCCGAGATCGTTGAAGGCGTCGTCGTCGAAGAAAACTCGGTCATCTCCATGGGCGTATTCATCGGCGCCAGCACCAAGATCGTAGACCGGCAGTCCGGCGAGGTCCATTACGGACGAGTGCCGTCGGGTTCGGTGGTGGTGCCGGGCAGCATGCCCTCGGGCGACGGCAAGGTCAGCCTGTATTGCGCGGTCATCGTCAAGCGCGTCGATGCCCAGACCCGCGCCAAGACCGCCATCAACGACCTGCTGCGCGGAGACTGAGCTTGGCCTCTTCCAAACGGTCGGACGCGCCGGAACCGGGCGATGTGCTCGTATTCGGGATTGCCAATTGTGACCAGGTCCGCAAGGCGCGGACCTGGCTGCAGGCGGCGGGCGTGGCCTATCACTTCCACGACTACCGCGTCGACGGGCTCGATGCGGCGCGATTGGCCGACTGGATGCGCCACGTTCCCTGGGATGCCCTCATCAACCGCCGGGGCACCACCTGGCGCCGGCTCGACGACTCACGGCGTGCAGCGGTCACCGACCAGTTGAGCGCGACCGAACTCCTGCTTGAACAGCCCACCCTCGTCAAGCGCCCCGTGCTGCAGCACGGTCAACGGCTACTGGTCGGGTTCTCCGAGCCCCTTTACCAATCGTTCTTCGGCGCGCCGCCGACCGCGGCTCGCTCGTGAGCGCAGTGCTGGGTAGTGCCCTGCCCCACTCCCGCTCCGTGGCAGCCGGGCCCGAGGCCGGCGCGCATCTGCTGACGCTCAACGACCTGCTGCGTTGGGCGGTCTCGCGCTTCGGTGAGGCAAAGCTGAGCTACGGCCACGGCTGCTCCAACGCCTTCGACGAAGCGGCAGCCCTCATTCTCTGGTCCCTGCACCTGCCGCCCGATGAGCTGGGCGACTGGCGTAGTGCCACGCTCACGCCGAGCGAACGTCAGGCCCTCATCGACCTGATCGAGGCGCGCTGCAGTCGTCGGGTGCCCGCCGCCTACCTCATGGGCGAAACCTGGCTGCGTGGCCTGGGCTTCAAATGCGATCCCCGGGCGCTGGTGCCGCGCTCGGTACTGGCCGAGGCCATCGACACCAGCTTCGCCGATTTCCTGAACACCCTCGAATTGCCCGACACCTGGCCAGAGCAGGTGTTCGATCTTTGCACGGGCGGCGGGAGCCTCGCCGTCTTCGCTGCCGATCGTTTTCCCCGTGCTCGCGTGGTCGCCAGCGACCTGAGCGAGGCGGCGCTTGACCTCGCCCGCGAAAATCTCGCGCTGCATGGACTGACGGACCGAATCGACCTGCGCCAGGGTGACCTTTTTGACGCGCTGCCGCCGCGCCGCCGTTTTGACCTGATCCTGTGCAACCCGCCCTATGTCTGCGACGCGTCGATGAGCGCCCTGCCCGACGAATTCCATGCCGAGCCGCGCAACGCGCTGGCCGGTGGCCCTGATGGCATGGACCTCATCCGCCAGATCCTTGCCCGGGCGCCTCAGCATCTGGCCCCTGGCGGGCTGCTGCTGCTCGAGATCGGTCATGAATCGCAGCACTTCGAAGCAGCCTTTCCCAAGCTCGAATTCACCTACCTCCCGGTCGCCGCCGGCGATACGATGGTCGTGCTGATGGAGCGGCAGGCTCTGACGGCGGCGCTCCGTCCGCGCACGCGCAAGCAGCCGTGATCCGGCTGCAGGGGCTCGTTCTCTCGCGCGGTGGCCGCGAACTGCTGCGCGGCGCCAATGCCAGCGTATCGCCAGGCGAGCGCGTGGCGCTCATCGGCCTGAACGGTAGCGGCAAGACCAGTCTGCTCGCCGCGCTTGCGGGCGAAGTCATCCCGGATGGCGGCGGCATCGAGCAACCCTTCAAGCGCGTGACCCGGCTCGAGCAAAGCCTCCCGGTCAGCGACTGGCCGGCCTGGCGCTATCTGCTCGAGAGCGACCGCGAACTCGCGCGCTCGCAAGCCGCGCTCGAATCTGCCCAACGGGCCGCTGACGCTCAGCAGGCGGGCGAGGCGGCGCTTGAGGCAGGGATGGTCCTGGCTCAGGCGCACGCTCATTGGCTTGAGCTGGGGGGCAGTGATGCGCCGGCACGCGCACACTCCCTGCTCTTTGGGCTGGGCTTCACCGATGCCGACGCCGAGGCCCCCGTCAATGCGCTCTCCGGCGGCTGGCGCATGCGGCTCAATCTGGCTCGCGCATTGTTTGCCCCCTGCGACCTGCTTCTGCTCGATGAACCCACCAATCACCTTGATCTTGACGCAATCATCTGGCTTGAGCGCTGGCTGGTCAGGCTACCCTGTACTCAGGTCATCATTTCCCACGATCGTGATTTTCTCGATCGGGTAGTACGCGCCTCCCTCCAGATCGATGACGGCCAGCTGATCCGCTACGCCGGCGGCTACAGCGAGTTTGAGCGGCTCCGCGCCGAGCGACAGATGCAGATCGGTCGCGAGCGGGCAAGCGCCGCGCAACGGGTTCAAAAACTGGAAGGCTTCATCAACCGCTTCCGGGCGCAGGCCAACCGCGCCCGTCAGGTACAAAGCCGGATCAAGGCACTCGAACGCATGGCGCAAATGGCGCCGCTGCGCGCCCTGCGCGGCATCGACATCGAAATTCCGCCCGTCGGCGATTGCCCCGAACCCCTTGTGATCGCAGACGCCTTGAGCGTGGGCTACGGCGACCGCGCCGTCGTGCACCAGGTGCGCCTGCAAATCGGTCGTGGCGCGCGCATCGGCATCCTTGGGCGCAATGGCGCCGGCAAGAGCACCCTCATCCGGACCCTGGTGGGCGAACTGGTACCGCTCTCGGGCGAGTTGCAAGTCGCGCGGTCGCTACGCGTGGGCTACTTCGCGCAGCAGGGTGTCGAAACCCTCCGTCTCGACGAGTCGGCGCTAGCCCATCTTCAACGGGCCGCGCCGGCCGAGCGCGAACAGGTGTTGCGCGATTTCCTCGGACGCTTCGGTTTCGGCGGCGAGGATGCCACGCGGCCGGTCGGCCCCATGTCGGGCGGTGAGAAGGCACGGCTGCTGCTCGCGCTTCTCATCTGGCACAAGCCCCAGTTTCTGGTGCTGGACGAACCCACCAATCATCTGGATGCGCAGACCCGCGATGCCCTGGCCGACGCACTGGCAGAGTTCGACGGCGCTATGCTGCTCGTGTCGCATGATCGTTACCTGTTGCGGGCGAGTGTCGACCGCCTGCTGCTGGTCGATGAGGGAGCGCTGAGCGAGTACGAGGGCGATCTCGATGACTATTACGACTGGACAGTGCGCCGCCGCAGCAAGATCGCCGAGGTCGGGAACCCTGCAACGCCCGCCCCCCCCGCCCATGGCAACGGTCCTATCTCGGGCGCGACCAACTCACGTCAGGAGCCGCCCGCAGCAGACCGGCGCGCCGAGCGCCGGCAGGCCGCTGAGCGTCGAGCGGCCCTGGCGCTGCGCACCAAGCCGCTTGATGCCGAAATCGGCCGGCTTGAAAGCGGAATGAGCGCTATGGAACGCGAACTGGCTGCGATCGAAACCGAGCTCCAGGACCCGGCGCTCTACGCCAGCGCACACCAGACAGGCAGGCTGTCCGAACTGGGAAAGCGCCGCGCGACGCTCGTTCGGGACAAAGAGGTCGCTGAGACCCGCTGGTTCGATCTTCAGGCAGAGCGTGACGCCATCATCGAGGAGGCGGCCCAGACGGGAGACTGAGCCGCGCGTCGATCTCGGCCCGCGCCCTCAGGCTTTAGGCGCGAGCGCAGCCTTGCGATCAGCATTCACCCGCTGCACGGTCGCCCGCTCGCCCAGCTTCTTGAGGTACTCCCGGACAGGCAGGCTGGCCAGCAGGTCTTCGCCATAGATGGTCTTGGTCGCGTGCGAAATCAGGGGAAAGTGCACCAGGCCCGCGCAATCGGCATAGGTGAACGTGTCGCCGGCAAGATACGGAGCGAACTTGGCCAGCTTGGCAAAGGCCGGAATGTGCCGGTCCAGTTCCTTGCGGGTCTGAGCAATCACCTCGGGCGCGACCGTGCCGCCGAAAAACGCCTGCGCGTAGAGCTTTCTCGCTGAAAGCTCGACGTGCAACTCCAGGAAGGCGACTAGTTCCCGAACCTTGGCGCGTTCATACGGATCTTTCGGGAGCAGTGAAGGCTCGGGCTTGAGGTCCTCGAGGTAGTCCATGATCACCTGCGACTCCGCCAGCGGCCCCTGCGGCGTATCGATGAAGGGGATCTTGCCCAGCGGGCTCATCGCCCGGGTGGCTTCGTCCTTGCTTGCCCGGTTGTAGACCTCCTCGAAGTCGATGCCCTTCTCGAGCATGGCAAGCTTGACCTTGTTGTAGTAGTTGCTGACCGCAAAGCCCATCAGCTTGATCATTGTCTGTCTCCGTGTTGACCGCGCCGGCGAGGCATCAACGAGCGCGTAAGCGTGGCGGCGGAATGCCGAGGCGAGTGTATCGCATGGCTTGAGTACAATCGGCCCCATGACCACCACACTGTTTCAGCGAATTGGCGTCGTCGGCAGCGGCGTCATGGGCCGCGGAATCATCCAGATTTTCGCGCAGGCCGGCATCCCGGTGCGCGTCTTCGACACTCAGGCGTCGGCCGTCGAGGCCGCCATCGAGTCTCTCGCGGGCGTCTTCGCGCTGCTGGCCGACAAGGGCCGCATGAGCGCTGATGAGGCCCGCGCCGCGCAGGCCCGCATCCTGCCGGCTGATTCGCTCGCGGCCCTCGCCGACTGCGACCTGGTCATCGAGGCCATCGTCGAGCGCATCGAGGTCAAGCGCGATCTGATTGCGGCACTCGAACAGGTCCTGACGACCGATGCGATCATCGCCAGCAACACCTCCTCGCTCTCGATCACCGCCATCGCAGCGGGCAGCCGTCACCCCGAGCGTGTCGCGGGCTATCACTTCTTCAATCCCGTGCCCCTGATGAAGATCGTGGAAGTCGTGGGTGGCCCCAAGACTCACGGCACGGTGTTGGAGCGGCTCAGCGCCCTGGCCCATCACGCGGGCCACCTGCCGGTCATCGCGCAGGACACGCCTGGATTCATCGTCAATCACGCTGGCCGCGGCTTTGGTACCGAGGCCCTTCGCGTCCTGGGTGAAGGCGTCACCGACACCGTCACCGTCGACCGGATCATGCGCGAGCAGGTGAGCTTCGATGGCAAGGGCTTCAAGCTGGGCCCCTTCGAACTCATGGACCTCACCGGGCTCGACGTCTCCCAGCCCGTCATGGAGTCCATTTACCGGCAGTACTACGAAGAGCCGCGCTTTCGCCCTTCGGTCATCGCCGCTCAGCGGGCCGTGGCCGGCCTGCATGGTCGCAAGCGCGGCGAGGGCTGGTATCTGCACATCGACGGTCGACAGCAGACGCCGGCCGAGGCGGCACCGCCCGCCGCTGCCGCCCTCCCGCCGGTCTGGGTTGCACCGGGACCGAAGGCACAGGCCCTGCATGCGCTGGTCGCCGACCTTGGCGGACAGGTCGACCGAAGCCCCTCGCCTGGCGCCGAGTCGCTGGTACTCCTGGCGCCGGGCGGACACGATGCCACGCACGCCTGCGGCCACTGGCCGGCCGAGCGCGCGGTCGCCATCGACACCCTGTTTGGCTTCGGGCGGGGGCAATGCCAGCGGCGCACCCTCATGACCACCCCTGCCACCCGCGCCGACTATCGCGATGCGGCGCACGCACTTTTTACCTCCGACGGCGTTCGGGTCTCGGTCATTCGCGACAGCGCCGGTTTTGTGGCCCCGCGCATCATCGCGATGATCGTCGCCATTGCCTGCGAAATCGCCCAACAGCGGATCGCCT
>CAIVPX010000065.1 GCA_903907905.1 uncultured bacterium | reverse complement strand
GGGCGGGCAGCCCGCCTCCCCATCGCACAATTTTCGCTGGAGTCTGGGCTTGGAACTCTTCAATCTGAACGGGAAAGTTGCGGTCGTCACGGGCGCCAGTCGTGGCATTGGCCGGGCCATTGCCGAGCGACTGGCCGAGCACGGCGCAAAGGTGGTCGTGTCGAGTCGCAAGCTGGAGGCCTGTCAGCAGGTGGTCGATGCCATCCGTACTCGGGGGGGCGAGGCGATTGCTCGCGTCTGTCACATCGGCCGCAAGCCTGACCTGCAGGCGCTCGTGTCCGAGACTGAAGCGCACTGGGGCGGGATCGACGTGCTCGTGTGCAATGCGGCCGTCAACCCCTACTTCGGGCCCGCGGCCGACATGCCTGACGAGGCTTTCGATCGGGTGATGAACAGCAATGTCCGAAGCACCTTCTGGCTGACGAACATGGCCTTGCCGGGCATGGCGGCGCGCGGCGGCGGTTCGGTCATCATCATCTCGTCGGTGGGCGGCTTTCAGGGCTCGAACAAGATCGGGGCCTACAACATCTCCAAGGCGGCCGAGATGCAGCTTGCCCGCAATATCGCCATTGAGTGGGGGCGTCAGGGGGTGCGGGCCAATTGCATCGCGCCCGGGCTGGTTCGCACCGACTTTGCCCGCGCGCTCTGGGAAGACCCGGGCATTCTTGCGCGCACGCTCAAGCATTCACCGCTGCCGCGCATCGGTGAGCCCGATGACATTGCCGGGGCGGCGGTCTTTCTTGCCAGCCCCGCCTCGGCCTTCATGACCGGCCAGACCATGGTGGTCGACGGCGGCCGTCTTGCCGGCTATCCGCACATTGACGACTGAAACAGGAGCTTTCCCATGAACTACCGCCGACTCGGGCGCAGCAACCTGCGCGTATCGCCGCTCTGCCTGGGCACCATGATGTTCGGGGATCAGACTGATGTTGCGACGGCGGCAGACATTGTCGCCAGTGCGCGCGATCGCGGCGTCAACTTCGTTGATACCGCCGATACCTACAGCATCGGTACCTGCGAGCGTGTGCTGGGTCCCTTGCTGCGCGCGGACCGGGACCGGTGGGTGCTTGCGTCCAAGCTGGGCAATCGCATGTCGAGCAGGCCCAACGAAAGCCGCTATTCGCGCAAGTGGATGCTGCAGGAGGTCGAGGCCAGCCTGTCGCGGCTTCAGACCGACTATCTCGATATCTGCTATCTGCATCGCGACTTCGAGGAAGACGACCTCGAGGAGGCCCTGCGGGCGGTGGATGACCTGATCCGCTCGGGCAAGATCCGTTACTTCGGGCTGTCGAACTTCCGTGCCTGGCGAATGGCCGAGGTCGTGCACCTGTGCCGGCAGATCGGCATGCCCGGTCCGGTGATCTGCCAACCCTATTACAACCTGCTCAACCGACTGCCCGAGGTTGAAGTGTTGCCCGCTTGCCGCTTCCACGGCATTGGCGTGGCACCCTACAGTCCGATCGCGCGGGGGGTGCTCACCGGCAAGTATGCGCCGGGCGCACAACCCGAGGCCGGCACGCGCGCCGCGCGCGGCGATCGGCGCATCATGGAGACCGAGTGGCGTGAGGAGTCGCTGGTCATTGCGCAGACGCTCCAGGCGCATGCGCACAACCGGGGGGCGTCGCTGCTGGCGTTTTCGGTGGCCTGGGTCCTGGCCAATTCGGCGGTCAGTTCTGTCATTGCCGGGCCGCGCACGCTCGAGCAGTGGGAGCAGTATTTCGGTGCGCTCGACTATGCCTGGACACAGGAGGACGAGGCCGTGGTGGACGCGCTGGTAGCGCCTGGTCATCCGTCGACACCCGGTTACAGCGATCCGCAGTATCCCCTCAACGGCCGTTGATGCGGCAGGCCCGGGGCTGAGCGCCGGGTCGGGTCGTGTCAGGCTCAGACCCGGCCCAGCAGCAGGTACTCCATTAGTGCCTTCTGGGTGTGCAGGCGGTTTTCCGCCTCATCCCACACGACCGAGTGCGGCCCGTCGATCACCTCGGCGGCCACCTCCTCGCCGCGATGCGCCGGCAGGCAGTGCATGAAGAGTGTATCGGGGGAGGCCACCGACATCATCTCTGCATCGACGCACCAGTCGGCAAAGGCGCGCTTGCGCTCGTCGTTTTCCTTTTCGAAGCCCATGCTGGTCCAGACGTCGGTGGTGACCAGATCGGCCCCCCGGCAGGCGGCCAGCGGATCACTGAACTCTTCGAAATGGTCGGTGCCGAAGAGCCCGGCCCGCTCGGGCTCTACCTCGTAGCCCGGCGGTGTCGAGACATGGACATTGAAGTCGAGCAATTCGGCCGCCTGCAGCCAGGTGTTGCAGACGTTGTTGGAATCGCCGATCCAGGCGACCGTTCGACCCTGGATGGGCCCGCGGTGCTCGATGAAGGTGAAGATGTCGGCGAGGATCTGGCAGGGGTGATATTCGTTGGTGAGACCATTGATGACGGGCACGCGCGAGTGGCGCGCGAAGCGCTCGATGATCTCCTGCTCGAAGGTGCGAATCATGACGAGATCGCACATGCGCGAGATGACCTGACCAGCGTCTTCAACGGGCTCGCCCCGACCGAGTTGCGAGTCGCGGGTGTTGAGGTAGATGGCTGCGCCGCCCAGTTGCTGCATGCCCGCTTCAAACGAAAGACGGGTTCGTGTGCTGGCTTTTTCGAAGATCATCACCAGCGTACGATCGGCTAGCGGGTGGTAGGTTTCGTAGCGCTTGAAGCGCTCCTTGATCAGCCGGGTGCGCACAAACAGATGGTCGATTTCTTCGCGACTCAGGTCCCTGAATTGGAGAAAGTGCTTGATGCTCATGGTGGGGTGCCTGCTCTCGGTTCGGCTCTGGTCTGACGGCGCCGTGAACGCGTAATCAGGGCCGCGCCAGGCGCGCCTCGATCAGGGGAATCAGGATGTCGAGCAGGTGGCGAGCGTGCTCGAGCGTGAGAATCAGTGGCGGCAGCAGTCGGATGACCCGATCGGCGGTGATGTTGAGCACCAGTCCGGCATCGAGGGCCAGGGTGACCAGATCGCCGCAGGGGCGATCAAGTTCGATGCCGATCATCAGCCCCTGACCCCGCACCTCGACCAGCCCGCTGTGACCCGCGAAATGCGTACGTACGCGGTTCATGATGAAGTCCCCGACCTCGCGCGCGCGATCGAGCAGACCTTCTTCTTCCATGGAGTGAATGGTGATGATGCCGGCTCGCATCGCCAGAGGGTTGCCGCCAAAGGTTGTGCCGTGATTGCCCGGCTGGAAGACCTCGGCGGCTGCGCCATGCGCGACAACCGCACCGATAGGTACCCCCGAACCCAGCCCCTTGGCCAGCGGCATGACGTCGGGCAGCACACCTGCCCACTGGTGGGCAAACCACTTGCCTGTGCGACCCATGCCGCATTGCACCTCATCGATCATGAGGAGCCAGCCTTTTTCGTCGCACAGACGGCGCAGTTCACGCAGGTAGTCGGCATGGGCGGGCTGAATGCCGCCTTCACCCTGGATGGCCTCGACGAACACGGCGACCACGTTGGGGTGGTCGGCCGCGACCCGGCGGATTTCGCCGGCGTCATTGAGTTTGACGCGCACGAAGCCCTCGACCAACGGCCCGAAACCCTTCTGTACTTTCTCGTTGCCGGTGGCCGACAAGGTGGCTAGCGAGCGCCCGTGGAAGGACTTGTCGTACACGACGATTTCGGGGCGTTCGATGCCGCGGTCGTGGCCGTACTTGCGGGCGATCTTGATGGCCGCCTCGTTCGCCTCCAGACCCGAGTTGCAGAAGAACACGTTGGTCATGCCGCTGCGATCGAGCAGCAGTTGCGCCAGTTCGTCGCGCAAGGGGTGCACGAAGAGGTTGGAGACGTGAATGACGCGCCCGATCTGTTCACGCAGTCCCGCGACGAGCTTGGGGTGGTTGTGACCCAGTGTGTTGACGGCGATGCCAGCCAGCCCATCGAGGTAGCGCTTGCCTTCGGTGTCGTAAAGCCAGACGCCGTCGCCGTGGCTGAAAGCCACCGGCTGCTGGGCGTAGGTGTTCATCAGGGGCTGGGTAGCTGCCATGGCGGTGAACTCCTGATCAGACCGGTTGGGTGGGGCGCGCGGCGGGTCGCTGACCGTAACGGCGGGTGCCACACCCGCATGATCGAGTGACACCTGCGCGAGGCTGGGGGCGCCTGCTTGGTCTGGTTTGTCCCCCGCCCGCCGACCCCGGGATGAATCACGGGGTGTGGAAGCTGACGGCTTAGCCCTTGACCCGGCTCTTGTACTCGCCGGTGCGGGTGTCGATCTCGATCTTGTCGCCGATTTCGACGAAGGCCGGCACGGCGACCTCAAGCCCCGTGGGCTTGACGCGCGCGGGCTTCATGACCTTGCCCGAGGTATCCCCTTTGACGGCGGGCTCGGTGTACTCGACCTCGCGCACCACGCTGTTGGGCATTTCAACCGAGATGGCCCGGCCTTCATAGAACACCACCTCGCAGGCCATGCCATCGTCGACATATCGGACGGCGTCGCCCATCGATTCGGCTTCAACCTCGAACTGGTTGTACTCTGCGTCCATGAACACGTACATGGGGTCGGCAAAGTAGGAGTAAGTGACCTCGCGGCGATCGAGCATGAGCACGTCGAATTTTTCGTCGGCCTTGAAGACGGTTTCCATGTTCGAACCGTTGAGCAGGTTCTTCATCTTCATCTTCACGACCGCGGCGTTGCGGCCCGACTTGTTGTACTCGGCCTTCTGAACGACCATCGGCTCCTTGCCGATCATGATCACGTTGCCGGTACGCAGTTCCTGGGCGATTTTCATAATGTGTCTACCTGATGATCCAGCTGACGCTTTGGAAAACCCTAAATTATATTCGATCCAGGCAGTATCGCGCCAGCGAGGCGGCGAGGTCGGGCTGGTTTTCCAGGCTTTTTCCCCAGGCCTGATAGAGCGAGTCCAATTGCGGCAGGGCCTGTTCAAAGGCCTGCCAGGCTTGCGTCAGATCTGATCCGGACGGGTCACTCCAGGCGCGCATCATGGCTGCCACGCGGGCCAAGCCCTCGGGCTGCCCGGAGCCGCTTCGGGTCGGCCCGGCCATCCGGTCGAGGAAAGCCTCCAGTTTCACCCGGTGCGCGCCGTCGGCCTGCCGATAGGGCTGCCAGACGAAGGGGGCCGCCGCCCAATGGGCCCGCACCCAGGAGTCCTCGCCTCTCACGATGTTGAGCTCGCAACTCCAGAGCAGCCGGTCATAGTCGGCCTGGCTGAGCATGGGCAGCCGGAGCACGTCGAGTCGACCGTTGCGGCACATCTGGCCCAAGGGTGGAAGGCTGCCCCACCAGTGGGTGAGGGCCTCTTGCGCGCAGCCACCCGCCACACACAGCAAGGTCTGTCTCGGTCCTGTGGCCAGCGCCTGCAGCCAGGGTCCGAGCGGCGCCTGCGGGTAACAGAAGAGGCTGATGGCGTGGCCTGATGCCGAGTGCGGGGCGCCGAGGGCCGCCAGGAAGCGCTCGGCCCCCCCCTCGGCGCGGAAGCGGTCGCGCTGCTCGGCGAGGCTGCGCTCTCTGATGAGCCCGCCGCTCCGGGGGCTGAATCCCGGGTAGAAGAAATGCTCGCGGGCACCGTCATCGGGCTTGATCGAGACCAGTTGGTGGCAGTCGTCGATCCACGGTTCGGCGCTGAGATATTCAAGGTTGAGCCAGAGGGGACGGCGAGGTGCGCCACCCAGCAGGCGCCTGAGCCAGCCGGGCAACTCACAGCCGAAGGCGCTGATGACGATATCGGGGCCCGGACCTTGCGCCGGGCGGGCGTGCGCCACGGCCTGCCAGGGGAGGATGTCGACCCCGTCGAGCTGCACGGGCCCGGGCAAGGCGCCGTCGGGTGCGGGCCGATCCGTCGTCGAATAGGACGGTTCGATCGCGGCCAGCGTGGCCTCGCCGTCGATGATGAGGCTCACCTCGAAGGGGTGCTCGGCGGCGAGCTGTCGTGCCAGCCGCCAGCACACGCCAGCGTCACCGAAATTGTCGATGACCTTGCAGACGATCCACAGATGAGGCGCGCGCGACACCACGGCGCCGGGATCAGCGCTCGCCCGGCGGCGGGCCAAAGAGCGAATCGAGGCTGCTGCGGGCGTCCGCCCCCTTGACCGCACGCGCGCGGTCGACCGCATACTCTTCTTCGATCCGGTCACTGAAGTAGACCGCAGGATTGGGCGCGGCGATCAGGCGTCGCCAGACCTCGGCAGGCACCGCCTTGAAGCGCCTCAGTTCTCCGTCGACGAATTCGATCTCCAGCAGCCGGGCTGCCGCATCGTAGCCCGCGCCGCTCAGCCGTCCCCCGCTCAGTTTGCGTCGTTCCATCGGCATGACGTGGGTTCCCCTCCGTTGTCCTATCGGCCCCGCGCGATGCCTTCGCGACGGGGGTCAGCGCCACTCTCATAGCGGCAATCGGCTTGCGCTGCACCCGGCGCGGGCGCGCAGACCCGCATGATGCCGTGCAGGCCACTGGTCATCTCGGTCATTCGCAAGACATGTCCGCGCGCACGCAGTGCCTGCTGCAGCGCCTCGGGCGTGGTGCCCGCCTCGAGATCGGTGGGCCCGTTGCGGCTGCCCAGGTTGGGCTGATCGATGACCTGCTGCAGCGGTTGCTGGTCGTTCAGTACGCCCACCAGTGTGCGGGCCACGTAATTGATGATGGAGGCGCCGCCCGGCGATCCGATGGCGAGGAGAAAGGGGCGGTGCGACGGATCGTCGGTGGCCGGGGACGAGGGCTGCGGGCCGAACACGAGGGTGGGCGCCATGGAGCTGCGCGGTCGCTTGCCAGGTTCGACCCGATTGGCCGGGCGCTCTGCGCCCGCCTCGGACGACCAGGAGAAGTCGGTGAGCTGATTGTTGAGCATGAAGCCTCTCACCATCAGCCTCGAACCGAAGGCGTCCTCGACCGAACTGGTCATCGACACCACGCGCCCGTCGATGTCGACGATTGACAAGTGCGTGGTCGCCGGGCGCTCGGCTTCGATGGCGCCGGCGGTGGCGAGCACCGGCTGGCCTGAGACCGGATTGCCGGGAGGGGCCTGGCCCAGGGACCGATCCGTGATGAGCGCGGCGCGCGCGGCGAGATAGCGGGGCGCCAGCAATTCGGCAGTGGGCATGCTGACGAAAGCCGGGTCGGCGATGTAGCGGTCGCGGTCGGCGAACGCGAGCCGGGCTGCCTGGCTGAAGCGATGGACCGCCTGCGTGTCGGGCGCGCCGCCATGAAACAGCGGCCCGGTCCGGGCTGCCGAATGCAGCGCGAGAATTTGCGCCACCGTGATGGCGCCGGCGGACGGGGCGGGCATGCCACAGAGGGTCCATCGCTGGTGCGGGGTGCAAAGCGCTGGTCGGCGCAGGGCACGATAGTCTCGCAGATCCTCGAGACTCAGTTGCCCGGGATTGCGGGCGTGCTCGCGGACCGCCGCGACTATGTCGCGCGCGATCGGCCCCTGATAAAACGCCTCGGCGCCTCGCTGCGCGATCGACTCGAGGGTGTCGGCAAGCGCCGGGTTGCGCAAGCGGTGCCCGACGGGCAAGGGCGCGCCCGAATCGTCGTAGAAGTAGCGCCGAGCCGGCTCATCCTGGCGCAGAAACGGCTCACGCGCGAGCAGGGCATGCAGGCGGGGCGAGATCGTAAAGCCCTCGCGGGCCTGCCGGATCGCGGGCTCGAACAGATCGGCCCAGGGCAGGCGTCCGTGCGCCGCGTGCGCCAGCGCCAGCATGCTCACCAGACCCGGCACCCCGACGGATCGTCCGCCCACGACCGCTTCATGAAATCCCATGGCTCGGCCATCGGATCGCAGGAACAGGGTCTCGTCGACGCCCGCGGGTGCCGTCTCGCGTCCGTCGTAGGCCGCCGTCGCGTTCTGGCCGGGTTCGTAGTGCAGCAGGAAGCCGCCGCCACCGATGCCCGAGGACTGCGGTTCGACCAGCGTGAGCATCATCTGCGCTGCGATCGCGGCGTCAACCGCCGAGCCGCCGCGTTCCAGCAGGTCAGCCGCAGCGCCGCTGGCCAATGGGTGCGCAGTCACCGCCATGAAGGTGCGGGTGCGGAGCACTGGTTTGGCGCTGCGGCCACTGGCCGACTCGGGGTGCTCGGGCCGAGGGTCGACGGTGGCAGGGGCGTGACCCGTTTGCCGAGGCGGCTCTACCTGCTGCGTCCAGCCGCAAAGGGGCAGGGCGGCTATAAGCAGCGCGCCCAGGCGATTGGACAGGGAGCAGCCAAGCAGACGGGAGCAGGGCGACACACGCATCATGCGATGATAGCTTGCAGCTTGCTCTGATCCAGAAACTTGCCGTCGAGGCCTCCTGCCATGAAATCGATCATCGAAACGGTCGCTGCAGTCGCGGCCGGCACCACCCGCGTCCGCGAACTGCTGGACCGCACTCACCTGCACGCCGAGCAGGCGGCAGATCTCAATCCGATTGCCTGGGTGGACTGGGACGCGGCGCGCACTCAGGCCGATGCGCTGGATGCACAGGTCCGCGCCGGGGCGCCGCTGGGCCCCCTGCACGGCGTTCCCCTGTCAATCAAGGATCTATTCAATGTAAACGGCATGCCGACGCGCGCCGGTACGCGCGCCAGCCTGGCCGAGTTGGGCAGCAGGGAGGCAAGCCTGGTCACGCGCCTGCGGCGCGCCGGTGCGCTCATCTTTGCAAAGACCAACATGCACGAGATCGCCCTAGGCGCCACGGGCGAGAACGTCTGGACGGGCGATGTTAAAAACCCCTTCGATCCGGCGCGACAGGCGGGCGGCTCTTCCAGTGGTGCCGGGGTCGCGGTCGCCAAGGGCATTGGCCTGGGCGCGGTGGGGAGCGATACAGGGGGCTCGATCCGCATCCCAGCCGCCTTTTGCGGCGTGGTCGGATTCAAGCCCTCGCGCGATGCAATCCCTCTGGATGGTGCGCTGTACCTGTCCTGGACCTGTGATCATGCGGGGCCTCTGGCCCGGTCGGTCGCCGATTGTGCGCGGCTGTTCGAGGTGATGGCGCAGCGCTCGGTTCGCCATGGCGCGGTCGCCCGCAAGCCCCGCCTGGCGCTGCCCGAGCGCTGGTTGCGCGGCCGTCTGCAGCCGGCGGTGCGCGCGGTGTTCGAGCGTCTCATCGCTGACCTGCGCCGCGACGGCGTCGCGGTAGATGCGGTCGATGTCCCACGAATGCAAGAGGCCTGGGAGGCGTACACGCCCATGGTGCGATCCGAGGCGGCCTGGGTTCACCGCGCAGCCCTGGCTGCGGGGGGCGAGGGCTTTTCTGAGATGGTCCTGCCGCCGCTCAAGGCCGGGACGACGATTGTGGCCGGCGATTACATCGCTGCGCTCAAGACGCGCGATGCGCTGATCCGCGATCTGCAGTCGCTGCTGACTGACTACGATGCGCTGATTGCGCCGGGCAACTCGGTGCTGCCGCCGTTACGCGGCCAACTCGAGGTGGATACCGAGGGTGGACGCACCACGGTGCGAGAGGCCGTGCTGGGACAAACGGCGGCGTTTTCATTCGCCGGTCTGCCGGCGCTGGTGCTGCCCACCCGTCAGGTGGAGGGGTTGCCCACCAGCCTGCAGCTGGTGGGGCGCATGGACTCGGACGCGACCCTGCTCGCGCTGGGACAGTGGTTCGAGCAGCGGCTCGGGGTCAGCGCGCCGGACGGCTCACAGGGGGCCTGATCCGGCCCACCCCTGACCCGAATCCAGCGGGCGCGTTCTTCTCAAGCGGGAGGCGTCAGCGCGGCGCCATCCTGATGGCACCGTCCAGACGGATGGTTTCACCATTGAGCATGGCGTTGGCAAAAATCTGGCCGACCATCTGAGCGTATTCTTCGGGCCGTCCCAGCCGGGACGGGAAGGGCGCCTGCTTGCCCAGAGACTCCTGGGCCGCCGGGGGCAGCGACTGCAGCAACGGTGTCAGAAAGAGGCCGGGCGCGATGGTGACGACGCGCACGCCATCGCGAGCGAGGTCACGCGCGATGGGCAAGGTCATGCCCACGATCCCACCCTTCGAGGCTGCGTAGGCAGCCTGGCCGATCTGGCCGTCGAAGGCTGCGACCGAGGCGGTGTTGACAATGACGCCGCGCTCGCCTTCCTCGTTGGGTTCGTTGCCGATCATGGCCTCCGCGGCGAGCCTGATCATGTTGAAGGTGCCGATCAGGTTGATGTGGATCACTCGCGTGAAGGTGTCGAGGGGGTGAGGCCCTTCTTTACCGACCGTCTTGCAGGGATTGCCCACGCCCGCGCAGTTCACCAGCCCTACGATGCGGCCCATCGCAGCGGCCTGGGCGACCGCCGTCTTGGCATCAGTCTCGCTGGTGACGTCGCAGCGAATGCTTTTCACCGATGATCCGAGTTCGGCTGCGAGTTGTTCACCCAGCGCTGCATTGACGTCGGCGATCAGAACCTTGCCGCCCCCGGCGGCGATCATCCGGGCGGTGGCTCCGCCAAGCCCGGAGGCGCCCCCGGTGATGATGACGACTTTGCCCTGATAGTTCATATTCGGCTCCCTTGAAATGAAAAAGGGCGGCACCAGGCCGCCCTTTGCTGCGATCTGCCTTTACAGCAGCGGTACCATCAGCAGCGCCACGATGTTGATGATCTTGATCAGCGGGTTGACCGCCGGACCAGCCGTGTCCTTGTAGGGATCGCCCACGGTGTCACCCGTGACGGCTGCCTTGTGTGCATCGGAGCCCTTACCGCCGTGGTTGCCTTCCTCGATGTACTTCTTGGCGTTGTCCCACGCGCCACCCCCCGTGCACATCGAGATGGCCACGAACAGGCCCGTCACGATCGTGCCCATCAGCAGGCCGCCCAGTGCGATCGGACCCAGCACCAGCCCCACCACCACCGGCACGATGACCGGCAGCAGCGACGGGATGATCATTTCCTTGATGGCTGCGGTGGTGAGCAGATCGACCGCGCGTGAGTAGTCGGGCTTGGCCGTGCCTTCCATGATGCCCTTGATCTCGCGGAACTGACGGCGCACCTCTTCGACCACGGCACCCGCCGAGCGGCCAACGGCTTCCATCGCCATGGCGCCGAACAGGAAGGGGATCAGACCGCCGATAAACAGGCCGATGATGACCATGTGATCGGACAGGTCGAACACCGCCTTGATTTTGGCCGCCTCGAGCGCATGCGTGTAATCGGCAAAGAGCACCAGCGCGGCCAGACCTGCCGAGCCGATGGCGTAGCCCTTGGTCACGGCCTTGGTGGTGTTGCCCACCGCGTCGAGCGGGTCGGTGATGTTGCGCACCGACTCAGGCAGTTCGGCCATCTCGGCGATGCCGCCCGCGTTGTCGGTGATGGGGCCGTAGGCATCGAGCGCGACCACGATGCCCGCCATGGAGAGCATGGCTGTGGCAGCGACCGCGATGCCGTAGAGGTTGCCCAGTTTGTATGACGCCAGGATGGCGGCGCACACCATGAGCACTGGCCAGGCCGTGGACTTCATCGACACAGCGATGCCGGCGATGATATTGGTGGCGTGGCCCGTGGTGGAGGCTTGCGCCACGTAGCGCACTGGTCCGTACTGCGTGCCGGTGTAGTACTCGGTGACCCAGACGATCAGGCCGGTGAGCACCATGCCGACCACCACGCACAGCCACAGGCTCATCGTGGACGTACCCGCCTTGGACAGGTCGACACCCTGGAACATCCAGGTGGTGATGGGATAGGACGCTGCCGTAGCGATGACACCGGCAACGATCAGGCCCTTGTAGAGCGCACCCATCACATTGGTTTCGCCCGGCTTGGCCTTGACGAAAACGCATCCGATGATCGAGGCGATGATCGACAGGCCGCCCAGCGCGAGCGGGTAGACCACCGCCTGCGCCTCAGCGCCCGTCACCATCAGCGAGCCCAGAAGCATGGTGGCGATCAAGGTGACGGCGTAGGTTTCGAACAGGTCGGCCGCCATACCGGCGCAGTCGCCGACGTTGTCACCGACGTTGTCGGCGATGACCGCGGGATTACGGGGGTCGTCCTCGGGGATGCCGGCTTCAACCTTGCCCACCAGATCGGCGCCCACGTCGGCGCCTTTGGTGAAGATGCCACCACCCAGACGCGCGAAGATGGAGATGAGCGAGGATCCGAATGCCAGGCCGATCAGCGGCTTGAGCGCGGTGTGCAGACCGGCCGCCGTGGCGGCGGAAGCGCCCGCGGCATTCATGAGGTAGGCGTAGTAGCCGGCGACGCCGAGCAGTCCCAGACCGACCACCAGCATGCCGGTGATGGCGCCGCCGCGGAAGGCGACCGTCAGGGCTTCATTGAGCCCGACCGTGGCCGCCTGTGCGGTGCGCACGTTGGCCTTGACCGACACATTCATGCCGATGTAGCCCGCAGCGCCTGACAAAACGGCACCAATGGCAAAGCCGATCGCGGTAGACATACCCAGGCCGGGCACCACCGCAATGATGACGAACAGAATGGCGCCGACGATGGCGATCGTCCGGTACTGGCGATCGAGGTAAGCCTTCGCGCCCTGCTGAATCGCGAGAGCGATCTCCTGCATCCGGGCGTTGCCGGCATCCAGGCCGACGATCCAGCGGCTCGACACGATGCCATAGAGCACCGCCACCAGGCCGCAGGCCAAAGCGAGCCACAGACCCGCAGTGGTTGAGGTCATGTTCCATCCTCCGTTGTCATGAATATGGTGTTTTGAGAAAGCCGGCGAATTCTACACTCGCCCCAGCGAAATTCGCTAAACCGCGCAGACGGGCGAAACGTGCGCGCCCGTCGCACTGGTTTGACCGGCTGCGGGCGCGCTCAGGAGGTGACACCGCGCTGCCCGGGGGGCCGAGGCGGCGGGGTCGCCGTTTGCCAGCACTTGCGGGCTCGGGGCATCGGCACGCGCTGCCGGAAACGCCGAGCCCGGCCTCAGCCCGCCAGTGCTTCGAGGGCCCGGGCGGTGATGGTGTCGACAGCGCCTTGCCCCGAGATGCGCCGATACTTCGGCGCCCCGGCTTGAGCACTGGCGGCCCAGTTGCCGTAGTAGCCGACGAGTTGACGGGTTTGGGCGTGATACACCGCCAGACGCTTGCGGACGGTTTCCTCGCGATCATCGTCACGCTGAACCAGCGCCTCGCCGGTTTCGTCGTCAGTGCCCTCGACTTTCGGCGGGTTGAAGCGCACATGGTAGGTGCGCCCACTTGCCGGGTGCACGCGGCGGCCGCTCATGCGCTCGACGATGTCGGAATCGGGCACGTCGATCTCCAGCACGTAGTCGATGCCTACGCCTGCCTCCTTCATTGCGTCGGCCTGCGGAATCGTGCGCGGAAATCCGTCGAACAGATAGCCTGCCGAGCAGTCTGGTTGCGCGAGTCGGTCCTTGACGAGTCCGATGATGATGTCGTCGGAGACCAGACCGCCCGAATCCATGACTTTCTTGGCCGCGATACCCAATGGCGTGCCCGCTTTGACCGCAGCCCGCAGCATGTCGCCGGTGGAAATCTGGGGGATGCCGAACCGGCGCGTGAGAAACGCGGCCTGGGTGCCTTTGCCGGCGCCGGGTGCACCGAGAAGTATCAGACGCATCAAAGTATCCCTAGAGATGGGTTGGGGGAGCGTAACTTCAAAGCCCGAATCCGGTCAATTTGACCGCCCGGCCCAGGCTTGCCGGGCGCGGGCGAGGTCGGCTGGCGTGTCGACGCCGGGCGGCGGCGCCTGCTCGGTCAGGTGCACGGCAATCCGCAAGCCGTGCCAGAGCACGCGCAGCTGCTCGAGCGACTCCAGCCGCTCGATCGGAGCAGCCGGCAAGTGAGGAAAGCGTGCCAGGAAGCTGACCCGGTAGGCGTAAAGACCGATGTGTCGCAAGGGCATGCGCACGGCAGCGAGCGCCGGTGACACCGGAGCGGGCGCAGGGGCCGCCGCTGCAGGCGTGCGGTCGCGCTCGAAGGGGATGGGGGCTCGCGAAAAGTAAAGGGCTCGCCCCGCTGCATCGGTCACCACCTTCACGATATTCGGATTCAGGAGGTCCGCCTCGAGCTCGATCGGGTGGGCGGCCGTGGCCATGGCACAGTCGGCGGAGTTGGCCAGGCAGCGAGCGACCGCAGCGATCAGCGGGGGCGGGATCAGCGGCTCATCCCCCTGCACATTGACGACGATCTCGGTAGGCCCAAGGCCGAGCGCTTCAGCGGCTTCGGCCAGTCGGTCGGTGCCCGAGGCGTGGTCGGCCCGCGTGAGAATGGCCTCGAATCCGGCCTGTCGCACGGTCTGAGCGATGCGCTCGGAATCGGTGGCGACCGCGACGCGGCGTGCGCCCGAGGCGCGGGCCTGCTCAGCCACCCGGACCACCATGGGTTGACCGCCGATGTCGGCGAGCGGCTTGTCGGGCAGGCGCGTCGAGGCCAGACGCGCCGGAATCAGCGCCACGAAGTCGGGGGTGTTCATGGTCGCCGGACGAGCTCAGGCGGCGTCAGCATCATCGAGGCGCCTGGCCTCGTCGACCAGCATGCGCGCGATGCTGTCCCTGACCGGGAAGGCCAGCCGGTCGGTCCGGCACAGCAACTCTGATTGGAGCGATGCGCCATCGGGCGCGGTGCCGCCGCGCCGGTGTTGCAGGGGGCCCTTGCAAATCGGGCACACCAGGATGTCAAGCAGTCGGTTGTCCACGCAATGCCTCTAGCAGCCAGTCGATCATTCCGGGGTCGGGATGGGCGGTCACTTCGAGCGCCCAACAGCGCCGGTCGGCGAACGTCCTGCATTTTACGGCGTCCTTGGCCGTCATCAGAATGAGCTCGGACTTGATCGAACTCAGCAGCGCTGCGTCGATGTCCGCGTGATCGGCCAGCGCCAGCGTTGCGCCGTGAATCCCGAGTGCACGCAGAGTGTCGAAAAAACGCTCCGGTTCGCCCATACCCGCCATCGCCAGGATGCGCTCTGGCGCCATGCCCTTGCAGACCTGCGCCGCGAAGGCTTCAGCTTCGAGCGGTTCCTGGTGGCCGTCCAGCGCGACGAAGCGCAAAGGCCTGACCTGAAAATGGAATTGCCTGGGCGTCGGCGTCGGCGAGTGGGCGGTTTCGTTCAGCGCCACTGCATCCATCCGGCTCGCGTGGCGCAGTGGCTCGCGCAAGGGGCCTGCAGGCATCAGGCGACCATTGCCCGCGCCGCGCCGGTCGAAGACTGCAATCTCGATCGAGCGCGGCAAACGCAAGTGCTGCAGGCCGTCATCGGCGATGACCGCATCGAGCTCGGGGTGGCGCTGCGTCAGACACGACAGGGCTTGACCGCGATCGCGCCCGGCGGCGACGGGGCAGGTGCTTGCCGCAGCCAGCAGGCAGGCCTCGTCGCCGTGCTCGCGGGCGTCAGCGTCGGGGGGTACCAGGCGGGCATCGGTGCGCAGGGCGCGATAGCCGCCGCAGAGGAGCCCGATCCGCAGCCCCCGCTCGCTCAGCGCTCGGGCCAGTGCAAGCGCGAGCGGGGTTTTGCCTGAACCGCCGACAACCAGGTTGCCTACGATGATGACGGGCGGTTGCGGACGTGGCAGCGATTCGATCTGCCGGCGTCGCCGCACGGTGATTGGCTCCAGCAAAGCGCCCAAAGGCGCCAGCAACAGTCCAGCCACTCTTGCGCCCAGGCTCTTGCCGAACCAGAGGGCTCGCAGCAGGCGCTCGATCAGGTGGCGCAGCATTCAGTCCGGCCCCTGCCCGGACCCCGCGCGCCGCCACGAGGGCAGGGCCTGATGCAGCGACCCGGGCAGTGGCCCGTGCAGGACGCCGGTGAGCGACCCTTGCAGGGCGTCAGCGTCCCGCGACGCGGGCAGTGCGTCTGCGGGCACTTGGCGGTGGCAGTTGCAGGTCGGGGTGGGCGGATCTTTGGAGCCCATCGGGAGGCGGTACTCGATGTGTCCACGCGAGCCGCCAAGGCGGACCGCAGGCTTGTGGAAAACTATGTGTATAACATCAAAGGGGTAGGCAGCCGCGACAGGGGCCTTGACGGTGGTTTCCCTGCCGCTCTCCGAGTGCTCGGAAAAAGTGGTTTGTTTTCATGGGCTTGCAATCGCAGTCAGAGGGCCGCAAGACGTTACGGGTAAAACCCCGGAAAAGTGAGGGTTTGTGGATAGGTTTGGCCCTGGAGGCCTGACGGAATCAGGATCCAGCCGCCCGGATTCAGGTTTGGCGCGGGAAATTCTGACGGTTTCCCAGCTCAACCGCGCCGTATCTGGGCTTCTCGAGCGAAGTCTGCCACTGGTCTGGGTTGGCGGCGAAATTTCCAACCTCACCCGTGCGGCCAGCGGGCACTGGTACTTCACCCTCAAGGACGCCGGTGCTCAGGTGCGCGGCGTGATGTTCCGCGGGCGCGCCCAGTATGTCGACTTCGTGCCGCGCGAGGGCGATCGGGTCGAGGTCCGGGCGCTCGTCACGCTGTATGAGGCGCGTGGCGACTTTCAGCTCAGTGTCGAGGCCATGCGTCGGGCCGGCGCGGGCGATCTGCACCAGCGTTTTCTGCAGATCAAGGCCCGCCTGCAGGCCGAAGGGCTATTCGAGGCCGCCCGCAAGCGCCGGGTGCCTCGCCTGCCGCGATGCATCGGTGTCGTGACCTCGCCGCAGGCCGCCGCGCTTCGAGATGTGCTCACCACGCTGGGTCGGCGCGCCCCGCAAATTCCCGTGATCGTCTACCCCTCGCCGGTTCAGGGGGCCGATGCGCCAAGCCGTTTACGGGCGGTAATCGAACTGGCCTGCCGGCGCGCCGAGTGCGAGGTGCTGCTGCTGGTTCGGGGTGGCGGTTCGATCGAAGACCTCTGGGCCTTCAATGACGAGTCACTTGCCCGGGCCGTGGCGCAAAGCACCATTCCGGTCATCGCCGGGGTCGGCCACGAGACCGACTTCACCATCGTCGATTTCGTCGCCGACCTGCGTGCGCCCACGCCCACCGCCGCTGCCGAACTCGCAACGGTTGACCGGCGCGAGTTATGGGCCGACCTGAGTTCGTTGCTCGATCGCGCGGCCTTGAGCTGGGATCGACTGATCGGCCAGGCGGGTCAGCGGCTCGATCTGGCGGTGGCGCAACTTCGACCGCCATCGGATCAGTGGCGCGAGCGGGCGCACCGTCTTGCGCGGCTCACCCTTCGCCTGCATACCCTGCAGCAGACCAGCATCGAACGCAGGCAGGCCAGGCTCGAGCGGTTCGGGGCACGCCTGAGGGCGCCGGATGTCGCCCTGGCCCATCAGGGGCTGCGTTCCCGCACCGCCAGGCTTCGGCTGGCCGCCGACCGGCTGGGCGAGGCGCGCGAGGCGAGGCTGACTCGCCTGAGCGGCGCGCTCGAACTGGTCAGCCCCTTATCGGTGCTCGAGCGGGGCTACGCGATCGTTCGCGATACCCAGGGGC
>CAIVPX010000064.1 GCA_903907905.1 uncultured bacterium | reverse complement strand
TGTCGCCGCGCTGCATCAGGTGCTGGCCGCCCGTGGCCAACGGTTGACCGGCCTGCAGTGTGTACTCTTCGCAACGCTCGGCCCCGCGCAAGATGCCCACCAGGCCCCACACCGTGTGGTCATGCACGGGCGTGCCGTGCCCAGGGCCCCAGACGAAGCTGACGACACAAAAGCGCTCCAGCGGATCGCAGTGCAGCAGGTACTGCGCATAGCGGTCAGGCCGAACCGCGGCAAAGGCCTCGGGCAACCAGTCGTCCCGCGCGAGCAGGCGTGCCAACAGCGGCCGGCCCTCGGCCATCAGACGGGGCTCGTCCTGCGTCGCCCCAACCAGGGCCGTCAACCCGGCGACCAGCTCGCGCAGCGGGGCCACAGCGTCGGTGGGCTGTGTCTGCTGAGTTTGTAGCCCGCTCATGCCTGGTCTCCTGTGTGGGAGCGGTCGAATGCCGCGAAATCTGAATGCATCACCACCTCAATGGTTTGCACAAAGGTCACCGGCGTTTTGACGTGATGAAAAAGTTGCATGCAGGACTCCTTTAGATGCACCGGTCAGCGGCGCTGCCACACCACGATGTTGCCAATCGAAAGAACAGCTGAGACATTCCGAGATCATGCTCAAGTGTATGGCGCTGAACTGGCGGCGTGTGCGAAATCCCAGTTGCGTCCAGGCGCTGCCGCCAGCAGCGATTGCGTATAGGCGTGACGCGGTTGGCCCAGTACCTGGGCGGTCGTGCCGAACTCGACCAGGCGGCCCTGATGCATCACCGCGACTTGGTCGCAGATCTGCGCCGCCACGCGAAGGTCATGGGTGATGAACAGCACCGCCAGGTTCAGGCGCGCACGGATGTCGTCCAACAGTTCCAACACCTGCTTTTGCACAGACACATCGAGTGCGGACACGGCTTCGTCTGCGATCAGCACCTCGGGTTCCATGGCCAGAGCGCGGGCGATACAGATGCGCTGGCGTTGACCGCCGGAGAATTCGTGGGGGAACCGCTGCAGCGCCTGTGGATCCAGACGCACCAATTCCATGAGTTGGCGGGCCCGACCCAAAGCGTCGTCACGTGACACGCCGTAATACATCGGTCCCTCCACCATCGACTGCCCGACAGTGCGCCGTGGGTTGAGCGAGCGGTACGGGTCCTGGAAGACAATCTGAATTCGGTGGCGATTCGGTCGCAGCGCGCGGCGCGAGGCTTGTCCGATCTCCTGGCCGCCGAGCCAGACTTGACCGCCGCTCGGGTCGATCAGGCGCGCCACGCAGCGCGCTACCGTGGACTTGCCGGAGCCTGATTCGCCGACGATGCCCACCGTCTGCCCGCGGGCGATGGCGATGCTGACGTCGCTCACCGCATGTACGGTTCGATTCCTCTGGAACAGCCCGCTGGACGCGTAGGTCTTATGCAGGTTATTGATGCGCAGAACCAATTCGCCGCTCTTGTTGCCCTCTCTCTGCGCTGGCCGTAGCGATGGAACCGAGCCGATCAACATGCGGGTGTAAGGATGGCACGGGGCACCGAGTAGCTGCCTTGTCGGGCCCGATTCGACCAGCTCACCCAGACGCAGCACCGCCACCTGGTCGGCGATCTCGGCAACCACCCCAAAATCGTGCGTGATGAACAGAACTCCCGTTCCATGGCTAAGCTGCAGTTCCTTGATCAGTTTGAGGATCTGCGACTGCGTGGTCACGTCCAGGGCTGTGGTGGGTTCATCGGCGATCAGGAGGGCGGGATCGAGGATGAGTGCCATGGCAATCATGATCCGCTGGCGCTGTCCACCGGACAACTGGTGCGGGTAGGACGTGTACATGTGCGGCGGGTCAGGCAATTGCACCTGCTCCAGCGCGCGCAACACCTTGCGTTGACGTTCCTTACTCGACAGGCGGGTGTGCTTGCGCAGGACCTCGTCGATCTGCCGGCCGCAGGTGATGACCGGGTTAAGGGCCGTCATTGGCTCCTGGAAGATCATTGACATGCGCACACAACGCGCGGCGCGCAGCCAGTCGGGGCTGGACTGAAGAACATCGGTACCGGCCAGCAAGATCTGGCCCGCATCGGCCCGCAGACCCTTGGGCAGCAGGCCCATCACCGCCTGGGCGATGACCGATTTGCCGGATCCGGACTCACCCACCAGGCAGACCAGCTCACCACGGCGCACCGTGAGGTTGGCATCGGTCACCGCATGGCTACGGTCAGCTCCGGGCGGTAGGGCGATCCGCAAACCGCGCAGCGCCAGAGCCTGAGGGGCATTGGGGGAGCTCATGGTCATGCGCGGTCAGAGGTTCTTGCGCATCTTCGGATCCAGCGCATCTCGTAAGCCGTCGCCGAGTACATTGACCGCCAGCACCGTCAGGGCCAGGAAGATGCTGGGGTAAAGAATGTTGTGGGGATGTACGCGAAAAAGGGCCCTGCCTTCTGCAATGATGTTGCCCCAGCTCGGGATCTCGGGGGGAATACCGATGCCTAGAAAAGAGAGGGCAGCCTCAGACAGCATAGCCGCTGCGCACAGGAATGTACCCTGCACAATCAATGGCGCCACTGTATTGGGCAAGACATGGCGGATCAGCAACCATGCTGTGGGTGCACCCAGCGACTCAGCGGCTTCCACATAGGGCTCCTCGCGCACCGACAGCACGACAGAGCGGACCAGTCTCACCACGCGGGGAATGTCGGGTACCACAATAGCCAGGATCACGGTCAGCATGCCGCCTTTCCAGATCGCCACCAGGGTGATCGCCAGCAGGATCCCGGGGATGGCCATCAGCGCGTCCATGACGCGCATCACCGGCCCGTCAAGGCGCCGGAAAAACCCCGCGAGCAAGCCGATCACAAGGCCGATGGTCAGGCTGATCATCGCCACTGCGGCGCCGATAATCAGCGAGACCCGGGTCCCGTAGAGCACGCGGCTGAAGATATCACGACCCAGGTTGTCTGTGCCGAAATACGCAGTATGGTCCACCACGCTGCCGTCGCTTAAGGTGATCGACAACAGCTCGCCGGGCTTGAGGTGACGTGCAGAGACATCAATCAGTGCCGGATCCACGGTGCCGAGCCACGGGGCCAGGAGTGCCACCAGCAGCATCAGCAAGAGGATGGCGCTGCCCGTCATCACCCGACGGTTGCGCAAGGCCTTACGCCAAAGCGATGGCCGCACTGCTGACTGCGCTCGCGTCGCCAGCAAATCGGCTTGCAAGTCAATATTGGAGGCGCTCAATACCGTATCCTCGGATCAAGAAACGCATAACCAATGTCCACCAGGAGG